>JAPUJT010000174.1 GCA_027296055.1 Planctomycetota bacterium | reverse complement strand
GGAAGTCCCAAGGTGATACCTCGCGGTGATCGCCCAGTTTCGCAAGGTAGTGCGCAGGACACCCTTCGTCTGCCAGCGCCGAGGCGAGACATAGATCCTCTTCCTCAGCAGATGGACGGGCCCCGCCTTCTTTAAGGCCCGGGTGAGACCGACCTCCTCCATGATCGGAACGTCGGGATAGCCACCGAGACGGAAGAAAAGGTCGCGGGTCAGAAAGAGCCCGCTGTCCCCGTAGAAGTAGGCCAGATTTCGGGCGCGAAGATCGGCGCACTTCTCGATCACTCGATAGAGCAGGCCAGGTGAGCGAATCACCTGTCGGAAGCATCCTCCGGAAGCTCCTCGACGGATCGCCCCCCGAACGGCCCCGAGGGATCCGGGCTCCAGCCGGCAGTCGGCATGCAGGAAGAGCAGGATGTCTCCGGCGGCCTCGAGCGCCCCTCGATTCATCTGCCGCGCCCGACCGCGACCCATCTGGATCACGCGGGCATGGCGCCGGGCCATCTCGACCGACCGATCGCGACTACCGCCGTCCACGACGATCAGCTCCTTGGCGCCCTCTTGTCTCCGGAGGTCGGCCAGGCTGCCGTCCAGGATCTGCTCCTCGTCCAGGACCGGGATGACGACGGATATCACGCTCGACCTGAGGCGGTGGAATGGACCGCGGCCGATCGCTCCGTCATGGTGACACCAACCTTTCGCACCGCCATCTCTTTCTCGCACTCCTCCGGGAGGCCGAGAATCCGTCGCACGATCTCCGCCGCCTTGGCGCTCCCGTCCTGACGTTGGTGCAGCACGAGCTCGATCTCTCCCCCTTCGAGGGTGAGGGACTCTACCTGCGCGCGAAGATCCAGACGGCGCATCTTGCCCTTGCGCAGCTGGCGAATGAACTCCACATCCTTTGCGATGAACGCCTCGATGTCGCGCGAGGCGGTGGCCGGGAGGGTGTCAGGCACGATCCGGTAGGTCGTGGTAGATAGGCTGTTGAATATGGAAGGATCTTTGCGGGAGATCTCCTCCACTGCCAGGGCCTGAAGTCCACCGGGAAGCTGCGGATTCAGCCTCTCGAGGATTCCTTGCGGGTCCGGGCTGCCGATCACCTCGACATCGAACAGCTCCGAATCGCTCTCGTAGCCCACGGAGAGAGGCGGTCCGAAGGAGAGGCGCGGTTTCGGATGAAATCCCTGGCTGTATCGCGTCCGGATCGCCGCCCTGCGAACGGCTCGCTGGAAGCACTTGGCCACCTCCAGGTGACTGAGGAAGCGGCAACGGCCCGTCTTCTGGTATCGAAGGCGCATACGGGTCCAGGGCTGCTTCCGCTCATCCTGGCGGGGGATCACGGGCGCTGGCATCCCGTCCACCTTCGGGAAGGTGATGTTACGGACATTGTCCTTGAAGCAGATCCCGCAATCGGGGCAGCCATGCCACCGGCAATCCCCGGTCATCGCCTCCCGCCGCCCTTTTTCCAGCTCTTCGATCAGGAACGGCTTGGCCACCTGCGCGTCGAGGTGATCCCAGGGAAGCACCTCGTCGAGGTCCCTCTCGCGGAAGTACTTCTCAGGCTCGACGCCACACTTCTCGAGCGCGCTCGCCCAGAGCTCGGGGCGGAAGTGGTCAGACCAGGAATCGAACCTGCAGCCCAGGCGATAGGCCGTCTCCAGGACATCCGCCAGTCGACGGTCTCCACGAGAGAAGATCCCCTCGATGTACGACAGCTCGGAGTCGTGGCACTTGAAGACGATTCCGTCGTCACGCAGCGCCTTGCGGAGGTAGGCTTGCTTCTCGAGAGTGGTCTGCCGATCGATCATTTCGGACCACTGAAACGGTGTGATCGGCTTGGGCACGAACGTGGAGACGCTCACCGTCACCGCCCCCTTGCCCGACTGCCTCAGCACGTCGCGACTCGCCCTCGCGATACGGATGATCCCGTCCAGGTCGGCCTCCTCCTCGAAGGGCAGCCCGATCATGAAGTAGAATTTGATCCTCCTCCATCCTTGCGAGAAGACATTCGCCACGACCTTGAGGATGTCCCGATCGTCGACCGGCTTGTTGATGATGCGGCGCATCCGCTCTGTGCCCGCCTCCGGGGCGATGGTGAAGCCGGTCCGCCGGACCTCCTTGATGTTTCCGACGATGCTGGGAGTCAGCGTCGCGACACGAAGGGAGGGCAGCGACATGGCTACTCGCTCGGGAGCGAGCCGCTTCATCAGCGTCTCGAGAAGAGGGTCGATCTTGCAGTAGTCTCCCGAGGAGAGCGAGAGGAGGGAGACCTCATCATGGCCCGTGTTCCGCAGGTTCGTGTTGATGAGGCGAATAATCTCCTCCGGTTTGCGCTCTCGCACGGGGCGATACGTGTAACCGGCCTGGCAGAAGCGGCATCCCACCGTGCAGCCCCGCATGATCTCCATGCTGATGCGATCGTGGACGAGCTGCTGGAACGGAACGATCAGCTTCTCCGGATAGGTGCCCTTGCCGAGGTCGGTCAGGACGGCCCTCTTCACGGACGGCTGATCCTCCTTGAGGGGGCGGATCTCTGCCAGCTGCCCGTCGTCGCCGTAGCGCGGCTCGAAGAAGGAGGGGATGTAGACCCCCTGGATTTCGGAGAGGGCCTCGAGGACCTCTCCGCGCGGACGGCCTCTGAGGCGAATCACTGCCTCGCAGATCCGGAGGATGACCAGCTCTCCGTCTCCTATCACCACGGCATCGAAGAACGGAGCTACCGGCTCGGGGTTGAAGGCGGCGGACCCCCCCGCGATCACGATCGGATGCGAGTCATCGCGGTCCGTCGCGCGGATCGGGACGCCACTGAGGTCGAGCAGGCCCACGACGTTGGTGTAGCAGAGCTCGTGGGGAAGCGTCACGCCCAGGATGTCGAAGTCGCGGAGGGGAGTCTGGCTCTCGAGGGAGGCCAGCGGGAGGTCGCGCTCCCTGAGCAGGGCCTCGTAGTCCATCCCCGGAGAGAAGACTCGCTCGCAGACGAATCGCTCGTCGCGATTGATCAGATCGTAGAGGATGTTGAGCCCGATGTGAGACATCCCCATCTCGTAAAGGTCCGGATGGGCGAGAACCACGCTGCACTGGACCGACGCGTGATCCTTGTGAACCGAGTTGATCTCGTCGCCGAGGTACCCGCTCGGTTTGTTCACATAGGGAAGGAGCTCGTCATATACACTCATGGCAGTATTCACTCACCTGGCTGGAATGTGTCAACCGGTCTCGGAGAATGTGCAAATGCTACTTTTCGTCGGAGGGCTGGTCAACCCGCTGGCCGAGCATCGCTTCGGCTTCCCTGTAGATGGCGACATCCGGCGCAAGCTTGGTGGCCCTGCGGAAGGACTCGAGCGCCTCGGGCTCCTCGCCCAGAGCGATGAGGGCCTTGCCGAGCCAGTAGTGGATGCCGGCAGTCTTGGCCCAGAGGACGGAGTTGTATTCCCGGAGGTGTGTTCGGAATGAGCCTCCCTTGTATACGAGGCGCCCGCGGATCAGATCGAGCCCCTTGGAGGCGTCTTTCAGCTCCTCGTAGTTCCGGCCGATAGCTTCCTGAGCTTCTCCGAAGCGACGAACCGCGGCCCTCAGAAGGCGGCGGCGCAGTTCCTTCTGGAGCCGGTCCTCGAAGACAGCGCGGTGGTAGACCGCCTGTCCCAGCGAGAGGAAGCCATCCACGAAGTTGGGGTCCACCTCGATCGACTTGTCGAAGTGGATCCGAGCGTTCTCCCAGTTCTGCCGATCCGACTCGATCCGGCCGATGTAGTAGTGAGCCAGCTTGAGAACCGCCTTGCCCGATTCCACACCGTATCGATCCACGATCGCTCTCAGCTGGCTGGTGGCTTCGAGCAGGTCGCTACGCTCTCCTCGCAGGTAGTAGAGGATCGCGAGATGCAGACGGGCCTTGCCCAGGCCCGGATCGCTCTCGAGGGCCGATCGAAAGAGGAAGATGCCTCGGTGGATCTCCTCCTCCTACGGCGCCTTTCCATCCTCCGAGATGCGTTCCACGATATTGGCGCCCTGACTGAAGAACTTCTCCGCCTCCTCCTTCTCCTTGGAGGACACGACACTCCTCCGGAATTCCTTCATGCTGACGCGAATCAGCCCCTCTCCATTTTGATCCCACCATTCCTCCCAGCGCGCGATCGCCTCTTCTCGATCGCTCTTCGCCTGGGCCAGGGCATCGGCGTGCAGGACATCGGTCGAGTCTCCAGCGGGGTCCTTCGGCCAGTAGAGGAGGTCCTCGCCCGTGAACCGTTTCAGCTTCTCGAAGACCGCTACACGGACCGCCTCGTCGTCGACGCCCAGCGCCAGGATCAGGATCGGCACGCCGAGGAAGATCCCGTTCTCCCCCAGAGCCAGGGCGGCTGCGAGCCGGATGTTCGAGTCGCCGGTCTGGAGCAGCTCGATCAGGTCCGAGTTTCGTCGCTGCTTCGCCAGTCGGTCGATCACGTACCCGCGTATCTTGCTGTCGGTCTCTCCGTTCTCGAGCAGGTAGATGAGCACCGGGGCGCTGTCCTTGAGGTGATAGAGAACGATGTCCTGAAGGGCGGCGAATCTCACCTCGGGATCACCGTCGAGGAGTCGATCCTTCACCTCGGAGACCGTCTCCTCGATTTCTCGAGTGAGCACTGTCCGGAGCCGGTTCACCCGCAGGAGATGGTCGATCGTCTCCCGGTTCGCACCCTCGGCCTGGGGGAGCGCCCTCTCGAGGTGGGGAATCGCATAGACCCCCAGGCGAATGATCTGCGCGCGAGCCTCTTCCTCGCGCGCCGGATCTGTCATCGCATCGAGGAGTTCGTCTACCCGCCGGGCGGCCCCTTCCTTGGTCTTGTCCAGGGAGCCATCTTCGCCCTTGGCGTAGACGATCTCCCGGATCTCGGAGCGAGCGTACTTCACCTCGCCGAACTTGCCCGTCACGACCACGACCCTGCCGTCTCTCTCGAGGCGTATCGTCCCTGCGATCTCGGAACCGTTGTTGAGGACCACACGATCCACGAGGTCCCCCTCGGGGAGGCGCTCCCGATCGATCCGGACCTTCACGATGTCGCGCTTGGAGATGGGGATCGAGCCCAGGTCTTTCACGAGGCGGATCTGGTGTCCCTCGTCCACGACCCGGCCCTTGAGGACCCGCCCGTCCGTGAGGGTAACTTCATCCTGGGCGAGGGCGAGGCCGCCACCGGAGAGGAGGAGCAGGAGCGTAAAGGTGCGAATTCCCATGCCAGAGTGGCATTATAGCGACATTCGTCGCTTACGACTACTTGGCCAGGAGGTGCAGCCAATCGTCCAGAAGGAACTGGAACCGGCCCACAAGGAGGGCAACCCGCCCCATGACGGTGTATCCGAAGCCCGCCCCGAACGTGATCATCAGCACCCAGATCCCGACGCGGGCCACGCCCCCCACCACACCTTTTTGCTCCACGGAGAAGAAGAAATAGGTGAGAGCGCAGAGAGTCGCTACCACCGTGACAACGCTGGAGAACGCAGCCCCGAGCTCGAAGACACCTCCATCTCCGTATGCGAGGAAAGGTTTGATGGACTGTCGTATCTGGAGGAGGAAATCGGCCTCCAGGAATCCGATCAGCCTGATTCCCGCCGTCGTTCCGAGGATGAAGGCGAGCGGCCAGCGACCGATCCACCCTCCCTTCGGGGACAGTCGCCAGAGGAGGAGAATCCCCAGGATCAGTGGGACCAGATACAGCCACTCCGTGCGGGCGTCGGGGGAGATTCCGGGAACGTAGTGGCTCCGGGTGAAATCTGGAGCCAGCTTGCCGAGCAGGTTGGGGATGATGGTCGTCCAGAAACCCACGACCATCCAGTAGGCGGCGGAGACTCCGACGAAGGCGTGCTCGGCGAACTTGTAGAACGGGTTATCCCGGTAGAGGAACGAGAAAAGGGCGAGGGTGAAGAAGGCGCCGATCCATGTGCCGATCACCTTGCGCGAGACCGGCTCAGGCATCGCGCCCGTCAAGACTCTGGACAGAATCCAGATCCCGGCCACGGCCAGGATGATCGTCCAGATTTTTGTCTCCCTCTTCATCAAGTCCCCTGGCCTCGCTTCGTCTTTCGAGTGGCGAAGTACGTGATGTTTCCGAGGACGATCAAGAGCAAGATCGCCAGATGGGCCACCATCTGCGGGCCCATCCTCTGCACTCCCTTGTTCAGCCGATCATCGTCGAACTTCGGATAACCTATCCGGAGGGCCGCCTCGAACTCCGCCGCTCCCTTGACCCCCCCCATCAGGCCAAAGAGAGGCTCGGGGATGTACGGGTAGAGCAGCGGGGCCTGGACACCGGTGCATCCCGACGCGATCGGAACGTTGTATGGCTCCGCCGCATACTGGACCCATTCCTTCGTTCCGGGATAACCCGCGCTGATGTTCAGGATCAAGTCCATGTCCTGGATGCTGGAGATTCCACGTGTCATCTCGATGTCATCGATGTTCGTCCCGTAGTGATCCGTGGTATATAGCTTCTTCAGATCCGTGATGATGACCTTGATCACACCCTCGTTGCCCGGCTTGAAGCCGAGGTTCACATAATCCACCCCGTACTTCATCTCCCTATGAGATCGGTTCTCGACCTTCAGTTCGAGGTTGATCTTGAGGTCCATCAGGGCCTGGTCGCTCAGGATCTTCCCCTCTATTTCCCGGATGCCCGCCTCGATCCGACTGGCATCGATCTCCACGTCGGATTCTATGGCTTCGGGATCGAGGCCCCCCATCTCCTTGGCGACGAGAAAGCTGAGGTGCAGGAGGTTCAATATTTTCTTCTCATCATCGGAGAGGGATGCCAGTCCTTCATCAGCGACCTTCTTGTCCACGTCTTTCAGTGTCTTGGGATGTTCGCCCACAAGCGCAGCGACCTCCTCGAGAACCTTGGTGGCACTGATCTTGATGACCTCGTTGATCGTGTTCTCGATCATCGCCGGGCCAACGGGCCACAGCGCGAGGAAGTAGAGCTTGTGACCCTTTTCGCTGCAGTGCCGCGTGACGCCGGTCGCCATCGGCTGCAGTTCCGGTTCGCTCCCCGGATCGTAATCGAAGGCGAGGAGGATCTTCGATCCCTTCGGCATCTCCTCGATCCTGTCGTAGATCACCTGGACGAGATCGGTCGCCTGTTCGGGGAATATCACCTGGAAAATGATGGGCATGATAACGGCCACGGCCATGAGGAGAAACACCCACCGGCGGTCCAGGTGCTCCAGGAAATGAATCGCCTTGTTCGGCATCCGTTAGCCCTCCCCGCCCAGGTAGGAGCGGTCGATGCCAAGAATGACCTTGAGAGAAGCCGACGCGATGCCAAGAGCTATGCCGATCATGATCGCCCGGTTCCCCGCCGCGTTGATGACCTTCATGATCCATACGGTGAGGTTGGGCACCCTGAGAACCTCGAGTTCGTCGGGAACCCAGACGGTGATCACGGTACCGAGGTAAGTCCGCCCGAGGAGTATCAGGAACGCCGTCGCTAGCAAGATGATCGCCTCGGCGTTCTTTGCCCGGAACGCCCGGAAGGCGGCCGACGCGACGTAGAAGGCGAGCATGGCGAAGGTGGCCGACTGCAGCGGCTTGAAGCCGTACCTGAAGGCGTACATGAACCAGGATTCGTCCTGCTGGTAGTTGCCGGTGAGCCATGCATTGGGTCTGTAGACCATCACGATCGGGCCGATGTTCAGCTTCTCACCGCGGACGAGTGTCTGATCCGAGGGGCGGCCGCCCGGAGTCAGTTGTCGCACCTCATTCTCTTCGCCGATCGACAGCTGGACCGCGATATCGGCCACGCCGGCGGCGATGATGGGAACTTCGGCGCCCTGGACAGCCCCTATGCGCACCGGCGCACCCTCATCCGGGCGGACCACCTGGATGAGGACGCTTCGGCCGACGCGGAGAGCGACGACCGGGTCCCCAACAGTTCCTGCCCGGAATCGTTCACCGGGTCGGATGGAAGCTCCGGCCGTGCCGACGTCCTCCCCACTCAGGTAGGTTCCGGTGCCGCTGTCGAGGTCCACGAGGCGGTATTCGTCGCCTGTCCGCTGAACCTTGCAGTGGACAGGACCGACCCCCGCACCCTCGAGGAGGATCTGTGCACCGGGACCGGAACCGAGCGTCACCTCTTCTCCGTCGGCAAGGACCACGACGTGTACTCTCTCGCCCGCGATGAGCCAGGCGAGGGGGGCCCCGGGATGCGAGACCTCCAGATCGAACGGGTACTTGTTGCTGGGGTCGACGGACACTTTCCCCAGACCGACGAAGAGCACGAAGAGGAAGAAAATCATGGTTACACCGCTGTAGGCCCATCCCGACACCTGTCTCCTGATCTTCTGGGAGTGGACTTTCAGGAGATTTCCACCGCCGAGGATGAAGGCGATGGCGGCGAGGATGTCGAACCAGATCGCAGCGTCCTCGCCCCAGTGCTCGATGGTCGGGATGAATCTCGATACGACCAGGACCAGCCCTACGACGAGGGTAATCAGTAATGGAATTGTCCTGCGCATCATGGCAATGGCCCCTGACTACTTCGAGATCTCGACCAGCGACCGGACCCAGTCCGCCACACCGTGGGCCGTCTCCGCTGATGGCGATAGCTTCAGGATGAAGGACTTCTCGGAGGCTGGCGCGGTGAGCCAGACCGAGCCAGACAGACCCGACTCGCCTTGAGGACCCAGGAGGATCTTTCTCCCCTCGAATCCCTTGCCCTCCGCCACCTTCATCGTCTTCGCTTCGTCGGAGTAGAGCAAAATACCGTAGGCGCCCTGCACCGGATCGTCCTTGATAACGTCCACCCAGATCTGTCCGTCGTCGCTCGTATTCTCCCCGATAGAGATTCCGTCGAGTTCCCAGCGCTGGAGCGTTCCGCGGGGGACGCCGCTGTCCGCGCCGTCCCCGATCTCGGTGATCCGGGCCCTGGACCCCGCCGCTTGCTCTGCCGTCTGGAACTCCATGGATCCGTGACCCATGAACGTCGCGATCGTCAGAAAGAGTGTCCCGAGGATCGCTATCACCAGGACGAAGAGCTTGCCGAAGTCCTGTCCTACGAGACTGCCAAGCTGATGCGGCTCTCCGGACAGATAGGCGCTGGCGGCAAAAAATTCCTCCCCGATCAGAGTGTAGTCGCAGGCTGCCACGAAGAAGGGAAGCTGAGCAGGCATCGCCGTGCCGGCGATCTGGATCGCACCGAATGTATTGCCCGTCTCGGCGAGAATCAGAGACTCGGCATAGAACGCGCCCATATAGAAGCAGGCGGCGGGTTTCTCCCGAACCATCACCCCCGTCACGGCGGCCACATATCCGAACTGCTCATCCGTCAGGTAATAGACCATGTCATCGTTGTAGGCGTCGGGCCTGCCGACGGCGAGATAGGAGGCCTTCACCGTCTCACGGGCGGCCGTCATGACCAGAGAGCGGCTGGTCGGAACGGTAAGACTAGCGCCGTACTCGGCGACCCCCTTGGAGACGTGACCGAGAATCGTTATCCCCGCGACGGTTTGCATGTCGTTCATGTCCTGGATGCCGGGGACGAAGAGGATCGGGCTCCCCATCTCCGTGGCGCGCCCGATCGCCTCATCGACAGCGTCGAGACCCGCTATCTTGCGTATGAAGATCTTCTTGCCCCGGCGGGCGGCTTCGATGAAATACACGACGGCGCCGCAGATGAGCAGTGTGATGATCATGAAGTAAGTCATGGACCAGGCGAAGGCCTCGGCCGTGGCCGTGGCCGGATCGCCAACCGCCGAGGGCGCTTCTTCCCCGTTACCCCCTATGGCCACGACCCTGTAGAAGAGGTCCTCGCCGTTGTAGAGGCCGCCTTCGGACAGGCCGGGGGACTTGTCCTTGGTGGAACGTTTCTGGGGCCCGAGGACTTCCACCTCACGCCAGGGACCATCCCTGGAGGTACCGCGCTCGACGCGGTACGCCACAACGCGACCCCCGAGCCCGGCATCGTCCGAGGAGTACTCCCACGAGATCAGGATCCAGCCGCCGGCGTCGTCCGGTCGATCCATCGCCCTCACGTTCGTCGGGGGTCGCAGGGGCGGTCCGGTCTGGACCTGAGCCGATGCGCTTTCCGCGAGGACAACCCCCAGAATGCACGCAACGCACGCGAGGATGATGTGGAACCTCCTCGTCATCTTTCGATAAGCTCCACGTTGGCCCGGGGAAGGATGGCCTTCTCGCCGCCCTCCAGTTCCACTTCGAGAACCCGCGCCTTTGATCCCGATGGCAGGACGGTGAGCTGCGCAGGCAGGTCCGTCACTCTGGCAAGCCTGCCAAAATACGGCTCCCGAATCACGCGAATTTGGCTTCCCTCGTGGAGACCCGGAATCTCCTTCCCCTCGGTCGACGGTCCGGTCGCGGCCTTCTCCAGGGGGATCACGACCTCGGGGCGGATCACGCCGGCCCGGATCTGTGTCGCCCCGTTGACGCAGGCGAGCCTTCCAGCGTTGCTGCGGAGAAGATCGAATGTTCCTTGTGCCATGGTGATGGTTCCGAATCCTTCTGTCACGACCAGCGTCACGCCGAGTTGCTCCGATCCGGTGATGGCCACTCCGAGGTCATAGCCGAGGAAGTCCCGGAGATCCTTGTCGTCGAACCCCCCGACGACCACGGCGCGGATCCCCAGATCGATCGCCTTTCGAAGGGCCGCCGCCGTGACCCGGCTGCCGCCGGCTATCACCTTTCCCTTTTGCTCCGGTTTGACCCGCTGCTCGTCCAGTTCCACGTCCGGAGAGTCGGTCGCCATGACGAGGTCCCCGTAGGTCTCGCCCCCGATCCCGAAGATCCCCTGGAGGAAGGCAGCGGGAGTCTCCACGACGACACCCTCTTCCGGTATCACCTCCACGATCGTCCCCCGGAGGTAGGCCTCCACCTCCACAGGAATGGGCATTCCGCGGACGTGGACCTGGCCCGTGACATCGGAGACGCTCTCCAGCGTCCCCGTGAGCGGTGATCTGACCTGCGACTTGAAGAGTCCGAAAAAGCTCTTCGTCTCGGCGAAGACCTCGTTCTCCTCCACGGAGTCCCCGAGCTTCTTTACCATGGACGTATGGATGTCCGCCGGAGGCAGGCCGAGGATGTTCGCCACATTCACCGGCTTCACGTCTCCGGGTATGTGCGTGTGCGCGACGACCGAGTCGGGTGAGACCTCTTCCCCCACACTCACGATCACATCGCCCTTCATGGGTAGGATGCGTCTTCTGCGGACTGTTTCGTGGGCCGTGACCTTCAGCCCGGGGCTGTAAGCATGCGCCATGCGGCATCAGGTCCCCTTCAGGCCCTCGTCCGGGTAGATCTTCAGTGCTCGAATCCAGGTCGTCACCCTCTCCGTCCGGAGGGCAGGATCTTCCGGAATGGTAAGAGGCCGTCCCCTCGCGTCCAGGATGATCCCGACCGTCCCCCCCTTCAAGGTCCTCTCCACAGCAGCGCCGGGGCCCTCGCCCAGGTCGAATCCCCGGCTCGGAGAGAGTCGGGCGGCCGCTGTCTTGCCGAGCTCCAGGGGGATCAAGCGGAGGTCACCCACCTTCAGCGAACCCTCCTCCTTCACTCCTCCGGGGAGATCGATCGAGTACGAGAGGCACTCCTTCCCTTCCTTCCCCTTCCCGGTCGGGGCCACACACGACCCCAGCAATATCAGGCAATCTTTTTCGAAGACCTCGGTGGCCGCCTTGTCGTGAACCTGGGACAATACTCCTAAATGCGGCATCATGAAGATGCTGTCCTTGGCCAGGGTCGTGACCCCCTCGGGCTGGAAGGCGTCGATCAGCATCGCTGCCGTCTGCGACATCAGGGGGGCGTGGGACAGGACCCCTCCCGATCCCACGAGAAGGTCCAGGTCCATCAACTGAACGATGGATTGGCCGCTGGACTTCTGCTCGAAGGTGTCGCCGATCGTTCGCTCCTGCTGCACACCCTTCAGGGTGGTGGCGAACTCCCGATGCTGGAGGAAGGCGAGTCGAAGGGCCTCGCGAGCGACCGCCTGCTCGAATATCAGCTCTTGCAGGGTCTGAGGGATGGTCGTCGGCCGGATCATCTTGTTCTTGACCCGGTTCCGGAGGTCTCGCTCGTCCATGTGGAAGGGGACCCACCTCATGACGTTTTCGAGACCCGCCTCGGCAAAGACGTTCGAGATAGAGTACGACATGCCGAGGTTGGCGCTCACCGTGCGGTTGAAGACGCCCCCGAATACGCTGAAGACATCCGTTGTCGCCCCGCCGATGTCGACTCCCATGGCGTTGATCTCCTGCCTACGGGAGATCGTCTGGAGAATCGTGCCTACCGCGCCGGGTGTGGGCATGATCGGGGCGTCGGTCCACGACATCAGCTTCTTGTAGCCCGGCGCCTGAGCCATCACGTGTTCGAGGAACAGGTCATGGATCTTCTCCCTCGCGGGGCCGAGGTTCTCCCTCTCGAGAACGGGGCGGATGTTTTCTACCACGCAGAGGTCCGTCTTGTCCTTCAGGATCGCTTCAACCGGGGCCGTGGCGGCCTGGTTGCCTGCGTAGATCACGGGGAGACGGAAACCGCTCCCGAGTCGCGGTTTCGGATCGGCCGCGGAGACCAACTCGGCCAGCTCCACGACGTGTGTCGTCGTGCCTCCGTCGATCCCTCCCGAGAGAAGGATCATGTCCGGACGGAGCTGACGGATCCTCTGGATCTGTTCGTGCGGAAGGCGCTTGTCGTTCGATGAGATCACGTCCATCACGATAGATCCCGCGCCGAGGGCCGCTCGCTCAGCGCTCTCGGCGGTCATTTTCCGGACCACGCCAGCCACCATCATCTGCAGGCCCCCACCGGCGCTGGACGTGGAGATGTAGAGATCGCAACCCACGTTTCCCTTCGCTGGCTTGATGATGTGGCCCTCATCATCGATGAGCTTGCGTCCCGATAGATCTTCGATCTCGCTGACGGAGTTGAGGACGCCCATCGTGACATCCTCGAACGGCGCCTCCACGGTCGTGGGGGCCTCGCCGCGCGTCGTCTGGCGATACTCCCCCCCCTTCTTCTCGATAAGGATCGCCTTGGTCGTCGTGCTCCCGCAGTCGGTGGCGAGGATCACTTGCGGGTCTTCAGGCATCAGGAACCTCCGCCTCGAGACC
>JAPUJT010000173.1 GCA_027296055.1 Planctomycetota bacterium | reverse complement strand
TCAGCTCGCTCTACACTTACGGCGGCGAATACCATCCCCTCTTGTTCATGATCTTCCCGGGGGCGACGCTCGGGATCTTCGCCGCGGCGATAGCCGTGAAGCGACTGTTCGACTTTCCCTGGACATCTCTGGCCTTCTCGCTCCTCTCCGCCGTCTTCTTGCCGCTCTGCTACTATGCCGCAGCCCGCTTTCAGGTGGTGGTGATCGAGAGGCCGTTGCTGGAGTGGGGATGGGTGGCTCTCGGCTGCTCGATTCTCTACGCCCTGGGATCCAGGGTCGCTGGCGAGAGGACCCTGCTCTTTCTCGCAGCGCTGACCGCCCCGACGGGGTTCACGATGATCCTCGGCGAGTCCGCCCTGCGAGAGGGCTTCCTCGGGGTCTCCCTCCTCGTGCCTGCCGGCGCATACCTCGCCTACGCCCAGCGGAAGGCGGGTGATCCCTTCCGGGGTCCCGTCTTCAGGCTTGCCGCCTTCACGAACATAGTCGCGGGGCTGCTGCTCGTCCTTATCCTGACGTCGATCGGCGCCGCGGATCTCCTCGACGTGTCCATCACGGGCTGGGCCCTGGCCTGCCTCGTGTTCGTCGTCGGGCTTCAATCCGGCCGCGACAGAATCCAGTACGTATCAGCGGTCGCTTACGTCGCGGCGAGCCTGCTAGCCCTCCAGCACTTCTCGACGGGTCGTTACAACCACTCCCCGTTCGAGATGGCCGTCGCCCTCTCCGTCGTCGTTGTGGCCGTGGTCCTCCGCCGGAAGCAACGCGAAGGCGCCGCGCGACCCTTGGGCCATGTGGCCCTCGCCGTTGCGGGCCTGGCCTTCGTCGAGAACCTGATCGAGATCCCTCCATTCCAGCCAACCACGGCTCATGCCGAATGGTCGATCTACGCCGGCGCCATCCTTCTGGGGGGGTACTTCGTCTGGAAGCTGAGAGATTCGAGGGAGGGGGCCTTTCTGCTCCCGATCCTGTATTGCGCCTACGCCCTCGTAGCCATGGGCATCCAGACAATGGGTCGCCCGCTCGACGACCTCTGGCTGGCTGCGGTCGGCGTGGGCCTCGGGGCCTACTCGATCTCCGTCATCCGTCCGGACGATCCCGAGGCGCCGGTGGGAGCGGTTGCAAGCTGGTGCGTGGTGCCTCTAGCTGCGGCAGCGAGCGGTCTCTTCGCCGTGCTCGGGAAGAGCCCCGCCATCTATCCACTCCTGGCGATTCCCGCCGCTGGCTTGCACGCCCTCTCCAGCGGGATCTCCAGTCGCCGATCGATCGAGATCTCCGTGGCCGGCGCGTTCTTCGCCGCCATTCCCCTCTTCGTGATACTCCAGTTCGAACGTCCCTGGGACGCATCTCCAGCCTTCATGATGGCGGGGGCCGTGATCCTCGCGTTCGGGATGGGGCGAATCAGATACCGTTGGGGAGAGGCAGCGTCGCGTCCCCTGGCCGTCTATGCGATTGGACTCAGCCTTCTCGCCCTCCTCCTCGGCGCCGCCGTCCTCTTCTTCCATGCCGTGCTCGGGAGTTTCTCCATCTCGACTATCTCGACGATCCACCTGGCTCTCGCGGGGGCGGGCGCAGCCTTCCTCCATCTGCGATGGGCGCGCACCCCTTCCCGGGAATGGCACCTGGCTCCGCTGAACGCGGGCTGCCTGCTGCTCCTCTTCGCCGGAGTGGAAGCGCTGGATCTGTCGGGCCACTTCTACGCCCTGCTGCCCGCCTTGCTTGCCGCCATCAACGCGGGCCTCTCGAGGTCGGAGGGGGCCGTCAGGTATCGGCGTCCCCTGGCGTGGTGCGCCGTGGCGTTGGTTATCGCCACGCTCGTTCCCTATGTGCCGGCTGTCTACGCACTCTCTACACAGCCATCGGCGTTCTGGCCCGTCGTGACGGCGCTCATCTCCGCGCTTGCCATCACGATGGTGGCGAGCGGGGGATCTTCGTTGACCCTGCGACGCGCGGCGATCTCCCTGGTCTTCCTCGCCGTCCTGTTTCAATTGACCCTGAATTCGCCCGCCTTCGACTGGAGGCCGCTCTTCGCCGCCTTCGCCCTCGCAGGCTGCTTCGTGGGATACCTCTGGGCGCGGGTGGGGATCGTCCGGTGGGGGAGGGCGGCGGTCGGCGTCTCCGCACTGGTCGCCTTGGTCCTCGCGGGGGTCGCGCTGATCCGGGTGGCGACCGGTGACATGGGAACGGTGGCGGCGACTTTCCAGTTCACCTTCTGCGCCTTCGCCCTTGGCATTTCAGGCCTCTCCGCGCAGCAGGGCACTCTCCAGCGCGCGCTGGCGCCCCTCATCATCCTGGCGGCGAACCTCTCTCTCCTCGGCGGGACGCTCAGCTTCTTCGCCTTCCTCGATTACACCATTCCGATCCAGGGTATCCTCCTGAGCTTCCTCGCCATCGCCTTCATGGTGCTGGGGATCAGGTGTGAGAGGAGAAATCTCGGCCTCCTTCCCGGCGTCTTCTACTGTTCGATCGGGATCGTCGCGGCGATCAGCGTCGCGTTCACCTGGGGGACCGTGGGAGAGGCCGTGACGACCTATTTCTCCTATGCGGCGGTCTTCGGCATCGGAGGCCTCCGGATACGGCGCGAGCTCTTCTTCTATGCGGCGGCCTTCTCGTTCTCCCTCGGATTCCTCTTTCTCATGCGCTACGCGAGAGCGTCCGCTCTGACGGTGGCGATGTGGGAGGCCTCTCTGGCTATCGCCTACGTGGGCGCCGGCCGCTTCTTTTTTCCCCGCCGATCCTGGAATACGGACCCCTTGCTTCTCACCGCCCTCCCGATGGCGTTGGGCGTCGTCGTGACCTTCGTCGTCTTCCGTTCTCGGGCCCTCGACATCGGGCCGAACCTCCTTACCTCGATACGCACTTCTCTGATCCTGGCGGGGCTCTTCGCAACCATGGCATGGACGGCGCGCGAGCGACGCTTCTACGCCCTCAGCCTCCTGATGGGACTGTCGGCCTATTACCTGACGCTGCGTCTGCAGGGTGCGGTTTTGACGGAGTGGTTCACGACGCCGCCGGCATTCATCGCGGCCGGGATCGGGGTCCTCGAGCTGAAGGGGAAGACGAAGTGGCTGGGGAACAGGTTCCCGCCCGGCGGACTGATCGTCCTCGGGCTGCTGGTATTCTACGTCCCCGCTCTCTACCGTTCCCTGGATCCGAAGCTCCTCTATGAGGCGCCCGTGATCCTGATCACGAGCATGGCCATCCTTCTGGGGTCGACATTCTGGTTGCGGGTCCGGATACTCTTCTGGGGAGGGGCGGTGGTGTTCCTCCTAAACTTGATCATCTGGCTCTTCGTCAACATCAACTTCGCCGCGGGTCCCAAAGAAGTCTGGTGGGGTATTGCCGCCGTGGTCCTGATTTCGTCCGGACTGCTTCTCGAGAAGCGCGTCAATGCTCGCTTGAAGGAGCGGGTCGCCCTTGCGAAGGGGAAGATGGAGAAGTTCTTCGCCGAATGGGTTTGATCCAGATGCCCCGTGCAATCCTTGTGAAGTAGAATCGCACTGGAAGGAGCCGCAATGGTCGCCGAGGGGGGAGCTTCACTGGACGGCGCCGACTCGCCGCCGAAACGGATCGCCGTGTGGGCGCGCCGTGCGGAGAGGGCGGCTCCCTGGATCCTGATATCGGCCATCCCGATCCTGGTGATTCCCGTTCTCCTCACGAAGAGCATGACGGCGGACGAGTACGTCCACGTGGCGGCCGGGGCCTTCACTCTCGAGACAGGCTCGTTCATTCCGAACTGGGAACAGCCCCCGCTCGCCAAGCTCGTTGCCGCATGGCCCTTGAGATGGATGGGAATCGTCTCGGGATCCGCCGACCCGGACGACAGCTCCGAGGTCAAGGAGGCGTACCGGAAGTTCTGGTTCGAAAACCGGCTCGATCACGATGCGATCCTGTTCCGGGCGCGGCTGCCGATGATCCCGATCTCGATGGCCCTCGGGGCGCTGATCTACTTTTGGGCGCGATCCCTCTACGGTAGCCGGGGTGGGACGATCTCCCTCGCTGCCTATGTCTTCTCGCCGACGATTCTCGGCCATACAGGACTCGTCACCACGGACGTGGCGGGGGCGGCGGGATTTCTGCTCGCTCTGCGCCTCTTCTGGGGGGCCTGCCAGACCCCGAGCGCCGTTCGGTTCCTCCTGATGGGTGGATCGATGGGCCTCGCCGTCCTCTGCAAATTCTCCGGCCTCCTCCTCGTCCCGGTGATGATTGTCTTCCTCATCGGGTCGGCCCTCCGCGCTCGATTCGGTTCGGAGGAGCACAAGCTCGAGATCCACCGGTACCTTCCGCGAGGCGGCGCAGGACGAAAAGCGAGCCTCAGGGCCGTCGGCATCGTCCTCGCGGCCGCTCTCGTGATCACATGGGCGGGGTACGCCTTCGAGACAGCGCCCCTTTCCAGGAAAGCGAGGATTCCGAAGAACAAGAAGCTGGCGGTCCTGATGTACACGAATCCTGCGCTCCTGAAGGCCTATCAGTTCGTCGGGGAGAAGCTGCCCGTGCCGATCCCGAGCTTCTTCCGGGGCCTGGATCGCCTCCGGAAGCACAACCGTCATGGCCATCACGCCTTCTTCCTCGGCGAGCGATCCAAGATGGGGTGGTTCACCTACTTCCCCGTGGCGTTCATCCTGAAGACGTCCCTGCCTCTTCTCCTGCTGCTGGGGATCGCCGGGATCACGTGGTGGACTGGCAAGGGAAAGCGACCGGCCGCCGAGTCCTTGCTCCTCGTGGCAGCGGTCACCTACCTCCTGATCGCGATGACGAGCGGCATCAATATCGGTGTTCGCCACATCCTTGTCTTTTACGTTGTCCTCATCGTCCTGCTGGGTAGGTTGGCCACGCTGAACCTGCATCGGTGGAAGTGGATGGGAATCGCGCTCGGCCTGCTCCTGGGATGGCACGCCGTCGAGGCGATCCGCATATCGCCTCACTACCTCGCCTACTTCCAGCCTCTGACGGGCGGGCCGTCCCAGGGTTATCGATACCTCGTGGACTCCAACCTCGACTGGGGTCAGGACCTGCAGAATCTGGCCCGCGACCTGGAGCAGCGAGATTCTCCGGAGGTCTGGCTCGCCTACTTCGGATCCCTGGATCCTTCAATCTATGGGATCAAGTACAAGCCACTTCCCCCGGACGAGGAAGTGGAGGGATGGGTCGTGATCAGCGCCAGCGCCCTTCAGCTCGGCGTCGTCGTGAAGGGCGGGCGGGTGGGGAGTGGAGACGCCTTCGCCTGGCTCCGGAAGCACGAGCCGTTCGATTCCGTCGGCCACTCGATCCTTTACTACCAGATACCGGTACGCGAGTAGCGACCGCCGCATGGGAGAGCCCCCGGAAATGAGGAATCGGGCATTGATGGCTGGCCTGATCCTGGCCGTGGGGGCCGTCGTGGCGTTCCGTCTCGTCCGGCTCGACCTCTCGCCGCCCGGCTTCTACGCGGATGAGGCTTCGATCGGTTACAACGCCTTTTCGATTCTCCGGACAGGGCGCGACGAGCACGGCAGACTCTTTCCCCTCTACTTCGAGGCCTTCGGCGAGTTCAAGAACCCGATCTTCATCTACGCCGCCGTACCTGCCGTTGCGATGCTGGGGCCGCAGCCGGTGGCTCTGCGGACGGTCGCGGCCGTCTTCGGCCTCGGGGTCTGCATCCTCGTCGCTCTCGGAGTGCTGATCCTCACTGCCGATCGTCGATGGGCAGTGGCGGGCTTCGTGATCGCCGGGCTCATACCGTGGCTCGTCCTTCCCGGACGCGTCGCGTTCGAGGCCATCTCGCTGCCTTTCTTTCTGATGCTCGGCTGGCTCTTCTGGATCCGCGCGATCGAGAAGGGAGGGTGGATCTGGTTCATCCTGTCCGGACTCGCCCATGCCTTCGCCTTTTACGCCTACTCGACCGGGAGGGCCGTTGCTCCCCTTCACCTCATCATCCTTGTCCTTACTTTCCGGGGACACGGTCCCGCAGGCTGGGTCCGGGCAGGGGCCGCCGCCGCCTTCGTCGTAGCTCTTCTGCCGGCGCTGATCTGGTCGATGGCGAATCCGGGTTCGCTGGGCAGCCGCTTCGCCGACGTCAGCGTTCTCTCCGAGGCCGGCCCGTTCCGGGCGGGGATTCGATTCGTTCTCAATTTGATCCGTTACGTCTCGCCAGGCTTTCTCTTCACCGACGGGGACCCGATCCTGAGGCACCATTCCGGGACGGGGGGAGTCTTATACCTCTTCCTGATCCCGGGCCTGGTCTTCGGGATTCTGAGCGCCATCCGGCGGGGCTCGGATCCGAGGCTCCGATCCATCTTCTACATCTGCCTGCTCTTTCCTCTCGTTCCTTCCCTCACGCACCGATCCTTTCATCTCTTGAGGAGCATCCACGCCGCTCCGTTCTTTGTCCTGCTCGCCGTGATCGGCAGCCGCGAGCTGTTTTCCGGGCGGGCCGGGGAAGAGCGGGCCCCCGGCGGCAAGCCGGCCTGGCTGCTGGTCCTCGTCCTCGCTTCGGCGGGGCTGGAGGCACCCACCTACGTCTACGAGCTGTTCAAGAAGTACCCGGCGCGGGCCGAGATCTTTTTTCAGGCACACGTGGGGGAGGTCATCGAGGCGGTGCGCGCGGGACATGACGGTCCAATCTACTACGACCCGACGGTCTTCCGGGACGAGAGCGGCAAGTCGAACCGGCCGGAGATCCACTTTCTCTTCTGGGGCGGCCTGGACCCGGAAACCTACCACGAGGGAGGGATCGAGGAGTTCGACATCCGGCGATGGACGCGGGGAACAGTCGTGGATCCGGGGAGCCGCGTGATCCTGGGCGAAGGGCGGGAAGAGGCCGAATGGAGTTTGACCGGGAGCTTTCCCCTGGCCAAGGGGACCGGTAGGCAGGCGCGCATCTATCAGGTCCCACAGGAATAAGGTCGCGTGGGCGATGCGTCGCGTGGATTCCGGGTGAATTTTGTTTGCTCCGTGTCGGACCCCTCCGTAGCATCCGCCTTGGACCCACCCGAAATTCCGGGCCCCAGGCCACATACGTCCACTAGTGGAGAACCTGTCAATGACCGCGGACCATCGGAATCTGCACCTGATGGCGCAGATGCTGCGCCGTCACTCGATTCTCATGACATCCGAGGCAGATTCGGGCCATCCGACGACTTGCATGTCGGCTGCCGAAATCATGTCGGTCCTCTTCTTCAACGAGATGCGATACGACCCGGCAGAGCCGCTTGCCTACTCGACAGACCGGTTCGTCCTCTCGAAGGGTCATGCCGCGCCCATCCTGTGGGCGGCGCTCTCCGAGGCGGGGGCGATCAGCGACGATCTCCTCTCTCTTCGCAAGTTCGGCAGCCCCCTGGAAGGCCATCCGATGCCCTCCAGCCCCTGGGTCCAGGTCGCGACCGGTTCTCTTGGTCAGGGCCTCTCCGCCGCGTGCGGGATCGCCCTCGCTCAGCGGATGGACGAGACGGGAAGCCGGGTCTACTGTCTGCTGGGGGACGGAGAGTGTGCCGAGGGGTCCGTCTGGGAGGCGGTGCAGTTTGCGCACAAGGCCTCACTAGGAAACCTGTGCGCGATCATCGATGTGAATGGCTTGGGGCAGAGCGGGCCCACCCAGCACGGTCGCGAGACGGAAGTCTACATGCGGGGCTTCGAGGCGTTCGGCTGGAAGGCGATAGCGGTGAACGGCCACTCGGTGGCGGAGCTTCTCTCCGCCCTGGAGGCCGCCCGCGCCCACACCCTGGGGCCGACAGTGATCGTCGCCCTGACGACCAAAGGGAAGGGGGTCTCCTTCGTCGAAGGGAAGGAAGGGTGGCACGGCAAGCCGATCAAGAAGGGTCCGGACCTGGACAAGGCGCTCGAAGAGCTCGGGAAGCCGGACATCTCGATCAGCGTCGCGGCGCGTCGGGCCAGCGGGAGCGGCCGAACCGATCCGTCCCAGGATAGAGCGGATGCAGGTGATCCCCAGTACGAGCTGGGGGATCAGGTGGCCACGCGAGTCGCGTACGGGAACGCCCTCGTCCGTCTGGGCAAGGTCTGGCCGGACGTGGTCGTGCTCGACGGGGACACGAAGAACTCGACATTCTCCGAGAAGTTCAAGGAGGCGTTCCCCGATCGGTTCGTCGAGGCCCACATCGCCGAACAGAACATGGTCGGCATGGCGCTCGGGTTGGCTGCCGAGGGGAAGATCCCGTTCGCCTCAACTTTCGCGTGCTTCCTCACGCGGGCCTACGACTTCATCCGTATGGCGGGGTACTCCCAGCCCGATCATCTGATCATCTGCGGCAGCCACGCGGGGGTGTCGATCGGGGAGGACGGCCCTTCCCAGATGGCGCTCGAGGATATCGCGATGATGAGGGCGCTCCTGAAGTCCACGGTTCTCTATCCGAGCGACGCCGTCAGCTCGGAGAGGCTCGTGGAGGAAGCGGCGGCGACGCCGGGCATCACCTACATCCGGACGAGCCGGCCCAAGACGACGGTCCTCTATCCGAACACGGAGCGCTTTCCCGTGGGGGGGAGCAAGGTGCTCCGATCTTCCGAGGATGATGCCGTGACTGTCGTCGGCGCGGGCGTCACCCTGCACGAGGCGTTGGCGGCTCACGACGACCTCTCGGTGGCGGGGATCTCGATCCGGGTCATCGACGCCTATTCGATCAAGCCGATCGACGTCGAGACGTTGCGTCAGGCGGCCCACGACACGAGAGCGATCGTCACGGTGGAAGATCACTCCGTGGCAGGGGGGCTCGGCGAGGCGGTCGCCGCCGAGCTATCCGGGCTGGCACAGGTCCACCGTCTCGGCGTCCGCGAGATCCCGTCTTCCGCCACGCGAGAGGAGCTACTGGATCGTCATGGTATCTCGAGCGGAGCGATCGCCGCGAAGGTCAAGGAGATCGTCCGCGGTTCCTGATTCTTCACCTGATCTCCATCGCCGATGAACCGTAAGCACGTCGCCGGCTGGGTCCTCTACGACTTCGCCAATTCCGTCTACCCCGCCGTCATCATTGCCGTGGTCTTCTCCGTCTACTTCGGGGAAAATATCGTAGGGAACGAGCCGAAGGGGGCGGGCGATTTCTGGTGGGGCATGGTTGCATCCACCTCGGCCCTCTTCGTGGCTCTCTCCTCGCCGCTCCTCGGCTCGATCGCGGACCGGGCAGGGGTTCGCAAGAGGATGCTCTTCATCTTCGCCTACCTCTGCATCGTCGCCGTCGCCCTGTTCCCGACGATCCAGCCCGGCATGATCTGGTGGGGGTTCTGTCTCGCCGTTCTCGCCAACATCGGGTTCGAGGGATCGCTCGTCTATTACAATGCTTATCTGCCGGACATCGCGCCTGCCGACCGGCAAGGGTTCGTCTCGGGACTCGGGTTCGGCGTAGGTTATGCCGGATCGATTGCAGGTCTGCTGATCGCCCTGCTGTTCGTTCGGGCGGGACGGTTCGATCTAGTCTGGTACTCCGTCGCCGCCTTCTTCGCCCTCTTCTCGATCCCGGCCTTCCTGTGGATGCCGGCGGATCGCCGGGGGGAACGTACCATCGTCCAGGCAGCGGCCGATGGCCTGATCGGCTTCAAGCGGCTCGTGGGAGAGGTGTTGCGGGAGCGGGAGCTCCGTCGGTTCCTCCTCTCGTACTTCTTCTTCATCGATGGCGTCTTGACGACGATGTACTTCTCCAGCCGTTTTGCCAGGGAGACCCTCCAATTCAGTATCAATGGCCTGATCTACCTATTCATCGTCGTTCAGATCTCGGCCCTCATCGGCGCCCTGGCCTTGGCGCGTCCAACGGATGTCTGGGGGCCGAAGCGGGTGATCACCTACACTCTGTTCCTCTGGACGGCAGTTGTCATTGCCTCCTTCTTCGTCCAATCGAAGGGGACCTTCGTCGTGATCGCCCTCGTGGCCGGCTTCGGGCTGGGATCCATCCAGTCCGCCAGCCGGACCCTCATGGCTCGCCTGATCCCGAAGGGAAAGGAGTCGCAGATGTTCGGCTTCTACGCCTTCTGCGGGAAGTCGTCATCCGTCATCGGCCCGATCGTCTTCGGCACGGTCTCCGCCCGATCCGGCGGAGACCAACGCCTCGCCATCCTTTCGGTCGGTGCTCTCTTCTTCATCGGGCTGATATTGCTTCAGCGCGTCAAGGCGCCTACCATACCCAGCGCGGAATGAAACGGATCTCGGACCGTCCTCACCGAGAACTGAGAGATGAAACTGTCGATAAGCTCCTGGGCGTTGGCCGCCGGCATCGTCTCGCTCGTCGCCCCGATGGCGTGGGCGAACGAAGATGATGCGGACGAGATGGTGCGCGAGGGCATCCGGCAGATCCTCTCCGCGGAGAAGGAGCAGCTCTGGTACGAGGGGGTCTACAGGGTCCGTGGGGAGGTCCCCCTCGGGTACCGAGCCGGCGGGACGGCCATAGCATGCACCGCCCTCCTCGCGGCGCCGTGGGTCGGCAAGGAAGAAGCTCGACAGGCGAAGATCGAAGGCGGTCTCGACTTCATTCTCGAATCGCTCGATCATCCCCTTCTCTCCGCCGAGTACCCGGGCGGTTACGACGTGCGCGGGTGGGCGCATATCTACGTCCTCGAGTTTCTGGTCCGCTTCAACGATTCCGACCGTCTGCCCAGGGGGAGGCGAGGAGAGATAGACGAAGGCATCCGCTTCTGCGTCGAGGCCCTGGAGCAGACGGAGATCCCTGGCGCCGGCGGATGGAACTACTCGCGATCCAGAGTGGCGACACAATCGTCTCCTCCCTCGAGCATGATGACCGCCGCAGCGGTGCTCGCCCTGATACGCGCAAGGAAGGCTGGAGCGGATGTCGATCCGGAGGTGGTCGTGCGGGCCATGGACGCCCTCGAGCGCGGTCGGGTCTCATCCGGGGCATTTCAGTATTCCGTAAATCCAGATCGGGTGCTGCCGAAGGGATTCGATTCTGTCCCCGGAGCGATCGCCCGCACTCCGATCTGCGAGGTCGCCCTCTACCTGGGGAACAGAGGCACGGTGGAACGGATCCGCAAGTCGGTGGATGACTTCTTCGAGCACTGGAAACACCTGGAGAATCGGCGAAAGCAAGCGGGAACTCACGCGCCTCCGTACATGATAGCACCCTACTATTTCTTCTTCGGGCACCGTTACGCGGCGGAGGCGATCGAGTTCTTGCCCGCGGAGGAGCGGGAGGCATACCGAGGGCGAATGAGAGATCTCCTCGTCAAGGTTCGGGATGCGGACGGCACCTGGAACGATCGCGTGTTCCCGCGATCCAAGAACTACAGCACGGCGATGGCCGTCCTTTCCCTCACGTGCCCCGTGCGATCCCGGCCGCCGCGATGGGCGAAGCGGCGCGTCTACTGATCGCATTCGCGCGATCCAGTTCGCGAAGTCCTGAACCGATTCAGGTTGCGGAGTGAGCGCGAAATTGATAGCATGCGAGTGCTCCAAAGTTAGCCCTTAGACTGTCACTCCAAGAGTCCACTTCGGCCGAGTTTGGGCTGCGGGAATTACCGCGTTCAAGGGGGGTCCGGGATGAACGAATTGTGGGAAAGCTACTCCGCCCTGGAGAGGGTCTATTTTTGCAGTGCCGTGACCGGGGGCTCCATCTTCATCTTCTGGATGGTGCTGCAGCTTCTCGCGGGGACGGATGGCGGCCTCGATACGGATGCCAGCGGGGGCGATGTCGGGCATGGGGATACCCATTTCGATGATGGGGGCGGCATCGATCCGGGCTTCAAGGTGCTCTCTTCCCAGGGTCTATCGTCCTTCTTCACGATGTTCGGGGTCGTGGGACTCGCCCTGAGCCGACGCGACGTCGGCCCCGTGGGGTCAGCGATGGGGGGGCTGTGTGGTGGCGCTCTCATGGTGTACGCCATGGCGATGCTCTTTGGCTTCCTGATGAAGATGCAGTCGAGTGGGTCGCTCCAGATGAAGAACGCCGTAGGCCAGGAGGGAACCGTCTACCTGAACATCCCGCCGGACGGCACGGGGCAGGCTCGGATCAACATGCAGGCGCGTCTGGAGATCTTCGACGCCATCTCGGACAACAAGATTGAGCTTGCCACAGGGACACGTGTCAAGGTGACACGCGTCGTGAGCGGCAACACGATCGCCGTGGTAAAGATTTAGTGATCGATTCGATACCAAGAAGGAGGTAGCAGTATGGAGCTAGTCATCATTGGCCCGATCGTCTTCGTGCTCCTGGGCGGCTTCGCGTTGTTCTGGGCGTCCCGATACAAGCGCTGCCCGTCGGATAAGATCCTCGTCATCTACGGTAAGGTGGCCACGGGCAAGTCGTCCCAGTGCATCCACGGCGGCGGCAAGATGGTCTGGCCGGTGATCCAGGGCTACTCCTACCTGAGCCTGACGCCGATGGGGATCAGCATTCCCCTGCAGAACGCGCTCTCCCGCCAGAACATCCGGATCAGCGTTCCTAGCACGTTCACCGTCGGTGTGAGCACGCACCCCGGCATCATGAATAACGCGGCGGAGCGTCTCCTGGGTATCAACCAGCGCGAAATCGAGGGGATGGCCCGGGAGATCATCTTCGGGCAGCTCCGCCTGACTGTCGCGTCCCTGTCGATCGAGCAGATCAACCAGGACCGGGAAAGCTTCCTCGAATCGATCCGGAAGAACGTCGAGCCGGAGCTGAACAAGATCGGTCTCTACCTGATCAACGTGAACATCACCGACATCACGGACGAGTCGGACTACATCGAGAGTATCGGTAAGAAGGCCGCCTCCGAGGCGATCAACCAGGCGAAGGTCGATGTGGCCGAGAACGACAAGATGGGTGCGATCGGAGCGTCCGAGGCGAACCGGGAAAGGACGATTCGCGTGGCGGAGAACGCTGCCAAGGCCGAGAAGGGAACGAAGGCGGCACGGGCGGACCAGCGGGTCTTCGTCCAGCAGCAAGAGGCCCTCGCCGTCAAGGGCGAGAACGAATCGAACGCCGAGATCGCCGAGTATGAAGCCTTGCTCTCGGTCAAGCAGGCCGAGGCGAGGCGCCAGGGAGAGGTGGCGAAGCGCCAGGCCGAGGTCGAGATCCAGAAGGCTCAGTATCTGGCCGAGACGGAGCGTTTGAGCGCCGATCAGATCGTCAAGCAGGAGATCGATAAGCGCAAGATCGAGATCGCCGCCGAGGCGGAGGCCGAGAAGACCCGGAGAGAAGCGAAGGGCGAGGCCGACGGCATCCTGCTGAAGTACGAGGCGGAGGCGAAGGGTATCCGCCAGGTACTCGAGAGCAAGGCCTCCGGTTACGAGCAGATGGTCAACAGCACCGGCGGCGACGCCCGGGCTGCGGCGACGTTGCTGATGATCGAGAAGATCGAGGACATTGTCGGCAAGCAGGTCGAGGCGATCCAGAACCTCAAGATCGACAAGATCACCGTCTGGGACTCCGCCGGCGGCAACGGCGAAGGTTCGTCCACGGCGAACTTCGTCTCCAGCTTGATCAAGGCCCTGCCGCCGCTGCACGACATAGCCGGCATGGCGGGAGTCGAGCTACCCGAGTACCTCGGCCGGATGGCGGAGAAGTCCGTATCCAAGACCGAGGAAGATGGGAACGACGGCGGCGGACGCCGCCGCGCGCAGACCTCGAAGCAGAAACCGCAGAGTTAACCAGGGTTCGGCGGCCCGGGGATCTCCCGGGCCGCCGAGGCAAACCGGTAGACGGCTCCCTCATAAGAGATGATGTAGAGCTCGCCGCGGGCGTCCTCCGCGAAGGAAGCGATGCTACGGATCTTCCTGAGATTGCCGGTCCAGTCCAACCGGTCGGCCGCCTCTCCGTCTCGGTAGCGAAAGCTCCGGATGATTCCCGTGCAGAAGTCCCCGTAGAAGTACTGTCCGACGAGGTCGGGGATGTCTCGGCCTCGATAGACATGACCTCCGATGATCGAGCACCCGACGTCTCTTCCGTACTCGACGAGGGGTTGACTGAAGCCCGACGGATCACGACCGGGGCGGCGGTAGCGATGCCCGAGGCCCTCGATCACGTTCCAGCCGTAATTCTCGCCACCGCGGCTGATCGAGGGGGCGACGTGCACCTCCTCGAAGAGGTTCTGGCCCACGTCTGCGATGTAGAGGTCTCCCGTGACCCTGTCGAAGCTGAACCTCCAGGGGTTCCTGAGCCCCAGGGCCCAGATCTCCGGGCGGGCGCTCGCGTCAGCTACGAACGGATTGGTGGGGGGGATCGCATAGGGGGAGTCGCCGCCCGTGTCGACATCGATCCGGAGGAGCTTGCCGAGCAGCGACGAGGAGTTTTGCGAGTGATTGTACGGGTCGCCGCCAGAGCCCCCGTCCCCCGTTCCGATGTAGAGGTAACCGTCGGGGCCGAACAGAATCAGACCGCCGTTGTGGTTCCGGAAGGGCTGCTCGATCTTGAGGATCTGCCTTCCACTGGCCGGATCGGCTCGGTCCGGTTGGTCCGGTCGGGCCTGGAACTCGACAACCCGGGTATCATCCCATCGGTCGGTGTAATTGCAGTAGAACCGTCGATTTTCCTGGTACCGGGGGTGGAAAGCGATGCTCAGGAGGCCTTGCTCCTGGCCCTCGAGCCCCACGCGAAAGGAGAGATCGAGAAACGGCTCGGGGAGGATCCGGCCGTCCTTCAGGATCTTCACTTTCCCTGATTTCTCGACGATGAAGAGACGCCCCTCATCTCCCGGCGGGGCCGCCGCGTGGACCGGCATCTCGAGGCTGTCGGCGACCAGCTCGAGGATCACGGATCGGGAGTCGGCCTCGCCCGTGAGATTTCCAGAGGGGCCCTTCGAGAGCCTCAGGGCGGGCCTAGCCCCGAGGAGCATCCAGAAGGTTAGCCCGGCGGTGATCACTGCGACCGACATGAGCTTCCGTTGGAAAGGCATTGTCCCTCCGGCCGTAAAGACGGAGGGGAGGTCCGACTTGTTAGCAGTTCCCTTGACCCGTCAGGAGAGCAGTCTCTAGGATGCTTGCCTTCAGATTCCGTCCGGATGTGGCTGAGGGAATGGTTGGACAATCAGTAATCACAAGGAGGTCGTGGTGCTAGTCGAATGGGATCCGTGGAAGGCGTTCGATGAGATCTGGAAGGAGATGGATCAGATCCTGGATTCGTATCTCGCTCGCCTGTCTCCCGAGCGTGAGTTCGGGTTCGTCCCTGCTGCGGAGGTAGGGGAGGTGGGAGGGGAGCTCCAGGTGCGCGTCGCCTTGCCGGGGGTGATCGAGGAGGACATCGACATCACCCTTCAGCCGGATCGAATCACGATACGGGGAGAGAGGCAGAAGCCCCCCGGCTACGCCCGCGCCCGGTGGGGCACGCATGAGATTCGATACGGGCAGTTCGTGCGCGAGATCGCGATCCCCGAATCTGCAGGCGAGGGAGAGGTTCGCGCCGTCTTCTCGGATGGCATCCTGACGATCACCGTCTCGAAAAAGGGTACCTGAAGTTGAGCAGCAACGGGACCGACTATTACGATCTCCTGGGCGTCCGGAAGGACTCCACCCCCGAGGAGATCAAGAAGGCCTATCGCAAGATGGCCCTCAAGTATCATCCGGACAAGAACGCGGGAAACGAGGAGGCGACGGAGAAGTTCAAGGAAGCGGCCAACGCCTATAGCGTCCTGTCCGATCCGGAGAAGCGGAAGGCCTACGATCATCGTGGGCGGGCGGGGCTCGACGACATGGGCTTCCGGGGGTTCGAATCGTACGAGGACATCTTCGGGTCGTACGGGGACATCTTCGGCGACCTGTTCGGGCAGAGGCTGCGACGGCGCGCCCCGGGGCCGGCGCGTGGGGCCGACCTCCAGTACCTCGTGCGCGTCCCGTTTCGTGAGGCGGCGATCGGGACCCGAAGGGAGTTCACGATCTCGAAACCGGACCCCTGCGATGAGTGCGGCGGCGCGGGGACCAAGGGTGGCAGACCGCCCGAGCCTTGCCCTACCTGCGGAGGGGCGGGCCACGTGAGCCAGCAAGGCCGACAGGAGGGAGGCTTCTTCAGCGTGACCCGGCCCTGCTCGACCTGCCGAGGGACCGGCGTCACCGTGGGAGAGGCATGCCCGTCGTGCGGTGGAAGGGGTCGCAAGGAGAGGCAGAAAACGATTTCCGTCTCCATCCCCGCAGGGGTGGGGGAGGGGGCAGTGCTTCGTCTGCGGGGCGAAGGCGAAGGGGGTGTGCGGGGCGGACCGGCGGGCGACCTTCTCCTCGTGATCCAGGTCGACCCGGACCCGGTCTTCCGGCGCGAAGGTTCGGACGTCCGGATCGACGCGAAGGTCCCGTTCGCCACCGCGGCGCTCGGAGGGGAGATCGATGTCCCATCCCTACGCGGCCCCGCCCGCCTGAAGGTGCCCGCAGGCACCCAGTCCGGTCAATCTCTCCGGATGCGAGGCGTCGGGATCGGTTCCGGGAAAGACCAGGGAGACCAGATCGTCCGGATCCTCATCACGGTCCCGAAAAACCTCACTCCCGAGCAGAAAGAACTCTTCGAAAGAATTAAGGGGACACTCACTTAATTGCCCAGAGATAAGGGGACACTCACTTAATTAGATCGAGATAAGTGTGTGTCCCCATAATTCAATGGCCGCGTCTAGCCGTCGGACGTCTGCCCACGGGATTGCGGTCGCAGTAACCGGCTCACATTGTCGTCCACGCTCACGCTCAGCCTGTTGGCCCGGCCAAAGTCAATGAGCTTGGCGGCGTCGTCTAGCTTCATCCTGTATGCCTCGCGCGCATAGTGGACCAAAAAACCAACAAGGCTGGTTGCCACGTTGATATCCAGCGCGACCCAGCCGTCTTCGAGGAACCCATCGCTGAAACGCAACTGCAGGATCGTTTCGTCGGAATTCGCTGCGACGACGCCCACTATATGTTTGCCGTTCCACGCATCAAAGAAAAACCGGCCGGCATGAACGCGGATGCGGTTCGGGCCATAGTAGCGGAATTGGAAGATCAGTCGGAGCAGATACCAAAGCCCGACGCCGAGCGCGAGGCCGAGGGGGAAAATGATCCATGACGACTGGGATGCGATGAATTCCTTTCCGAGGGTGCGTGTCACCAAGAAAAGCGCGGCCGGCAAGCCGAAAAAAATCCCGAGTCCTAATCCGACCACCCAGGAAGACCAATCCCACAAGAAGTCTTCGGTATATAGCTTCAACGGAATTCGGCGAATCACCGCCGTGGCCGCACCTGACAGTTCATCGATTTCCACGCGCGAAGGCGTCGCGTTGATTTCGGCAACTGCCTCGCCAATTTTCCGTCGCCGCTCCTTCTCCTTTCGTTTCCTATCCTTGACGGGATCTTCGTAGTCCATCGCTTGCTCCCTGGTTCGGGGCTGCGCGGAGATAAGGGGACACTCACTTAATTGGATGGAGATAAGGGGACACTCACTTAATTAGATCGAGATAAGTGAGTGTCCCCGAAACTATTGATCATTTGAGCAGGGCGGCGCTGGCGGCGAGTCGGGAGTGGATCTGCCTTCCGTATGCGCCGTAGTCGATATCCTCGAAGCCGAGGATCTTCGAGACCTCCGGCCCCTGGAGCTTTGTCCCGTCGCGGAAGAGCTTCTCTTTCAGGAAGGTCCCCACCTCCTTCACGTCATACCAGTCGTCCCCGTGCTGCTTCTGCAACGTCTCGTGAAGCTGCATCGCCATCAGGTACGCGCGGGAGTAGTCGGCGGAGTAGAGAAACGAGTCGACGTCCGTCCGGAATCGCATGGCCTCCATCGGTTTGAGCTCGAACCCGTAGGCGTCGCCGAAGATGACACGGTAGACCTCCTGGAGGTCCTCCGTCTGCCCGTCGTAGTGCGCCTTGTACAGTTCCGGTTTCCCGTCGTGAAGGATCGACTCGTAAAGGAGCTTCGCCCCGGCGTAGCGACGCACGAAATATAGATTCTTCAAGACCGCCTTCCGGAGCAGCAGGCCGATGTCCTTGTCCGTCATGAGTGGGACGGTGGTATTCCCCGAGTAGCGATTGTAGTTCTTCACGATCTCGCGGTAGCGTTTGAGCCAGACCGGATCACCCCAGACATAGGCGAAGAACTCGGCGTATCCTTCTGTCGTCGTGTTGTTGCCGAGCGCCTGGAACTCCCACGCCTTCGTCGTGGTGTTGGCGAAGTGGATCGCGTGACCTCCCTCGTGGAAGAAGGTGTCGAAGTCGCCGATCCCCCCGGTCGGCTTGACCGTGACGCGCACGTCCCGCGGCACCACCATCGCGTAGCAGGCGGCGCGAGGGTTCTTCTTCGGATGGAGGGAGTCATCGATCGTGATCTCCGTCCCCGCGGCCGTTCCGAAATCGATCCCGATCCCTTCGAGAAACACCCGGAAGGAGAGGACCATGAGCTCTGGCGGGAAGAACTTGTCGAACTGCTTTGCCCCGAGGAGACGTCCGATCTCGGCCCGCGTGAACTCTTCCGGCTCGATCCCCAGCGACTCCCTCACCTCTTTGGCGAACAGCTCCCTGTACAGCCCGTCCGTCTTCTTGATGAACTCCTGCGATTTCGAGATCAGCTTGCCCAGATCCACGAATCGTAACTTCTCGGACAGCTCGATGTAGCCGTACCCGACCTCCTGGACCAGCTCGAGGACCTTCTTCTCCTCCTCCTCGAGGATCGGGTTCAGCTTCTCCTTCCAGACGCCCGCCTGCGCGGCCTGGAGCTCCTGTCGTTTCTTTGGGTCGGACTCGTTGTCGAGCAGGCCGTCCAGGTCGCGATAGGATACCGGCTCGGTGATCCACTCGATCTCCACCTTGGTGTTCGATTCGGCGTTCTTCAGCGCATCGCCGAAGTGGGCGGTACGGAGGCTGATATAGTCCCAGAGCAGATAGCCCTGCAAGAAGCGTAGTCTCCTCTTCTCATCGGGATCCTCCGTCCTGGAAATCAATCCATCGACGAACTGGATCGTCTCCTTCGAGAAGAGATGCTCGTGGCCCTTGTAGGTCTCCTTGGTAATGGACTCTTCCCCCTGGGTCCGGTTGTACCAGTCGAGCTTCGACTGGATCAGGACGAGCACCCTGCACTCATCGCGTAGCTGGTCCAATTTTGCCTTCTCTTCTTCAGTGATCTCGGCCCGGACGATTGCCGGCGCGGCGAGAAAAACTGCGAGGCCCAACAGCACGGCACGTACGGACACGCTCGACTTCATCGGGATCTCCTCAGGTGGATCGGGAGCGAATATGCTCCACGAGGACTCGGGCGATAGCAGCTTTGTTGAACGGGGCGATGATATAGAAACCCGGAGCCGTGTCAAACAGGTCATCGATGATCTGGCGACAGAACTCTAGACCTGTCTCCAGGCCATCGTCGCCGGCTTCCCGGAGTCGCTTGCGGATCTCTTCGGGCACCTCTATGCCGGGCACCTCGTTGTGCAGGTACTCCGCATTCCTCCAGGAGGTGAGGGGAAAGAGGCCAAGGAAGATCGGTATCCCGAAGCCCTTCGTCACCTCGTAGACCTGCCTCGCCTTGTCGAGATCGAAGACCGGTTGGGTCATCGAGAATTTCGCCCCCAGCTTCACCTTTCGCTCCAGCCGGCTGAGCTGGGCATCGATTCGCCGGACGTTGGGATTGAACGCCACACCGGGGATGAAGTTCGTCTTCTGGCCGATCGATGCGCCGGCGAGATTCTCTCCCGCGTTCATCTTTGCGATCAGCTCGAGCAGACTGAACGAGTTGAGGTCGAAGACGGATGTGGCGTTCGGCTGATTCCCGACCCGGGCCGGGTCCCCAGTGAGCGCCAGGATCGTCCGGATGCCCAGCAGATGGGCCCCCATCAGGGTCGACTGGGTGCCGATCAGATTCCTGTCGCGGCAGGAGAAGTGGATGACAGGATCGATTCCGGTCATCTCCCTCACCTTGTAGGCGAACGGGATGTGGCCCATCCGCAGGATCGCCAGGGGATTATCGCCAATGGTGATCGTGTGTGCCCCCGCGTCGACGAGGGACTTGATTCCCTCGAGAGACTTCTTCGTTCGCATCCCCTTCGGGGGATCGATCTCGGCGAGGATCAACGGACCCGGCCGCCCCGGATCGAGGAAGTGGGGCTCCGGCGGGGCTGCCTCGGAAGTCTTTCGCAAGGGTTCGGCCGGAGGGGCGGAGACAATCTTTCGTGCGGCCGGCTTCATGCCGCGAATCGCCCGCGCCATGACACGGATCTCGTCCGGAGTCGTCCCGCAACAACCTCCGATCAGGTTGGCTCCCGCGGCGACGAGATCCTTGGCCGACTCGGCGAGATACTCCGGGGTCATCAGGTAGTAGTAGCGCCCCCCGAGAAACTGGGGAAACCCGGCGTTGGGGAAGGCGGAGAGGGGGAGCTGGCTCGCCTGGCCCATCTTCTCGATCACACCCGTGGCCGCCTTCGGACCCCGGCCGCAGTTCGTTCCGACGAAAGCGGCCCCGGCCTTCTCGAGTCGCCCGAG
>JAPUJT010000172.1 GCA_027296055.1 Planctomycetota bacterium | reverse complement strand
CAACCTTGACGAAGGCATCGAGTGCACCAAGTGCCAGCGGGTCATGCAAGACGATTGGAATTTCTGTCCCTACGATGCCGAGGCGTTGAAGCTGACCTGCCCCAAGTGCGAGAAGGTCTGGGACAGCACGTTCGACTTCTGCCCCAAAGACACGACGCCCCTTCGCGGCAAGGTGGGGAAGGACGTGGTGAAGAAGACGTCCAAGAAGGCGCCCGTCAGGACCAACACGCCCATGAGAGTGGTTGACGATTTCGTCGATGCCCTTCGCTCGGCGGACAAGGAGCTCCTCAGTCTATTGATCGATTGGGAGTCGTATCACCAGGCCTACCTGACCGAACAGGGAATCACCGAGAAAGACCACTCCCTGGAGGAGTTCCGGAAGAAGGTGACGAAGAAATTCATCAACGAGGAGGTGGCTGCCAAGGTCAAGGGGATGATCCGGAGCCAGGACGGGAACATCTACAGGATCGTCGGGGGCAGCGCCCGGATCCAGATCACTCTCGTCAATCCGAACGATTCGAAACAGCGCTTCTCGAACACCCTGAACCTCCGTGATTTCGATGGGACCTGGCGGATCACCGGGATCAGTTAGGTCGGGTAGGTCGGGGGAATCAAAGGGGTGATTCGCCTACCTTTTCCCTCGCCCCCTTGTCGATCGCCTCGTCCACCACATTGAGAGCCTTGATGATCTTCCTCATGGCCTCCGGCGATGGATTCATATCCCGCGCTTCCTCGAAGTGGGCCTTCGCCTGAATCCAGTTCATCCTCGCCGCGTTGATCTGACCCAGCCACACGTGAGCGTTGAGGACGTTGGTCCGTTCCGCATTCCGGGAGGCGATGACAATGGAGAGGTTTCTGATCGCATCATCCAGCATGGGACTGGCTATCTCCAGCTCCACTATGGCCTCGGACGCATTCTGCTCGGACAGATCCTTGTCGCCGGCACTTCGAGCCTCTTCCGCAAGCCTGTTGTACTCCAGGTGGCTGAAGAAATGGCCGATCCCCTTCAAGAAGGTGAGCCGGCCGAGATCGAATCGGATCAGGGTCCATTCCGGCGCGAGGTCCACGGCCTCACCGTAGGCTTCGATCGCCTCGGTGGTCTCTCCACGCAAGGCCATTTCTTTCCCTGCCCTGGCCAGGGTGGTCGCCTTCTCTAACGGGGTTCGCCCGTTGGCGCAGCCCAGCGACAGAACCATTGTTGACAAGAGTAGCCACTTCATGAAGGCACCTCCTCGGGACTCCGAACGCTGCTCAAGACCCTGCCTAGCCTGTCGGTATCACGCCTGAGAAGCATCCTACGCTCGCGGGCGATCGTGACCTGTCCGGCATGGCCTCGCCCGCTCCGGCGTACGTGCTTGCGGGGCGTGTAGATCACTTCCACTTTCTCGTGCTCTCGGGCCGAGCTGAAGTGGGCCGCCAGCTCCGCCGCCTCGAGAAGGGTCTCCTGTGGGACTTCCCTCCCGCGCCCCAGTCGTACGATCACGTGGGAGCCCGGTCGACCATCGACGTGGAGAAAGAGGTCGTCACCTCGCGCATGCCGAAACGTCATCACATCGTTTTCTCGATCCGTTCGTCCGACCCAGATTTCGAGACCGTCTCGCGAGAAGAACTTCCGATGGCCCTGCCTTCGCGCAGGCGCTCGCTTCCGTCCCGACGGCCGGTTGAACCATCCGTGGCGAACGCCATCTCGTTCGACATCCGTCACGGCCTCATCGTCGGAGGCGATCTCGAGAGCATCCAGGGCGGACTGGACCCGGCCGACCTCCGCCTCGGCCCAGGCGAGACGCTTTTCGATCTCCACTCGACCTCTCCGGAGCTTTCTCGATGTGCGGAATATGCTGTTCATGTTCTCGACCGGACCCTTGGCAGGATCCAGCGGAATCCGCAGCTCGCCCCCCTCGCTCGAATGCGGATCAGGGACGACCGCTTCCTTCATTCCTTTCCGCAGCTTCCCGAGAGATGCCTTCAGGGCCTCACCCATCCGTTGCCATTGCCCCGCCATCTCGGTGGCGGTCAGGGCACTTCGAATCTTCGTTGCCGTCCCCGCGGCCTTTCGCCGGGCGCGGCCGAGGAACTTGCGAAGGGCCACGATTCGCTCCAGCCGCCCAGCCTCCCTCTCCATGTCCCGGTAGAAGACCTCGGCGAGACGACTCGGTCCATCGCCCTCCAGGAGATAAGGACGAACGGCGGAGGGCTTCGGTTGAGCCGGCGCCGCGGGGGCCGCATAGGGCAAGCGGGGCGCCAGGGTCCTCTGCTTCCCGCGGTAGCGACGTAGCGCGGCGAGGATCTCGTCATTCTCGTCTAGCAGAAGGAGGTGACTCCCTCGTCCCATGAGCTCGGCGACGAAGACGAGGCGATCTGAGCCCTTCTGGAACGATACCCTCACAATCCGGTCGCCGGAGACTTGCTCGATGTCGGTGAGAATTCCGCCGACGAGGTGCCTGCGAAGCGAACGAGCGAAGTCAGGGGGATCGTCCGGGGGATCGGGCGGTTCGGTCAAAAGGTGGATCCGGCTCCGGCTCGGGTGAGCCGAGAAAAGGAGCGTCTTTCGCTTGCCCGACGCACTGAGCTTCCAGGTGATGTCGGTAGGGGCGATCTGATACACCTGCTCCAGTCGGCTGGGACAGATCTCCTTCTTCAACTGGCCAACCATGAGCGCGATCTCGGCAGAGCTAAGGCACATCTCGGTCGCTCACTCATCTTGCAGCCATGCTGCATCGGCCGTCGAATAAGAGTGAATCTCTGACGGTGTGAAGAAGAGGGGAATTTCTCTTTCCACCGACTCGGGAGAGTCGGAACCGTGGATCAGGTTGTACTGGTTGCTTATCCCGAAGTCCCCGCGAATCGTTCCCGGCTCCGCCTGGAATCCGAAGGTGGCTCCCATCATCTTCCGGCAGACTTCGATCGCCCGGGAGGCCTCGATGACGACCGCGATCACAGGGGAACGGGTGATGAAGGAGACGAGGGACTCGTAGAAGGGCTTTCCCTCATGGACGACGTAGAGCTTTCGCGCCAGGGCCTCGTCCACGTGGAGGAGCTTCAGCGCCGCCAGCTGTAGCCCTTTGGCCTCGAACCGCGCCAGGATCTTGCCGGCGAGCCGCCGCTGGACCGAATCGGGCTTGAGGATGATGAGGGTTCGCTCCAACTCCAGGCGCCTCCAGGACCGCCGCCCCAGATCGCGGGATCTCGGGGAAATTTCTCGGGGATATCGTTAAGCTCAAGTTTCCCAAGCAATTGTAGCGGGGGGGGGCGGTCTGTCAAGAAAACGGCCCGACCGCTTCTCCACCATTCGATCCGGCACCAAGCAGCCCTGGAAACACTTCCGGGATGCGAATTTCCCTGGAAGGGATCCTTCTGCGGAGATACCATCGACGAGCCCCACTCCGCCCGGTTCATCGCTCGACCGCTGGGATAGGATGCCGCAGATGGTCTGGTCCCGTGTGTCCCTCGCTGGTCTTCTCGTCCTTACCATGATGGCCGCTTGCTCGAAGAGCGGTAGCGCCCGACGGCTCACCATCACCTCCTTGACCCCGACCGAAGGCCCCGTCACCGGTGGAACCGCGGTCCAGGTCGACACGTCAGGCTTCCAGGATGACTTCCTGACGGCCCCTCCGTTCGTCACCTTCGACGGCATGGCGGCGGTCGTGGTCACTCCGATCTCCCCGAGTCAGGTGATGGCCATCACGCCCCCTGGAACTACTCCCGGGCTGGTCGACGTGCAACTATCCTCGACCGATCTGGTCCAGACCGCGATCCGGCGCGGAAGCTTTCTCTACCTTCCCTCCCCGCCGATGGTGATCCGAACCGACCCGGCCCCCGCTTCGTCCGACGTGCCGGTCACGGTGATCCCGTCAGCCACTTTCGATCGGGACATGGATCCGCTCTCCTTTGTCGCGGGCAGCCTCACCCTGGACGGCTCGATCTCCGGGCCACTCCCGATCTTCGTGGAGTACAGGGCAACCACCCGATCGGCGAGGGCGGTACCCATCGATCCACTTCCCCTCGGAGAGCAGATCACGGCAACGGTCTCCGATACGGTCACGGCCCTTCAGGGAATGGCCCTGTCGGCTCCGGTGACCTGGTCGTTCGAGACGACCGTCGACCCGGCTCATATCTTGATCACGGAGGTGGCGGTCACCGACTCCGCGCAGGAGTTCATCGAGATCCACAACCCGACCTCGTCGGAGATTCCCCTGGACGGGTATGGCCTCGCCGACAGCACATGGATCGGGCCACCCAGGATCACCCAGTACTACCTGATCCCCGAGCTGGTGAAGACGGGATTGCCTCTCATCGGCACCGCAGATGACTTCGCCATGGGCTTCCCCTCCGGCGCCTCGATCGCACCGGGCGAGTACCAGACAGTGGCCCTGGCGGGCAGCGCGAACTTCGACTCCGCCTGGGGGGTGCCGCCGACGTACGAGATTTCCGATGACGGGGCTATCCCCGACGTGGTTCTCGACATGGTCGAGATTTTCCCCGGAAGCATCGGGACCACGCGCAGACTGACCAACTCGGGCGAGCTGGTGGTCCTCTTCTTCTGGAACGGGTTCTCCGATCTGGTCTTCGACGTCGACTACGTCATCTGGGGGGACGCGATCACCGACCCAGGCACGCCGGAGGCGGTGGACAAGACCGGAATATCCCTCGACGGCCCCGATTCCGATTCCCTCACCACCTACTACCTCCCGGATACGCCCCTGGGCAATCAGGAGGTGGTGACATCGTCGGCTCACTCCCCCGGCATGTCCTATCAGAGGCTCGCCCCACTCGGCGAACTGGCGGAGACGGCGATTGGGGGCAACGGGATCACCGGCAACGATGAGACCAGCGAGGGGCTGGCCGTATCCAACGGGGGCTGGACGTGGACGCAACCTGCCACACCGAATCTCCCGGGCCCCTGATCCCTCCTTTTCGCCCTACTTTGACTCGGCGCCCTCATGCCGTTAGCATGGAGGAAGGGAAGTGCTGTCCCTGAAGGGACCTACCGCGTGGCTGTTACTACCTATTGCCAGTCTTGTTGCCGACTCCTCCGCGTCCCTGACGATTCGGTGGGCCAGAGCGCCCGCTGCCTATGCGGGAACAGCTTCATCGTCGAGAAGCCCCTCGCGCAGCGCCTGGAGGAGGACCGCCAGCGCCAGTATCTGCTGAGAGGGCTCGCCCTCCTCAGCCGGTTCGACCGGAAGGGAATCGGACGGCCGATCTTCCGCCGGAAGGTCTTCGGCTCCGCTCTCCTCTCCTCGATCATCGGGATCTCGATGATCGCCTGGGTCGAGCATGGCCTGTTTCCTCCGCCGCAGCCCACTCGCTCTCCCATCCGAATCCGGCTCATGCTCGCCCATCCAGAACCGCAGGTCGCGGACACCGGCACATCGCTGCAAGATCCTGATCGGCCGCCTCGGCCCCCCGGACGGGGAGAGCCCGACGACGCCCCCGGGATCGATCCGGAGAGGTTCTCCAAGGACCTGGCGACAGCGACGAGCAAGGAGAGCCCGGACGACAACGACGGCTCCGAGGAGCGGGGGCGCTGGAGGTTCGTTCCCGAAGAGGTGAAGAAGCTCTGGGATCTCGAGGGATTGGACGACACGCCCCTCGAGGGCAAGACCGATCCGAAGGAGCACGTGGGGATCGGAACCCCCGTCGAAGGAGCCAAGACGCGGCCGAACGACGAGAGGGAACCCGAGCGCACGAAAAAAGTGGGGCGCCTGGGGGCCTCTCCGGAACGAGCCGCCCTGGAGAAGATCGCCCGCGAGTCAAAGGGAGGCGGCTTGCGGTTCTTCGGAAGCCCCCTGCCACTCGAGGGGGAGGGGGTGATCTTCGTGATCGATCGATCGGCCAGCATGATTCTTCGCGTGGCCCCACCGGTCGACGCCCCGATGACGCGCGCATCGTGGACCAAGCTCGAGCTGGCCAAGTGGGAACTGAAGAAGGCGATCGCGATGCTTCCCGTGACCAAGAAGTTCAACGTGATCTTCTTTGACGATTGCCTGCAACGATGGCGCTTTCAGCTGCAGCTGGCCAAGCCAGTGAACAAGAAAGAGGCCTACGACTGGCTCGACACGATCCAGGCCAAGGGCCAGAGCAACGTGAGCGAAGCGGTGACGGTGGCCTTCGAGGAGAAAGGGAAGAACACGATCATTCTGCTCACCGATGGCCGGCCCAACGTGATCGACTGCCGCTCGATGGCCGAGGCGCCCTCCCCGATCCACAAGGAGAAGATCCGTCAGTCCAACAGGGAGAACGAGCGGATCTGGTGCTTCGGCTTCAGCGAAGATGTCGACTCGGAGAAGTTTCTTCAGCTCGTCGCCGAGGAGAGCGGGGGGAAATACACTGCTCTCTCAGCGAAGCCCTTCTGATCTGTAACCCAGCCAACCAGCAAGCTGCTTTCTAAAATCTCTATTTTGCTAGGAGACTTCGAGGCTCGAGACCTTGGCCCAGATCTCTTCCCATTGGGTGAGGCGCTGGCGGGACGCTTCGACCTCGGTGTGGATGGTGGCCCTCTCCTCCTCTTCGACCTCTCCTCGAAGCGACTCCTCGAGGTTCTTGATCGCATCCCGAAGGATCGCGATCGCCTCCTCGACCTGACGCTTCCGGAACTTTTCCTCGGCGAGCGCCCTGCGGGCCCGACCGAGGAAGCGCGCGGCCCGCTGCCGCGATCCGGGATAGCCGGGGCCTTCGGTGAGGGCCTTGTGCGCCAGCGTCAGCTCCGCTACGGCCCCGTTGATGTCGCCGGCGAGCAGCAGGGAGTAACCCAGATCCGATCGGATCGTCGGCTCGCCCGGAATCTGGGAGAGCGCCTTCCGAAACTGCTTGGCGGCGGCCGAGTACTTGCGGCGCGAGATGAGCGTCCATCCCTTCTCGGAACACTTCAGGGCCACCCCCATCCGGCGATCGCGTGTTGAAGCGAGACCGGAGGAGATTGCCCGACCCAGATAGGCCCGCATCCCCGCGTCGACGTCGAGTATCTTCTCCACGGGCTCGAACTCCGGCTGCCGAAGCGCGCGAGACATCTCCACGTGAAGGTCGATCGAGGCAATCCGCAGCCCGGCCAGATCGAGACCTCCGGTGGAGTCATCCCCGGTCTCCATGGCCCCCTGCATCACACGGAGCGATCGATAGATCGGCCGGTTCAGGTAGGCGAGCGATTCCCGCATCCGCCGGTGAATCGACGCGAACACCTCGATGATCTTCCGGACATTCTTCTCATCGATCGCCTCCTCCAGATCGGCGAGGAGAGGAGCGATGGATGCATACAGCTCGAAGCGCCGGGCAGCGAGCAATTGCAGGGTGTGGACGGTCAGTGGATCCGTCGTATCTTTAGATCGCCGGAACAAGAGGTGCTCCTTTCTCTACTCATTATATACAGGGCCGTGGGAGATGACGACCAGCCGGCAGTTCCTCCCTTTCTACTTGATGCGGCCCGGATGGCCGTGTTACATGGATCCGCATATCCGCTGAGGAGTTCGTCTTGGCAGGAAAGAAAGAACAGGGAAACGTGAGATTCCCCGGGGGCTACTCGGTCAGGAGTCTGCTCGGCCGCGGGGCGCTCGGCGCGTCATACCTCGCCATCAAACGAGGGGCCAGGGAGCAACGCGTCTTCAAGATCCTGGATCATCCCGAGTGGCTGGATCAGATCCCGGTCCTGCGGGTCCCGGGCATCTGGCTCGGTGGCAAGTCGGGCCCGGGGGAGACCGCCTGGATCTGGTCGAGCCACGTCCCGGGCGGATCGCTCCGAGCGGCGATGGACCGCGGAACCCTGTCCGCGGCGCGACTGGGAGAGATCCTCATGTCCTGCCTCGGCATCCTCGAGCGGGTCCACGCGGAGGATGCCGCCCACGGTTGTCTCAAGCCCGAAAACATCCTCCTGCCCGAACGAGAAGGCGTGGTCATCACGGATTTCGGACATCTACCGCTGCTCAGGTCCAAAGATGAGGACGCTGGATCAGCCTATCTCTTCGGCCGGATCATCTCCCGAGACGTCGCACCGCCGTTCACCTACCTCCCCCCCGAAGCCTTGGAGATCACGGAGGCCGACTCGAGAAGCGACGTCTACGCTCTCGGCGCCATCCTCCGGGAGGGGATGGAGGGAAGAGGGGAGAGGCCGCCGATTCCGGATCGAATCCAGGAGGTGATCCGGCGTCTCACCGGCACGCCCTCACGCGACTACCCGTCCGCGCGTGAGGCGCGTTCCCTCATCGAAGAGATTCCCGAAGACGTCTGGGAGGGCCTCCCCCTCGTGGCGGGCAAGGTCGAGGAGATCGTGGATCGGCCAAGCGAGGTCGACAGGCTCTTCTCTTTCGTCGACATCAAGGACCGGCCGGTTCCCGTGGCCGTCTCTCTGCCGGCCGAACTGTCGGTCTTCGACCTGGTGGGGGGACCACCCGGTTCGGATTCCGAGCCCGGGGATTCGCCCGCCGGCGGAGGGGGAGGAGCAGAGCCCGAGCCGATGGATCCCTCCGAAGCGCTCGCCTTTCTCGATTCGATCAAGAAGAAGCCCGAGAAAGAGGAACCGAAGGAGCCCCCCGAAGCTGAAACGGGCTCCTATGGCCTCGTCGTCATGGGGCTCAGCAGCGGCGCCATGAGAGAGAAGATCGCCGACTTGATCAGCAGCCTCATGAACATCAGCCGGGAAGAGGCCCTCGACCGGGCATCGGAGCCGGTGATATCCGTCATGCGAGGGGTGGCCAAGGTGGAGGCCGAGAAGGCGTTCAGGCGCTTCAAGCAAGCCAATATTTCAGCTCGAATCACCACCCGACTCAAGAAGCAAAAATAAACCTCGGTATCCTGCCTTGCTACTTGCGAAGGCGCTCGCGTGGCCGGCGGGATACGGGAGGCATCAAGATCTCTCGCCAGACGATCGCATCCCTGACCCAGTCGGTCGAAGAGACCGGTCCGGCAGCGACCGCCGCCACGGGATGTGGCGCGGCCTCTGCGATCGAAGCGCCACGCGCATGGTAGGCGAGGACGCGGTGGGCCGTCTTCGCGACGTCCGCCATCTCCTGATCGTGGGCCATGGCGGCGAACGCGATGACCCAGGCGGCGGATTTCGCCTTCTCCAGACGATCCGGCTGGGGTCGCTTCACGGCGCGCTCGATCTCGTTGAACTGCTCGAAGGAAAGACCCAGCGCGGGTAGATCCGAAAGAGTCCTGCCCCCGATCGACCTGAGGCGCGAGGTGAGGAGACGATCCACCACGCGCTCCAACTCGCTGATGAAGGGCTGGATAGGCACCGCCCTGCCGTAGCCACCAGGAAGCTCGAGGAGGAACTCACCGAGATCGCCGTGGTCCCGGGTCCATCTCGACCCGTCGACTTCCGCGTGCCGGGCGAAGGGTCCCCGCGAAAGGATCCGGCGGATGAGCAACATCTGCAGGTGCGGCGGAGGCCGGCTGTCGTAGTAAAATCCGCCCGGGCCCTCTTCCACCTGTGCCCCGCGTATCAACCCTATCGATTCGGAGTCGAGATCCCGATGCATCGCCCGGGCCGCGGCAGCGGCTGCAGGTCCGATCGCCATACAGGTGATCAGGTCTGCGAATATTTCGGGAAGCCAGACCCCCATCAGATGCTTGGCGAGCCGAACCTGGGAGAAGAAGCTCAGGGCAAGAATCGGGATAGGCCCGGCGCCCTCCGCACCGACCTTTCGCCGCAGCTCCTCCTGAAGCCCCGGTTGATGGCTCCAGACGAGATGGGCCGTCTGACGGTAGAGAGTCGTCCATCGCCAGACCTGCGTCCCGGCGGATTCGGGGACGGGGAGAGGCGCCACGGCCGTACTCGAGACGAGATCCAGCTCGTGGATGGGGAGAGAGTATCGATCGGGAACGCGGACGGGGAAGAGGCGCCGGACCGGCATGCGCCCGCCACCCAGAGCTCGAACGGTCTTCGTCCAGATCTCCTCACCCAGAACCTCCAGGTCGGTCAGGAGTTGCCCGCCGGGAGTTCGCAATGTTTCTGAAGATCTCTGCTCGATTCCCAGCTTGAGCAACATCCAGTAGACCTGGAAGTCCTCTGCCACGCCCATCCTTCTCCACCCCTGACGGGCGAGTTTCTCGAGAGGCTCCACGAATCCGCGCTCGATTCCGGGGACCATCTCGGCCGTTGCCGACTGCCCTCGCGCCTTGTCGAGGACCTCTTCGGTCTCGTCCAGGATCTCGGAAAGGACGGGGTGGCGGCGGGTCCCGCGAACCGTCCCCGGCCGTCCAGAGAGGGGGGCGGCAGGCAGCCTGGCGCCGCGAATGACACCGGGCGGGGGGGACTTCTTCTTCTTCTTGAACACCGCTTGCACGACGTAGAACAAGATGATGGCGACGGGCCATCCGCCATCAGAATGCTCCTTGATCCAGTCGATGATGCGTTGGAAGTCCATGATTACGGATGGATCCTATCGATGCCGGCAGGGTGCTGTCAATGAAGGCTTGATGGTGGGGGCCCGAAGGCGGTACGGTTATCGGATATGACGCGATTCTCCAGACGTCTGCGCAGGCTCATGGATGAGCAGGGGGCGACGATCCGCTCGGTCGCCGCGAGTAGCGGCCTCCGGCAGGAGGACATCTACGAGTACCTCCAGACGCAATCGGTGCCGAAGAAGGAAGCGACTCGCAAGATTGCCCGCGCCCTCGGGGCGAGCTTGAACGAGCTCATGCCTCCGGCCCCTCCGAGAAGGGTCGCCGAGGTCTCCGGTGAAGTCGGAGCGGCGCGCGGGCGGCATGCAGGGACTCCTCTTGTGGGGCAGGCCGCTACCGTCCCGACCAAGGAAGGCCCGATCGAGCGAACCGAGCGGAGGCAGAGGGCGATCATCTACCTGCTGGAACATAAAGGTATCTTCTCGAAGGTGGAGTGGGAGAGGAAGCTGTCCGAAGTGAGCCTGAGGAGGCCCGGTACCTGACCTAACGGGCCGCGGCCGCCGGTGCTCTCGATCTGGCCAAAACGCGGTCTCCTACTCAGATGGGGCTGAGCCAGGTCTCGTACTGGTCGTCCTCACCGCGCACCGCCTGGAAGTAGGCATCCTGAATCTTGCAGGTCACCGGCCCCGGCTTGCCTTCCCCTATCTGACGAAGGTCCACTTCCCGGATCGGAGTGACCTCTGCCGCCGTACCGGTGAAGAACGCCTCATCTGCAATATAGAGCTCGTCTCGTGGGAATACTTCCTCGACCAACCGCACCCCCAGGTCACGGGCCAGGACCATGACCGAATCCCGGGTCACACCCTCCAGCACGGCTCCGAGGGGGGGGGTCTTGAGATACCCGTTACGCACGATGAAGATGTTCTCTCCGGTCCCCTCTGCCACATAACCCTGGGGATCGAGGAGGATCGCCTCATCGAAGCCCAACTCGACCACCTCTCGCTTGGCCAGCTGAGAGTTGACGTAGTTGCCCGCGATCTTGGCCTTGGTCAGGCTCACGTTGACGTGGTGGCGTGTGTAGGATGAGATCTTGGTCCGGATGCCCTTCTTGAGCCCTTCCTCGCCCAGATAGGGCCCCCACGGCCATACAATGATGCTCACGTGCACCGGGGCCCCTATGTTGTTCAATCCCCGATTGCCGACACCGAGGTGACAGAGAGGCCGTATGTAGCACTCCTCGAAGTCGTTGGCCCTCACGGTGGCCTTGATGCCCTCTGTGAGCTGCTCCTTCGAGAAGGGTATTTTCACCTTGGCGATGTGTGCGGAATTATAGAACCGATCGATGTGCGCCTTGAGCCTGAATATCGAGGGTCCGTTCTTGGTCTTGTAGAGCCTGATTCCCTCGAAGAACGAGAGCCCGTAGTGCAGAGTGTGCGTCATGACGTGGATCTGGGCTTTTTCCCAGGGGATCAGCTCGCCGTCCATCCAGATCATCTTCGAATCCGAGGGCATCGGTATCTCCTGGAAAACAAATACGGAGTGCGGTGGCTGCGCAGGATAGCTACCGTCCGAGAGAGAGTCAAACTCTTTCGACGCTCTATGGACCGGGGGGGGAGTGGCGCGCTACTCTTGGATGGATGTTCTGTTGGGAGAGACGGGAAGGGAACCCGGACCTTTCCTCCCACTTGTCCGCAGCCTTGGACGGGGTGCTGTCGGTTATGGCCAGGGCTAACTAGGAGAGATCCGCCGCCGGCTCCCTTCCCGACACCTGTACTGTTTCGCAAATTCGGTGCCGTTCCAGAGGAGCGGCCCGGGGGCGATCTCCGGTAAAGTCTCGTTTACGATGTAAGAGGAGCGGTACGCGAACTTGGTGTCCGGAAGGGTGCAGACGGGTGGTTGACGAGACGTGAATGTATCAGTTCATCCATCTCTGGAAACACGAGTAGGGGTCCTGGCTCTCGAAATCCCTTCTGTTCGGGTCGCATCCGATGACCCCGCTCTCGACGAGGAGATACGCCTCCAAGCGGCGCGCCTCGAGGAGCTCCATCGCGGGAAGCGCTCGTCGCAGGTCGACGGAACGGGACGCGCGCGGGACCTGTACAAGGCGCTCGGGATCGATCCCACGAAGACCCGCCCGTCATCGGAAGCATTGCTTCGAAGGGTCTTGCAGGGAAATCCTTTTCCCAGGATCAACACGCTCGTCGATTGTGTGAACCTTCTCTCCCTACGATTCCTGCTCCCCTACGGGCTCTACGACCTGCAGTCCATCCGGCCGCCGATCGAGCTACGGATCGGGAAGGCAGGGGAGGGGTACTCGGGCATACGGAAGGACCGGGTCAACCTGGAGGGGAGGCCCGCCCTCTTCGACTCGGAGGGCCCTTTCGGCAACCCCACGTCCGACTCGGATCGGGCCAAGATCACGCTGTCGACGACGGCAGGCCTGGTCGTCTGTTTCCACCCACCCTCCCTCCCGGAGGCGGAGCTAGAACGAATCCGGAAGGAATCCGTGGCCACGATCGACCGGTTCTGCCGGGGCTAGCCCGGAGGATTCATGAGGGAATGCGTCGTATTCGCTGAACTGACGTTGGGCCAAGGAGATACGCACAGGACGACCCGTGATTCAGCTCGAAAGATTGTTCTGGGCGAGGGATCGGCGGCGAGGTCTGTGGCGCGGCTGGGAGCCAACTCAATGGAAAGAGTTGGCGCTGAGATCGGCGTCGAGACCCGGCCAGAACCGCGTGCCATCATGAATTTTTCGGGCTAGGGTAGGAACTGCTTCGGATTCTTGAGCTTCTCGGGCAGGTACGTCTCCAGGACGTAGTTGAGTCCGTGCTTGGCGAAGGCCTGCTGTTCGGCGCGTACCCCCTGCTCCAGCATCAGTTCGAGGGCGTGCTGCCATCTCTTGTGGTGGATCACGAAAGGATCGTTCTTCAAGGCGTCCTTGGCGCGCTTGATATCGACGTCCTTCAGAGGGTGGGTCGGCAGTTTGTAATCGACGACGTCCTGCGGGGTCACGCCGAGGAACCGGGCCTTCGGGACGCAGAAGTACTCGTTGATATGGGCGGCGTTGCCCGAGCCGACCTTCAGCGTGCGATAGATGTTCATGAAACCGTACGGGTCGCCGTCGACGAAGGCGTAGACGGGGATCTTTTTGTAGTCGGACAGCCGGCGGATGAAGCGCCGTGTGGCGCGTGTCGGCACCCCCATCAGCTCGACCAGGATGCAGTTGTAATCGTCCCAGAAGTTGTGCTTCACCAACCTCTGGAACATCCCCCCTGTCTCGATCGCCAGGATGAACTTCGCCTTCGTCTCGAAGCCGAGTTCCTCCACGTCGATAGGGACCGACCAGGCCCCCGATCCCATCCGGGTGCAGTCGATCTTTATCTGCTCGCCGGTACGCGGGTCCTTGTCGATCACGACGAGTCTGCCCGCCACCGACCCGCCCCGCTCCTCCGGCACGAACTTGAGCTGCTCTCGGTTCACCTCGAAGAGGGCCTCCACATCGTCCATGACGGTGTCGGATTCGACCTGCTCCTCGAAGCGGGCGTCATCCCAGTTTTTCGAGTTGTAGTACATCTCCCGCTTGGTGGCGAATTCGTCCGTCTCGATCAGCTCCTTGGCGCTGGAGATCATACGCAAGGTCTGCGCAAACGTCTTCACCGTGTTGTACGTCAGCGTACGAGTCTTCTTCTTCCGACCCAGCTGGAAGTAGCCGCTCTTCGTGTCGTAGCGGACGTTGGCGAGCGATCGGATCGGAAACTTCAGGTTCGGCTTCTGGCGCTTCATGATCGCCTTGTGGACGCTCCGCGCCCGGGACTTGATCGTCTTGATCACGTCGCTCATTTCTTCCGGCTCCTCTCGAGAACGTCCTTCAGGGTACGGACTACCTTCTTCTCCTCTTCCTTGGAAAACTCGAGAATCTCACGCAGGGCGATCCCGATGTGCGGGATGTACTGCTCGATGTAGGACTGCTTCCGTTCCGCATCCAGCTCGCGCTTCCGTCGGCGTATATGTATCGAGACCTCGCGGCCACACTCCTGGAGGGCCAGCTTCACCTCCTTGGCGATCTCCGGGTAGTCGGCGATCGCCTCCTTGCTTTCGGAGGTGAACGGCACCCATGCGGAGGCGACGTGAATGAAGAGCACCGCCGGCCCCGTGGGGAGGGCGCCTCGGGCCTGCTGGAAGCCGTAGTTCTTCCAGTCGGTGGTCATCACCGTGTCGGTGATGACGCAGGCGGACTGCTGGTAGAGCAGGGGGACCCGATTGGCATAACGGTAGAGGGTGACGAGGCGATCGGCCGGTAACTCCCCCCCGAAGGCGATCCCGCACTCTACCAGGAAAGGGTTCCCCCGGTAGACGGCCGGAGGTCTCGTCCGGGCGACGAAGGTCTCTGCCGGGATCTGCTTCTTCATGCTGTCGACGATCAGCTCCTCTCCGATCGGGGAGAGGCAGTTCGTCGGAGGTGCCATGATCTTCGTCTGCTCGATCGCAGCGTGGATCTTCTCCGCGTCCGCCGCGGTGAGACGTCTCGGGCGGGTCCTCGTCGTGAACCCCGCCTTCTCACAGATGTCGGCGGCGACTCGCGGGCTCACCCGTGAGAACTCCTGGCGGAGGAAGAGAGAAAGGTTCCGGCTGCGGGTCTGGCGCATCATCCGGAGGAGGTTTCCCAGCTCCACCCCGTACGGGTGAGGCAGGATCTCCTTCGGTTCGGGCGGCAGCTTCTTCGCCGTCCTGGGGAAGATCGTCTCCTCGCCATCCGGGGAGACATACCGGATGCGGGCGTGCGGGTTGGCGAGGGATGTCTGCTCGAGATATCCGTCGACCGACCGTTTGCCCTTCTGGTACTTTCCGGCGAGCTCGATATTGACGCGCGTGCCGGTTCCCTTCGAGCTCAGCTCCCCGTCACCCTCCTTCAAGATCACGGGGACGTTCTTCTGGGTGTCGATCGAGATCTCGTAATACTGCGCCGGCTTCCGCGGGGAGATCTTCGATGTGACGGCGATCGGGCGACCGGTCGTGATCTGGCCGTACATCCCGGCCGCCGAGATCCCCAGCCCCTGCTGGCCACGACTTTGCTGGAGGTGGTGAAACTTCGATCCGTAGAGGAGCTTGCCGAAGATCTTCGGGATCTGAGCCTTCACGATCCCGGGGCCGTTGTCCTCCACACTCACGACGTATCGGTCATCTCGAACCTGTCGGATCTCCACCTGGAGATCCGGCATGATCCCCGCCTCCTCGCAAGCGTCGAGCGAATTGTCCACCGCCTCCTTGACCGCCGTCAGCAGGGCTTTTCTCGGGTTGTCGAAGCCGAGCAGATGACGGTTCTTCGCGAAGAATTCCGAGACGGAGATCTCCCTCTGCTTCGCGCCGAGGGTAATCGCCGTGGCGCGCGGGGGCGGGGCGGCCGGGGTAGCCGGGGCGGCCGGGCGCGCAGACGCCAGGGGGGCTCCTCTTCCATTCCGGTCGGATTCACCGAAGGGGAGGTTCGCCTGCTCCGTGCCGTTGCCGCTCGACTTTCCTCGCTTCTTCCTCGAGTGGGGCGGCCCCTTCTTCGCTCGCCGGAGAGAAGCGTTGCGACCGGAAGTCTTCTTCTTCCTCGGTTTGACGGACGCGGGGCGCTTCCTCCGCTGTGCGGGCGCTCGTTTCATCCTCTTCCTCCAGGCCCGGATGGTGCTCAGATGGGTCTGCGACCCGGCGGGGGAACTCGGGTCATTCGATGGACTCGATGTTCTGCTTGTTCTGGGAGAGCTTTCCGTATTTCGTCTTCGGAGATTTTTTGATCAGGTGTCCGAGGAGCTGGAGGCCGAACTCCCTTTCCGGAC
>JAPUJT010000171.1 GCA_027296055.1 Planctomycetota bacterium | reverse complement strand
GCGGTTCCACAGCGACGTCACTGAATTCAAAGGGGCTAGAGACGCTGGGCACAAGGGTGCGATCGTTTTCATATGGATGCTCACCCTCGGAATCATGATTCTCATGGCTACGGTTGCGGTGTACACGATTGTCACCATAGTTAAAGATTCTTAGGAGTGGGCATCTAACAGGCCACTGGCAGGCGAGCGGCCGAGTCGTTAGGTGGACCTTTCTCTACCGTTGCAGTAATCGGGTATGAAACAAAAACTGCTACTCTGCATAGCTCCCATTGCAGTCTGTATCGCTGACCAGACGCTCAGAGTTCTTGGCCGCTCTTCGCCTAGTGCCCTAGGCCTCGCCGCAGTAACAGAAGGAATCTCCTTTCATCAGGGGTTGCTCCACGAACTCCCCCTGGTGTTCGCAGCCGGGATTCTGGTCTGGATGCTCCTGTTCAGCTCCCTCATCCTCCTACTTCCGCGGCGTGCTAGCATGACCGTCTCCCTCACACTTGTCCTTGGGCACACCTGGGGGGCAGCGACTTGGGCCTATCAAGAGCTTGACCTTGGCGTTTGGACCGTTATCAGTATCTGCCTGCTCGCGGCGGCTTTAACCGTATGGACCTGGGATATGTATGATTCCGCGCAGGATTCGGCCGCGGCCAGCTGAAGGGTACGCACCTGACCAGCGGCGCGGGTAGGATCGAGGCCACGGGCTCGCAGGAAAGGCGACTGCCGCTAGCAGGTGAGCGCCCGAGGCGTTAGACAGAACTGAGGCGAATAGATGGCGAAGAGGAACAAGCTTGCCATCGGATTTCCGATCGCGGGGTGTCTGTTTGCCATTTCCGGGGTGGGCTGGATAATGAGCGGAAATACCGCGATCGGGATGATGAATATTTCAATTGGCATGATGTTCATCGTCCTCGGAATCGTCCAGGGACGCAAGGCGGTGGACCCCGATTCCGCCGGGGATGCGAATCCTCCGACAAGCGACGGGAGCGGTTTCGGCTAACGAGCCGCGGGACCTGGCGGCCGCCACGGATGTCCGCAGGTGAGCACACTATTCGTTAGGAAGAAACTGCCACCGTGCTGACCAACGTCGAGAGAGAGAGAATCATCCGGGTGCTGGACGCGTACTGCGAAAGGAGCGTCCCGCTGCATGTTCGTGACAAACTGGCTCTCCAGTTTCGAATCAAAGGGCAAGACGTCATCCTCTTCGAGAAACGACCGCACTTCCGCCGTGAGGGCGAGTGGACGGAATCCAACGTCGCTAAATTCAAGTTCAACCGGCGGGAAGGTACGTGGACCCTCTGGTGGCGGGACCGGAACAGCAAATGGCACTACTACGACCCGTGCCCGCCTTCCCAGCGGTTCGAGGATCTCCTCGAAGTAGTGGACCGTGATCCTACAGGCATATTCGGGGGGTAGGTTTCTAACACACCCGCCGCACCTGACCAGCGGCACGCTTCAGACTAACGTGACCCTTGGGCCAGGTGCTCAAATAATCTCGCGTGGGGTCTTTTCTCCATGACAAAGGAACTTGCGACTGCGGAAATCGAGGCCCGTCTTCAGGCAGCGCGCATTAGCGCCCGTATGTCCGAGAGTCTCTTGCCAAGGGTTTCGAACCCGGCGGGACCAATGATGTCCATCTCCTGCAGCGAACGGCTGGCCGGACTCTGTGCCGTGCATCTGGGGCGATTCGAGGAGGCTCATGCGGCATTCGGGTGGGCCGCGCACTGGGCGCTGAAGCACCTCCCTGCGGCAATAGGTTTGGTATACGAACGGCGGTACCGCGGACCACTGCTAGAGGTCGCGCTCCTCTCCGGTGATCGAGAATTCCTGGCAGGCGCGATCGAGGCGGACGCTCCAGCGACGGACGAACAGATGGCCCCCACCAGGGCTTGCTACTACCGAGCACTGGATAGCCTGGTCAAGGGGGATGACGAGGCGGCAAGAGTCGCCGCAATCGAGGCCCGGGGCATTCCCGAGAAGCGGACCATACGGGACAAATTCTATCCCGGGGTTGCTGAAGCTATCCTGGCCATCCTGGACCGTGACGCCGCGAGGCTGGGGAGGGCACTCGATAGAGTCCTGGAACGGCATCGTAGATCTGCCACGGGGAGGGGGTATATAGCCAACTCCCCTCCTGGCCTCATGAACCAAGTGGCTGTCTGCCTCGCTCTCCTCGCGAGACAGCGGGAAATCCCCTTCCGCGTCGACGCGAGATATCACAAGGTAAGGCTAGGATTCAAGGCGGTCTATCTCGAGGAGTTCAATGGAGAACCTGTTCGAATGAAACCGTTTCATCTCGAAGCAGATCTGTTGCCTCTGGGATTTGTCGAGTCGGTCCGAGTGCGGTCGGGGTAGGGGGCACAGTCGTTTGGGGCGAATGAGGGGTTTGCATACTTGTCAGCGTCGCTGGCAGGTGCGCGGCTGAGGCGTCAGGGGCATGAAGACGAGTATCAAGAGTCTGAGCAGGCGACTCCTCACACCAGTCGCGTTGTTCGCGCCGATCCTGCTAGGCTGTCCGACGCGAGCGCCAGCGCTAGCACCAGCGCCCCCACTGAGAGCATCCGCGATGGTGTCCTACAATAACAACCTCGCGGTCGTAAAGACTCCAGGCTCGGTCTCCATCGTCAAGTTCATCGGGTCCGGCGGCCGCGGTGATCCTGTCGCTTACGAATATCGACAAATCACTCGCGGCAAGAAGGGCGAACAAGCGGGAAGTGGCGAAGTATTTGAGCGCTACATCACGGTGCCCACTGGCAAGAACAAGCGATTTCACGTAGCAAATCTCGGGCAACTTTACGTTGAACTGGGTGTGCTATCATTGCAGTGGTCCTTCGGATGGGATACAGGAGGCTACCTGTACTACGACCCCACTGTTGTAACAGTTGAGGTTCGACGCTCAACCGATCTGGAAGGATTCGATCTGTCGAAAGAAGCCGAGTGGTGATCAAGCGGCCGAATCGAGCGCACAGTCAATGGTATCCTTGGGCGTCGAAAGGCTAGCGTCTAACAGACCCCCGCACCTGACCAGCGGCGCAGGGAGGGCTACAGGCGAAGACGTTGGGGCAGCTGGTAGCAGCGTAGAGGAGAAGGGATTGACGAAGAACCTTCCCCGTTGGGTTACAGCGCTAGTCGTAGCTTTGGTCGTGGGACTGTTCGGTGCGATTGTAGCTCCGCTGATCGTGGAGAATCGTAGGTCCGCCGAGCAAGATGCTATTATCGGGGCATTACGCAGAATTTCTAAGGCGCAGGTCGATTTTCACGGCAATGATCTCGATAGCGATGAATTTCATGACTATGCTTCATCGCTTGCCGAGTTGCGCAGAGTGGGACTGATCGGCGACACCCTCAGCTCGGGACCGAAATCCGGTTACGTCTTTTCACTTTCTGGCGGCACACATGAGTGGCAATGCAGCGCAACGCCCATTCAGGGGAGCGATAGCATCTTGAACTTCATCGTGTGCGCCGATGGTGTCGTCCGCTTTGCCGCGACTGGTCAGATTGCAAATTGCGAATCACATGTGATCCAGTGATACCCCATCTGGGACAGGCCCATGGATCACTACCCGCTGTCAGGTAGAACGTCAGGCCCAGATCGCCTTCTCGATGATCCCCCCCCAAGAAAACAGAAGCCCCAGCCAGGATCTCCAGCCGTCCCCATCGAAAAAATTCTGATCTAGGTTTTGGCAGGGGGGTCCTAAGCTAGTACGGCCTGCACTTCCGCACCCGTCAGCGGGCAGCTCCGGGCCGCTGGAGGCAGAGCAGTCCCTAGACCAGCAGGAGTAGCTGGGCTTGTCCTGCAAGGCTGCTGGGGTCTATCATCTTGGGCAGTGGGCTACTGCGGGCAGGCGAGCTGCCGCGACATTAGGGAGGCTTCGAGTTATGACTGGTCGTACCACGGTCCTTCTCTTCGCATCGTTCCTGGCAACTCTCACGACAGCCTGTCAATCAGCGCCCAACAAACCCGACGGGTTCCCGCACAAGGTCCATTTCGAACTCGGGGACTCCGAGTTCGTCGGTCTCGACGGGATCGAGATCCGCGAGGTCTGGGGTACTGCTCCGCAGTACAGACCCGGGGAGAGTTATCTTGTACGTGGAACCTATCGCCTCGATTCTCTTGACACTGCCACACTACTCCTCGCGACCACGGCCACATCCTCTCAGAATTCTGGGCCAACGGAACCTACGCAATTGTCTCAGGTAGCGAAAGGAGCCCGTGACTTCGAGCTTGTCCACAAGATGCCCACGCAGGGTTATCCTCACTTGACCTTTTACAATCCATCAGGCTCTCCGTTTGGAGGAGTCTACTTCGGCACGGGCGATACAGTCTTGCGAGTCAAGAGGTGGAGTTACGCAGCTCCCTAACACGCCCCCGCACCTGACCAGCGGCGTAGGTATGATCGAGACCAGGGACTTGAAGGCAAGGCGAGCGCTGCTGGCAGGTGAGCGGCTGAAACGCTCGTGAGACGAACAAGACTACAATGTCCAAGACCGTGCAGAGGTTGATCCTTCTGTTTGTGTTTCTAGCCGCTTCGCCGTTTTTGTTCGTCCTCGTTAGAGTCAGTTGGGATACTTACCGCCTGAGACCGCCGTCATCGGTGAAGACTCTTCAGGCGTTCCTAGGCTGGTGCCCAGATGATACTCGTTTCAAATGGCATACCCACGGCGCGGAAGAATTCCTCAGCGGCCACGGCCGAGGCCCAAGAGGGGGGATAGCTATCGATGGCAATTCGATGTACGTCTTTGACTCAACGGGTGCGCTACTGGACTGGACACCCTCAGACATTGACGATGATAAATTCATGAAGAGATGGTGGAGATGCCGGGCCGCGTCATCAACATGTAGTCGGGTTACTCGCGACCAGGTGCTCGAGCTAGTATCCAAGGACTAGCGAGATCGTTGGCAGGCGAGCGGCTGGTGTTCCCGCTAGTTCGAAGGCAGGGTACGAAGAGAATCGGCTGACACGAGTATGAGCATTCGCTGGCCTGCTTTCCTGCCCAGGCTTCCCGCCCTTCTCCTGATACCCGCGTTAGCATTTGCCTGGGCTTCCCTGCTGTGGGGAGCTGAACCCGCCGACAAGGGATATGAACGAGGCTTCCCACTGGTCTTCGAGAGCTATCGCACTGAAGTTGGGGTCCGGTTGGCAGTCCTTCGGCGGCCGGGATCGATAACAATGCGGCCTGCATCAACTCATTCCGATCGGTCTGAGTTCTGGGTATCCCGGTTCTTGGTGGATCTAGCGGTTGCACTAGTCGTCGCCTACCTCTTCGCAATGGCAGTCGACCGGCTCGTGTTACCGCTTGCTCGTAGGCAATATAGGAAGAAACCGGAGCAGGGAGAGCCGAGCTGAGCCTGTACCCACGTCTGAGCCGTGGCCGCTGGAGAGGCTGATACCGGCATGAGACTACGATGGCCCACCAAGTACCTACCCGGCTTTCCCGCGGTTCTATTGGTACCGGCGGTCCTAGGGCTTTGGATCGTGCTCTCCACTGCTAAGCCAGGAAACTTGATCGATTTAATACAGACTTGGCATCCTCATTTTGGCAGCGTAGCGAAGGATGGCTACGGATTTCCTTTCGTTTTCATCGGGGTGGCGGCCTCCTGGGGCCCAGATCCGCCGGTCTATCTCTACTACGGCTTCAACCTGTACGCCCTTGCGGCCGATCTCGCACTTGCCCTTGCCACCGCCTACCTCTTGGCAATGGCAGTCGAGCGACTATTGTTCCCGTTGGCTCGTCGGCTACTTGGGAAGAAACCGGAACAGGGAGAGCCAGCGTGACTCGCCAACCAATGACAAAGGTAAAAAACATCCCCTGGCGCACCGCCTCTACGTGGGAAGGGGTCATAGGAACCCTTATTTTGGCAAACATGATGTGCATACTCTTCGGTTGCATTTACTGGGGCTTTCCTGTCGCCCTGCACTACCCTCCTCTCGACAGGATGCTCTATAGAAGTAACAGTCGATTCATCAACTCGACGCACGAAGACCTTGTCGTCACGCTTATGGGGGGTGATGCGCGTCGCGGTAGATGGCCGCTTCGGTGCGCCGTCACCGGTTGGAGGCTCCGTACTAATCACTTTCTCGTTAAGGCTGATGACGAAGTTGAATTCGACTACCTCAGTGGTTTCATGTCCAACATAGGCCCCGACTGCTGGATAGTCGAAGATACTAACGGGAACTTTTATAAAGTTCCGTATAGTCCGTGGGGTACGCACTTCGACTACCTCGAAGATCCCTTGCCTGCATTATCAGATCTGATCCGGGACCGGCAGAAGCCGATAGCAAAGATTCCGTCGTATCGCCCTTGGGCCGCCCTCCTTCCATTGGTGTGTGTGATCATTCAGGTGATTCTAATCCTCGCTTATCGTCGGCTCCGCCGTAGGAGATCCCACATCAACAAACGCGAGAAGGATCATGTGGCGATGGACCCGCCGGAATGATCCGATATTCCACATCCGTCCCCATCCCAAAAGTCTGATCTAGGTTTTGGCAGGGGGGTTCTGAGTTAGAAGGATCTCACCGGGGACTTGCCCGTCGAGGAGGAGTAGCTGGCCCTGTCCTGCAAGGCTGCTGGCGTCTATCATCTTGGGCAGGGGGCCACTCCTGGCTGGTGAGCGCCCTATCTGTTAGCGGGACATGCAGTATCGGGACAAATTACTTCTCGTATCCGTACTCCTCACGATGGCCCTTGTCCCCATCCTTGGGCTTGCGGCGCTCCGATTCCTCTTTGGGCCGATAGCGGCTCCCCCTGCTTCAGTCCGCACTTTGGATGACTACTTGGCTTGGCGTCCAAAGACCACCCCGATGTTCAGACTTACGGTCGGAGACGAGGAGTTTATTAAGATCTATGGCCCCACTGACCCAGCCCCCTGAAACCGGTCCAGGAGGAATGTTAGGATTCTGGACCCTGGAAGGAGGCGAAGATGGCCAAGAAGCGACATACCTCGGAGCAGGTTATCCGGAAGCTGCGTGAGGCGGAGATTGAACTGGCCAAGGG
>JAPUJT010000170.1 GCA_027296055.1 Planctomycetota bacterium | reverse complement strand
GCCGGCCTGCGCGGCGCCTTGGCAACCGAGATCACCTCTGTCCCAGGCGTCGGGCCCGTCACCGCCGCTCGAATTCAGGCCTCCTTCGTCCTGGGTAGGCGCTCCGTCGAGCTCGTCCGCGAGAGGCCCGGTCCCTACCGGGGTGCCCGGGACGTGTTCGAGTTGCTCGGACCTCGGCTCGCCCACAAGGAGAAGGAGGTCTTCTACGTTCTACTTCTCGACAGCAAGAACCGCTTGATCCGGGACGAGGTCGTCTCCATCGGGACGTTGACCGCATCCCTCGTACACCCACGTGAAGTGTTTCGGCCGGCGATCCGGGCGGCCGCCGCGGCGATAATTGTGGCGCACAATCACCCAAGTGGGGATTGCACACCCAGCAGGGAAGACATCGAGGTGACGGCCCGCCTTCGGTCCGCGGGCGAGCTGATCGGCATCCCCGTGCTCGACCACGTGATCATCGGGGCCGGCCGGTATGTGAGTCTGGCGGAGCGCGGCAAGCTTCGCGGGGAACGGCAGGCCGTGGCAAAGGAGTACTACACCGTCGCGACATTCCGTGCCTCATCCGGCCAAAAGTGGTGGCGCGTCAATCGCGATGACCAGGGCAACATCTCCTGTACCTGCCCCGGTTGGTGTCGGCGCGTGGCGAAGGACGGCACCCGGAGCTGCAAGCATGTCCGTAAGGTTCGTGAAGGCCGTGTCGATAATCTCTCGGTCGTCCCCGCTCGCTCGACCCGGACCAAGTCGGCAAAGCTGGGTCTCCGAAGGTTCCGACTCTGAGTCCTGGAGATCGGGGATCGGAGGGAGAGAGAGCCCGCGACCCAAAGCCCTGATCGGAACCAGGCATGGAGGATAGGACCAGGGCCGCGGGCATTGCATTCCTTGGGGGTCCTCAATCCTATCCGTCCATCGTCCCTCAGGTCAACCAATGCTAATCCATGTTCCAACCCGTCGCGCTGGCGGGAAGAGCGAAAGGAGATGCGTTTGTCTCAGACATTCATCGAACAGGTCCGCAACTACATCCGCGCCGGATATCCGGCTCTGTATCTCGTCACCCATGAGGAGACACGGGGACTCCGAGATCTGCAAGAAGTCGCCAAGCAGACCAAGCTCTCTATCCGCATCTGGTCCTGCACCGAAGGCCTCGGAGATCCCGAGAACGGCACCACGGAGGATATCCGGGACCCCTACGCGCTCCTGCAGTCCCTCGGTGGGCTGTCCGAGACCCTGATCGTCCTCCGGGACTTGCACCTCTTTCCGATCGAGACGGACCCCCTCCTCAACCGCGGTGTGCGTGAGACAATCCTCGCCGGCAAAAGGCGGGGCAACGTAATCTGCTTTCTCTCTCCGAGACAAGTGCTCCCGCCCGAATGGGAGAAGCTCATCGTCATCGTCCCCTACGCTCTCCCAGACCGGCAGACCCTCGGCGTTGTCCTCGATGGTGTCATCGAGAGCGCCAAGGAGTCGGGTGTATCGGCCAAGGCCCTTAAGCTGAAGGCCGAGGAGCGGGACGCCGTGATCGAGTCAGCCAAGGGACTCACAACAGACGAGAGCGAGTCTGCATTCGCTTTGTCGCTCGCGGAGACGGGGAGGCTCGACCCCGCGGTGATCGCCCGGGAGAAGGCGGTCGGGATAGCCAAGGGGGGGCTCTTGGAATTCCTCCCGCCCGCTGAGGGTCTGGAGTCCGTGGGCGGGCTCGGCAATCTCAAGAAGTGGCTGGAAAGGCGCCGGCTGGCCTTCTCCCAGAAGGCGAGGGCTTTCGGGTTGCCAGCCCCCCGTGGCCTGCTCATGGTCGGCTGTCCCGGGACGGGCAAGAGCCTCGTGAGTAAGGCTGTGGCGAAGACGTGGGGTCTCCCGACCCTGCGTCTCGACATGGGCAAAATGATGGGAAGCCTCGTCGGACAGAGTGAGGAACAGCTTCGCCGCGCCTTGGCGATTGCCGAGGCGACAGCCCCAGTACTCCTCGTCATGGACGAGATCGAGAAAGGACTCTCCGGCGGCGCGTCGTCCGGAGTCTCCGACGGGGGGACGACCGCCAGGGTCCTGGGGACGTTCTTGAGTTGGATGCAGGAGAAAACCGCACCGGTGATGATCCTGGCCACGGCGAATGATGTCTCCCGCCTCCCACCCGAACTGCTCCGAAAGGGACGCTTTGATGAGATCTTCACGCTCGACCTGCCCAATCAAGAAGACCGGGTCGAGATCTTGAAGATCCACATCGCCAAGCGGGGCCGCGACCCCAAGAAGTTCCCGCTCACCGTCCTCGCCGACCTGACCGATGGTTTCAACGGAAGTGAATTGGAGGAGGCCGTGATCTCCGGGCTGTACGAGGCGTTCTATGCCGGGCGGGACCTCTCGGAGAAGGATCTCGCCACCGCCATCAAGGAGACCGTGCCCCTGTCGGTCACTATGGCCGAGAAGGTCGAGGCGATTCGGGAGTGGGGACGGGCGCGGGCGAGGCCGGCGGCAGGGCCCGTGAGGCAAACGGGTGGTCTCCGGAAGGTTCAATTGAATTGACACAAGGGAGGGAAGACTATGCCTTGCTACACTACCGTCCGCACCCAGATCCGCGAATTGGCCCTCGCCACCGAAGCAGCGAAGAAGCTCGGCTGGACTATAGAATCCAATCCCGAGCGCTTCGGACAGGGCGTCTCCGCCGTCTTCCGCACACCGGCCGGGACCATGCAACTTCGCCAACTCCGAGACGGGACCTTCCAGGCCCAGGGTGTGCCCCGTCGCACCGTCTACGAGCTCACCCGCACCTACGCCGAACAAGGCGTGATGAAGTGGGCAAGGTCAAGCGGCTACTTCGCCCAGGCCGAGGCCCAGGGCAGCAAGAAGGTCCTGACCCTCAGGAAATTCGGAGGCTGATCCATCATGAAGAACGAGATTCGAATTGAGATCACCGAGACCGGCGAGGTCGAGATCGATCTGACCGGGGCAAAGGGATCTGTCGAGGACCTGAAGAAGCTCCTGAAAGATCTAACCGGCCGGCTCGGGCCGATCACGGCGGAGCGCCATGTGCCGGGACATCACCACGGGCATGAGGAGTTGAGGGAGCATATCACCGGCGGGTGAGGCCGGCGGCTCTACACCGGCCCGGCGGTCTCGGAGAGTTTTCTGTAGGGACGGGCCGCTGAGAGGCTGTCAGTCTCATGAAATTGCCCCGTGAAAGGAGGCTGTATGACCATACTCGAGATATTGGGAGCCGTGACACTGGTCTACTTGATAGTGGGATCAATCGTGTCCGTCTTGGTTGGCCCGGTGACCCGCGAGGACGACACGCTCGGTAGAATTGTCTATTCGTTTATCCACGTGATGTGCTGGCCCCTCGTCCTGGCGGAGGCGTTCGTGCCCGCCGTGAGACGTACTCTCCTCGATCCGGACCGACCTGACGACGAAGTCGTGTGAGCCGCTGAAGGACCCCCACGCCTGTGTCGCTCCCCCCGTCCCCCCACCCCAGAGAAGGAGACGCCATGCCGCGACGCCGAGGCCTTATCAACCGATCCGCCGTCCGATCTCGATTCGCCTCCGCGGGCTTCCGCACGTCTCGAGAGGTCCTCGACCACCTGGAAGCTATCGTCGGCGCCGCGATCCGGGCTGGGATCAAGGGAATGGCCGGGCGGGCACGAAGGACCATCACGATCGAAGAGATCTCCCGAGGCAAGCTGCTCGGGGACCCCACGGTGCAGTCAAACCACACCGGGACCCCACCTTCCCGCCGCAAGGTGAACCGGGGCCTGCTGCGACGATGAACGGGCGTGGGGCAGCTGGCTGACTCGGCGATTCCGGCTCGGCGTCTGCTCCCCTACTCCGTTGCACCTCCGCCGCGAACCCCTCCCCCGTCCGCGGCCATTCCCGCCTACTCCGCAAAGACCGACCCGCAAGCAGAAGTCCCAGGAGCACCGACATGAGCACCGATCGATACTGGTTCCTGAGCCACATCGAGTCCATGGTCGAGGTGGA
>JAPUJT010000017.1 GCA_027296055.1 Planctomycetota bacterium | reverse complement strand
AGGAGTGCCCCCTCGCAGGACATGAGGGAGCGGCGCACCTCGTGCGAGAAGTCAACGTGGCCCGGCGTGTCGATCAGATTGAGCTGGTAGGTCTCGCCGTCCTGGGCCTTGTACTCGAGGGTGACCGTGTTGCTCTTGATCGTGATGCCTCGCTCACGCTCGATGTCCATCGAGTCGAGCACCTGGTCACGAAACTCTCGATCGGTCACCGCTCCACAGGTCTGGATCAGACGGTCCGCCAGGGTGGACTTGCCGTGATCGATGTGGGCGATGATGCAGAAGTTACGGATTCTCTTCACGGAGTTACCCGGGATTCTCGCTGGTGGTCATGGAACACTCGAATCGGCCGACACAGGAGCCACGAGAGTGTAAATCGAGCGTAAGTCCGCCTCGAATGGCGGGATCGCCGAGAACCGGCTGGCGGGAGAAATCGCATCGCCGGCGCATAGACCCCTATAATAAGCGATCGTTTCAAAATCGATAGGGCAGAAATCCAGCATCTCGAAAGGGAGCCATTCCATGCGACGACTCTTGTGGGTACTGGTGCTCGGCAGCGCGACGCTGTGGGCTTGTGGCGGCGGGGCTAGAACCGCCGATCCGGTGGCAGGAACATCGCAGGCCGGGGCGACGGTAGCCGCCGCGCCTCGAGCACAGCCAACCGGGAGTGCATACGTCTATCCGGCGTCGCGTCGCGGTGACGTCGTCGACAACTACCACGGCACCGAGGTCGCCGACCCCTATCGCTGGCTCGAAGACACCGACGCCCCGGACACCAAGGCCTGGGTCGAGGCGCAGAACAAGGTCACCTTCGCGTTTCTCGACAAGATCGAGAGCCGCAGCAAGCTGCGCGAGCGACTCACCAGACTGTGGGACTACGAGAAATTCGGCGTGCCCCGGAAGATCGGCAAGCGCTATTTCTTCTCTCGCAATGACGGCCTGCAAAACCAGAGCGTCATGTACTGGACGCCCTCGCTGTCCGAGGAACCGAAAGTCCTGCTCGACCCCAACACCTGGTCGGAAGACGGTACCGTTGCCCTGGGTGGCTCGTCGGTCTCCGATGACGGCAAGTATATCGCCTACGGCGTCGCCAGGGCGGGCAGCGACTGGGCCGAGTGGAAGGTCCGCAACGTAGATACCGGCGACGACCTCGACGATCACTTGAAGTGGGTCAAGTTCTCGGGCGCGTCGTGGACCAAGGACGGCAAGGGTTTCTTCTACAGTCGCTATCCCGAACCGGAGGCCGGCGCGTCGCTCACCGGCGCCAACTTCTATCAGAAGCTGTACTACCATTCCCTCCGCACAACCCAGGACGAGGACGTCCTCATACACGAGGAGCCCGAGCAAAAGAAGTGGGGCTTTGACGGTCGTGTCAGTGAAGACGGGCAATATTTGATCGTCTCGGTGTGGAAAGGCACCGGGCCCAAGGTTCAGGTCCTCTACAGAGACCTCAGCAAGGGCGTCGCCACTTCCGAAGAGAGCCCGATGGTGGCGCTCGTCGGCGTGTTCGAGGCCGCCTACAACTTCGTCGGCAACGAAGGTACGCTGTTCTGGTTCTTCACCGATCTCGACGCGCCGCGCGGGCGCCTCATCGGCATCGATATCCGCAGCCCGGACAAAGAAAGCTGGAAAGAGATCCTGCCCCAAGGCAAAGACACCCTCCGCGGCGTCAGCCTGGTCGGCGGCAGGTTCATTGCGTCCTACCTGCAAGATGCCCAATCGATCATCCGCGTCTACGACACGACGGGCAAGCACCTGCGCGACGTCGATCTACCAGGCATCGGAACGGCCGGCGGTTTCGGCGGCAAGAATCGCCACAAGGAGACGTTCTACAGCTTCACCAGCTTTACTACGCCGCGCGCCATCTACCGCTACGACGTGAGCACGGGCAAGAGCGAGCTGTTCCGGCAGCCCAAGGTGGACTTCAACCCAGAGGACTACGAGGTCAAGCAGGTCTTCTACAAGAGCAAGGACGGCACTCGCGTGCCCATGTTCATCACCCACAAGACGGGCATCGAGCTGGACGGCACCAACCCGACTTACCTCTACGGCTACGGCGGCTTCGGCATCTCGATCACGCCCGGATTCAGCGTGTCGCGCCTGAGCTGGCTGGAACTGGGCGGGGTGCTCGCCATTCCCAACCTGCGCGGCGGAGGCGAATACGGCGAGGAGTGGCACATAGCCGGCACCAAGCTCAACAAGCAAAACGTGTTCGACGACTTCATCGCCGCCGCCGAGTGGCTCATTGCCAACAAGTACACGTCGACGCCCAGGCTCGCCATCTCCGGCCGTTCGAACGGCGGGCTCCTGGTCGGGGCAGCGATGACCCAGCGGCCTGAGCTTTTCGGCGCCGCTTTGCCCGGTGTGGGCGTGCTCGACATGCTGCGCTTCCACCAGTTCACCATTGGCTGGGCCTGGGTCGACGACTACGGCTCGTCGGAGGACGCCGAAGAGTTCAAATCCCTCTTTGCCTACTCCCCCTACCACAACGTCAAGGCGGGCACGCACTACCCGGCGACGCTGATCACCACCGCCGATCATGACGACCGCGTCGTCCCGGGGCACAGCTTCAAATTTGCCGCGGCGTTGCAGGCCACCCATGCCGGCAAGGCACCGGTCATGATTCGCATCGAGACCAAAGCCGGGCACGGCAGTGGCAAGCCGACGTCGATGCGCATCGCCGATGCGGCAGACCAGCTTGCCTTTCTGGTCGAAGTGCTCGGCGTCAACGAGTCGATCGAATAGCCGGCACGGCTACCTTGTCGGAGTAAGAGACGGAGTCCGATCGAGAAACTGCTTGCACTGCCTGGGAGAGGGAGCGAGGATGCCGCCCCTGGTCGTGCCACCCAAGTCATCAATAAGGTTATGAACGGGGGTTTCAATGAGGAGACCAATCATGCCAACCAAAATCCTTGGAATCGTCCTTATCGCTGTTTGCCTGGTCGCTCTCGGTCCCACATCTTGCGCAAGACAGGAGACGCAGAGCAAAGCACCCAGGGGCACGTCGCCCACGAAGGAGATAGAGATGACAGCACCCACGCCCTCCGATCCCACAGTTGCGCCTCCCGATGTCGCCGCCCCGCCGGCGGATGCCGAGAAGTCGGCCTCGGGGCTAGCCTCCAAGGTCATCCAGGCGGGCACGGGCGACCGGCACCCGAAGGCGACCGACACGGTAACGGTCCACTACACGGGGTGGACGACCGACGGCAAGATGTTCGATAGCTCCGTCACGGGCGGCCAACCGATCAGCTTCGCGCTCAACGGGGTGATCAAGGGCTGGACCGAGGGTCTGCAACTGATGGTGGTGGGAGAGAAGCGGCGCTTCTGGATCCCCGCCAACCTGGCCTACGGGGAGAATCCCCGACCCGGCGCTCCGGCCGGAACGCTCGTCTTTGACGTCGAGCTACTGGAAATTACGTGAGGAGATACTCATGCGTACGTTGAGGATCGCATTCGTCTTCGCCGCGTTTCTTGTTGTTTCCTATGCGCTGGCAGCCACGCAAAATATCGATTTCGAGAGCAGCAGTCTTCCGGGTGCTGTTCCCGGCGCCGAAGCAACCAACCTGTACACCTCTCTCGGCGTCCGGTTTCCGTCGCGACCGACGATCGAGCGAGACGAGTTCCTGAGCACACAGGTCTTGCAGCAAGCCGGGCCACGAGGCCGAGGCTGCGCGGCTCTCGAGATGGAGTTTTCCGCAGCCATGGGTGTGCGCGATGTGCGAATGCGCGTGATCAACCGGCATCTGAGACGCTACTCCGTACAGGCCTTCAACGGGACCACCGAAGTCGACTCCTTCGTCTTCAGAGTCAGTCGCGCGGGGGGTCCTCCCTTCCCTCCCCCCCTACACTACACCGATATCACTCTGCGCGCTTCGGTGGGCGAACCCGATATCACCCGAATCGTCGCTCGTCCCCCTGCGGGTTGCTTTGATCTCATGATCATCGACAACCTCGTGATCGAGTCGCTGCATGATCCCGTGCCGATCGATCCCGTTCGCGTGCCGGGGGCACGCGTGGTTCTGGCCGCCTATGAAGTCAGTCAGGGGGTGATGGGGCGCGTGACACAGCCGCATGGCCCCGGCCTGAGCAGGCCGGACACGGGTCTCATGGCCCTACCGGAGAAGAAACTCCCGATCCTGAGCGGTCGCAATACCGGGATTCGCTTCTATTTTCACGCCACCAGGGCCTACGTCTTTCTCGATACGATCCTCTCCGTGGAGATCTTCTATCGTGACGGCACGAGTCGACGCAAGGTTCTTATCGGAGAAAACACGGTAGGCGGGGGAACCCTCATAGCGCCCAGATTGTTCGGAACTACAGACGAGGTTGTTCGACGCTCCGTCGTCCTTCGACGTGCCGTGGTCGATGATTCCCTGGACTTTGTCATTCCCGGTCCGGTGCTGGTCAACGCCTCCAGGGCACTGCTCGCACTCTCGGAGGAGAGGGAGGGCGTTGCCACGGAGCGGCTGGCAACGATTGAGATCCCTTTTGAAGTATCTCACACGATTGGCGTCAACTTCGTGCGCATCCATGGGATAGGGGCCGCCTCGGGAGCAGGTGCCCCGCCCCCTGCCGAACCGGCGCGATCTTTCATGGAAGGATATCTCGAGGACATATATCCGGTCCGTGACATTCGCACCCGGCGTTTCCCCATCCCATTCGGAGTCGATACAGGTTTCGATAATTGTGCCACTTTTCTTACCGCGATTGCGGCGGCATTTGAAGATCTGACCACGGAATCCGAGAGGGAGTTCTCCACGGCCTACTGGACCAACGTTTATTTTCTCGGTGCGACCCCGTCTGACTGCGCCGCACTTGGCTTCTATCATACGTCACACGCCTTCGTGGCGAATGTCTTCGACGCGCCCCATGAAATCGGCCACACCATCGGACTCAACCATGTGACGAACCTTCACGGTGAGAATGGCGGCTATGAAGACTGGCCCTATCTGCACGGCAACATCGGGACCGTCGACGAAGGGCTCGGTTACAACGATGGTGTTTTCGGCCTCATCATGGACCTTGCCCCGGGCTCGGAGGGCGCCGACCTCATCACCGACTGGGGGACCTGGAACATGGGGCCGATACCTCCATGCCGCGGATCGCTGGCGGACTTGTTTCCCGCGTGTACCGCAGGCGATACGAACACGATGCACGACTTCATGTCGTATGGCGCCGGCGACAACTTGCCGAAGTGGGGTGGTATCGTCAGTTCCCGCTGGACATCGGATATAAATTACCATCGGATCGCCCGGTTTCTGGAGGAATGTACCGTCCTGGATCCGGTCAACCGGTTCTGGGGACCTGCTCCGGCGGACACCGCTATAACCTCTTCGAATCCTCGGTGCAGAGCAGGCGGCGGCGCCGGCGGCCAGCCAGGGGGAGAGGGCGGAATGCGCTCTGAAGCGCTCATTCTTTCCGGCATCATCACCCCTGAAGGATTGATCGAATCTTTTCACGTATTGCGTAAGCCGGTCTTGTCATCGGTGTTTTCCAATGTGCCGGGAGACTTGCTGCTGACCATGTACGACCCCAATGGTCTCGTGCTTCAACAGATTCCATTCCGCGCACGCGTCTCCCCTCCAGAACAGGAGTCGCCAGAGGGCCGGACCTTCGTGGTGGTAGCCCCTTGGGAACCACAGCTCACGACCTTCACCATCACCAGCGGCCAGGAGCCCATCACTCTCGAGAGGACGGCATCTGCGAACGCGCCCTCCATCAAGCTGCTGGCACCCAAGCCAGGTGATGTCTGGGAAACGGATCAGGGAAATGGGCCGTTCATCCGGTGGTCGGCGATAGACTTCGACCAGGAAACCTTGCGCGTCTATATCCAGTACAGTCCGGACAAGGGTGCGACCTGGCAGCCCGTGGCTTCCCTGGACGCCGCACGAGAAGAATTTCTGGTAGATGTGAAGGATCTGGACAAGACGGAGGAGGCACTGATTTACATCTCTGTTACCGATGGCCTCCATTCAGATGCCGTCCTCATGCCGGGTGCTTTCGCGGTAAGGACATCCCAGTAACCACACGCTCTGGTTCCGAGCGGAGTTGCGACTGCGGCGCCAGAACGTAGACGTTTTGCTATCAGGACCTGGGGCGCTGTTCGAAGGAGAGTGCCAACATGAAGATCAAAGAGTTGATGAAGAAGCTCGAGTTGCTGGGAACCGCCCAGAACCGGAAGGTCTTCAGCCGACACGGGTTCGCTGACAACTTCTTCGGCGTGAGCTTCGGAGATTTGAACAAGCTGAAGAAGAAGATCGGGACGGATGACAAGCTCGCCCGGCAGTTATGGCGCACGGGGAATCTCGATGGCCGCTTTCTCGCCACGATGGTCGGCGACCCCGAGAGCATGACGCTCAAGGATCTCGACGGATGGGCGAAAGATCTCGACAACTACATGGTGACCGATTGCTTCTCCCGCTATCTCGCCTCTCAGACTCCACACGCGAAAAAGGCGGCCGAGAAGTGGATCAAGTCGAAGAGCGAATGGATCGGGCAGGCCGGCTGGGTCTGCCTGGCCGTCATTGCGATGAGCGACCAGGACCTCACCAATACGTACCTCGACGGCCACCTGAAGACGATCGAGAAAGGAATCCACAAGCGCAAGAACCGCGTGAGGCACGCGATGAACATGGCCCTGATCTCGATCGGAATGCGCAATCCGGCCCTCGAGAAGAAGGCCTTCGCGGCGGCCCGGCGCATCGGAAAGGTCGAGGTAGATCACGGGGACACGAGCTGCAAGACCCCCGACGCGATCCCCTACATCAAGAATGCGAAGGCTCAAAGAGCCAAGCGCAAGAAAAAGCGATCCGCTTGATCTCGACCACGGCAATCGCCTATTCGCTACTCCTTGGCGGAGTATTCTTGACGTACTTGTCCAGCCAGTCGCTCATCTCGGCCGCCATGTGCATCACCGATTCTCGCGCCCGATAGCCATGACTCTCGTGCGGCAGCATCACCAGCCTCGCAATGGCTCCGTGGCCCTTCAATGCGTTATAGAAGCGCTTGCTCTGCATCGGGAACGTGCCGGAGTTGTTGTCGGCCTCTCCGTGAATCATGAGAATCGGCTCGTTGACCTTTTGTGCGTGCATGAACGGCGACATGGCAAAGTACACTTCCGGTGCTTCCCAGAAGGTGCGCTCCTCCGCCTGAAAGCCGAACGGCGTCAAGGTCCTGTTGTAGGCGCCGCTACGCGCAATCCCCGCACGATACAAGTCACTGTGGGCGAGTAGATTCGCCGTCATGAACGCACCGTACGAGTGCCCGCCGATGGCAATGCGATCCGGATCGGCCACGCCACGCCGAACTACCTCGTCCACGGCTGCTTGCGCGCTGGCCACGAGCTGCTTCACGTAGGTGTCATTCGGCTCCTCGTCCCCCTCACCGATGATCGGCATCGACGGAGCGTCGAGCACCGCGTAGCCGTGCACGAGCCAGAGCAAAGGCGAGTGCGAACTTGTCCGGACGAAACGATGCGGCGAGCCCCTTACCTGACTGGCCGACTTCGCGCTCTTGAACTCCCGCGGGTACGCCCACATGAGCATGGGCAACGGCCCGTCGGCGGTCGTGTAGTTCGGCGGCAGGTAGAGCGTCGCTGTCAGCTTGACGCCATCGGCGCGCTCGTAGCGGATGAGCTCTTTCTGTACACCCCTGAGCTGCGGCGCCGGGTGAGGGAACTTCGTGATCGGATCGAGACGATCGGAGTCCAGATTGCGGGAAAAGTAGTTCGGTGGCTCGGTCTTCGACTCGCGGCGTATCAGCACCTTGAGCGCAACTGGATCGAGAATCTCCGCCACGGACTCGTAGCTCGGCGCCTCCGATCTCCATAACCTCACTGTCTCCCTGGAGGCCAGATCGAGCCGATCCAGAAATGGACGATCTCCCTCCGGCGAAGCTCCCGATCCCCTCAAGAAGAGCGTCTTGCCGCCGTCGGCGGTGAGCAAGACACTTCGACCCGATTCGGTTTCCGTCAGCATAGGGCTTCCCGGGTCGTTGTAGCGATCCTCGAAGGAGCGATCGAAGAGCACTTCGAGCTGCGAGCCGGGTTTGGACGGGTTGACGATCCACGTGCGAATCTTTCGGCTCTTCCACCACCACTCCCAGGCAAGCGCCAGATTCTCCGATCCCCAGGTCATTCCGCTGTATCGCAGACCGAGCGACAGGAGTTCCACCGGATCGCCGTCGAACGGCGCATCGAGGACGTAAACGCGATCGCGGACGTCGGCCTCCTTGCGCGGATCGCCGCCATCCTGAGCCTCGACCCAGTAGAGTGTCGCCGACGCGTCGTTCCGCCAGTCGACGGATCGTGGCCCGGTGGCCACAGCACCGCGGCCGATCGGAATCTCCTCACGCAGCGGTAGATCGGCGACGAGGTGCATGACCTTGCCATCGGGGCTCCATACCTCGATCCGCCGCGGGAAGCGCGAAAGGGGTACCAGATACGAATAAGGTCGATGAATCGTTTCTACAAGAATGAAGCGGCCATCCGGCGACGGCAGTGCTCTGGTGATCACACCGGGCGAGCCCATGGGCTTGATCTTGCCGTCGACCGAGACCCTCACCACACGGCTCTGAAGATAATGATCAAACAGATCCTCATCGTGGGCGTTCTCGAGGAGGTCCTGATAGGTTCGCGCCGGGGCCTTTCGACCGCTGCTCTCCCGGATCGTCGGTCCGGAAGGTACATCCGGCTTCGCCGGCGCAGAACCACGATCGCTCGGGATGATCCGGCAGATGATCGATTGGCTGTCCGGCGACCATTGGAACGCCGAACCGTACACGGTGTTCAACACCGCCTTCGTCAGTCGTCTGGCCATTCCATTCCGTACTTCGGCCGTCCAGAGTTCAACGCCGCTACGCTGCGCCACCGTGAAGGCGATCCGATTACCATCCGGAGACCATCGGACATTTTGAATCCGGGCTTCGGGCGGCAATCCGCTCACGTTCTTTTCGCTTCGGTCCGAGATACTCTTGATGCTGAGTTTCGTGAAATGCGACCGCCTGGCCCGTGCGTTGGTGCGCGGATTGATTCGAATGCCCGCCAACCGAAACTCCGGTTGGGCGATCTCGGAGATAGGAGCGAGACTCGGACGATGCATGATCAGCATCAGCTTTCCATGTGGACCGATGCTGACGCCCGGAGTCGGCGGCGCGTCTATAAGGTCCGCGATGGATTTGGGCGGAACACGGTATCCAGTCCTGGAGGCGGCGTCCTCACCTGCCAGGACCGGACCTGACGCCAGGAACCATCCAGCCGCCAGGAGCGCCATCACGACGAGAACTCCTCTACCCACTCCGGGAATCGCCGACTCAGGAATCGATCGCGACATGTGTGACATGGCGAGAGATCTCCAGATATGTGCCTAGAATGCGTGTGCCGGGAAGCAGACTCCGCACCGACAACCCGGCTGCCATCGGTAGCATGGACCCGGGGTCAACATCAAGCGATTCGACGGCCCGGGGCGCAGGCCACTTGATTGCTTTTCGAGATGGACCGTTCTAACATGGAGTGAACGATCTCGCTTTCTACTTCTCGAAGACACTTCCTCATCATAAGAGGGAAACCTGATGCGGAACGCCTGTCGTCGGATCGCGCTCTTCTCACTATTGCTTCTTGTGCCTTCCTCCCCTGCGATGGCAGGCTGGCGATTCGAAGTCACGTTCAACTCCGAAGTACATAGCGAACCGTTCACCGGCAGGGTTTACGTTTTCTTTTCCAAGAATAACAGAGACCCGCGCTTCGGTCCCGGCTGGTTCAATCCTCCGCCGTTAGTCGCGAGAGACGTCAAGAATCTGAAACCCTTTCAAACCGTGACCTTCGACGAGTCAGACGAAGATAGCATCCTCTCATTTCCGGAACCTCTCTCGAAGCTGGATCTCGACGGCTATCGCGCCCAGGCGGTGATGCGATTCAATCCGTACGTCCCTACTGTCGGAACCGGTGCAGGCAATGGCTACAGCAAGGTGGTCACCTTGAAGGCCGGAGAGAAGACCGTCTTCCAGATCGATAAACTCGTCAAGGAACGAGAGTTTCAGGAATCGAAGTGGCTCAAGCTGGTACGAGTCAAATCGAAACTGCTCAGCGATTTTCACGGACGGGATGTCTTCGTCCAGGGGTCCGTTCGATTACCCGCCAGCTACTACGACGAACCCGATCGACGGTATCCAGCCATTTACAGAATTCCGGGATTCGGCGGAAGGCACTTCTCGCGGGGCGTCAAGCCGGTCAAAGAGGACAACAAGCAAGGTGTCGAGTTCTTCCGGATAACCCTCGACCCCTCCTGCGGACAGGGCCATCACGTCTTTGCGGACTCGGCGAACAACGGCCCGGTGGGAGAGTCGTTGATCAAAGAGCTCATTCCCGCGTTCGACGAACAGTTCCGCAGCATCGCCAATTCGACCTCACGATTCCTCACCGGTCACTCGTCGGGAGGCTGGAGCAGTCTGTGGCTGATGACGACCTATCCCGAGCACTTTGCCGGAACGTGGAGCACAGCACCCGACCCCGTTGATTTTCGCGCCTTTCAGACAACCAACATTTACGATCCCGAAGACAACATGTTCGTCGATAGCGAAGGCAAACGGCGACCGGTGGCTCGATCCGGAGGTCGCGTCATGATCTGGTGCGACGATTTTTCATCGATGGAATGGGTTCTGGGACACGGAGGTCAATTACAGAGTTTCGAAGCGGTCTTCAGTCCGAAAGGTAAAGACGGAGAACCGATGATGTTATGGGACCGCAAGACCGGAGAGCTCGACCCGGAAGTAGCCGGGGACTGGAAGAGATACGACATTCGAATGATTCTCGAGAACAACTGGAAGGAACTGCGATCCGATCTGAAGGGGAAACTCCACGTCTACATGGGAGACATGGATACTTTCTATCTCGAAGGGGCGACGATTCTTCTCGAGAAATCGCTGAGCGAGCTTCCGCTGGATGCGACGGTCGGAATCCATCCTGGCAAGAATCACGGCTCGTTGATGACCCGCGAACTGAGAGCACGAATCCTCGAGGGGATGGTCGATACTTTCCTGAAGTTTCATCCCGATCCCGGCGGCGACTCCGGGCCATAGTGCCGGCAAAACACTTCGACCGAGGTAGGACCTGGACACGGGAGATGGGTCCAGGTGAAGAGCACCAATAATTGTCTCGCGCACGGCTCGCAAGTGACGTTGTGTGTCACTTCCGAGAGGTCCATCCGATCCCTCCCAAGATCACTCCAGCCTTAACCCCGCTTCCTATAAGGACCTATGGGTATCCAGCCTCATTGGACGCCCATTTGCGTTCCTCGCTTCCGGGTCTCTGGGGGGTCTTGCTCATTTCCGATGGATTTGTGACCCGGACAAGGTAGGACACGCCTTTGTATTCACCATTTCGATCGAGTGGCATTTCTATATCCGGAGAAGGGCGAGCCATGATCCGGACGGCAGGAGTGTGCGTCCGAGCGGCGCTCGTCACTGCTCTCGCGGCCTGTCTCGGCGCATGCTCCGGAGGGGAAGGACGCGGGAGCACACCGCCGCCATACGGCACCGCCCGGGCGTGGGGCGGAAACTTCAATGGCCAGCTTGGCGACGGGACGTTCATGGACAGCTTCACCCCCGTTCAGGTTGTTGACTCCTCGGACCCCATGGGCCTCCTCACCGGAGCGACCGCCGTCGCGGCGGGCAGGGTCCACACGGTGGCCCTGCTTGGCGACGGCACCCTCCGAGCGTGGGGTGACAACTTCTATGGCCAGCTTGGCGGCGATACGTTCATGGACAGCTCCACCCCGGTGCAGGTCGTAGACCCCTCGGACTCCACGGGCCTCCTCACCGGGGTGACCGCGGTCGCGGGGGGCTGGTCCCACACGGTGGCAGTGCTTGGGGACGGCACTCTCCGGGCCTGGGGCGACAACTTCTATGGCCAGCTTGGCGACGGGACAATCACGAACAGCTCCACGCCGGTGCAGGTGGTCGACCCTTCGGACACGATGGGTCTGCTCACCGGTGTCACCGCGATCGCGCCGGGCTTCCGCCACACGGTGGCGCTGCTCGGTGACGACACCCTGCGGGCGTGGGGCAATAACTTCTACGGCCAGCTTGGCGACGGGATGTTCACGGATAGCTCCACGCCGGTGCAGGTGGTCGACCCTTCGGACCCGACGGGTTTCCTCTCCGGAGTGATCTGGGTCGCGACGGGCGGCGTCCACACGGTGGCGGTGCTTGGCGATGGCACCGTCCGCGCGTGGGGCGCAGGCGGACTGCTTGGCGACAGGACGACGGTAGACAGCTCGTCCCCGGTGCGGGTGGTCGACCCCGGGGACCCCACGGGTTTCCTCACCGGGGTGATCGCGGTCGCTGCGGGCGCGGCCCACACGGTGGCCCTACTTGGCGACGGAACCGTCCGGGCGTGGGGTTCGAACGGAGACGGGCAGCTTGGCGATGGGACCACAGTGGAAAGTTCTATCCCGGTGCAGGTCGTGGACCCTTCGGATCCCACGGGCCTCCTCACCGGCGTGACCGCGGTCGCGACGCTCGGGTACCACACGGTTGCGCTGCTTGCCGACAGCACTCTCCGGGCGTGGGGATATAACAGCGGCGGCTTGCTTGGCGGCGGGTCGAACTCTGACTTCAGCTCCACCCCGGTGCAGGTGGTCGACCCTTCAGACCCCACGGGTTTCCTCACCGGGGTGGCCGCGGTCGCGCCGGGCGAGTTCCACGCGGTGGCGCTCCGATAGCGCCGGACCGTCAATTTCAAGGTGATCGTATGGTTCGCAAATTCAGAACAGCTCGGGTGGTTCTGCTAGCCCTGGCTTTCACCGCGACTGTCGTCGCTTGCGGGACCGGAAACATGGAGGCCAACGTTCCGCCGGCCATCGGCACACCCACGGGCCCCGGGACGGTCGGCGGAACAACTCCCGACTACGCGACGACGATCAATCTCGGCGACCCCCTCACTTTCGCCGTGACCGCAACCGATTCCAATTCGGGTGATGCGGTCGACTTCACCGCGGCCGTGACGGGCGGTTCCCTGACCGCGGCGCAGGCGGGGTTCACCACCTTTCCTTCCACGACGACGGGCATCTCCCCGCAGTCGCTGATTTATTTCGGCACCGCGGCTGTGGGGGGCGACATCGAGATTTCCTTCAGCGTGGAAGATCTCCGGGGAGCGGCGGACGCCATCACGCATACAATCACGATAAGCGTGGCCCCACAGATCGCCGCTCCCACGGGCCCCGGGACAGCCTGGGGGATGGATCCCACCTACACCGCCCTGATCAACCTCGGTGATTCCCTCGACTTCAGCGTGATGTCGACCGATGCCAACACGGCCGATACGCTCACCTTCACGGCCTTGGTGACCGGCGGGTCCCTGACCGAGACGCAGGCGGGGTTTACGAATTTCCCTTCCATCACGACGGGCACCTCCCCGCAGACGCTGACCTATGTCGGCACTTCTGCTCTGGCAGGCGACATCGAGATTTCCTTCAGCGTGGAAGATCCCCGGGGCGCAAGGGCCACGATCACCCACACGATCACCATCAACGCGGCCACACAGATCGGCCCTCCCACCGGGCCCGGGACAGTCCGGGGAACGCATCCCACCTACACCACCCTGGTCAATCTCGGTGATTCCCTCGACTTCGGCATGACGGCCACCGATGTCAACATGACCGATACGCTCAACTTCACGGCGTCTGTGACCGGCGGCTCCCTGACCGAGGCGTGGGCGGGGTTCACGACCTTCCCTTCCATGACGACGGGCGCCTCCCCGCAGATCCTTTCATTCGCAGGAACTGCCGCTTACGAGGGCGATATCGAGATCACGTTCCACGTCGACGACGGCAAGGGCTCAATGGACACCATTACGCATACGATCACAATCAACTCGACTCCACGGATCGGCACTCCTACCGGCCCGGGAGCAGTCCGGGAGGGCTGGAGTCCCACCTCCTCGACCGTGATCAATCCCGGTGATTCCCTCGACTTCAGCGTGATGGCGACCGATGCCAACGCAGTCGATACGCTCACCTTCACGGCTTCAGTCACCGGTGGGTCGCTGACGGAGACGCAGGCTGGCTTCACGACCTTCCCTTCCATGACGACGGGCGCCTCCCCGCAGAGTCTTTCATTCTCGGGAGCGGCCGCTCGAGAGGGCAATATCGAGATCACCTTCCTCGTGGACGACGGCAAGGGCGCGATGGACACCATCACCCACACCGTACACGTGTTGCCGCCCAGCCCGGTCCGGGCGTGGGGTAACAATCACCAGGGCCAGCTTGGAGACGCGACGGCAACGAACAGATCCGGCGCGGTGCAGGTGTTCGACCCCTTGGACCCCATGGTCTTCCTCACTGGAGGGACCGTCGTGGCGGCGGGCTTCTACCACACGGTGGCGCTGCTTGGCGACGGCACCCTCCGAACGTGGGGGTACAACGAGTTCGGACAGCTTGGCCACGGAACGACCACGAACACCCTCACCCCGGTGCCGGTGGTCGATCCTTTCGACCCCACGGGCCTCCTCTCCGGCGTGACCGGGGTCGCGGCGGGCATATACCACACTGCAGCGCTGCTCGGCGACGGCACCGTCCGGTCGTGGGGGCATAATTCGTCCGGCCAGCTCGGCGACGGGACAATCGCTCACAGCCTCGTCCCGGTGCAGGTGGTCGATCGTTCTGACCCCACGGGTTTCCTCACCAGCGTCTCCGCGGTGGCGGTAGGCTGGCACCAAACGGTGGCGCTGCTTGGGGATGGCACCGTCCGGGCGTGGGGCTACAACTACTACGGTGTGCTTGGCGACGGGACGATCACGGACAGCTTCACCCCAGTGCAGGTGGTCGACCCTTCTGATCCCACCGGTTTTCTCACCGGGGTGACCGCGGTCGCGGCGGGGGCAACCCACACGGTGGCGCTTCTTGGCGACGGCACCCTCCGGGCGTGGGGTTACAACTACTACGGAATGCTTGGCGACGGGACGATCACGGACAGCTTCACCCCAGTGCAGGTGGTCGACCCATCGGACTCCACGGGCCTCCTCACCGGGGTGACCGCGGTCGCGGCGCTCGGACTCCACACGGTGGCACTGCTTGGCGACGGTACCGTCCGAGCGTGGGGGCATAACTTGTACGGCCAGCTTGGAGACGGAACGACGGTAGACGTCCGCACCCCGGTCCAGGTGGTCGATCCTTCGGACCCTACCGCTTTCCTCACCCGGGTGACCGCGGTCGCGGCGGGCTGCTACTTCACGGTGGCGCTGCTTGGCGACGACACCGTCCGGGGGTGGGGTTACAACGAGTACGGCCAGCTTGGCGACGGGACGTTCACGGACAGATCCACCCCGGTGCGCGTGGTCGATCCCTCGGACCCCACGGGCCTCCTCATCGGCGTGCGCTCGATCGCGGCGGGCCATAGCCACGCGGTGGCAGCCCGCTAGCGGCGCCGCTTGGCCGTCGAATCCGAGGTGATCGAATGGATCGCAAGTTCAGGACAGCTCAGGTCGTTCTGCTAGCGCTGGCGTTCGCCGCGACAGCCGGCGCCTGCAAGGACGATGGCTCGAACAGGGCGAAGAACGTTGCTCCGATCATCGGCGCTCCCACGGGCCCCGGGACGGTCGGCGGGACCTCTCCCGGTTACACGACGACGATCAATCTCGGTGATTCCCTCGACTTCAGCGTGATGGCGACCGATGCCAGCGCGACCGATACGCTTACCTTCACCGCTTCGGTGACGGGCGGATCCCTGACCGCGTCGCAGGCGGGGTTCACGACCATTCCTTCCATGACGACGGGCACCTCGCCGCAGGACCTTTTCTTCGCGGGAACCGCCGCTCGAGTGGGCGATATCGAGATCACCTTCCTCGTCGACGACGGCAAGGGCGCGATGGACACCATCACCCACTCCGTGGAAGTGGCCGGCACCGTCCGCGCTTGGGGTGTCAACGGCAAGGGCCAGCTTGGCGATGGGACGACGACGAGCAGCTCGACTCCTGCGCAGGTGGTCGACCCTTCGGACCCCACGGGTCTCCTCACCAGGGTGACCGCGATCGCGGCGGGCGGGTACCACACAGTGGCGGTGCTCGGCAATGGCACCCTCCGGGCGTGGGGTGACAACTTCTCTGGCCAGCTTGGCGACGGGACGGGAGGGGTTGGGGTGTGCAGCTCCACCCCCGTGCAGGTGATCGACCCATCGGACCCAACGGGCCTCCTCACCGGGGCGACCGCGGTCGCAGCGGGGGGGGGGCCACACGATGGCGCTGCTCGGCGACGGCACCCTCCGGGGGTGGGGTTGGAACTCGTGGGGTCAGCTTGGCGATGGGACGACGACGAGCAGATCGACTCCCGCGCAAGTGATCGACCCTTCGGACCCCACGGGTTTCCTCACCGGGGTGACTGCAGTCGCAGCAGGCGCGTCCTACACGGTGGCGCTGCTTGGCGACGGCACCGTCCGGGCCTGGGGTTCCAACAACGCTGGTCAGCTTGGAGACGGGACGACCTCGCCCTTCGCTACCCCCACTCCTGTGCAAGTGGTCGACCCTTCAGACCCCACGGGCCTCCTCACCGGGGTGACCGCGGTCGCGGCGGGCCTCTTCCACTCGGTGGCGCTACTCGGTGACGGCACCGTTCGGGCGTGGGGTTCCAACTGGGGCGGCCAGCTTGGCGACGGGACGACGGCGGTGAGCTCCACCCCGGTGCAGGTGATCTACCCCTTCGACCCTACGGGTTTCCTCACCGAGGTGACCGCGGTCGCCGCGGGCAATGGCCACACAGTGGCAGTGCGAGACGACGGCCTCCTCCGGGCCTGGGGTTACAACGAGAACGGCCAGCTTGGAAACGGGACGACCTCGTTGTTCGCTACCCCCACCCCGGTGCGGGTGGTCGACCCTTCCGACCCCACGGGCCTCCTCACCGGAGGGATCACGGTCGCGGCAGGCTACTTTCACACGGTGGCGCTGCTTCGCGACGGCACCGTCCGCGCGTGGGGTGGCAACTTCAGCGGCCAGGTTGGCGACGGGACGACGACGGCGAGCTTCACCCCGGTACGAGTGGTCGACCCATCGGACCCCACGGGTTTTCTAACCGGGGTGGCCGCTATCTCGGCGTGCCTAGTCCACACGGTCGCTCTCCGCTAGCGGCGCCGCTTCAGCGCCGATCCCGGCATGCTCCTATCACAGGACTCCGAGAGACACATCCCGAGAACGGCCCTCACGTAGCACGACTCCGGGATTTCGGGATCTGTTTCTCAGCGCTTCTTCCCGAGGTAACATTGTCTTTCGCAGAAGGGAAGAAGCTGTCTCGAACCGCTCACCTGTGAAAGGAAATCCCCCGTGGCACCGCGACTGTTCTCGATCGCTTCCGTGATCTTCCTGCTGGCCATGCCGGCTCCGGCTCGCCTCTGTCGTGCGGAGGCCTCGCCGGATGATCTCACCTACGTCAGTGAATCACACGGTTTCACCATCAAGCGTCCCGATGCATCCTGGACCTTCCAGGAAAGTCTGAATCCAGCGGACGGGATGCTCACGCTGGTTATCCAGCCCGAATCGGCGGCCGGCCTGGCACAAGTTACGATCCGCGCAAAACTCCTTGTCGCACCAACCGATGCAAGGAGTGTACGCGACAAACTCCTGAAGGACATCCGTACCAAACCGGAGTACCTCGAGATGAGGAAGGGGAGTTTCAAGGTGCGCGGCAAGAGCGCCCCCGGCATGATTCTCGAGATGAAGGCCTCCAACCAGGTCTTCCGTGTTCATCTCTGCTATGTCATTGAAAACGAAATGGTCTACCACCTGCAATCTCATGCGCCCATAGGGAAATTCGATTCCTATGCGCCGACTTTTCGAGGGGTTTGGAACTCCTTCAAGGTCTCGGCCATTTCTCCGGAACTCAAGGAGGAGCGGAGACTCCTCACACTCGCTGCGAAATGCGGCACCGAGATCGATTGGTCGAGCCACTGGGAGGATGCTTCAAGGCGGGCGCGCAAGGAGAAGAAGCTTGTCCTGGTCTACGCCCGGCTCATGAGAGGCTTCAGCATCTCTGACGAGGTCAGTTCCGGCGCGTTCATGGATCCCTACATCGTTGACCTGGTGCGCGAGCGATACGTGGCGCTGCGATTCGAGCAAGGTATGGAGGCGCCCTTCACATCACAGGACTCCTACGGCATGGGGCCGTTCACTCTTGGCACGTCCCTGCTTCTCGTCACTCCGAAAGGCAACGTGGTGGGCGATACATTTGGTATGGAAACGACAGCCCTTCACATCTTTCTTGTGGAGACCTTGGCGAAATTCCCGAAGTTCACCGGCAAATCCGTTCCCCGCAGGCTGAAGGGGGCCGATCTGGCTGAATGGCATTTGCGAAGAGGGGAGTACGACGAGGCTGGCAAGATTCTGGAGTCTCCGCTCACGGCAAGGGAGCATCGACTCCGGGCGTCGCTCATGCGTCGGCTGCGTATGGGAGTGGAGGCCCTGGCGGCGCTGGAAGAATGTCGGAAAGCGGAAGAGGGAGAAGCCCGAGCCGACCTATCCGTGGAAGAATCAGTCGTTCTTCTGAGGATGGGCCGTTTTTCGGATGCCCAGGACAAGCTGACCCGTTTCACCGACGACTATCCCGACAGCGCAAAGGCGCCCGAGGCATTGTACTGGCTGGGCGCCTGCCGGTTGCGCCGTTCGGGAACGGAAGAGGCGGAATCCGTGTGGCGGAATCTCATCGAATTACACGAAGAGAGTCCCTGGGCCTGGCGGGCAGCAGCAGCCCTGAAGTCTACCAGGTTCTCCATCGGCGAGGGTCAAAGGCTCGATTGGCCCCCCGAAGAAATCCTGGCCGTTTGCCGAACCGCCGAACCCGAGAAGCTGAAGCGCTCCAAGGCGCAGGAAGCAGAGCGGGACGCGCTGCAGTACATCTTGAGTCGACAGCGGTCGAACGGTTCCTGGATCAGCCCAGCAGAAGTGGGTCGGTTTTCGGCCAAGGAACCACACGCCTTCACCACGGCGATCACGGCGATCTGCGGTCAAGCCCTTCTGCAATATCGTCATGTGCCTGGAGCGAAGGAAGCAGTGAAGCGGGCCGTCGATTTCGTGCTGGATGCGTGCCAGAAGGAGAAGAGCGCAGAGAAGAAGGCACATTTCATGGATTACTCGATCTACAGCAATGCCTACGCCCTCTGGTTCTTCGCAGACTGCATCCGCGAGGGGCTCATCGAACGTGAGAAGCTCCGGCCTGTGATGGAGTGGCACATTTCGGAGCTTCAGGTGAAACAGAACGAGGGCGGAGGTTGGAGCTACTACTTGACCACGGATCTCGATAACGCGGACAATCCCGCCAATCAGTCGATCAGTTTCGTCACCGCGCTTGAACTGATCGCCCTGCTCGAGACCAGGGACGCAGGGATTCCCGTGCCGGAAGAGATGATCGAAAGGGCTAGGAAGTGCCTGGAGCGCATGTACAACTCGAACGGAACCTTCGAGTACATGCTCTTTTTCGGTCAGGAGGACCGCCCCCGCGGGACAGCCCGACCCGGGGCGGCCGGCCGGGGTCCCCTCTGTTCCTTGGCCCTCTTTCGGGCGGGGGGTGGCGATCTCAATCTGATCCGAAAAACGCTCAACATCTTCCTGGACCACAGAAAGAGCTATGCCGCGCTGCATCGGAAGACTCTGATGCACACAGGTCCCGATGGTCAGGGGTCTCACTACCTGATGCTCGACTACGCCTATGCGGCGGCCGCTAGCAAGGTGTTGCCGAAAGGAGAAAGAGGACGTTTCAAGCGGGCCCTGCTGGAACAGATTCTCGGCGCCCGATCGGATGATGGGAGCTACATCGACAATCCAATCAATGGCCCTCACTACGGCACGGCCATGGCCCTCATCGCCTTCCGGCATCTTGGCCCGCTGTAACTCGTCCCGCGGTATACGATCCGTCCTGCGACTTGCCCTACCCTGATTCGATTCCCTCATCGGCCCCCTTGACTCACAAGGAGGATGTGCTTTACGTACGTGGGTCGGTCGAGGCACCGGGAGCGAGGGCCATGCAACAACGTCCCCAACAATCTGCTCAACTGGTAATGGATTTCATTCGCAACTGTAAGCAGCGCCGCGGCACCAAGGTGGCGGACGCGACCGGGGCGGAATTGACCGGCCGGGCGCTGTTGATGCGAACCTTGATTCTGCGTCGGCTGTTGCGGCGACATGTGCTGGGCTCCGGGGAATCTCATGTTGGCCTCCTGCTGCCTCCGTCGGTGGGCGGCGTGGTAGGCAACATGGCCCTGGCACTCGATGGCCGGGTTGCCGTGAATCTGAATTACACCATGTCATCGGACGTCCTCAACACATGCATAGAGCAGGCCGGCATCCGGCACGTGCTTACCAGCCAGAAGTTCATGGAAAAGATGAGTTTTGACCTGAACACCGAGATCGTTCACCTCGAGGACCTGCGCCCGAACCTCAGGTTGTCCGACAAACTGGTATCGGCACTCGGTGCTTATGCCATGCCGGCGGGCATTCTGGCGCGCTCCTTGGGGCAGGCACGGACTCCGAGCACCGACGTCTTGACCGTGATCTTCACCTCGGGTTCGACCGGGACTCCCAAGGGCGTCATGCTGACTCACGCGAATATCGCTTCGCAAGTCGATGCCATCGACCAGGTCGTCAAGCTGACGTCGCAGGACGTCATGATGGGGATCCTGCCGTTCTTTCATTCGCTCGGCTACTCGGTCACGCTCTGGACCGTCATGGCGACCGACGTACAAGGCGCCTACCACTTCAATCCGACCGATGCCCGACAGATCGGCAAATTGTGTGAAAGACACGGCGGCACGATCCTGCTGTCCACACCGACGTTCTTGCGAAACTACCTGCGGCGATGCGAGAAGTCGCAATTTGCCACCCTCGACGTGGTCGTGGCGGGAGCCGAGAAGCTGCCCAAAGAACTGTCGGACGCCTTTCAAGAGAAGTTCGGAGTGCGACCGGTCGAAGGCTACGGTGCGACCGAATTGTCGCCGCTGGTTTCGGTCAACATTCCACGCAGCCGCTCCCCGGATTCGGATCAGGTGAATGCGAAGGAGGGATCGGTGGGGCGACCCGTTCACGACGTGAGGGCGAAGATCGTCGACCTGGAATCCGGAGAGGAGCTCGGCGCTGGTCGGTCCGGAATGCTGATGATCACCGGGCCGAACGTGATGAAGGGCTATCTGGGGCGCGACGATCTGACGTCGGAGGTGATCCGGGACGGCTGGTATGTCACCGGTGACGTGGCAATGCTCGACGAAGACGGATTCATTTACATCACCGGACGCGAGAGCCGCTTTTCGAAGATCGGTGGGGAGATGGTCCCCCACATCAAGATCGAGGAAGAGCTGAACAAACTGATCGGCGCTTCCGAGGAAGAGGGTCCAAAGGCGGTCGTCACGGCGATCCCCGATGTCAAGAGGGGCGAGCGGCTGATCGTCATCCACAGCAAGCTGGATCAGACGCCCGATGAACTGCGCAAGGGCCTGAGCGAAGCCGGATTGCCCAATCTCTTCATTCCCGCGGCCGATGGTTTCTACGAAGTGGACGAATTGCCCGTCCTCGGCTCGGGAAAACTCGACCTGAAGGCGCTCAAGCAGATAGCACTGGAGAGATCCGGCCGCTGAAAACCACGGTGGCTTGACCTGCGAAGCGAACGCTGAGAAGATGTGTTCATGGCAGGCGAAGGCAAGACCGCCGCGGGCGCCGGTTCGCCGGACGCGGCCCACCATGGGAAAATTCACGAGACCCCGACCGGGAAGGATCGTCTCGGGACGGCGCCTCCCCTCGAAACCGATGACCGCCGGATCGAGGAGGCCCTGCAGGACGGGGCCCGGCGGGTCAAGGCCATCTACGAGGAGGCGGTCGACCCTCTGGCCCAGCGACTCATGTTCGACCGGCTGCCGGATCCCGGGGCCCGGCGGGGTCGTCCCCTGGTCCTGGTGATAGGCAACCACTCCTCCGGAAAATCAACGCTGATCAACTTCCTCCTCGAGCAGGACGTCCAGGCGACAGGAGTGGCTCCCACCGACGACGGCTTCACCATCATCACCTCCGGGCCCGGGGACGACGAGAAGGATGGCGCTGCCCTGATCGGAAATCCCGAAATGGGGTTTGCGGACCTGGAGCAGTTCGGGCCCACGCTCGTGGGCCATCTGAAGCTCAAGGTCCGGACCGCGCCGATCTTGAAGCGCCTCACCCTGGTGGACTCGCCGGGGATGATCGACTCGGCGCAAGCGGACATCGGCCGTGGGTACGACTTTGTCGAGGTCGTCCGCTGGTTCGCCGAGCAGGCGGACGTGGTACTCCTCCTCTTCGACCCGGAGAAGCCCGGAACGACCGGGGAGACGCTCACGGTCCTCACCGCGGTCCTCGCGGGCCTCGACCACAAAGTAATCTACACCCTGAACAAGGTAGACTGCCTCGAGTCGATTCACGACTTCAGCAAGGCCTACGGGGCCCTCTGCTGGAACCTCGCCAAGGCGATCCCCCGGAAGGACGTGCCCCGGATTCACACCATGTATGTGCCGGGGCCGTGGACCCGGCGCGTGGACGCTCTCCCCCTCGACGGCTTCGACCAGGCCCGGGAGGAGGTCATCCAGGAGATCCGGCGCGCCCCCCACCGCCGGGTGGACAACATCCTGACCCGCCTCCATGACCAGGCCCGCCGCCTCCGGACCCATGCCATGGTCCTCAACGCGGCCCGGACCACCTTCAAGCGGACGACGATCGCCTGGCGGTCGGCCCTCGTCCTCATCCCCCTCGCCTTCCTCGGATCGGCGACGCTGGCCGGAGTGTTCCTCGGCAGGGACTACTGGCAGTGGATTGTCGGCCAGATCGCCGTGGGGGGGATCCTGGTCGTGGCGCTCAAGCTCCTCGGCGACCGGGCGATCGCCCGAACCCGGGAGGAGGTGACGGAGGGCCTGACGGGGATCTTCGAGCGCGTGCACAAACGGGAGCTCGCGGTGGGAGACGAGGCCGACCTGAGGGCCCTCTGGGCCGGAGTGCGAGACCGGACGCGGGCCACCATCGAGACCCTGGGCCTCGAGCGAGTCCCGAAGACACGCCAGGTCCACATCGATCGCCTCGATGAGATCGCCGAGCGCAGGGTCCCCGCGATGCGGACGGAGTTCGACAAGCTGACCGGGAACCTGCCGACGAGCTGACCTGGCTTCATCTACCGGCCACACGAGAAAGGATCGCGGTGAGTCGACCCGGGGCGCTCGAGATCCTCGATCATTGCGAGACGCCGATCGGACTCCTCTGCCTTCGGCGTCGGGAGCTCCTCTCCCGGCCAGGGACCATGGTCACCGAGGTCACCCTGGACAACGAGTTCCTCATGAGCAGCTACAACACGATCTCGGAAGGCGCCCTCGCGAGCCTGGCCGTGAAACTTCACGGGGGATCCGAACTCCGGTGCCTGGTGGGGGGGCTGGGACTCGGGTACACCGCCGCGGCGGCCCTCGAGTCGGGAAAAGTGGCCGACCTGGAGGTGGTGGAGCTTCTACCCGAGGTGATCGGCTGGTTGGAGCGGGGGCTCATCCCCCTGGCCGGACAGCTTCGCGGCGACTCCCGGATGCGCCTCGTGAAGGGGGATATCTACGGCAATCTCGCTTCCCCTCCCGGCGACCTCTGGGATCTCATCCTTATAGATGTAGATCACAATCCCGGGGAGCGACTGGACCAGGGGAGCAAGACCTTCTACTCCGCGGAGGGACTCCGGAAGACCCGTGACTGGCTAGCCCCCGGAGGGGTCCTGGCCGTCTGGTCGAGCCGGGAGGATGAAGTGTTCCTCGAGAATCTCCGGCAAGTCTTTCCCGACGCCCGGTGCGAGACCGTGGCCTGGTGGAATGAACTCATTGATCAGGAGCAAGAGGACGCTATTTTCGTGGCCACGTGCACGCCGAATTACGAGGCTCCCCTCCGGACAGACTGAATCATCTCCTCGAGACTCTGCAGGAACCGCGAGCGATCCATCTTTCCGAAGGGAGCGGGCCCCCCGGTCACGGTCCCCATATCTCGGAGGTGGGACATGATCTCCCGGGTCGCCAGGGCATCGCCGATGCTATCCTCGGTGAAGGCTCGACCCGTCGGACCTAGCACCAGAGCGCCCTTCTTCAAGCACCGGGATGCGAGGGGGATGTCTGCGGAAATCACGATGTCGTTCCCGGCCACGTGCTCGACGATCCAGTCATCCGCCGCATCGAACTGCCCGTCCACAACCTCCAGGTGGATCCACTCCTCCTGCGGAGTCCACATCGACATGTTCGACACCAAGGTGACTTCGAGCCCATGGCGCTCGGCCACGCGGTAGACCTCCCGCTTGACCGGGCAGGCATCGGCGTCGATGAAGATCTTCAGCACTCGGCTATCCTTCGCCGTCAGAAACGCAATCTCTCTCACAGGATAAGAGCGATCCCGCGAATCGATTACACCCGATGGCAGACATCAAGGAACTCCGACGAGAGCTCTTCCTCCTGCCGAGGAGTTATACCACACCAGAAACTGATCTTGACAACCGTTACCACGTGTGGTATCGTTTCTCTGTGCCCAAGATTCGGCGAGGCGGCTACATCTTCTTCACCTGGATTGGCGATCATGCACCTCGTCACGTGCATGTCTACCGCGACAGAAAGCTAGTGGTCAAGTGGGACCTGGAGAATATGTCTCCCATGAAGGGCGAGGCCTCGCGAAGGGTTTTGAAACTCATCGCGGAGCTTGACTCTGAGGATCTGCTATGAAGATACGAAGGGTCTCTCACAACAACCGGAAGAAATCCTTCGAAGTCAAGTTCTCCAATCGGACGCTTCCGATACCCTACGCGAGGACGGATCCCCAGCCTTCAAAGAAGGATCCCGTGGCTCGAGTTTTCGTGGACAAAGACCTGGCAAACGAAGGATTTACATACATCCTGGAGTCCGGCAAGGAAGGAACTGTCCATGTTGAACAGATTCTCGAGTACAATCAGGATCCGCGCTATCTACGGGACATGCTTCTATACAAGCTGACGATTGAAGCCCAGAGGCGCGTCAAAGAAAGTCCGCTGTCCAAACGAGAGCTGATTCGTCGGTTGGGCACTTCAGCGGCGCAGTTCTATCGACTTCTTGACCAGAAGAACTACCGAAAGTCCGTGGATCAAATCCTCAACCTGCTACACGTACTCGACTGCGAAGTAGACATTGTGATTTCGAGCAACTAGCCGGCTCGAAGGGTCTTGCGGCTCCTGGGTCGTCCAATAGTATAATGCAGCCTCAATCCAAAGGGCCAAGGGGGTGGAAGATCATGATGCGATTCATCAGAGGGCTCGGAATGAGCGCAATGTGCGCATGGTTGCCTGCCCTGGCAGGGGCCGGTTTTCTGCTGGTATCTTGCTCGGGGGGCGGAGGCGGCGCCCCGGCCGAGGCACGAGGCGTCGACTTCAGCGAGAATCTTCAGCCGCTGGGGGAAGCTTCGCCCCTGGTGGCGGAATCTGACGTAACTCCGGACCGCTCCACGCCCGAGATGCTGCTCCGCAGCATCATCGATGGGGTGGGAAGGGAGGACCTCTCGTTCCTCTGCCGGACCGTCGACAAGTTCGCAAGCACGCCCCGGTTGACGAAAGTCGATCAGGCCTGGGCGTGGCGCACTTTCCTCATGCGGGCGCCCCGCGCCAGCTGGACGAATCTTGGGCAGCTCCTCGACGATGGGGGCGTCCAGATCAGCGATGACGATGGCCAATTGGCCCTCGCCTCCTTCGAGGCCGGTCCCTCCGTCGGAATGGCGGAGATCCGGATCTTGAAGATTTCGGGCGAGTGGTACCTGGAGGTTCCGGAGTAAGAATATGAAGCCACAAAAAAACTGGGCCAAGACAACCGCTCTCCTCCTCGTCGCTCTGCTTCTGATCCTCTCCGGGATCACCTGCAGCAAAAAGAGCAGCAGCAAGAAGAAGACGAAGCCATACGTGATTGTCTTCGTGACTCTTCCCCCCGACGGGACGGTGGTGAACGAGACCTTCGCTGTAGAGATCCAGATCACCGATCGCTCGACGGGGGCTCCCGTCGCTCCCGGCTCACCCCTGGACGTGACCCTCGCAGTCGCGAACGGCTCGGGAGCACTCTTCGGAACCCTCGTGCTCCCCGTATCGACGACCAACGAGGTCTTCGGAGGCCTCGCGTATGACGACATCGGGGCATTGCAAATCGAGGCGACCTCCGCGAGGAGCGATCCTGTAGTCACCAATCCCATCGAGTTCGTGGTCAACGTCGGACCTAATCCAGCTGACCTCGGAACGATCGGTCCCGGAGATCCCATCCCACCGGTCGATTTCACCCTCACTGAATTCAACTCCATCCCGTTCGCCGTCGGCGGGGCGCTGCAGTGGACACTCACGGACCTCTCGAGCCTGCTGGTGGTCCAGTCCGGAAACACCCCGTTCGGGGGGACGTCGATGGTCCAGGTCTCGCTGACACCGATCACCGTCGAGGCCGGTTACGAACTGAAGGGTATCGTCGAGGGCTCCACTTCCGAGGCGACGGTGCCCCTGACGATCTCCTCATTCATCCTTCAGAACGAACCGGGCCCCTTCGTCGCTCTCAAGACGGGCTGTGTCGGGCTCGACTATTCCGACGGCGTCGCCTACGCCGTCCCCGGAGCGACCGCCTGGGGCATTCTTTCCGGAACCCTACCCGCAGGACTCGCCCTCGATGGCGCCACCGGAGACATCACGGGCAATCCAACGGCGCCGGCGAATTCGGAGTTCACCCTTTGGGCGATGACGGCGCCTTTCTTTGCGACCCCGATCCGGTGCGCTCTGGCGGTCTTCTCTGTCGCCGAGACGGAGATCCTCGCCGGTCAGGACTTCAAGGGCCTCGGGCCCTTGGCGGTCATGACCTACTCCGACAACGTCATTGGCTTCACGAGCACCTTCGACAACATGGTTTACAACACGGCGATCACGATCTACTCGCCGGACCCCGAGACGATCACGACCCCCCTGCCGATGTTCATCCTCCACCACGGTCGGGGATTCCACTTCAACGAGTACGACGACATGCTGTCCCACATCGCGTCATACAATTTCATCTGTGTCTCCGTGCAGGACTGCGTCTCCTTTCAGGCACCCCTCTGCCCCCCCCCCAGCGCCTTCTACGACGGCTCAGGGGCCGACGCCGGGATGCAGTCGGGCGGGGCGTTCATGAAGGGGGTCATGGATCACATGGTCCAGCGGAGCAAGACGGTGGCCGACCTCTTCGAGGGAAAGATCGACGAGGAGCGGGTTTTCATGAGCGGCCATTCACGAGGTGGGGGAGCGACTCATGGCGCCCACGTCCAGGGGCTCAACTACCAGATCGCCGGCGTCGTCTACTTCATGGCCTACGATCTCCGCTGCTTCACCAGGGTCATCCCTCCGGCAACCCCTCCCCGGTTCGACGTCCCGGCGGCGATGCCACGTCTGCCGAGTCTGATCATCGCCGCGGAGATGGACTCGGACCTGGTCTATCCGATCAGTGACCATTTCATCGAGCGGGCCACGGGTCCGATGACATCGGTGACACTCTACGGCGGCAACCATGCCCGGATCAGCGACGCGCCCCACCCCGACGACGTGTTCTTTCCCTGTTACCCAGGTCCGCCCTACATCACGCGGGTTGAGGAACAGACCCGCGTGGCGAACCAGGTCATCGCCTTCCTGAAGCGGTGGGGCAATCTCGATCTCAGTCTCGAAGGATTCCTCTACGGCAACGAGAGCGCCGGGTCGGACGAGATCGGCGTGACTTCCCTACGAGGTGTCTCGCAGTCGGTCCTCGTCGATGACTTCCAGGACGCCACGAGCGCCACCAACGCCCTGGGCGGGAGCAACTCTCTTACTGGCGGGACCCGGTCGGAGGCAAAGGTCTATCCTCCAGACTGCTGGGGAGCCTGCGGCGCCATCACGACTGTGGGGATAAAGAACAGCATCATCTCCTTCAACGCGGCTTCGGCAAACTACACCACGACGATCCCGCCGAATACGGTCCTCTCGAACCGGAGGCGTTTCATCTTCCGGATCATGCAGACGAGCCTCACCGGCTTCGACTGGGCGACTCTCGAGGTGATGCTGGAGGACGGCTCGGGCCAGACCTCCTCCGTCACTCTGTTCGACCGCCTGGCGCCGACGACCACCTATCTCCCCGACTACATGGGGGGCGGCAACCAGGTCTACGATCGGTTCGTGGAGGTGCAGGTGGACCTCTCGAACTTCACCGGCGTCGATCTGGACGACCTCGTCTCGGTGCAGTTTCTCTTCGACTTCGCCGGCACGCCAGGCGCAGGCCAGCAGATCGCCCTTGACGACATCCGCTTCGAGTAGCCGGACCCGATGAAGCCTCCGAGGGCGATCGAGAGCATCAGAGGGGAATGCCTCCTGTTCCCTGTCCAAGTGAGGATCCTGGAATTCACCCCGCGGGGCATGAATCTTGCAATGCCCCGGGGGTTCGGTTAAGATACGAGCCGTTTCGGGAAGTCTACTTCGGTTGCCGCTGACCCACCAAGCCTGCAATTCCGAACAAAACCGACCCGTGTTTTTCTCACTCTCCCAGGTTGGAGGCGTCTGAACATTATTAATTTCGAAGACCTCACTTTGATAAGTCCCCTACTGCGAGCGGTGCGCGAGGAGGGCTATGACCGCCCCACGCCAATCCAGCAGAAGACGATACTTCATGTCCTCGAGGGGCGTGACATTCTCGGCTGCGCGCAGACCGGCACCGGCAAGACGGCGGCGTTCGCGCTCCCGATCCTGCAGCGCCTCCTGAAGACAAGGGCGCCGGAGCCGGGAAGAGTCCGAGTGCTCGTGCTCTCACCCACCCGCGAGCTCACGTCCCAGATCGGCGACAGCTTCACCCGGTACGGCCGTCATACGGCCGTACGGTGCACGACGATGTTCGGCGGCGTTAGCCAGCAGCGGCAAGTCCGTGCGCTACGCAAGGGCGTCGACGTACTCGTGGCGACTCCCGGCCGGTTGATCGATCTGATGCAGCAAAAGATTGCCCGCCTGAACCGCGTGGAGATTCTGGTCCTGGACGAGGCGGATCGTATGCTCGATATGGGTTTCATCCATGATGTGCGTCGCATCATTTCATCACTGCCGCGGAAGCGACAGACGTTGTTCTTCTCGGCGACCCTTCCTCACGACATCACGACGCTCGCGCGCGACATTCTGTACCGTCCGATCCGCGTGGAAGTGGCGCCCCCCGCGACGACAGTCGAGACGATCTCGCAATCGCTATACCGCGTGGAGAAGCGCGAGAAGTTCGTGCTCCTGGCGCGGCTGCTCCAGGACACGGCTCTGCAGCGCGTCCTCATCTTCACGAGAACGAAGCGCGGAGCGAACAAGCTTGCCGAGTACCTGAACCGCAATAGCATACGCGCCAACGCGATCCATGGAAACAAGGGTCAATCGGCGAGAGAGAGAGCGCTCGCCAGCTTCAAGCGCGGGGCATGCAGGGTGCTCGTCGCCACGGACATCGCGTCGCGCGGCATCGACGTCGACGACATCACGCACGTCGTCAACTTCGACCTGCCCAACGTGCCGGAGTGCTACGTGCATCGGATCGGCCGGACGGCGCGTGCCGGTGCCAAGGGCTCAGCGATCACGTTCTGCTCGATCGCGGAACGCAAGGAACTGGCGGCCGTGGAGCGGGTGATCGGCACGCGGATCCCGCAGCGCCAGGTCCCGCATGGGATCATACGCGCCGGCGCCCCCTCGGTTCCGGCGAATGGCGCTTCCCGTCCTCCCCAGCATCGGTCCCCGACTCAACGACCGCGACGTGCCGTTTCTTACGGCAGATTCTCGCCTGGCCGGGGGCGACGCAGTCGGCCATAAGAACCGGGCGCGAGTCCCTCGCGTCGCTCCGACCGAATCTTCGTCAACAGCGTTGCCGCAAGGACGAGCAACCCCTACAATCTCTGCGTCTGTGCGCTTCTTCGCTCGAGGGTCATCGGGTGGAGGCGACCCAGGCACGTGCCCCCGTGGGCGGCCAGGGGAATGCCCCCTGAAAAATGGTCCGTTGCTCATTCGATGCAAAGAGCTTAGTATCTGTGCATGAGAAACCGTGAATTCCATGGAGAATGACAAGGGTGTGAAGGGCACGATCCAGGACTTCAAGCTCAAGGGCTGCACGATACAGTTGTACGAGTCTCCTGAACTGTTCAGGCCCAACGCGACCACACGCCTCTTCACCAAGGCCATGGAGATCAGAGAAGGCGACGTCGTCTTCGACATCGGTTCCGGCGTCGGCCCTCTGGCGATCTGGGCGGCCAAGCAGCCGTGCAAACGGGTACACGCCGTCGAGATCATCCTCGAGCAGTGCGAGCGACTGAAAATGAACGCGGAGCTAAACGAGGTCGGGGACAGAATCGAGATCTACAACGGCAGCCTCCTCGATCCGATTCCATCGGGACTCCTGGCGAATGTAGTGATGGCTGACGTCTCGGGGATCTCGGAGAGACCCGCAAGAATGCTCGGGTGGTATCCCTCATCGATACCGACGGGCGGCATCGACGGGACGGAGACCACCGTCCAGTTGCTGGAACAGGCGGGAGCCTACATGGCGGAAGGCGGGAGGCTCTATTTCCCGGTCGCTGTGGGTCTGGCCGACGAAGACAAGATCATGAAGGTCGCCAGAGCCAACTTCGGAAGGCTCGAAGAGAAGGTGAGCGTCGACTTCCCTCTGTCGAAGGAAGAAGGAGAAAGGGTCCTGGAGGGGGCGGAGCCGTTCATCCACCTGAACAAGAGGCGCGATTCGAGTTCTACGCGAGCCTTCACCTGGCGCGGGAACATCTACGAAGCCACCGAGCCGGTTCATCGGGGCTGATCGACCTCTCCTCTCAGAAGTAAGCGTCCACCTCGTCCGTAAGCTGGTTCAGCACCACATCAAGCTCGCCGAGACGGCGATCGAACTCCTCCTTCTCCAGATCCGGATCCACTTCGAACGGCTCGGCGAACTTGACGACGAACCGAGAGAACGGCAACGGCAGTATGGTGCGATCCCAGGAATTGAGGCGGACGCACCATTTCGCCGCGAACTGCATCGGCAGAATGGGTACGCCGCTCTTCTGGGCGCAGAGGAGAATGCCCGGTTTGCTCTTTCGCGCCGGACCCAGTGGCGCGTCGGTGACCAGGCTGCCGGAGCTACCCTCTTTCAGCTTCTCGATGAGTCCGTGAAGCGCCGGCCCGCCCCGGCGAGAGCTCGAGCCTCGAACCGTCCTGTTTCCAAACCGTTGGACCAGGCCGGCTGCCCACTCACCGTCCTTGCTCCGTGAGGCCATCGTGTAGCCTCTCCGTCCCCGCAGGAAATAGACCCCGAAGAGAAAACTCCGGTGCCATGTAGTGTAGATTACCGGACCCTTGCCATGCTTGAAGGGGTCGTGCTCCTCGCCAACGATCTCCAGTCGGAGAGTCTTGAACCAGCACCAGAGGCCGACCGCGGCGAGCCCGGTCAGCAGGTACACGGCCAGACGAAACCTGGCCGTCAGGGTCCGGGTCTTCTGGATTGCCGTTTCGTTCTCGCTCTTCTTCTCTGCCGGCTCGTTCAATTCAGCCTTCACAAGACTGCCAGCATCTCCTCGACGGTCACGAACTTCTCTCGTGGCTTTCCGAGCCTCTTCCCGTTCTCGACTTCGGCGGCGTCGATTTTTCTCCAATCCGGAAAGCTGACTATATGGATTCCCTTCCGGGTCAAGATGTTCCGGACCGCCTCCGGGTCCGGGTCGGGGCACGGCTCGAGTTCGGGAACGTCGGCGAGTAGCGACTGGACGGTGGCGTGGCTGTCGGGCTTGTTCGTTCCGATCACTCCGCTCGGTCCTCTCTTTATCCATCCCACCGCATAAAATCCCGGAGCGCCTTCGATCCTTCCGTCCTCGTTGGGAAACACTCCCCAGGCATCGTGAAACGGAACGCCCTGGATTGGAACACCGCGATAGCCGACGCTCCGGAAGAACAGGCCGCCCCGGATCTCCACGGTCTCGCCGGTCCCCCGGGCCTTCTGTTTGCCCGGCTCCCCCTCGAGACGGTTCTTCTCCAGGATCACCGTCTCGATCCTGCCGTCCCCGACGAGCTCTATCGGGCTACGGAAGAAGTGGACGATGAATTTCCTGGGCTTCTCGCCGGCCGGCCTTTCCGCGTAGCCCTTGAGGATCTCGTAGTTTTTCTTCTTCGAGCTGAACTTGCGGTCAGCCAGCTCCGCCTTGCTGGCGTCGTTGAGCTCGAGGTCCTCGGGTCGGACGATCGGATCACACGCCTCGAGATCGCCGAACTCCCTGATTTCAGGCGGGGTGAAGGCAGTCTGTGCGGGGCCCCGGCGGCCGACGAGGTGGATCTCCTTGACCTTGCTCTCTGCCAGGGCTTCGAGGGCACGGGGGGTGATGTCCGTGTTCTTCAGCTCGTCAGTCGTCTTCGCCAGGATGCGTGTGACATCCATCGCCACGTTCCCCTGGCCGATGACGAAGGCCACCTCCTGGGAGAGATCGAACTCTCGGTCCTGAAACTCGGGATGGCCGTTGTACCAGGCGACGAACTCGGTGGCCGTGTGGCTGCCGGGTAGATCGATCCCTGGGATCTCCAGGCGCCGGTCCGTCTGGGCTCCGCAAGCGAAGATGAGGGCATCGTAGTGGGTCTTCATCTCTTCCATCGACAGATCTTGGCCGATATTCACGTTTCCGAAGTAGTCGAATCCCTCCCTGTCCCCCACCTTCTCGTAAACGCGCGTGACTCCTTTGATTTTTTGATGATCCGGAGCCACGCCGTATCGCACCAGCCCGAACGGCGGCGGCAGTTTTTCGAACATATCAACCTTCACGGTGAGGTCGGAACCGAGAAGTGATTCGGCCGCATAGAAGCCGCTCGGACCGCTCCCGATGATGGCGACGCGGAGGGGGCGGGATTCAGTCCCAAGACTGCTCGACATGTTTCTCCTTCAGCGCGGTTGCCAGGAAGGGCCTCCGGAGAGGACCTCATGGACCAGGTGTTTGATCAGGCCGAGTGATCCTCGATTCCAGGATCTTATAGCGAGAGAGTCCGGTTTGTTAATCCCTGAGACCGAAGGCGAGTAGTTTACCATGCCCAGGAAACTGGTTTCAATTTGAATGAGAGACCCCCCGGGTAGGGATAGGGCGCGCAGGAACGCGGGTAGGCCCCCCTTGCAGGCCCTCCGAGCCGGGGATATAGTCCTACCTGTATTGCCCCCGGATCAGACTCCCATCTGTGCTGCGCCTTTCCCGATCACCGTGACCCAGCTACAGATGGGGAGACAGGGGAGACCGGAGCGACGAGCAGGGAGGATTCCGTCCCAGGAACAGTGCCCATGGTCTCGCACAAGATCGGCTATCTCGGGTTTGGCTCCTACACCCCATCGCGAGTCCTGACCAACGCGGACCTCGAGAAAGTCGTGGATACGAGCGATGATTGGATCCAGCGTAGAACCGGGGTCCGGACGCGAAGGATCATGGGCCAGGATGAGACCGTCCTCGGAATGGCGCTGAAGGCGGCCGAGCGAGCCCTGAAAGATGCGTCCGTCCTGCCAGGGGAGATCCTGGACATACGGGTTGCCGTCAACACCTGGATGCGATTCCCCAGTCTGGCCACCCAGGTTCAGAAAGAACTCGGAATCGAGTCCTGCTCTGCTTCGGACGTCTCGGCCGGCTGTGCCGGATTTGTCTATGCCGTCGAAGACGCCCACAACAAGATCCTGGCGGAGAGGGCGCTCTATGGGCGAGAGCTGACGTCCCTCATCGTCGGGGTTGATGGCCTGTCCCTGGTCACCAACTGGAAGGATCGGAACACGTGCGTCCTGCTCGGTGACGGTGCGGGGGCCGTTGTCATGGGAGTCTCCAAGAGTAGCGAGATTCTTTCGATCCATACGGAAGCGGATGGCAAGTACGGCCACCTCCTCTACTCGGACGATGTCCTCGGCCAGCAGGGGAAGAGCTCGGACCCGTTCGAATTCTCCCCGTCGGAGACAACCGCTCGCCCGTATCTGCACATGGATGGCAAGAAGATTTTCCCGGTGGCCGTCAGAACGATGACCCGCAACATCAAGGAAGTGCTGCGAAAACACAACAACATGCACCCGAACAAGAAGATCGATCTTCCCGAAATCGATTATGTGTACCCGCACCAGGCCAATGTGAGGATCATCCGAGCGGTCGCCGACGCTCTGGAAATCCCGATCGAAAAGGTCTACACGGAGGGTATCGCCAAGTATGGCAACACCTCCGCAGCTTCCATCCCGATCGGGTACGACGAGACCCGGGCGCGAACGGAGGACAGGCTCATCGTCGATGTCGCGTTCGGGGCCGGATTCGCGTCCGGAGCGATCTTGCGAAGAGCGTAGTCGCGCTGCACGTCGAGAACTGCAAGGAAATACACCCGTGGATATCAAAGAGCAGGCAGGGAAGGTTCTCACGCAGATTGCAGGGTACGTCGGCGTCCGGGTGCTTGACGTTGGATTGCGATCCGGGCTGCTCCGCGAGATGGAGAAGAGCCCGGAGGGGATCAGCGCCGCGGCCCTGGCCGAGAACCTCGGCCTGGATCCATTTTACGTATCGGTGTGGTGTCGAGGAGCGTACGCCTCCGAGCTCATCGACCTTCGGCAGAAGCTGGATCGGGAGGGTTACGACCCTCAAACCCGGCGATTCCAGAATCCCGCGGGGCAGACCTTTGTCCTCGCCCCGCACATGGCGGAATTACTTCTCGACGAGGAATCCCCGGCCTACGTAGGCGGGCTCCCCAATGTTCTCCTCCAACCCGAGATTTTCGACTCGTTCGCGAAGAGCCTCGCCTCGGGGGAGCACATGTGGTGGGACCAATGCAGCCCGGAGTTCATCCAAGGAGTCAGCGGGACGGGAGGCCCGTTCTACGCCCGGCTACTTCAGGGTGGTCTCGAACGCGTCCCCGAGCTCTCCGACGTCCTGAAGCAGAGCCCGCGCATCATGGTGCTCTGCTGTGGGGCGGGGCGGGGCATCGTCCGTATGGCCAGGACCTATCCGGAGGCTCGATTCATCGGCGTCGATGGAGATCGTCACTCGCTCGAGCTCGCTGCGCAACGGGTGAGCGAGGCCGGGCTCGAGGATCGAATCACATTCGTCGAGACCGCCCTCGAGGATCTCGATCAGCCGGAATCCTCCGACGTCGTTCTCATCAACATTTCCATGCACGAGTGTCGCGACATCACGAAGACAACCGAGAACGTCCGTCGGGCCCTGCGGCCCGGAGGCTTCTTCGTGATCTCCGACTTTCCTTTCCCGGACTCGACCGGAGACTGCCGCACAGTGCCGGCGAGAATCATGAGTGGCATTCAGTTCTTCGAGGCCCAGATCGACGATCAGCTGATGCCGACTCGAGCCTTCGTCGAATTACTGGAGACGTGTGGTTTCGAGGGGGTCGGCTCGTTCGATATCACGCCCGTCCATGCCGTTACCTACGGGCGGAGGTCGGCGATCTGACCTCTGCGCGCCTTTCACCAGCAATCATCCCTCCCGACCGTTTCAGCGGATTCGAAGGAGGAGCCTTCAGGCCGCTTACGACCCACCACCGAGGTGACGTCCCATGCACCTGACCGGCGCGAGCCCCTTGCTGGCCCTTGCCGTCGTGCTCGTCGCGGGGGTCCTGTCCGGGGCCCTCGCCCGGCGTCTGCGGCTCCCCGCCGTCACCGGCCAGATCGTCATCGGAATCCTCCTCGGTCATTCTGTCCTCGACATCTTCACGCGCGAAACGATGCAGGAGCTGACGCCGATCACGCACTTCGCCCTCGGCCTTATCGCCGTCACCATCGGCGACCACCTCAACTTCCGCAGGCTGAGGAACGCGTTCAAACGGCTCTCGATCCTGCTGCTCTTCGAGATCACCCTTCTCCCCTGCCTCGTGACACTGTCGCTGGTCTTCGTGCCCGGGACCACGTGGGAACTCTCCGTCCTCCTCGCCGCCCTCTGCATCTCGACCGCCCCGGCGACGATCGTCGCCATCGTGCGGGAGACCCGCTCGAAGGGATTGTTCGTCAAGACCCTCATGGCTGCGGTCGCCCTGAACAACATCGGCTGCATCTGCATCTTCGCCATGGCCCACCATGCCGCCGGGGCGAGCATGGCCGCTCGGATGGATCCGGAGGCTGGCTATTCCCTGGCCATGACTCTCGTAGCCCCGCTCCGGCTCCTGATCGTCTCGGCGGCGATTGGCGGGGCCACCGGATGGCTCCTGATCTTCACGACGAAGCACGTGGTCCGGCCGGACCGCCTGGCCACCTTCTCCCTGATTGCGATCCTTCTCACCGCGGGCCTCGCCGACTACGTAGGCTTCTCCTCGCTCCTCGCCTGCCTCTTTCTCGGCGTGACCCTGGCCAATGGCACGCCCGACCGCGGGGAGGTCGGCCACGTCGTCTTCGCGGACTTCGAGTACGCCTTCTTCGCCGTGTTCTTCACCATGGCGGGGATGGAGCTCGACTTCCACTATGTAGTGAGCGGTGGCCTCCTCGCCATACTGATGTTCGGGACGCGGCTTGTCTTGAAGGTCGGCGGGGCGCGGATCGCCATGACCCTGGCAAAAGCGCCTGTCCGTGTGGCACAGAACCTGGGTCTCGCCCTCGTGCCGCAGGCCGGTCTCGCCGTCGGCCTGATGCTGCTCGTGGAGGAGGACCACCGCCTGGATCCGATCCGCCAGATCTTCCTCGCCGCCGGCCTCACCGTCGTGATCGCCAACGAGATCCTGGGCCCCATCCTCACCCGCATGGCCCTCCACCGCGCGGGGGAGGTGGGCAAGGACCGCCCGCGCCTGATCGACTTCATCCACGAGGAGAACATCATCACCGACTTCGACGTCGAGACGAAGGAAGAGGGGATCGAGAAGCTGGTCGATCTCCTGATCAGCTCGCATCACCTCAGCATCGACCGGGAGAAGCTGAAGAAGTCGGTACTCGATCGCGAGGAGCAGGCCTCGACCTGCATCGGTGAGGGCCTTGCGATCCCTCACGGGATCATCGAGGAGGGTGAGAAGATGTACGGCGTGATCGGGATCAGCCATCGGGGGCTTCGCTTCGACACGCCCGACGGGGTGCCGGTGCACTGCATGGTCCTGCTGGCGACCCCCGAAGCACAGCGGGCGCAGCATCTCGAGGTGCTCGCGGCCCTAGCCCGATCGATCGGCTCCGATCGCAACATTCAGCGCCAGCTCTATCATGCGGAGAGCCCCGCCCACGCCTCCGAGATCATCCACGCGGAGGAGTTCGAGGACTACAACTACTTCCTCGAGGACGAGCGGCAGGGGTCCTGACGGTGGGACAGGGCGGGCCTACTCGACCTTCCGGGCCTTGGCCTTCATGTGGGGGATCCACTTGCCGTCCGGGCCCAGCATGTCGGAGTTGGACTCGTACGTCCCGTCGTCACTGATCGTGAAGCTGGCGCGGCTCTTGCCCCACCTGCTGGTTCCGATGAAGGTGATCTTCCCATCCTTCAGCTCCCCGTCGGAGACCTCCACGGTTCCGAGCACGTCGAACCACCAGGCCTTGTATTTTCCGTCTCCCGCCGGTCGAACGACCCAGAGACCCACCATCGGCTTGCCCGGGCCGAAGGCATCCGCCACCTCGACTTCCAGGAGCAGAAACTGCCCGTTGAGGCCCCACTTCCACTCCTCCTTGCCTTTCAGCGGGGTCCAGGCCCGCGTCTGGGGATGCATGATCTCCCCGTCCCATTCCCAGCTCCCGACGAGCTTTCCCAGCTCGGGATCTGCCACGGGAGCGGGGAGCGCCATGCCGCCGGAGTCGTCGCCCTTGCCGTCCTTCCCGGGGCCCTCTCCTTCCTGAAGAGCGGTCGCGCCGGCGAGGCCGAGCGTGAACGCGACGGCGATGATCGTGACGAGGACCGATAGACGTATGTTCAACATCGTGGACCCTCCCTCTATTTCAAGCCCGCCACGGCCGAAGCGAATTCCTCGGACCCCGCGGGAATGCATGTGCGAACGATTGGCCGATATGGTAGCGTCTCCACGTCCCGATGATTAGTGGAAACATGCAAGCCACGATTCACCAGATAAGCTTGAAGCCGGAGAGGGCCGGGGCACGGGGCTTGCCCAAGGAGCCCGTGCCAGAGGCGATCCTCACGACGAGCGGGCTCCGCGGCGACTTCAACCGGTACCGACACGAGAAGAAGCAGGATGCGCCACACATGGCTCTGCTGCTCCTGCCCGTGGAGACGATCCAGGCCCTGAAGGATGAAGGCTGGCCCGTCGAGCCGGGACATCTTGGCGAGAACCTGACGACACGGGGCATCTCCTACACAGACTTCTACGCCGGAAGAAAGTTTCGGATCGGTCAGACCGAGATCGAGATCACGGAGGAGGCAGCTCCCTGCTCGAATCTTTACGGGCTTCCGTACATCGGCCGTGAGAAGGGCCCATCGTTCCTGAAGTCGATGCTGAATCGCAGAGGTTGGTACGCGCGAGTCCGCAAGCAGGGAGCCATCAAGGTCGGCGATTCCATCCAGCCCATGGCGACACAGAAACCGTAAGGGGTGCGGGAGCGCGACTCCGGGTAGGAGGCCCTCATGCCCTGGCTCAAGTGGATCATCGTCCTCCTCGCCGTGACCGAGGCCGGTTGGATGACGTTCGATGGGCTGAGAGCGCTCACTTCAGGCGACTACGTCACGCCCAAGACAGGTGAGTGGGCCGGCAAGCTGGGGCCCTGGTCCCACCTGGTCTCCGCTGTGGGGATCGAGCCTCGGTCGACCCTGATGAAGTGCATCTTCGTCGTCTATGGAATCGTCTGGCTTGGAGTGACCGCGGCGTTCGCGCTGGGGCGCCCCTGGGCCTGGTGGCCTATGTTCGGACTCTCCGTCGGCTCGCTCTGGTATCTGATGATCGGGACAGGGACGAGCGTCCTCCTCATTATTCTCCTGCTCCTGCCCGCCGTTCGGAGGGGATTTCAAGGTTAATCAAACCCTTTCGGATCTGGGGCGAGAATCGTTACAATCCACCTATTCTGAGTATTGTTCAGCAAGGATGATGTCCGATTCCCAGCCGCCTGGATCGGGCACGAGAGCCACCGAAAGGAATAGCGAAGCCATGAAGCAGTTCGTCTCTCACTCTCTTGATGCTGCGGTTTTGGTCGCTTTGGCGGCGCTGTCGTCGTGCCTCGCACCCGATCCTGCCCTGTACATCCGGGACGCCGCGCAATCGGACGAAAACGTGCGGCCCAGCCCCGAGGTTTCGCGGGCGATCGACAGCGTGTATCCGGCCCTCGTCCAGATCAAAGTCCTCACGATCACGCACTACGGCGGTCGTGAACGGAAGTTCGAGGCGGTGGGGTCCGGAGCGATCATCGGTCCGGAGGGTTACGTCGTCACCAACCACCACGTGGCGGGAAAGGCAAAGAAGCTCAAGTGCGTCCTATCGAGTCGCGAGGAACTGGACGCGACTCTGATCGGCACCGACCCGCTCTCGGATATCTCGGTCCTGAAGCTCGACCTCACCTCCCGCAAGAAGGACGCCCCGCCGCTGCCCGTGGCTCGGTTCGGCAGCTCCAGCACGCTCAAGGTCGGCGACCCGGTGCTGGCGATGGGCTGTCCGCTCGCCCTCTCCCAATCGGTGACGAAGGGGATCGTATCCAATATCGACCTGATCATGTCGCGGCGATTCATAGGAGGCTTTTACATCGACGGGGAGGACGTGGGCTCGCTCGTCAAATGGATCGGCCACGACGCCCAGATCCAGCCGGGGAACTCCGGGGGACCGCTGGTGAACCTCAAAGGGGAGATCGTCGGGATCAACGAGATTGCACTCGGCGGATTCATTGGCGGCTCGATGTCCGGTGCGATCCCGTCCGATCTCGTTCGCGATATCGTGGACGAGCTCATCGAGCACGGGAAGATCCGTCGACCCTGGTTCGGCGCGGTGTATCAGCCGCTTCTCAAGGACGCCGTCGGAGGAGGCGTCCTCGTCTCGGGAGTGGTGCCCGGATCGCCAGCCGAGAAGGCGGGGGTCCGGCCGGGCGACGTGGTCCACACCGTCAACGGCGAGCAGATCACCGTGAAATTCCGTGAAGAGCTGCCGGCCTTCAACGCCCGGCTGCTGGCGCTCCATCTCCAGGAACCGGTCACGCTGGAGATCGGTAGACCCGGGGCGGAGACGGAAAGTATCACGGTGACGATCATGCCAGAGGCGCGTGACGACGCCCGTGGGAAAGAGGTCGAGTCGGTCGAATGGGGCCTCACCGTCCGCCAGGTGACCACCATGGCGGCGAAGAGGATGCGACGGCCGGACAAGAAAGGCGTCATCGTCGGCAGCGTCCGGGCAGGAGGTCCGGCCGACAAGGCCGAGCCATCGCTCTCGGGCGGAGACGTGATCGTCAAAGTCGGGGGCGAGCCGGTCGAGTCGCTGGAGGCCTTCGTCGAACTTACCGCCAGAATCATCGAGGACAGGAAGTCTCCCGTCCCGACGATTGTTACCTACGATCGCCGCTCCAAACGTCTCATGACCCTCGTCGAGGTCGGCATCAAGAAATCCCAGGATCCCACCCCGGAGGTTCGCAAGGCCTGGTTTGCCGCGGCGACGCAGGTCCTGTCCAAGAAGCTCGCCAAGGCGCTCGGCCTCAAGCGAACGAAGGGGGTCCGGCTCACCCAGATCTATCCGGACAGCGAGGTAGAAAAGGCGGGATTCAAGGTGGGGGACATCCTCACCCACATCGACGGCCAGAAGATCGAGGCGTCCGAGACCTACGATGCCGAAGTCTTCGAGACGATGATCCGCGCCTACAAGATTGGCTCGACTGCCGAATTCAGGGTGATCCGCGGCGGAGAGAAGATGAAGGTGGCGTCCGTGCTCTCCGAGACACCGAAGCCGGTGCGTGAGCTGAAGGTCCACGAGGACGTCGTGCTGGAGTTCAAGGTCCGAGACATTTCGTATTTCGATCGGATCAGGTTCCGCCTCGGGAAGGAGGAGACGGGAGCGCTCGTCACCCAGGTCCAACCGGGTGGGTGGGCGTCCATGGGCAGGCTCTCGAGGAATCATATCATCCAGGCGGTGGAGGGGCGTCCGGTCACCGACGTCAAGTCTCTGAAAAAGGAGCTGAAGCGCCTGCACACGGATAGGCCGAGGCATGTCTCCATCCTCGTCAAGAGGGGGATCAGCACGTCTTTCCTCGAGCTGGAGCCCGGCTGGCCGGAGAAACCGGGCGAGGATAAGCCAAAATAGTCATCCAGAACGGAAGGGAGGAATCGACATGAAGCTCATTTCTACCATCGCCGCCGTGGCGGCGGCCCTGGCACTCTCCGGGGCCCCCGGAGAAGCACGCGCCGAAGGCGATATACGCGCCACGGCCCGTGCGCTCGCAGCGAAATCCTCGAAGGCGGTCGTCACCGTCGAGCTGGTCGTCTCCATCAAAGGAGGACCGATGGGCGGCGGGGACGAAGAGCAGGAGATCGAGGTGGTCGGCACCGTCATCGATCCTTCGGGTCTCACGGTCGTCTCGGCCTCCGAGCTCGATCCCACCACCATGATCAAGGCCCTTCTGGGTGGCATGGGCGGCATGTTCCCCGGTGGGGACTTGGATTCCGTCGTGAAGGAGACTCTCATCGTCCTGGAGGATGGGACCGAGTTCGAGGCGGATGTCGTGCTGAAGGATGCGGATCTCGACCTCGCGTTCATCCGGCCCCGGGACACAGACAAAAAGTTCGATTGGATCGACCTCAAGCCCCGGACTGAGCCCATCGAGATGCTCGAGGAAATCTTCGTCCTCAGCCGGCTGGGGCGGCTGCAGAATCGCGTGCCGGCTCTCTCGCTCGGAACGGTCAAGGCCATCGTGAAGGGACCGCGGACGTTCTATATCTGCGACGGCGAGGCGTCTTCCGGATCTCTGGGCAGTCTCGCCTTCGATTCGGCCGGTCAGCCACTAGGTCTCTTCGTCATGAAGCAGGCGGCGGGGGGCGGGGGACCCGACTCGGCGATGGCGATGGGCTTCCTCAGCATCATCATGGGCGCCGGATCGAATCGCTCGGCGTCAGCGACGATACTCCGATCGATCGAGGATGTCCTCGAGATCGCTGAGCAGGCGAAGGCGGCGAAGGTCCCCGAGAAGGAAGAAGCCGACGCCGAGGACGACGGCGACGAAGAGGGAGAGATGGAAGAGCCCGAATCGGAGGAGGAGGAAGAGTCGGACGAGGACGATGAGGATGAGGAAGAAGAAGAAAAGTAAGCGATATGGTAGCGCCTGAATTCCGGAGTCTTCTCGTCCGACCGGCGGATGGTCGCGGTTTCGACGTCGGCCGATGGCTCTGGGTGCTCGAAGATGCCCATCGGAAGCTCTTCTCGACGGTCGACGGCGTCTCCGCGGACCTTCTCGACTTCCGGCCTTCCTGTTCGACCAACACGGTCGGGACGCTTCTCTATCACATTGCGGCCACGGACATGGCCTGGCTCTACGAGGACATCCTCCAGGCCGAGTTCCCGGCAGAAGTTCGTGCACTACTGCCCTTCGAGTATCGGAATGAAGAGGGTCGCCTCTGGCCTGTGAAGGGCATCTCCCCGGACGAGCATCTCGATCGGCTCGGCAAGACGCGGGCGATCCTCGTCGACCACGTGAGGAAGATGTCATCGGAGGATCTATACTCGACCAGGAAGACAGAAGAGTACGAGGTCAGCTACGAGTGGATCCTCTACCACCTGGCCGAGCACGAGAACTACCACCGGGGCCAGATTTCGGAACTGATCAAGCAGGCCCGCGAATCCCCGGCAGTCTAAAGCCCGAAGAACTCAGCGACAGAGATGACGTTGGTGCCGTCGGCGGTCCCTCCCGTGATCAGGATTCGACCGTCCTGGAGCAGGACGGAGACGTGCCGGTATCTCGGGAAGATCATGAGATCGGCCGTCAGGAACGTCGGGACGGCTGGATCGTACAGCGACGCCTCACCCACCAGGTTGAAGTTGATGTCCTCGCCGCGACGATGGCAACTCGTCCACCGTTCATGATCGTCGCGGAGTGCCACCGTCTCGAGTGGTTCATCGGACCCACGTCCGTAAACCGTGACCCTACGGGGCCCGTCGCGTCGTAGACGAAGGCTTGATCGTACGCCCAGTTGATCGATATGAGTTCTCTCCCCGCCAGGCCGCCCAGGATGAGGACCGTTCCGTCCTGCAGAAGCGCCGAGTCGTGGCCAATGGCCTGATCCCCGCCGGCCGAGATCGAGAGCTGGATCCCCATCCCCGTGACCGGGTCGAACTCCTCGACGCTGAGGTTGGTCCCTTCGCCACCGCCCACGAGAAGGATACGTCCGTTGGATAGCTCGTGGGCGCGGTGCTCACTTCTCTTCTCCACGAGCGGTCCCAGCGCAGGGCTGATGAATAGATCCGACAACGGATCGAACTCGAGGCCGTCGTCGTAGTGGACCGGGACGAAGCCCGAGAGGAAATCGCCTCCGAGGATATAGACTCCCGTCGAGCTGCTTGTCGCCGTGTGGTTCGCCCGGAAATCCGGCATCGAACCCACCGCCTGAAAATCCCCTGTCACGGGATCGAAGACCTCGGCCGAGGTGTGCTCGAAGAACGAAGCGTCCACCCCTCCCGCAATCAGGACCCGATCGTCCGGCATCCGGACCGCCGAGTGCTTCGCCCTCGGCTCGACCATGGGAGTCGGGACGAGCAGGAACGTGTTCCCGATCGGATCGAAAACCTCCGCCGTCTGCAGGACGGTGTTGGTCGAGTCCGTGCCGCCGGCGATCAGGACGAAGCCGCTGGCCAGCAGGGTGGCGGTATGTCTGATCCGTCCCTGCACCATCGAGGGACCCATGGTGAAAACGGGCTGATTCGGGGTGTTGTCCACGGTGAAGTCCGCGGTCTCATCGGCGGTGCCCACCACCAGATCGAAAGGCGTGATCCGTATCCGCACCGTGTCGAGCCGGACGATGCCGAGGTCCGCCGTGGAATCCCATTGATAGATGTAGGAAGGTCCTGACGGGCCGGACAACAGCGGTCCCGTCCCCGCCGGGTCCCTCCGTGGCTGGCGACCAGGTGGTTCCCGAGTCGCTGGAAAAATCCACCGTGATGGTCGCCGGGTCGCTGTCCGCATCGATCAGTTTGTAGGAGAGATCCACCAGGTTCCTCTGCGTGCCCAATACGCCCGCCAGGCCGACGGTCGGCGGAGTGTTCGAGCCGGATGGGCCGTAGACCAGGATCCGGTAGGACGCCGACACGGTGACGGGAACGAACTGGCCGTCGGTGAGGTCCACCGTGATGTCATGGATCCCCGTGGCGCTCGGAGTCCCCGAGATGACTCCGGAGGACGCGTCCAGGGTGAGCGGTGGAGGCAGGGCTCCGGCCGAGATCGTCCAGGTATAGGGAGCCAGGCCACCTGTTCCTTGTATCGTGGCCGAATAGGCAAGCCCTCGCTCCCCGTCGGGCAGGGTCGTGGTCGTGATCGCCAGGGGAAGGATTGTCTTGGACCTGCGGCCGCTACTCTTGTTGCAGGCCGGCCCGATGGCGACGAGAGCGATGGTGGCGAAGATGATCCAACCGGTGAGTATCGGACGTCGAATACCCATGGGTACCTCCAGAGCGGTCTCCATGCCGCACGCCGCACCCCGTCCGACTTTTAGATGATTCACTCAGATCGGAGATCCGACCCTCTCGGGCCTGTGGCCCGTACCCTAAGACTAGCAAGAATTGCTTCGGGGGCAACCTCGCAATCAGGCGAAGGCCACACTGAGCAAGAGGCCTTGACCCACTTCCGTCTCTTCCGATACGATCGGGTGGTGGAGTGAGCCTCGCCTCACATCGAAGGACGAAGGAAAGAAGGGGAATTGTCTTGAACGATCGCTCGTTGCGGATGCTGGGCATCATCTCGATGCTCCTGATTCTCGTCGCATGCAACAAGAGCTCCGGCTCGTCAGGAAACAGCGGGGTGCCCGTCACGGGCGACATTCACGAGCCGAACGAGAACAGGACAAGCTGCTCGCCGGTGGTGCTCGACTTCTCCGAGACGATGCTCACCTTGCACTCGCTGACCGACCAGGACTACTACTGCTTCACGGTGGGTCTTCCTTCCGATCTGACGGCGACGGCGACTTTCGATCCGGCCATGGGAGACATCCAGCTGGAGCTTCAGGATTCGGTGGGGACGGTCCTGGCCCTGGGCCAAGCCCAACCGACCGGTCCAGACCTGATGACGACCGTCACCTGCGGCACGTTCCACGTGCGGGTGTTCAGTCCCACCCAGACGCTCAACAATTACTCGCTGGCAATCTCCGCCGTGGCGACTGTCCCTGCGGGGATTCCCGACGCGAACGAGCCCGACGACGATCCCTCGATGTGCACCCCTCTCGCCGACCCTCGCTTCGGGGTGATCTCGGTCCCCGGGCTTACGCTCCACGACGGCCTCAACGAGGACTGGTTCTGCTTTCGCCTGGGTGGCACGGCGGACATCGAGATCTTGATCATCTCGCTCGGCCCGATCAATTCACTCGCCGCGGAGTTGCTGGATTCAAGCTTGAACGTGATCGCCTCCGGGCTCCTGTTCGACGCGATCATCCCCTCGGGTAACTACTTCATTCGCATCTACCCGATCAACTGCTCGAGGAGCTCCTACTTTCTCGAGGTGAGCGAGATCTGAGGCCGGAGCGCTGCACGGATGGGAGAATCGAAGAGAATCTGCGTAGATTTCGACGACACGCTCTGCATGCGCGACGAGACGGTCGCGCCCCATGCAAGGGAAGTGCTGAAGCTGCTCAAGGATTCGGGCCACGAGATCTACGTGCTCTCCTCGAGGTTCAATCCGAAGATCTGGGGCGACCTCGTCGAGAAGCGGATGGAAAAGGTGAGTGATTGGTTGCAGGCGAACGGGCTGGCCTACGACAAGGTCGTCGCCTACAAGCCAGCAGCGGATATCTACATCGATGACAAAGCGCTCCGGTTCGAGGGAGACTGGAACCAGACCCTCGAAGAGATGAAGAAGATTCTCCGACTCTCTTGATCCGATGACCTAGACATGAAAAAGGCCTCGGGGCGAGCCCCGAGGCCTTGCTTCGTGATCGGTCCGGATGTGGGATCCTTCTACAGATTCTCGGCCCTACTGAGAGCCTTCTCGGCCGCCTTCATACCATCGAACTTCTTGGCGAAGGCCCGGAGCATGGCCGCCTGCTTCTCCTTGGTGGGGGCCTTCTTGATCGCCTGCATCAGCGCCGCCAGGTTCTTCTCCGCGCGAAGCTGTTTCTTGACTTCGCGGTCTTGCTTGAGTCGGGCAATTTCCACCTCGGCTTCCTCGGCTATCGGAAGTCCCTTGAATTGTTTCAAGATCCTTTTGAGTGTCCCGATCGCCCGACCGTACTCCCGGTCCTCTTTCGCCGTCTCGGCGGAGTCCATCATCCGCTCTCCGACACGGTTGGCCCGTTCGATGATGTACTCGGCATCCGGGATGGCGGCCGCATCACCTCCCTCAGATTTGGCAGCCTCGAGTCTCTTCCGGGCTTCCTTGATCGCACCGGAGTACTTCCGGATCGAGAAGAGCTTCGCCGACTTCTTGAGATCCGGAGCAATCTCCGTCTTGCCCAACCCGGCATAGCGGACCTTCTTGATCTCCGCGGCGATGACCTGCTCGTAGCCTTGACGTCCCTGCCAGATCACCTTGCCGTCGACCCCGACGAGGAAGGCGTACGGAAGACCGTTGCCCCCGGGATAGCCCGTGAAGTCGGTTGCCCCGCTCCTCAAGGTCTGTGGAAAGTCATAGCCTTTCTTCTCACAGTAGCCCTGGATCTCCTCCGGGGTATGATTCTGGCTCTCGACGTGGAAGATGTGCAGGCCCTTGTCCTTGTAGTCGGTCCATAACTTCTGGACCTTCGGCATCGAGGCCAGACACGGACCGCACTTCAGGCCCCAGTACTTGATGAGGATGACCTCTCCCCGGCTATCCTCGAAGTTCCTGGCCAGCACATCACCGTCGAAGAGCATGTCTCCAACAGTGAAATCACTGGCGTCCTTTCCGACCAGTTCCTCCTGGGCCATCAAAGGGGGTGCAAGACAGAGAAGCGCGGCCAAGGCGGATAGAAAGACGACCTTCCTCATCTCGAGTTCCTCCTCAGTGGGTCGTGCCGGATAGGACAGCTTACGCAATCATTCCTCGTCAATCTTACCCGCATAATCAAGCTCGTCAACCTGAACCGCGCCGTCTGGAGTCGGATGCCCATGCCCTGGACCCTTCTTTCACAATAGTGGTACACTACGAGTTCCATCGCTCTCACATCCGGTCAGTCCAGCAAGGACATACAAGGGGGGAGTCCCATGACCAAGGGTACACTCGCAAGATCCACGATCGTCCTGTTCTCGATCCTGGCGGCATCCACCTTCGGCTGCGCTCAAAACCGCGCTCAGATCCGCGATGTGAAGCGGTACACGATCCAGGACTTTCTGGGCACGACCACCTTCTCGGGCAGCTCGTTCTCTCCCGACAATACCAAGCTTCTGGTGAGCAGCAACGCAACGGGGATATACAACGCCTATGCCATCTCCACTCACGGAGGTGAGCCGGAACGACTAACCGACTCGAAGGACGATTCGATCTTTGCCGTCGCCTATTTCCCCACAGATGAGAGATTCCTCTATACCAGCGACAGGGGCGGCAACGAGCTGAACCACCTCTACGTTCGCGAGGCAGATGGAACGGCCACCGACCTCACACCAGGTGAGACCCTCAAGGCATCATTCTATGGATGGGCTCAGGACGACAAGTCGTTCTTCGTGGGCACCAACGAACGTGACGAGCGATTCTTCGACGCCTACGAGTACGACGTCAAGACCTACAAACGCGAGATGATCTACAAGAACGAGGAGGGATATAACTTCAGCGCGATATCGCCAGACAAACGGACGTTGGCCCTCTCCAAGACGGTCACGAACGCCGACAGCGATATCTACCTCTTCGATCGCGACAAGGGTGAGATGACGCTCATCACGGACGATCCCGAGGCGGCGCAGAACTCTCCCCAGACCTTCAGCCCCGACGGCAAGCATCTCTACTATCTCACGGACAAGAACGACGAGTTCAAGTACCTGGTGCGCCACGGGCTCGAGGAGGGTGGTGTCGAACAGGTTCTGAAGGTCGACTGGGACGTCTCGTACGCCTACTTCTCCAAGAAGGGAAAGTACATGGTCGTCGGCATCAACAACGATGCCTCGACCGAACTGCGGCTCTACGATGCCGCGACGATGGAACGAGTGGATCTGCCGTCTCTCCCCGGGGCCGACATCACCTCCGTTGGTCTATCCCGGGACGAGAAGCACATGGCCTTCTACATGAGCAGCAGCCGTATGCCGCGCGACCTTTTCTATTACGAGATGGGCGAGACATCACCACTGCAACTCACCCAGTCCCTCAACCGGAGCATCGAGCCGACCGACCTGGTGGAGGGGGAGGTGGTACGGTTTGATTCGTACGATGGCGTGGAGATACCGGGCATTCTCTACAAGCCTCATCAGGCCTCTCCGGATCGTCCCGTGCCCGCGCTCGTGATGGTGCACGGCGGACCTGGCGGACAGAGCCGCATCGGGTACAGCGCCCTGCTCCAGCTGCTCTGTAACCGCGGCTACGTCATCTACGCGATCAACAATCGAGGCAGCAGCGGCTACGGCAAGACGTTCTTTCACCTCGACGACAGGAAACACGGGGAAGCGGACCTGGATGACGTCGTGGCCAGCAAGAAGATGCTCGGGGACCTGGAGTATGTCGACAAAGATCGAATCGGCATCATCGGCGGGAGCTATGGGGGTTATATGACCCTGGCCGCCCTCACGTTTCGGCCGGATGCCTTCGAGGTGGGGATCGATCTCTTCGGCATATCCAACTGGCATCGCACCGTTCAGAGCATTCCGCCCTGGTGGGCCTCGCGCCGAGCCTACCTCGAGAAGGAGATGGGCGACTTCGACGATGAGGAGTTCTTCAAGGCGAAGTCTCCCCTCTTTCATTCCGAGAGGATCAAGAAGCCCTTGATGGTGCTGCAGGGCGCCAACGATCCACGCGTGCTCAAGATCGAGTCGGACGAGATCGTGGAGGCGGTCCGCAAGAACGGTGTGCCGGTCTCCTACGTGGTGTTCGAAGATGAAGGGCACGGCTTCGTGAAGAAGGAAAATCAGGAGCGCGGTTACTCGGCGATCGTCAAGTTCCTCGACGAGCATCTTGCCCGGACTCCAGAGTCGGTGGTCGAGGAATAATGACCGCCAAAATAAAAAGCGAAAGATTTCGAATGCATGTGCGTCTAAGGTAGAGTATCGTAGAGGCAACGAAACTGTTCTAGGGGTACGGACCAATGTTGCAAAGACAGTCGCTGACAAGACGACATACCGAGCCAGCGAGGCGGCTCCCCATGCTTGCTATAGGTGGGGTCGAGGTCGCCACCGGTACGCCCGCGGGATCGGATTGGTCAAATCCCATCCCTCGGAGCGCCGAATCGCGCGGCTTCGACAAGGAGGGTTCGCCCTAGGGAAGGTTTCAATTCTTGGTAGATTTTCCATGAAGCCTTCCGGGGCGTTAACCCCGGAAGGCTTTTTTTATTGCTGATGACGCCAACCTGAGCGTGATTCTCGGGGAGAAGGGCCTCGCTGACCGAGTGGTGAAACTGCTCTAGTGAAGAGGCGGCGACACCACTGTATCCACCCCGGGGACGGGCTTCGCGCCCGTCCCCGGGCCGGGGTAGATGCGATGGGAAAACGGTGGATCAGCTCAGAGGTGACGTAGCTCAACGGAAGAGCGGTGGCCCGAAAAGCCGCGGCGTTGCTGGTTCGACTCCAGCCGTCACCACCATTCGACTCGACGGGGAAGCAATCTACCGAGTGCTTCCCCCTCTCGCTCATGGCTGGCCTGGTCGAATTTTGCCCTGTCTTCGACCCCGAGGCTGAGCCTCGGGCTCAGACCCGAGGGGAGCAGCGGTTCGATTCCCGGTGGCCCTGCCAGTGTATCGGACGCACCGGTAGCTCAGTGGAAGAGCGCCGGCTTGCCATGCCGGTGATCCGGGTTCGATTCCCGGTCGGTGCTCCAAGGGAGAGGTGACCGAACGGCAAGGAGCCCGGTTGCTAGCCGGGTGAGCGAAAGCTCTGTGGGTTCGAATCCCACCCTCTCCGCCATTGGCCTCTAGCTCAATGGGTAGAGCGTCCGCCTGTTAAGCGGAAGAGTCCAGGTTCGAGCCCTGGGGGGCCAGCCAGACAGATGGCCTGTCATCTAATAGGCAAGAAGCGCGGCTTTGAACCGCGAAATCCAGGTGCGAATCCTGGCGGGCCAACCAAGGGGCAGTCGTCTAACGAACAGGATTCGTCGGCTACGAACCGACAGATAGAGGTTTGAATCCTCTCTGCCCCACCAACGAGGCAGTCGTCTAACGGAAAGGATGACCGGTCTCCGAAACCGGTGGTGGAGGTTCGACCCCTCCCTGCCTCGCCGAAACGAACGAAGCGGCGGTCGCCCAACGAGTCGGGCATCGGATTTTTAATCCGAACTGTGTGGGTTCGAATCCCGCTCGCCGCATTAGCCGTGCACGGCCAAGGGAAGGTTAGCGTAACTGGTAACGCAGCGGTCTCGAAAACCGCCGGCCTCTGGCCATCTGGGTTCGAATCCCAGGCCTTCCGCCAGAACGGCGGTAGCTCAACTGGAAGAGCAGCGGCCTTCTAAGCCGCAGAGTGTGGGTTCGACTCCCACCCGCCGCGCCAAGGTAAGCGCCGGCTCCAAGGGCACGGCCGATCACCGAGAGGCGTCGGCTTCGATTCTCGGGAGCCGGACCGGAGAGATCCATGGTGGGCGTAGCATAAAAGTAATGCGTCCGGCTGTGAACCGGAGAAAGTGGGGGCAGTACCCACCGCACCACCCCAGAGACGCGGAGCCCCGCCAGAGTCGCGGAGTGATGATTGATGCACCCGTGGACCGAGCGGTGAGGCGACGGACTGCAAATCCGTCTACGCGGGTTCGAATCCCGCCGGGTGCTCCACTGTTGTGGAGGCCTCGAAGCCGAGCGCGGCGAGGCACCAGCGCGGTTCGATTCCGAGGCGATGCGGCGGTCGCCCAACGGGTGGGGCACCAGCCTCTTAAGCTGAATTGTGTGGGTTCGAGTCCCACCCGCCGCACCAATGCGGGGATGGGCAAACTGGAAAAGCCGCCACGCTGAGTGCGTGGAGAATTTGTGGGTTCGACCCCCACTCCCCGCACCAAACCGGCAGTAGCTCAATTGGCCAGAGCGCCGGACTGTCGCTCCGGAGCGTGCGGGTTCGAGTCCCGTCTGTCGGGCCAGAGACACGGAGCTCGGGTCTCCCGGGGGGTGGGATACCCAGGGCATACGGCAGGAGCTCGAGAGGCAGAGCGCTGGTCTCCAAAACCAGAAGGTGCGGGTTCGAGCCCCGCCTGCCGTGCCAAGGAAATAGCGATAACGGCAATATGGCCAAGGAGTTGGATCGTTCGGCACGATCCATTGCGCATACATTGTGCAGCGATTGGAATCGATTTAGTGTAGCCGTTCGTGTAGCCGGCCTGACAGTCCTGCGGTTATGGAATGGCCCGCCGTTGATGGCTTTTTGCCGATCACGGAGAATATCAGAAGGATCGGAATCAGGAGCGAGTCAAGAGTTCACCGGCTTGCCCAAGCATAGAGCCGGCAGCTAAAAAGAAAGCCCGGCCCCCTGGCGGGGGAGCCGAGCTGCAACCACCGTGAGACGCCACGATGGAACGGAAATCATCCCATAAATCTACGGCGCGCGGAACAAAGAAGAAGTCGACCAGTCGCAAACCTCGGACAGTCCACGCCAAGAAGTCCACGCCGCGGAAGCCTAAGAAGTCTCCAAGCAAGAGACTCGCAAAAGCCAAACCCCACCATTACATGCAGGCGGTCTACTGGGAGGCGCTCTGTATAAATCCCAGATACCGGGCAGTCTGGGAGCCATTCATGGACAACGCCACCCTGTACCAAATCAATGAGCCCCGATCCGATCTGTTGGCACTCGAGTACGGATTCCTGCCGTTTCTGTTGAGTCCAAACGTCTGTAGCGATTGGTTGCTGGCCAATGAAGGTGTGGAGCCGATCATCCACACCAACCCGCAGATACCCTGCCCATTGCCTCAAGGCCCCGAGACTTTTCCAATCACCCTATCCCATGTCCGGCCGATTCTCTTCGCGCTAGACCCCAAGGCGCTCGAATCAGGCATGGGAGTCTTCGACCTCTTCGACCACGGCCCCACCGCCCATGCTCTTCCACCCGACGTACCTGGAGAGCAACCATCCGTTGCGGAGGCGTGGACCGGGGACCCGTCAGAGACGATGACGCTCCCCGTTGAATCTTGGGCTATCGTTGCAAAAGCCATTGCCTGCCGCCGTAATCGCGACGATGCAATAGCCATAGTTGGGCCGCGCCCAGACGAACCCATGCTAGACCCCCGTCCAATAGAGCCCACGCCACCTCCGGGATGCACCCAGGATGAGCACTCTCCAGAGATGGCGAAGTACGCTCGCGAAAAGGAAGAGTACGATGAGAAGCTGAATGATCGCTTTCGCAAGATTGAAAAACAGCAGAGAAGGGACGATGAACGGGAAGCTAGCATCCAAAAGATGATCAGCGCGTTCGAGGCCGACGCCCCGAAGCAAGACGGAGTTGCGGTCCACGTTCCTACGCTCAGAACACAAAGCCACATTACGATCGCGCTTGACTGGAGACTTAGCCTGACAGATTTCAAGAGGGCAATGGAGGAGTTCTACGATAGCCACATCAGGGAAATCCAGAAGAAGGTGGACGGCCCTGAAGAGAAAACTACTCGAAGATGGAAAGTACAACTCAAGTATGTGGCAGCTCTTCGTGAAGTGCTGGAAAAGTACGGCCCCCTTTCCCATTTCTACGTGCTCAATGGCAGTGAACGGGCTCGCCGGATAAGGGAACGAGCATTGCAGATCCATGACTACGTAATTGAGGAAAAACGCTTCGGCGGTACTGATGCGTCCTGCCTTGGGAGATTCAAGAAGACATGGGAGCATTACGGTTTCGGAACGGACTGGCCGTACCGCCTTGTCGGCCGGGAATCAAACGAGAATATGGCATCCGAGTACCGCGCTGACCCCAGATATATGACCGGAGAGTACAGCGAGGGCTGGATCGCAAATGAGCTATGCCCCGGACCCTCATCGGAAACCAAGAAGGAAGAAAGCGAATCGGAAGAGGAAAGCAAATCGGAAGAGGAAATCAAGAAACGGATCGAGGCTGCGAGCAAGAGGAAAATCCAAGAGCATAGGCAGCCTCTAATTGTAGTCGACCGCGCTGATTCCGACCCAGAAGACGACCAGGCTGACTAGCCCGCATTCTGCCCACCGCGACCAACACACCAACATATCCCCGCCAATAGTCGCCACATACGACAAAGCCAGTGGTCCAGCTTTTCGCTGCCATAAAAGCTGGACCAACCCGCGATCTAAGGAATGCGGCAAAATCTGGCCAGAGTCGAGGCTTACGACGAAAGGAGAACCTTCATGCCGAGACAGTCCGAGGAGCTGCGCCTTTTGACCCCAAAGGACGCCGCCAAAAGACTGCGTACTGATATTCAGGGGATCGAGAATCTGATCCTTCTAGGGAAACTGCGCGGAGTCGCTGTGAGTGAGAAGGGAAAGAATCCCTACAGACGACTTAGGCTGCGTGTATGGGAGGCCGACGTATCCCGTCTGGTGGAGAAGACCACCACCCAAGTTGAAGCATGAACGAGATATTGTTCACCCAAGATATTTGTGACGCACTGAAGCTCAAGAAGTCCTCGCTTCGTCTTTTCCTCAGTCGCCATCCTGGCCTACAGAGCCTTACGTTCAAACTCGGAAAACGTCGCGCTCTACTGGCTCGCGACTTTGGGAGATGGCTCGAAGAACAGCGAGTCGAACCGAGCTTGGCGCCTAGCCTTGCGCCAGACACATCCCATCACGCCGCTGGCGAATCGGCATCACTCCCGACCGCCGATCCACGGCATATCGACTTCCTGAACGAACAGCCTCAGCGTAGTGCCAAAAAAGCAACCAGCCCACGCAGGAAACAAACCCGCATGGGCTGATCTGAATATCTAACGGGGGTGTGGAGCCCCCGCCAACGGAGTGACGACAATCGAATCCTACCGAACAATCAAACTTATCGCAAGAGATAACATTGCCAGGGAAACCGCCATGACTAGCGGAAGAACCGCGGCCAGCATGACGATTCTCCATGACAGGGCGATATCCCTCCTAGAGTCCGGTTTCGATCCAGACTCAACGCGCTTCCGAGTTTACAAGCTCCGAGATTTCCTTGGCCTGAACCTGAGAGACATCGAGGTCGAATCGGCTTTGTGGATGGCCATCGAACGGACGGTGGGGATTTTATGACAGCTCTAGCCGAGAGAATCGTTGCGATATTGATGAGCGACTACAACGGTCGGTGGCGAGGAAAGTCTGTTGTCTTCCATTGCCTCGCACCGGACCATCCGGACCTACACCCCTCAATCCACTTCACCCCGGAGCCAGCGAATTCTGAAATGGGACTCTTTATCTGTAGAGCCTGCGCACTTCGCGGAAATGAAATTCACCTAGCGAAGCTCATCGGCATCACAACGACCGACTTCGCCACCCCTGCACCCAGGCCATACCGCCGCACACCCGCTCCGCCACCAGAGTATCCGCCAGCCGAGGAAGTGAAGGCGCTCTGGGAATTATGTCGCCCGGTCTGTGACGACCCAGCTGTATCACGCTGGTTACAGGAAGAACGGAAGATCGATCCGTCCATGGTTGAGACTCTCGATCTCGCCAGAGTCTTGCCTGTCGATATCGAGTTGCCGCCGTGGGCTGTAACTCGTGGCGGTTCGTGGGTGGCTATGGGCGCCCGGCTCATCGTGCCGATGGCCGACGTAGAGGGAAGAACCCGTAGCCTGCGCGGCCGTCGTCTCGAAGTCGGGGCGCTGAAGGAATTATCGCCCACAGGCCATGCGGTGAGCGGGTTGATCTTGGCGGATTCGCTCGCTCGTTTGATGCTCTCCGGTGAGACCCTCACAGACGAATCGGACGCTGCCGACTATGTTCGCGACGTGGGCCTGATAATCGTCGAAGGTTCGATAGATTTTCTCGCAACTGCAACGAAATTCTCCGACGCCAATCAGAACGCGCCCGCGGTCATCGGCATCGTGTCGGGGAGTTGGACCCGCGAGATCGCAGCACGCGTTCCAACCGACACCAGCATCATCATCGGCACCGATCCCGACATGACGGGCAGACGGTATCGAGACCTCATTTCGGGAAGTCTCCGCGACCGCTGTAGTGACATTCGCCAAATCAGGAAACTCGTAAGCGAAGGGGCAGGACTTTGAAAGACTCTGAACAGAAGGCGAAGGATCTGGGCGACTTCCAGCGCGATGGGGACTTGTCTGCCGCAGACTTCAGCAAGGAAGGGACCGTCCCTTTCCATCTTGACGACGAAGCGGGGAGAAACGGCAAGGAGCCACACGCGGACCAGTCGGAAACGGGAGGGAAGGCGAAAGCGACCGCGTCGGATGCAGACCTCTTGTCCGAAATTGGTAGCAGCTCCAAAGCCCTCCTCAATCCCTCCAAAGATCGCCTAGACGATGAGAGCGGTGGTGATTTTGACTTCCGCCAGTCGAACAACCAACGTGACGTAAAGGACAGGGAGGACGCTGTTGTTGCCCGGCTCGCGAAGTTCTACGACACAGAGGAACAGACGATCCGGCTTGGTATGCGTCTCTCCCGGATGAAGCACCGCCCCAAGATTCGCACACTACAGGAGGTGATCCAGAACCCGCCCCCCCCGATTCAATGGATCGTTCCCAACTTCATCCGCGAAGGACTTACCCTCATCACGGCCGATCCGAAGAAGGGAAAGAGCACACTAATGCGCGGCGTCTCCCTCGCTGTGGCGCGGGGGGGTGTAGCACTCGGGGAGGACGTAGAGAAAGGCGACGTGCTTCTCGTCAGCCTGGAGGACCCGGAAGCGACGATCAAGACTGACTTCGAGGCGATGTCCACGGAGGACGGGGGCATCCCGCGTGCGGTGGGGCTTCGAATCGGACTGATCACGCTAGACGTCCCACCCATAAACCGGGGACTCCCCGATGTGCTTGAGGGCTGGATACACAATCATCCCCAGGCGAAGCTCGTCGTCATTGACTGCTACGGGAGAGTCTCCTCCCCCAATATGGACCGCAAAGATTACGAGACGATCTACGGCGACCTGACAGCACTCAAGCGCGTTGGCGATCGCCACCACCTGGCTGTCGTGCTGATACACCACTCGGGGAAGAAAGCGAAAGAGGGGGACCCAATCCATGCTCCCCTCGGAAGCCAAGCCCTGGCGGGTGCGTCTGACATGATTCTCCATCTCGGTCGCTCAGATGGGGGAACAACACTCAACGTCCAGGGTCGTGGCGTCGAAGAGAAGGACTACACCCTCAAGTTCAACTTCCCCACTCGGACGTACAGCCTTGACGGCGAGGCCAGCCAAACCCAGCAAGTCACCGTAGATGCAGCCATTATCGATGCGATCAAGGAACGTGGGGCCATGACGCCGAAGGGTGTCTGGACTGCGCTCGATTACTTCCTGGAGGGAAGGAAACCGGCGCGGCCAACGATAAGAAAGCACCTCCTGATGATGGTTGAGAACAAGGTTCTCGTGAAGGTTCTGGTGAAGGAGAAAGAGGGGAAGTATGAACTGAAATCTAGGCACGACGAGAAGGCCAAGGCGGAGGCTTCGAAGGCCAAAGAGGAGGCTCCGCCAGCCGAGACGAGCCTCCTCTCGGGCGAGGAAGAGACCTCGGAATCACCCCCCTGTTCTCCCTCCTCACCCCTAGGGGAAGAACAGCAGAACAGGCAAGCGCAACCCGTTGACGAGGTTGAAGATAGCCCTGTTCCGCGCCCTGTTCCCGATGACACCGCGGAACAGCCACCAGAACAGCTTGAAGTGGAGGGGCAGCTATGACCGCCGTCGACCTCTTCTTGGAGCTGCGGGGCCGGGGGGTGACCTTCACCCTCAAGGGGGAGGCCGTCACCTACCGGGGGCCTGCTGGTGTCCTGGACCCTGGCACCCTGGCCAGGCTCCGGGAGGCCAAGCCGATCATATTGGGCATCCTCAAGGGCGAGGTGGACCTGAACCCAGGGGAGCAGAGGATCATCATCCAGTGGCGAGATGCCAACTCTGAGGACTTCGCCCGCCTCCTCAGTCAACACCACGACTCAGGGATGATTACCGGCGAGGCGGAGATTCAGACCGTGGCGGATCTCATCGCCCGCGAGTTCGGGATCGACCGGCCAAAACCGAGCGCAGGATGACCACGTCCCACAGTGGCCCGATCTCCTTGAGCCTCGCCTCCAGCTCTTTCAAGGAGATCTCTCCGTCGGCTAGATCCCGCCAGAGCCGCTTCTGCTCCTCCGCCCTCCTGGCCGAGATCACATCATGCCTTTTCGAAAGAGCATCCGACTCCGCCGCGAGTGCAAGCATCTTTTTCCCTGCAGCCTGAGCCGTTGGATCTGCGTCAGTGCTCAAGTCTTGGATGGCCCTTTTAGCCTCACCGTCGATCTCTTTGACGAATTCGTTGATCTCCTTGAGGCGTTCATCGACCTGGTCCTCCGGTGGCAGTTCCGTATGCGGCTCCTGTCCTTGACGATATGCCTTACCATCCGTGTACGGTATCCAGTGAAGTCGAGGGGGAGGCAGAGGTTTAACCTGCACTCTCCGCATAAGCCGTTTCATCTGTATCTCCCATAGCTCCTCTCGCATCTCCCGAATGGCCTCCCCCTCGGCCCAGATTACAAGCAGGCGTTCACCGACCTCCCCGATTCTGGGCTGTGCGTGGGCCCTCAAGTCTAGGAGTGTCCTCAACAGTTCATCATCGATCTGATCCCGACGTGCGAAGATCTCGTTCTCACTCTGGCGGAGCTGATCCCACTCAGAATTGTCTCCTCGCTGGGGTTCCTCTTGTTCTGCAACCGCTCTATCGCGGGCGTCCAGGGCCTTTCGGACACGCTTTAGATCCCACTTGCGCTCCAGGTTTAAGTATTCCACTTGCAGGGCGTTGCGCTCCAGGTTTACGTATTCCACTTGCAGGGCGTAAATTCGTCGCGCCGAGATCGTCCGGGCGCGTCTCCATCGGCTTGAGAGGTGGGGAGTCAGCCTAGGGATCTCGGCCTGGATGGCCTCCATTCTACCGAGAATTCGATCCTCCTCGGATGCCGGGGTCGTCTGTGTTCGCCTGGGGTCCGGCTGATAGGGGGCGCGGCGACATTGTGATAAGGGCAAGGCGGAGACGCCGATGATAACGGCTGTCAGAAGCCGCCTGTTGCCACTGATATGGAAACGCCAGAATCGATTCATAGCAGTATCTCGACCGGGACCTGCCGCAGTATAGGGTCCCACGCCACTCCGGGTCTACAAGATCCGCCACGAACTCCCCATACGACCTGAGCGGCCCACCTTGTCGTGACACGGGCGGGGGACCCTAGACCATTCCCATCGCGTCGAGGGTCAGCTACGGAAGCGGGATGTCGACACGGGGGTGGAGGAGAGCCCAGGTGCGGGGGGTTGAATCGGCGGAGGAGGTGGGACATCATGACCTCTGTCCCAGGATGCTAGATTAGGCAGACATTGAGAGCGACAAGAGAGGACATAATACATGCCAGAGACCAATTGGCCACAGGCTGTAGAGCATCTACGGCCACACATTGTTCGGATCTCGACTCCGAGTAATTCCGGGACTGGATTTCTAATCTCGAACACCAGTAATAGCAACATCTGTGGAGTGGCGACTGCCGCACACGTTGTTGACCACGCTCACTACTGGGAGGAGCCCATCCGCATAGACCATGAGGGGTCTGGCAACTCAATTGTGATTCGGCGCGACGCACGTGCTGTGCTTCTCGATACAATTCGTGACACGGCTGCCATCATTTTCGACCGTGGGCAGCTTCCACTCCCTTCGAGCCCACTGACTCTGGCTCCGAAAGACAAGTATTTTAAGGTGGGGAATGAACTAGCGTGGCTTGGTTTTCCGGCAGTATCATCCGCCAACCTCTGCTTTTTTTCAGGGAGAGTGAGTGCCTGGCTCGAAAGGCAGAGCGCTTACCTAGTAGACGGTGTGGCGATCAATGGTGTCAGTGGAGGGCCAGCATTTTTCCTAGCTCCCGAAGAGGGCGCACCCGTCATCCTGGTAGGAGTCGTTTCTGCATATGTCCCCAATCGAGCCACGGGCGGTGAACTACCCGGGCTATCTGTCGTCCGAGACGTCTCTCACTTTCATGAACTCGCACCGACCTTCGCCTCGCTTGATCAAGCTCGCGAGGCAGAACCTACGAATCAACCAGAACCACCGAAGCCCGTTGGAGAGGGGGGCGGGGAAGCAGCCAGGCGGAGGACCAGCTAGCGTCGCCTACGCCGCCTCGAGGATCTGCTCTAGCGTATGGCGCGAATCGTAAGGCCGTCCTCTCTCATGCCAAGAGGAAGGGCCCGCATCTTGGGTCGACCAGGATGGCCCTGAACCGGAATGCGGAGCCGAGAAGCTACAGCAGCCCGATGTCCCCGGGGTCGTGAGGGGAAAAGAAGGAGGTACTATAGTGCTGCAAGATTCTGCCCAGGTTGTTTCAGCGTTGCCGGTATGGAGCATAATCGCAAGTGTCGTTTCGGTCATTCTTGGGTTCGTAGCGATCGCACTAGCCCTTGTCTTCTATCTCACTGGACGGAAAACGGAGTCTCGCGTCTCCAACTCACTTACGAAAATCGAGACGCAGACCGATGCGTTGCAGAAGATCACCGGAAGACAGCTCGATCGACTCACCAAGTTTGCGACAGAACGTCCAAAGAAGGACGATGCCGCTCTCGACCGATTCGCCAAGGTATTTACGGACTTCTCGGAGTCCATCAAGAATAGCCTCCAGGAACCGCCATCCGTCAAGTTGTCGCCAGAGGCGGAGGCGCTGATCACAAGAATGTACATTCTCCTCCATTTCTATACGGCACAACTGAACATCTTTGCGGAGTTGCTTCTTCCTTCGAGAGTGGAGTTCGACCCGGGGAGTGATTATCACAATGCAGTCATGCGGGCTGTCGATGGGAGTGCGGATGACTATCGTTTTTGCGACGAAATCCTTGCGAACACCAGTGAGGAAAGTATCCGAGCTAGCGTTTTCTATGAGATCTATTTAGAGACAAAGAGTAACTGGGGAACAACGATACTCACATCCCAGGAGTCGTTCCGTCAGGAGGATTAGAATTTGGGGAGATGTGGCAGGGGCGACAAGTTTCTCCCTAGAATGAGAGGAGGCCCAGAGCGGATCCTCTAGGCCTCTTTCCGAGGATAAACGGAAATGGGATCGGATCCGGGATAGCATAGCGCCCGTCCCAAGCGAAACGATGCCCCTGGCCCCCTGGCTTCGCCCGGCCTTGACCCCGGCCCCCGGCCCCGCCTACCATCCGGGCCGCTCGAGAGTCCCATTACCAACTCATCTGCTCAAGATGGAGGTCGCCATGTCCCCGCTCACCAGGCACGCGGTGTACGCTGCCAGTCTGACTCTGTTGGCCCTTACCCCGTCGGGCCATGTGAGTGATTCCCCCGCAAAGAGGTAGAGCCTCGGCTTGCTAGATGTGCAGCGCCCCAGGGCTTACATTACCCCGTGTCCCGAACGTTGAATTGGGCCGGGGCCTAGCGGGTCATGGACGATCTACAGGTTCCGAAGACCGAATGGGTGGCGCTTTTACGTCTGGAGGGTTGAGGGATGGAAGCCCATGAGCTAGAGCGGTTCCCATCACAACGTTTTAATGGAAGGGCCATCGATTTAGTCTTGGCCTACTTTCTTGGCTCGTTCATTGGCTCGTTCATTGGGAGACTTGTCGGCGCACTCGTACTCGTCACTCGTGACGAGGTCGTCCTACTCGCACGCGTCACACGCGTCACTGGTGACGAGAAGGTGGCTATAGTCTTCGTGCTCATTGCTGGCTTCGCGTGGATACCAATAACTATCGTGCTCTTCATCGTCTTCCGTGCCGTTAGAGGAGCCCGTGATAGGCGCTGGGCCGAGATGGACCGTCTTACAACATCGACTCGAGAGAGAAATAAGGCCGAAATCCCAAGCTAGATCGGCCTTCACGGTTTCAACATGCACGCTCGTTCACGGAGTCGCATACAGCACCCGGATTCATTGTCTTCAGGCTGTGGCGAATTCCAACATACACGCCTATGCACGGAAAGTAGGACAGTCCTCAATAGCGCCGGTGGCTGGGCCCTCAGCTTGGATGATTGCGAGCGCGTTTTCGTCGCCGGGGCGAGCGCGGGCGACATGGTCATCTGGCGCTTCCATTGATCTCCATGCCAGACAATTGAATAGTGTGTTCGCGGCCCCGAGTCAACACACCAAGGCTGGTTCCGTTCGGCTCGGGGTCGCGGGCTTCTCTCATCGAGCCCACCGCTACGAAGCCACTACTTTCTCGGGTTGACTCGAACGTCCTCGCGGACGACACCCTGCAGCGGCGGTGGCCGGAACTGAAATGGAGCCCGGTTTCGATCAGGGTCCATCAGCCAGTCTCCCCCTTCAGTCATGAACGCGTCTATGCGAGACCGATGGGGATCGGCTGAATCCCATCCGCGCGGGGGGAAGCTATCCCCCACGCGGTAACGGGTCAATTCCCCACCCACTCTCTTTCCATCTCGATTCACAATCGCGGCGCTCACCCGAGCAATATAGGCCCAACGAGACCCGAAAACCCTCGGCTTCCAAGGCACGTCGAATTCACCAACATGCCAAGGCACGCCGACGAACCCGTCCGGCGGGTGGGGGATTGCTTGACGGTTACCCAGAAGGACCGGCGCGCCGACGGCGAACTCTTCCACCTCATTTGCCTGGAGCGGTTGCGGTGATTTCATTTCCGATGGGCTCCACCAAAGCCCCTCAACTGAAACGATGACTTGCAGGTTCCCTCGTCTCCGTGCCTGGGCGAAAGCTTGGCTGGTGGATGCGAGGCTAACTTCGAACTCCTGAGAATCCTGGTCCCATTCACAGTTGGCGATGAACAGGTTGAGTGGATGCATGACCCTGCGAGCTGCCACTTGGCTGCCTGCCATCATCAGTGCCACGAGAAGACACATCCCCAGAACTCGCCTTACCCGGCCAAGCTGACGCGCCCACCGAAGCCACATGAATGAGGCCAGGAGGCCGTACACCGCGCCGACAATCGCCCACGCAAGGAAGTAGGTCAGGTTATGCAGCGTTCCTGTTGCAAGCAGGTCGAGAAACCAAGCGTGACTATCTCCAACCACGAGGAGGCACATTCCACCCATGACGAGCATGAAGAGCCACACGCTTGGGCGCATTCTCGGCTGATCTGCTGGAGGTGTCACTTTGGAAAGTCTGCGGACGTCATGATACTACGGAGCCTCTGACACCCCTCATTCTAGCGAGAGATATTCGGGCATGTCGAGGAGGGTTGACTGGGAGGCGCTGGATTCCTTGTCATTGGCTCGCATTCCCATAGGCGGGGCGTCCGACTTTCAATCTGCCCTTCCCCCGCTGTTTCCCTGTGTTGTCGCTCCCCGGCCAAACCAAACGTCGCCCTGTCCGCTGGAGGGGCTGATACCTGCTTGGTAGACTGGGCTCATGGACCTAGAAGTGGCTGGCATCTGCTTGATAGTTCTCTTCGTTGTTTTCCTCTCTTTGCCCCAGGCCGTCTACATCCGGCTCAAAGCGCCTCTCTCGCTCCGCTACGTCATGAGCGGTGTCATCGGGACCGCGGCGCAAGCTCTCGTGGTGTTCGGTCATTGGCGGGGTGCGGACCCGACCGCTATTCGGGGGTTGATTGTTTGGGCTATCGATTATCGGGAGTCGAGTGTTCTCCTTGGGATGGGTCTGCTCAGCCCTCTCTGGTTCTCGATTGGGGCGCGCCGCTCTCTAGGAGAGGTGGGGAGTCACAGAGCGAAGGTGTTGAGGTGGGTGAACGTAGTAGGATTTGCCCTCTCGGTGGGTCTCATCGCTGGGCTTCTAGTAATTTACGCTGGGCTCGCGACTTATGGTGCCCCAATTCCGATAACCACTGCCGCGGTCGTGGTGTTGGCGTTCTCCAGGGTGATCCTTTGGCAGCCGCCTACGAGATCCCGATGGGCTGGATTCCTGCCTCGATACCCCGCTATCCTTCTCATGCCTGCAGTGCTAGTTGTCTGGGCTGTGCTCTGCACGTACTTTCGGGGCACATATTACCTAGGGCCTAGAACCAAGCTCGCGTCAGGTTGGATCGGGCATGGATTTCCGCTGCCCTTCTACGCAATGTGGTGGGGACCCGACCCCGTCTACACCGGGTTTCGACTCACCCCGTATCTCGTGGACCTTCTGTTGGCTGTGGTCGTAGGCTGGGTTCTCGCGTGGGGTACTGACCGGCCGGTGCAAAAATGGGCGGTGCTGAGTCTAAGATTTCGGCGGGTGCTACGATGGATGCTGAGCATCAGATTCCGATGGCTGAGCATCAGATTCCGATGGCCGAAGTTTCTCCCTCGGTTCCCAGCCATTCTATTGATGTTCGCGATACTCTGGCTATGGGTGACGCTCTGTACCATTCCGCAGAAGGACAGTGGGAGCCACCTGTACTCAGATTATAGTGGTGGGGCCGTACAGGGGGTCGTGAAGGGATTCCCATTCATCTTCATCGGCAGCAAGATAGTGCCCGGCAGCGTCTATCGCGACTACGGTTTCATGCCTGTCGAGTTCCTCATCGATCTGATAATTGCACTTGCTACGGCCTACCTCTTGGCTATGGGAGTCGAGCGGCTGTGTCATCGGTCACTCAAAACCGGCCACGAGCGGTGGGGAGGGTCAGTATGATCTAGATGGTGAAAGGCGGCGCACAGGGGGGACATCGGAATCTTGGTGTTTGACCTAGGTTAGTGAATGTGAGAAATGCCGCGCGGCTACTCATCTTGGCGTTCTCTGTTGTTCTGCTGGGGACGTGTGCGACATTCGTGTATTGGGTCAGGCAGGATGTACCTCCCTCATCGGTTGTTTCGCTCCAGACTTTTCTTGAATGGCAACCGGACCCGCGCGAGATTCAACTCCACACTCATGATGGAAGGGTTTTCATTACCGCCAACACTGGGTATAGGTGGCCGAACGACGGTCGCACAGTGTACGTATTCGATCAGAACGGTGCATTGTTGTACTGGACCTGGGACGATCTGACGGACGAGGTTTTTTGGGAACAGTGGGCGTGCTATGGGACGACTCCCTGTAGGTATTCCGTGCTTACCAAGAAGCAGGCTCTTGATTTCGTCGGACAATCGGAAAAGAGTCGCTGACATGGCAGACGTTGTATCGCAGTTTTCCCATCAGGCTGACGACCTTTCACCATCCGTCCCCATCCCAAAATTCTGATCTAGGTCTTGGCAGGGGGGTACTAGGCTAGGATCGCCTGCACTTCCGCACCCCTAACCCGCTGTCATCGATCACCCAAAACCGGCCATTCCGCCCAGGCGAACGCCCGTATGCTCCTCGGTGCACGGGGGCATGGGCAGCCCCAAGTCGCTGGGGACATCATCCGCCTGGCTCTCGACAGCTTTCCGCCAGCGGCGGAATGAGGGCTCCGGGAACCCAAGAAAGCCTCGCCGCGTTCATCTTTTTGGAGTTAGGGAAGGCCGACGAATCATCAACGCCAGGTAATTCAATCGCACTACTCGGGCCTACGAGAAGGGAACGGTATCTACGGTGCTGTACCAGACACGGACACTGAGAGTATTCGCCGCGTTTCCACCTCCAAATTCGCCGCCACCGTTGTTGAAGATTTCCACCGCAACGTTCGGCGTCACGATAACCTCGCTATCGAGAACACCGTACGTCCGCCTCTCCACGCCTCCCGTATCGATGAACCCAGAAGTCTCAATATCCGCAGAGATGTTCACCCCACCGGCATACTGAACCTCAAGGTCATCGGCAGCGCCTGCCGTATAGGCTCCACCGGAGGAATCACACACAAGGTAAACTTTGTGAATGATGGTCCCCCTGTTAGCTCCGGGAGCCGGAACCAAAGTGACTGGCGTCCCTGCGACCAAGAGCATCTGAGCATTCGTCAACTGAGTGTTCGCGACGAGTGTCTGCCCGTCAGTTAGGTCCAGTTGCCAGGTCGTTCCGTCACAGAGAGCTGTCCCGAACCCGTTTGATGGAATCGTGCCGAGCGCCCCACCCGAATCGTTCTGCACGGCGATACCTTCACCGCCGGTATTCGTGATCCACAGGATCAGTCCGACGCAATGCTCCTCGAGAGGAAGCAGGAGATTCTCCGACGCGCCAGAAGACTGCGGGTCGACGAACAGATTGTTGCCAAGAAGAAGACCCCCAATATTCGTCCCGAATGTCGTTCCCGCGGGATTGCCCACCGAGCGTGTCAAAATCACCTGTCCATCGTTCATCGGAATCGTCACAGGCTCGAACGCGGTGAGCGGTAGAATCTCGTAGTGCGTAGTGCCACGCGTCGCGGGATTCAGTCCTTGCTGTTGCCGATTTCTGAGGAATGAAAGCATGAGCTGTTCCTAGTTAAAGGTCTTCGAGTGCCGTCGCATGTCGTTCTCCGTTACTCGACCGAGAAAGTTCTACTAACGCTTTATTTTATCACAGCGGGGTGACGGAAAGGGGAGTCTGAAGTGGGTAGGAATCTCAGCGGAAATGTCGACCAACCTGGAGATGCGCGGTGGCAGTCAGGGAAGAAGGACCACGTCATAACCCCGCCGCTCAAGCTCCTCGATCATGTCCCTCGGCGGTGGCCAGGTCCCGCGATGCTGGTGGCCTGTGGAATCAAGTGGACCTATCGCGGTCCTGCGAATCGTGTACGTCCGCCTCTTCTCCGGTACTGGCACCGCGGGTGGCTCGGATGGCTCTGATGGTTCGGGAGTATCCCACTTCCCCTTGCGGCGATCCTCTTGTTCGGCAAATTCTTCCCACGGTCTCCACCCGACAACCTCACCGTGCACGTCACGAACCGTTGTCGGCCTTAGACCATTCGGCGGTGACGGATACACGCCCGGCCCCTTGATGAATTGCTGGGTCTTCGGGTCCCGCTGCGGTTGCAACCGTGGCTTCTTGAGCAGACGTATTCGCCTCTCCTCTTGCCGACGAAGCTCCCCCTTCGCCCGCCGAACCTTGCCGCTCTGAATGCCACCGTGGCTGCCATAATACGCGGCAGTCTCCTTGGTGAAGGCAGGGAAAAGATTGCTCTCAGACACAGTGCCGACCGCCATGCTCTCCCTCACTCTCGCATGCCTCATACCACCACATACGTTTCACTCTCGCTTCTAATGGCCCATTTGGCCTGTACTTGCCACTAGGTCAAGAATACCACGGGTAACCCACTAAAATATGGAGATGTCCACCATGCAGGTGCCAAAGGGGCGATTGAGTGGCATTTCGCCTCCACGGAACGGGTTGTAGCGACACTCGAGCGGTGAACCGGCCTAGTTAGGCCAATCGGCCCATCTATAACAGTCGATGGTACAGACGCTTACGTCAGGAGAATTCGCCAGGAAACATGCGAGCGATGAGCCCAGAGCCACAGACGGACCAGGTGGCCTCCTCGCGAGTCTAGCATGGCTGCGGGGCGTCACTCGTCGCGTCGGAGGCCGAAGGTATCAGGGACCACGTGGGCGGGCGTGTTCATGGATAGATGTCCTCCTTGCTGATCCTGATGGCTCTTGGGTAGAGTGTACGGTGAGCCCCGCACCTACCACATGCGCAGCGGCGGGCGGGGGCCGATCAGGAAGCCCCGTCCCGCGGAATTCGGCCGCACTCAGGCACAACGGAGAGACGCCGGATGAGCTGGAAAGAAGCTCGCGAGACTTCTCCGGAATTCGATTCCGAGGCGCCCCACGTGGATCCGGCCCCGCTGGCACCCGAGGGGGCCGAGCAGGAGCGCGCTTCGAAGAAGACCCGCGCCTCAATGACGAGCATGGCCAGCCAAGTCCTCCTCCTCTATTTCTACACCGCGACCGCTAAGGACTTTTTCAACTTGACGGATTTGTTGTTGCCCGTCGAGGCCTTCCGACTGGGCTTGACAGGTTACCTCACCGCGCAGGTCCTTATCGGCGGCATCACCGCCGCGGTGCCTTCCCTGGGCATTCACCTCCTGGGAAGGGTGAAGAGCTTCGAACGGCCGAGTTGGTGGGGCCGTCTCGTGTGGGTTTCGTTCCTCGTGGGGTTTCTGATCTTCGGCATCCTCTCGTACCGCGCAGCTATGAATTCCCTCGGCCGAGTCGAGATCGAGGTAGCGGAGATCCGATGGGATGGGAAGACGAACGAGTTTGTCGTGAAGGCCTACCTTGACAAGATCGTCGC
>JAPUJT010000169.1 GCA_027296055.1 Planctomycetota bacterium | reverse complement strand
CTACGTAGTGCCCATCGTTTACGGCTAGGACTACCAGGGTATCTAATCCTGTTTGCTGCCCTAGCTTTCGCTCCTCAGCGTCAGGAACAGACCAGAGAGTCGCTTTCGCCGCCGGCGTTCCTCCTGATATCTACGCATTTCACCGCTCCACCAGGAATTCCACTCTCCCCTCCTGCCCTCTAGCCCGCCAGTTTCCGAAGCAGTTCCTCGGTTGAGCCGAGGGATTTCACTCCGGACTTAACGAACCGCCTACGAGCTCTTTATGCCCAGTGATTCCGAACAACGTTCGCGCCTTCCGTATTACCGCGGCTGCTGGCACGGAATTAGCCGGCGCTTCCTCTCACGCCTTTGTCAGACGGGCAGGCTATTCACCTCCCGCTATTCTTAACGTGTGACAGAAGTTTACAACCCGAAGGCCTTCATCCTCCACGCGGCGTCGCTCCGTCAGGCTTTCGCCCATTGCGGAAGATTCTCGACTGCAGCCTCCCGTAGGAGTCTGGGCAGTGTCTCAGTCCCAGTGTGCCCGACCACCCTCTCAGGCCGGATACCCGTTATAGCCTTGGTAGGCCGTTACCCCACCAACTAGCTGATAGGCCGTAGACCCCTCCACAAGCGAAAGCTTGCATGCAGAGGCTATCTTTTCTCGCAAGGCCATGCGACCTCGCGAACATATCGGGTATTAGCCCCCCGTTAGGAGGGTTATTCCCGTCTCGTGGGCAGGTTGTCTACGTATTACTCACCCTTCCGCCACTTTACTAGGTCCCCGAAGGAACCGTTCTCGTTCGACTTGCATGCCTAATCCACGCCGCTGACGTTCACTCTGAGCCAGGATCAAACTCTTTAGTTTGAATTCAAGGGCATTCTCACGCGTGCGCAAGAATGCTTACCATCAAATAAACGGGATTGTCCGAAGACAAACCCTCTTTGGTTATAGAGAAGGGACGAACCCTCCCCTCGCATTCTTAGCACCTCAGGCTGCCAAATTTTCAAAGAGCAAATCGGCCTGTCGTGAAGACAGACCGAGTAGCCCGCCGCTAAGCAGGGCCGATGGACCCGCCGTAAAGGCGAACCCGGTAGAAATAACCGTCCAGGGGGAGTTGAGACTCCACCCGGCAAACTGCACACGGTGATCTCCTAGTGCCCGCTCATTTTAGTGCGCGAATGAGGAATGTCAACCCCCCTTTTCCAGCTTTGTGAGGTGGGCCGCGCGGAAACATGGCTAACCCACCGGACCCGGTCCAGAGTCCTCGAATGTCGCGTTCTCGCCACCTGCGGGCCCCCGGGAGCGGAAGAATTGCCGCTGGAGTGTGGTAGAAAGGGGGAGGTATTCAATTTCAGGAGCCAGATCTTGCCCCCACTCTGTCGATTCGCACTCCTCTGTACCCTCCTGGCCCTGTTGGTGACGGCCGATGCCGTCGTCGCCCAGGAGAAGGGAACGGTCTCGACGGTCAAGTTCGAGGGGAACCGAAGGATTCCTGATTCCTTGCTCCTCTCCAAGATAAGGACGCGCCCAGGGGAGGTCTTCTCGGAGAAGGTCCTCGATGAGGATGTGAAGAGGCTCACGCGATTGGGCAAATTCCTCCCGATCTCCGCCGAGTGGGGGGCGGATCCGACCAATCCGAACTGGGTCGTCGTCACCTTCCGCGTGCGAGACAGGGACGAGGTCCGTTGGGTCCGGTTTCCCGGCCGGAAGGGAATCAAGCGGACTGATCTGGAGGACCTCCTGCAGACGAAAAAAGGAACCCTGCTCAGCGACTATTTCATCCGCCTGGATCAGGAAAGCATCGAAGGAAAGTACCTCCAGGAAGGCTACCTTTTTGCCTCGGTCAATCCGATCGTGAAGCCCCTCAGCCTGGGAGTCGGGGTCAACTTCGAGATCGAGGAGGGTCCCAGGGTCAAGGTCGAGGAGATCGAATTCGAAGGGAATGATCACCTGGAGGCCTCCGATCTGAGGGATCAGATGCAGATCAAGGAACGCGGATGGCTGGGGATCCTGGACCCGGGGATCTACCGGGATGAGATCCTCCTCGAGGACCTCGACGCCCTGCGCAGGTTCTGCCGGGACCGGGGATTCCTGGACGCCCTGGTCTTCCTCGAATCGATCGATTTCGCGGAAGACAAGGAATGGGTCAAGGTGAAGATCCGGATCATCGAAGGACAGAAGTACGTCGTCTCGGAGATTCGGTTCACCGAGAGCCACCGAGATGCGGCGGGGCGCGAGATCGTGACCGGGGGGGTGAGGGAGGGCCCCTATTCGGAGGCCTACTTGAGGGGCCGCCTCTTCTTGAAGCCGGGGGGGCCCATGCTCGGGAGTCTACTCCGGCGGGATGTGCTGACGGTCCAGAGGCTTTACCAGCGGAAATCCCGCATCCGGACAATCGTTCGGCATCGGGTCGAGCCCGAGGAAAAGGGCCCGAGCGTAAAGGTGATCTTCAACATAAGTCGCGCGGAGGCGACCCGTGTCGGCCGGATCCTCATCCGAGGGAACAGCCGGACCAAGAGCAAGGTGATCCGCCGCGAGCTCGCCTTCTATCCGGGAGAGCCGTTCGACATCGCCACTCTGGAGCAGAGCTTCCGGCGGCTTCGACGTACCCGGTTCTTCAAACCCCAGACGATGGACATCCGGCTGGATCGAAGCGACACCGAGGTTGGCGTGGAGAACGTGATCGTGGAGGTGGAGGAAGCCCCCACCGGCAACTTGATTATCGGGGGCGGGATCGCCAGCACGGTCGGCTTCTTCGGAAACTTCCAGCTCCGCCAGACCAACTTCGACATCACGAAGGTGCCGACGAGCTGGGAGGACCTGGCGAGAGGGAACAACTTCGAGGGCGGCGGGCAGACCCTCCAGCTCATCGCCCAACCGGGCCGCAAGGCGACCGTCTACCAGATTCAGTTCATCGAGCCGTACCTGCTCGATCTCCCTCTGCGCCTCCGTCTTGATGCTGCCTGGCGTATTCGAGATCGTTTCGACTACAGCGAGCGCCGGGCGGGTGCAACGGTGAGCCTGGGCCATCAGCTGACGCACAATTCCATCGTCTCTCTCCGGTACCGGAGAGAGAACGTGTTGATCAGGGACCTGGACCGGGATGCCGCGTCCGATGTGCTGAAGGTGGAGGGTACCAACCGGCTTGCCGTTGTTGGAGTGGTCTACCGGTTGAACACGAGTCTCCAGGACAATCAGCTGGTCTACTTCGGCGGCAGCCGGCTCACCGCGTCTTATGATTGGATGACACGAGCGTTGGGGAGCGAATTCAATCTGAACAGGTTCGAGACCACTTTCGATCAGTGGTTCCATCTCTTCGAGATCCCCAACTGGGGAAAGGTTGTCGTCCGCGCCTGGGTTGGCGGCGGCTGGATCGAAGGGTACTCCGACACGTCGGAGGTCCCGATCTTCGAAAGGTTTTTCATCGGGGGGCCCACGAGGATGCGTGGGTTCGAGTACCGGGAGGTCGGCCCATCGGAGTCGAATCGACCGATCGGCGGCACGGTGATGACGGTGGAGGGGGTGGAGCTCGAGTTCCCGATCCTTCAGGAGGTCTTTCGTGGGGTCTTCTTTCTCGACACCGGGAACATCGCGGAGAACTTTGGCTCCTTCAGCCTGAATGAACATCGGGTGTCGGTCGGTGTCGGCCTCCGCATCAAGGTCCCTATCTTCCCCGTTCCGATCGAGCTGGACTTCGGCGTTCCACTCCGCATGCAACCGGAAGACGAGAGGCGAACATTCTCCTTCTTCATCGGCTTTCCGTTCTGATCCCCCGGGCACATCAGCCTACGTTCCTCGTTGCGATTCCTGACGTCAGGTGATACGGTATTCTCGGTGAAGCGAGTCGGCCCCTGAGCGAGGTTTGGCCTCCAAGGAGGCGACCATGTCGGAGCACAGGAATCAGCGTCGGGTCGAGGCGCAAACCCTCGTCTCGATCGAGTATGTGGATCCCGAAGGGATCGAGACTCAGTTCATGGCTCGGAGCCTCGACCTGAGCGAAACGGGGATCCAGCTGGAACTCTCACGCACCTACCCCGTCTACACCGTCCTTACCCTGAATCTCTGTATCGGCGAGGAGATTCTGCGGATCAAGGGGCGTGTCGTCCACCAGAAGAGCTCGGAGGATAGGCGCATCGCCCTCGGCGTGCACTTCCTGGATCTGCACGAAGAGGATCGCAAGAAGATTCAGGCCTACGTGGCGAAGAAGCAATGAGCTCCGCGACAGGTAGGTCCCGATCGCCGAAGGCGAGTGCCCCCCCCACGAGCGAAACCTGGCCCTAATCCGATTCCTTTTCGACCTTGACCGATTTCAATGTGGTGGGGACATCGAGGGGGTTCTTGCATGTCCGGCAGAGGAACCTCTTTCCCTCCTCGTAGCCGAACACGTTGAACTGCTTCTGGCAGGTATTGCAGACGAGGATCTTCTTCCACTGCTTCTTGAGGATATCCTCGACCTGCACCAGGGTGAGGAGGCCCTTCTCGACGAGGATCGAACCGAGGGGTACGATCATCCCCATGGCTTCGCGGCGCCCCTGCTCCGCCACTGCGTCTTCTACCTGCTCGTGAGTGGCGTAGTTGTTGTTCACGATGAGCTTTCCGAAGATAGTGTCCTCGACTTTCTCGCGGGATCGCGTGTCGACCTTGCGCACGAAGTTGCGCTGCGTCGCCAGGACCTCTCCGAGTTGATCCTCGGTGATGTATCCCATCTCGATCATGATCTGGCCGATCTGGCTGGAGCCGCCCCGATCCTCCTGTATCTGGAGGCACTCGAGGACCTCTTCCCGCGAGGCCACTTTCAGGGTCAGCGCGATCCGTCCGAATAGATACTCGTTCGGGTCCATCCTGCCTCCGGTTGCCTGGTGCCCGACAGGGCGACCATTCTAGGTGGAGGGGTCTGCTGGCTCAAGAGATCAGATGTCCGTTCAGAAAACGGGCCTCCTTGACACCTGTCCGGGGAGGTCTATAATCCGAATCTGCCGACTACTCATCATTTCACAAAGCCAAGGGAGACGAGATGAAGATCTTTCTCGACACGGCCAACGTGGCCGAGCTGCGGGAGGCGAAGAGCCGCGGTTCGCTGGACGGCGTCACGACTAACCCGTCACTGATCGCGAAGGAGAAGCGGCCCTTCCGGGAACTGGCCGAGGAGATCTGCCAGATCGTCGACGGGCCGGTGAACCTCGAGGTGAACGCCCCCACGGCAGAGGGCATGGTCGAAGAAGCGGGAGGGCTCATCACGATAGGCAAGAATGTCGTGATCAAGGTTCCCCTCACCGCCGAGGGACTGAAGGCGGTCAAGATCCTCTCGGGGCAGAACATCCGCGTGAACGTGACCCTTTGCTTCAATGCCACGCAGGCGCTCTTCGCCGCCAAGGCCGGAGCGTCCTTCATAAGCCCGTTCATCGGCCGGCTGGATGATCGGGGCCAGGAGGGCATGGAAGTCATCGAGGAGATCGCCACGATTTACGACAACTACGATATCGATACCGAGATTCTTGTGGCCAGCATACGCAGTCCGATGCACGTGAAGGACGCTGCGCTCATCGGAGCCCACATCGCCACGATGCCGTTCAATGTGTACGACCGGCTGCTTCACCATCCACTCACCGACTTGGGCCTGGAGGCCTTCAACCAGGCGTGGAAGACCGTGTCCGAGTAACTCTCGCTGCCTGTCCCGCCCTGCTCGCCCTGGCGCTGGCCGGAGCGCTCATAGCATCGGCCGATGATGAGGTCAAATCGCCGCGGGCGGATCCCGGCGGGCGCATCATCCTCAATCTGGCCGCCCACCCCGATGATGAGGATGGGGCGCTTCTCGCGTACTACTCCAAGGCCCTTGGCGCCCGCACCGCCATCATCGTCGCGACACGAGGCGAAGGGGGACAGAACGCGACCGGCGGCGAGTCGGGCGTGGAACTTGGCGCACTCCGCTCGAAGGAGATGGCGGAAGCCGCGCGAATTCTCGGGGCTGATCTGTACTTCCTGAACTTGCCAGACTTCGGCTACTCGAAGAGTGCCAGCGAGACCTTTCGTGTCTGGAACAAGGCCGCGGCGCTGGAGCGCCTCGTTCGCCTGATACGTGAGATCGGGCCCGATGTGATCGTGACGAACCACGATACCGACACCGGTCACGGTCATCACCGGGCGCTCGCCGCGCTGGCCCTCGAAGCCTACGAGCGGGCCGCGGATCCGGAGCAGTATCCGGTACACGCGGAGAGTGGTTTGCAGGCGCACCAGGCGCAACGGCTCTTCTTCCGGATCCCCGAGGCCAGAAAAGGATCCTTCTCCATCCCGGTCGGAGACGAGCTGCCGGAGATCGGCAGGTCGCCCAGGGAGGCGGCTCTCGAGGCCCTTCGCCGCCATCGCACGCAGGGTCCCTGGGAGGGTCTTCCCGGGGACGGGGGTCGAGATCGGCAGCACTACCGCCTCGTCCGGTCGGCCGAACCGACGGCGGCGAAGCCTCAGGCTGATCTCTTCGCCGGGATTCCCCACCGACCCCCGTGGACCCGGCGGTACTGGGAAGCGGATGACCCGGCGCATCTGTTCTCCCGCGGCGGCGCGAAGCTGGTCGCCGAGGCGGCCTTTCGGCTGGCATCGACGGCGGAGGCAAATCCCGCGCAGTCCCGCTGGCTCGCGCGCAGGGCGGACATCCTCGAGCGTCGAGTCTGGCGAACACTTCAGATTCTCAGCGATCTGTCCGTCCACCCGGAGGCGATCGCGCCGGGACAGGAGGTGGAGGCGACCCTCGTCCTGCAGAACGCGGGGCGACAGGCCACGCAGATCCAGAAGATCCGGTTCTCGGCCGGAGACGTCGCTAAGGAAATCGAAAAGGGGATCCTCCTGGAGCCTGGAGAGCGCTGGACGACGGTGGCGAAGCTGGTCATACCGAGGGACTTCCCCCCCACCCGTCCGCTCGCGGAAACCCTCTATCTGCGCGATCGGGTCCAACCGGTAGTCGAAGTCTCCCTCGGATACGTGGTGGGCGGCCGCAACCTTGTCCATCGATGGAGAGGCGATCTCGAGGTGAGGCCGGCCTTCTCCTTCCGCGTGGAGCCCCCGATGCGAATCCTCCCGAGGGGAACGAGGATGATCCGGCGACCGGCAATCGTGTCGGTAGCGAATCGCACAGCCATCGAAGTCGAGGGGGAGATCTGGGTCGACGCCCCCAACGGCTTCGCACGGACCTCGAAGATGACTGTGCGGCTACCTCCCGGCGAGACCGATCATCCGATTCTCTTGCGGCCTCTGAGCGGGATCGGATCGGGAGAGTACCCCTTCGATGTGCACTTGCGGATCGGGACGGGTCTTCGCATCCGGAGGGCCTCCGTCACGATCGGCGACGTGAAGATCGACAGGGAGGCCCGCTACCTCGTCCTGGAAGGCAAGGAGGGGTCGATCGAGGACTTCTTGCGGGATCTCGGTGTTGCCGACGTGGCGACAGAGGCCAGGCCGGGCTCGCTCGATGGGTTCGACGTGATCGTCATCGGGGAGCGCGCCAGCGTGGCTCGGGAGGGTTTGAGGGCCTTCGAGGAACCGCTCCGGGAGTTTGTCCGATCGGGGGGCCACCTCGTGGTCCTATACCACAAGACCTCCGAGTGGGATGGGCGGGCGCCCTTCGCCCCCTACCCGCTCCCTCTATCCCGGAACCGCGTCACGGATCAAGACGGTTCGGTGAGGATCCTCCTGCCGGATCACCAGATCCTGCGATCCCCCAACATCATCCGTCCTCGGGATTGGACCGGGTGGGTTCAGGAGCGGGGACTCTACTTCCCGGGGGACTACTCGGAGAGATACGAGGAGATCATCGAGGTCTCGGATCCCCATGAGAAACTTCTGCGCGGTGGAATCCTCTTCGCCGAATTCGGAGAGGGGAGTTATCTGTACACGAGCCTCGTCTGGCTCCGACAGATCCGGGCCGCGCACGAGGGAGCGGCCCGACTTCTCGCTAACATCCTTTCGCCGCCCGCCCCGTGACGGCTCATCCGATTCTCTTTGACACCGCAGTTACGGCTCCTCTACAATCGTGGCCATACGACGTATCGTCCAACCCTTGCAGGAGATAGCAGAAGATGCCACGAATCGACACGCGGCGTGTGTGGGGCCCCCTGTGCGTTGTTCTGGCGATCCTCGTCATTGCGGCCACGCCGCAGCAGGCGAGTCCGGACAAGCTCACTCCGCAAAACCGGGACTACGATCAGAAGCACATCCTGCTGGATCTCGACTTCGACTTCGCCAATAAATCCGTATCGGGAACCTGCGAGATCACCCTGGAGGTCCTCCGAGATGAATTCGACCGGATCCTCCTGCACTCGGAGGACACGAGGGTCTTCGACATCCGGATCAGGACGGGCGGTAGTGGCCAGGCCTTCCCCGCCCGATCCTTCCGCGTGAGCGACGGTCTTCTGGCAGTGGACCTCGGAAGGATCTTCCCGAAGGGGCAGGAGCTTACCCTGGAGATCGACTACGAGTCCGTCCCTACGCGTGGTCTCTACTTCTTCGCCCCCACGGAGACGCATCCGGAGATTCCGACCCAGGTCTGGAGTCAGGGGGAGGCGCGCAACAATCGGCACTGGTTCCCCTGTTACGACCAACCGGATGACCGGATCACGAGCGAGCTGATCGCGCGCGTTCCCGCCGAGATGGACGTGATCTCGAACGGGGTTCTCGATTCGAAGGAGACCAGTGGGGAAGGCAAGACGGCGACCTATCACTTCAAGATGCAGAAGAGTCATGTCCCCTATCTGGTGAGTGTGATCGCTGGGGAGTTCGATCACCAGACCACCGAGTGGGAAGGGATCCCACTCCACACGTATGTCCCCGAGGGACGGGGAGATACCGTCGACATCACGTTCGGCCGGACGGAGAAGATGATGAAGTTCTTCTCCGACTACACGGGACTGAAGTACCCGTATTCCCGGTACTCCCAGACGACGGTCTGGCAGTTCATGCATGGCGGCATGGAGAACACGATGGCGACGACGCTGAATTTACGCGCGCTCCATGATGAGCGGGCCCATCTCGACTACTCCGCCGATGGACTGATCGCCCACGAGCTGGCTCACCAGTGGTTCGGGGACCTGATCACCTGCGTGGACTGGAACGAGATGTGGCTGAACGAGGGATTCGCCACCTACTTCACGGACCTGTTCTTCGAGGACTTCGAGGGGAAGGACAACTTCCTCGTCAGGAGGAGGCGCAGCGCGAACTGGGTACGGAGGAGCACCACGGAGAGTCGCAAGAGGATACGGGAAGCGAGGGAGAAAGAGGCGAAGAAGCTGGGAATCTCGATGGATCGTGTCCCTCTCGAGCTGCCGGCGGGGAATAACTACGCCAAGGGGGCGTCGGTGCTGCACTTGCTCCGACAGGTGATGGGGGATGACAAATTCCGCGAGGGGATCCGGAAGTACGTCTCCCGTCGGAGGGACACCTGCGCGACCAGCGAGCAGCTGCGGGAGGATCTCGAGTCGGTGCACGGATCGAGCCTCCTCGAAATCTTCGATGACTGGGTCTACGGCTCCGGATACCCCGAGCTGGAGGTCACGTGGAGCTGGCTTGCGGAGGAGAAGACCGGCGTGATGGTCGTCAAGCAGGTCCAGGATGAAAGCTCCGGGCTCTTCCGGGTCCCGGTGAAGATCGCCTTCCATCACGAGACGCCCAACGGGCTCACATCCGTCCGGAAGACGATCAAGATTTCCAAGAAGGAGGAGGAGTTCCGCTTTCCGCTTGATGCGGAGCCCGCCATCGTTCGCTTCGATGAGGGGGACACGATCTCCAAGAGCCTCAAGTTCCCCAAGGAGCTGGACAAGCTGGCGTACCAGGTCTTGCACGATCCGGACGTGACCGGGAGGCTGGACGCTATCGCCGCGCTCCGGGAGAAGAAGGAGGAGGCGACCCGGCCTCTGGCTCGCGCTCTCATCGAGGACCCGGCCAAGCAGGTCCGGCGGTCCGCGGCGAGGGCTCTCGGTTCGATCCAGTCCGATGAGGCGCTGCGCGCCCTCCTCGCCGCTCTCGAGGATGATGAGCCCATGGTCCGAGGCGCTGCCGCAGGGGCTCTCGGGAACCATGAGGCGGAAAAGGTCGAAAAGATCCTCATCACTCGCCTGACGGAGGACCGTTCGTTCGCTGTCCAGGCGGCCGCCGCTCGCGCTCTGGGAAAGTGCAAGTCCACGGCGGCGAAGGAGCCTCTCCTCGCCGCCTTGAAGCGGGGGTCTTACCGTCAGGGGGTCGAGGTGGCGGCGATGAACGCTCTGGCCCAACTGGGAGACGCCTCCACGATCCCGGCTGTCGTCGAGGCGGTCACCGGCATGACCGATTCGCTGGGGCGATCCAGCGTTCGGGGCGGCGCCATCCGATCGATGGTGAGCCTCGGCAAGGGCGATCTGCGAGTGAAGAAGGCTCTGCTGGACCTTCTGGATCACCCCTCGAGGTGGACGCGCTTCTCGGCGGCGAGGAGCCTGGACGGGATTGCGGGGATCGACACCCTGACGATTCTCCTCGAGAAGGTCCAGAAGGAGAAGGACGATCGCGTGAAGCGAGGCTTGCGGGATCTGATCTCGAAGATCGCGCAGGTCGCTGGATCTGCCAGGAAGAGCCCCGCTGGAGAGGAGGAGCTTGCGAAGCTCGCCGCACAGGCCGAATCGCTAGAGGAGGAGGCGAAGCAGAAATCCCTGGAAGCGAAGCTGGCCGAGATGGAGGCGAGGAAGGCCCGGCTCGAGATCGAAATCGAAAAGCTCCGAGGGCGGATCAAGGGGGACGCTCCCCCATCCGTGCAGCGAGTCACGAGATAGAGGCCCACGGATGAGGTCTATGATCGCTCTGGGATCGATTCTGTTGGCGGCGCAGGGGTGCACCCGGCTGATCCCGTTCAACGATCCCACGCCGATCGTGTATGAAGACAAAGTGCCTGTCCGGATGGGGTACTACGTCAGTCCCGAGACGATGCAGAAGATCTTCGCTACCCGTTCCTGGGCGGGAGGCATCGCCAACAAGTGGATCGTCTATCCAGGACAGGTCATGGATCAGTATTGCAGGGCCTACCTCTCCGGCGCGTTCGATGAATTCGTTGCAGTCCCCTATACCGAAGTGGACGTCGCCGATGTGGATTTCGTCGTCACGTTGGACATACCGGAGTATTACCTCGCCGGGTACAGGGCCCACCTCAGGCTCACGGCCGAGGTGAGAGACGCCGACGGCCGGATCGTCTATTCCGGTGGGGGTCCCCTCGAGACGGGCGTGTCCGGCGCGGCAAAAGCCCTGTCGCTGGGGGCGTTCGGCATCCGGTCCGCCGTCCGCCAGTCCACCCACTCTGCGATCACGGTCGTGCTCGCGCGAATCGTCTCCGATCTGCAGTCCACCTGGAAGAAATGGACGATCGAACCCGTTCCCGACGACGAGTGACCACATTCGCTGCGCGCGGGTCACCCGGGGACTGTCCCCTTTCATCAGTCTCCCCAGCGCCACGAGCCTTGCAGCTCCAGGGCTTCTTTCAGATTATCTCGGATCAAGATCTCCTTGACTTGATCGGGGGCGAGGCGGGGGGCGGGACGCACGGGAAGGTTGGCTGCCTCCCATACGAGCAAGGCCGCGACGGCAGCGCAGTCTGTGAGGTCCTTCGGGATCGCTTTGTCGATCGTGTCGCCGGCAGAGTGATAGTACTTCAACTGGTCATCTTCCAGCTTCGTTCTTACCGACGCCGTGGGGACGCCCTCCAGGAGGAATGGCTGGTGGTCCGAGTGCAGCGCGGCCCGGTTCGTCACCTCGGAGCGGACCCCTAGCTCCCTCATACCCGCGGCAATCTTTCTGAAGATCGGAAGAGCGGCATCCACCCCTCCGAGTCCGAGCCCGGTGGGCCGGCCCACCATGTCGAGGTTCACCATGAGGGCGATCCCGTCCAGTTCGTCCGCGTGCTCCTTCACGTAGGCCTTGGAGCCGTAGAGTCCGAACTCCTCGCCCATGAAGAGGATGAACCGGATCGTGCGGTCAGGTTCTTCTTCGAGGGAGGCGAGGACGCGGGCCGCTTCCATCACGACGACGGAGCCGGTCCCGTTGTCGATCGCCCCCTGAGCCAGATCCCACGAGTCGAGGTGAGCGCCGATGATGACGACCTCGTCTCCCTCCCCGGGGATCTCCCCGACCACGTTGCGCGCCGTTGTCTCTCCGGATCGGTTGACGGCCCGGATGCGCATCTTCACCTCTTCGATCGCGGCCAGCCTGGCGATCCACTCGCCCTCCTCCCGGGAGACGCTGATGCCGGGAATCGAGGCGATACTCCCCGGCTGGCACGTCCCCGCCTGGGGTACATTTCCGGGGGTGCCGTTGATCAGGACCATCGCGGCGGCGCCGTGGCGCTGTGAGAGGGTCATCTTCTCCACTCTATGCACCGAGCGATGCCCTGGCGGGGCGCCGTGGCGGCAGAGGACGATCTTCCCTCGTATTTCTTTCGCCTTCGCTTCGAATTCGCCAGGGCTGCCGAACCCCACGTCGATCACGGAAGCAAAGACTCCTTCCGGGGAGGTGGACGGCGTGTTCCCCAGGGCGATCGCCCCCAGCGTCCTTCGGATCGGGGACGAGACCTCACAGTCGAGCTCGCCTCTCTCCCATCCGAGCATCGTGAACGTCTCGAACCGGACGTTCTGGAGGCCGTACTCTGTGAAGACTTTCTTGGCGTACTCTTCCGCCTTTCGCCCGCTCTCCGTCCCGGAGAGGCGGCCGCCGATCCGATCACAGAGGTACTCGAGGTTCTTGCGGATCTCGGCTCCGGTGTAGATACGGCCGATGATCCGTTCACGAAATTCATCACCCGCCTGCGCAGGCGCAGTGGAGAGAAACAAGGCCAGCCCAAGAGGTATGATCCACCTTCGTCTCATCTCAGCCCTCAGCTCCACTATCGTCCGGCAGGTCGAAGTTCGCGTGGACGTTCTGGACATCCTCGTGATCCTCCAGTTCGTCGAGGAGACTCAACGTCTTCTTCCCCGTTGATGCGTCGAGCGGGACATACGATTTCGGAATGCGCGTGATCTCCGCACCCTGGAGCTTGATCCCCTTCTCCTCCAGGAATCCCTTCACCTTGTCGAAGAGGAGAGGTTCGGTGGTGATCTGGAAGAGTCCGCTCTCCGTCTCGAGATCCGTCGCTCCGGCCTCGATCGCCAGCTCCATCAGATCGTCCTCTCCGATCGAGCCCTCTTCCACGGTGATGAACCCCTTCGACTCGAACATCCAGGCTACGCAGCCGGTGGCCCCGATGTTTCCCCCCCTCTTCTCGAAGATCTTCTTTATCTCCGAGAAAGTGCGATTCCGGCTATCGGTGAGGATTTCCGCGAGGATCGCCACGCCACCCGGGCCGTACCCCTCGTAAAGAAGCTCCGTCAGGTCGCCCCCCTCCAGCTCGCCGGTCCCCTTCTTGATCGCCCTCTCGATCTTGTCCTTCGGCATGTTCGAGGCGCGGGCCTTCTCGATCGCGTACTTCAGATGCAAGTTCATCGAGGGATCGCCACCGCCCTTCCTGGCGGCCGAAATGATCTGCTTCGCCCACTTGGAGAAGACCTTGCCCTTCTTCTTGTCGGCGATCCCTTTCTTGTGCTTGATCCCGGCCCAGTGTGAGTGACCCGCCATGCTTTACCCCGACTAATTCGAGCGTGCCTTCTTCAATTTCCTCCGGTACTCGCAGTCTCTCGCCAGCGAGCATACATCGCAGCGAGGGTTCTCGACCCGACAGGTCTTCTTGCCGTGCTCCACGAGTAACGAATGAAACCTGAGGGTGTCGTCGCTGGAGACGATGGACTTGAGTGTCTGCGTGCGAGTCTGGACTGTGGATTTCCTACCGAAGAGGCCGAGGCGCTGGCCGACCCTGAAGGTGTGCGGGTCCAGAGGCACCACGGTTCCCTTCCCGGTGAGGGCGAGAAGATACGTACCGGCCCAGCCCGGCAGGCCCCTTAGCCTGTTGACGAACTTTCTTGCGGTGTCCGCTTCCATCTCCAGGAGGAACTCGAGCGAGATCGTGTGCCCGTGAATGAAAAGCTGCCCGAGGATTTCCTTCAGTTGATAGGCCAGCTCGATCGAAATGCGACACTCCTCCAGGATGGTGGCGATCTCGCGGATCGATGAGACCCGGACGTCATTCCAGTCCACGAACTCTTCCCGCATCATCCGGACGGCTTTCGCGGCGTTCGTCATCGGCGCCTCGAAGGAGAGGAGATGAAGAATCAACTGATCGAGAACCGTGGCCTGGCCCGGGGCGGAACCGATCCGGTGCTTCTTCTCCAGTATCCTCAGATACCGCTTGACGCTTCTCGTCTTTTCCTTGATACCTACGGGAGGGGGCATGGGTTCCTTCCGGTGACGATCGAGCCTATCGAGATTATCGAGATGACTCGACCGGCTGCCTAAGTCTATAAATAATCTAGGGTTGCGTTGCCTTGGCCTACGCAGGAACCATATTATAGGTGAGATCCGCCTCCTGTGCAAGGAGGTCGGCAGGAGAGGTGTTCACCACTCGAGCGTATGGGCCTTGTCCGGCCGAAGGAAGGCGCGCAAGGCCTTCTTTTCGTCCTCCGTCCCCTCCTGGCCCAGGAGGGCGGCGGCGGCCTTTTTCCCTGCCTCCACACCCGGCTGATCGTACGGGTTGATGCCAAGCATGCGGCCGGCGTACACGACTGCAGCCTCGAAGAGGTAGAGGAGCGCCCCGATCGTCTTCGGAGACGTAGTCGGGATCGTGATCGTGTAGTTCGGTCGATTGGCCCTCGTCAGGGCCACTTGTGTTCCCTCGCGTTCCGCCCGGAGAACCCGGTCCAGTCCGGTCCCACCGAGGTAGCCGAGTTCGCCAGAGGCATCATCGGATGGAATTCGCACTCGCTTTCGGTGCTTCTCGAGCGCCAGGAAGCCGATCACTTTGTCGTTCGGACCCTCGACATAGAGTTGGATCTGAGAGTGCTGATCCGCCGCTCCCGCGGCGACGACCGGGGTTTGACCCGCATGCACTTCCTTCCGCGAAAGATCCAGGCGCTTGCCGAGACTCTCCGCCCACAGCTGGCGAAACCAGAGGGAGAAACCGCTGAGACCATCCGAGTACGGCATCATCACGGCGATGCTCTTGTGCCTTCTCGCGAGGAGGGTATGGATCAAGGCTATCTGAAAGGGGATGTTCGTGTCGAAGCCGCTCTGCAGGCTCGCCACATCCATCTCCCGGGCTCCCTCGAGGACTTCATCGATCGGAATCCCGGCCGCGGCAGCGGGGAGCATGCCGACCGCGCTCAGGGCCGAGAACCGTCCGCTAACGCCTGGAGGCACGGGGAAGGAGGCGATTCCCTCCCGGGAGGCGAAGGAGCGGAGAGGTCCTTTGTCCGGGTCGGTCGTGATGGCGAGGTGTTCACGCCAGGTGTCCGGTCTCGCCTTGCGGAGCTTCTCGAGTATCACGAAGAAATTGGCTGCCGTCTCCGGAGTGGAGCCTGACTTGGAGATCACGTTGAAGAATGTGTCCCGAGGCTTGGCCACCTCGAGGAGCGCCGAGACGGTGTCCGGGTCAATGTTGTCGAGGACGAAGACACGAGGCGATCCGGCGCGGCGAGATTTGAGGTTGGCGAAGGGATGAGAGCAGGCCCGATGGATAGCGGCGAATCCGAGTGAGGAGCCGCCCATGCCGATCACGACGATGTTCTTGTATCGTCGACCCACGCCGGAACCGAACTGGGCCCACTCCTTTGCCCCTTCGGCCTGGTAGGGCAGGTCGAGGAAGGCGTGCTTCCCGGCGCGTCTCTCCAGATGCACGTCTTCGAGTATCGAGGCATGCTCCTCGCGCGCTGCGACAAGTTCCTCCAGTGGAATTCCGTGAGCCCCCACATTAGCGGCGAGGACATTCTGGAACTGGAGGCGAACGAGCAAGGTCTTCCCCTCTAACCCGAAAAATTCATGAGGGCACGCGGTTCTGGCCGGGTCTCGACGTCGATCTCAGCGCCAACTCTTTCCATTGAGTTGGCTCCCAGCCGCGCCGCTGACCTCGCCGCCGATCCCTCGCCCAGAACAGTCTGTCAAGCTGAATCACGGGTCAACCTGTGCGTATCTCCTTGGCCCAATGTCAGTTCAGTGAGGGCGGCACATTCCCTCATGAATCCTCCGGGTCTGAGCGAATGGGGGATTATAGGGAGGTGGGGAGGGCCTTCAAAGCGAAATTGTGGCGAGGTAGGGATCGCGCGCGAAACCGTCCGACGCGAGAGTCGGGATCGGTCGCATCCCGACGTTCAGGATCAGGCCCATCGTCACCAGCGACACGACGAGGGACGATCCTCCGAAGGAGACGAACGGGAGGGTCAGCCCCGTGATCGGCATGAGACCCACGGTCATCGCGGTGTTGATCGCCACCTGGGTGGCGAGGACGGTGACGGCGCCGATCACCATCAGTCGGCCGGTCGGCTCGCGAGTCCGCGCCGCGATCGAGAGAGAGAGGGCGAAGAGGATGAAGAAGAGGAGGAGCAGACCTCCCGCCCCGAGGAACCCCCACTCTTCTGCGATCACGGCGAAGATGAAATCGGTGTGACGCTCCGGAAGAAACTGGAGGTGAGTCTGCGTCCCCTGCCCCCATCCTTTCCCCGCCAGCCCTCCCGAACCTACCGCCGTCAAGGACTGAAGGACCTGATACCCGGCGCCCATCGCGGAGTCCTCAGGGTTGATGAACGCCGTGATCCGCGCCCTCTGGTAGTCCTTCATGCCGAAGAAATAGACGAGAGGACAAGCGGCCAGCCCGAGGCCGGCGACGAGGGCGAGGTGCCTGATCCGGGCCCCGGCGGCGAAGAGCATCACGAACAGGATCGGAAGGAATATGAGGGCGGTACCGAGGTCGGGCTGCTTGAGAATCAGGGCCATCGGGATGAAGGTGAGCGCGAACGGAACCAGGAGCCCGCGCCATTCCTGGATCCGGTCCCGGAATCTGAGCGCCCGGGCGAGGGCGACGATGAGCGCCAGCTTCATGACCTCCGATGGCTGGAGATCGATGAATCCTAGAGGGATCCATCGGCTCGACCCGTTGGCCTCGCGGCCGACGACGAAAACGGCGAGGAGGAGGGCCAGACCGGTCACGTAGAGGACCGCGGCATGTCGGCCGATCCGGTCATAAGGGATCAGCACAGCGATGAAGAAGCAGACGAATCCGAAGGCGATCCGGGTGACCTGGACCTCCGCGTAGGGTCGGTACGAGTCCGTCCCCGCGTGGTAGGCGGCGCTCCGCAAGAACAGGATCCCCAGGAGGATGATCACCCCCAGCGTGATCAGGATCGGCCAGGAGATTCGTCGCCAGTCCATTACTCCGTCTCCAGCGCCGCTTTGAGAACCGCCGCGGCGACCGGACCGGCCACGGCCCCGCCGTGGGCCCCATCCTTGACCCTCTCGACGACGACCGCGACTGCCACCCGAGGCCGATCGCTCGGGGCGTAACCGGCGAACCACGCATGGTTTCGCTGGGCGCCAGCCTGGGCCGTGCCCGTCTTGCCAGCCGCCTTTACTTCTCTCAGGCCCTCGATGCGGTTGGCCGTTCCCCCGGGCCGTTGGACGACCCAGCGGAGGCCTTCACGCACGAGGTCGAGATGGGCCCTCCGGATCGGGCGATGCGCCGGTGGTAGAGCGGACTCTGTCGTGGAGGCCTCTTCGAGCAGTGAAAGCGAAAGAGGCGATCCGTCGCGGGCTATCGCCGCCATGAGGCCCGCGATCTGAATCGGGGTCACCTGGAGGTCCCCTTGACCGATCGCAAAATTCCGGTTCAGCCCCTTCGTCCAGGGGATTTTTCCTCGCGAGAACTGGCGGAGCCACCCGGGACTTGGCACGAGACCCTTTCCTTCCCAGGGAATCTCGATTCCGGTCGGCGCTCCGAGTCCGAAGCGCGCCGCCCAGTCGTGGAGACGCTGGCCTCCCAGCCTCTCGCCCAGCTTGTAGAAGAAGACGTTGCAGGACTTCTGCAGGGCCTCTCTCAGATCCAACGGGCCATGACCCGCCCGATAATGACAGCGGAAGGTACTGCCTCCGGGCCGTAGGGCCCCGGCGCAGGTCAATCTCTCGTCCGGGGAGAGGACGCCGGCCTCGAGGGCGGCGATGGCCGTCACCGCCTTGAAGACCGACCCCGGCGCGTAGTTCTCACGGATCGCCCTGTGGAACAATGGATGCCGCGGGTCCGCGCTCAGGCGAGAGTAGTCCTTCCTGAAACGGGTCGGGTCATAGCTGGGGTAGGAGACGAGGGCCAGGATGCCGCCGGTCTGCACATCGACCACAACGACCGCCCCTCCCGTGGAAGGCTCGTTACTTTCTACGGCTTCCTTCAGGGCGTCTGCCGCCACGGTCTGGACCGAGGGCCGGATGGTGACGATCAGGTCCGATCCGTGGCGAGGCTTCAGCCGATCGATTCGCTTGGTGATAGTCCCCTTGGCGTCGCGCTCCACCAGCTCCGCGCCGACGGCGCCCGTGAGCTGCTCCTCCAGCGCCAGCTCCAGGCCTTCCCGCCCTACCCGATCATCCTGGAAATGGGCGCCGTCACGGCGTCGGTGGATCGAGTCGATCTCCCGCAAGCTTCGCCAGAGATCCACGAGCTTGTTCTCTACGGTGAGACTGTCCTTCTCCTGGGGGTTGATTCCTGCGAGGTAACCGAGGAGGTGGCCGGCCGCCTCGCCGAGGGGATAGGCTCTCCGGACCGATTCCACGACCCGGATTCCGGGGAATTCCTCGTGGCGCTTTTCCACCCGGAGGGCCTGCTCGAAGCTCACCTCTCTCTCCAGGGGGCGAGGTGATCTTAGCTCGTGCTCCCGCTGGTAGGTGTTCTTGACGGCCAGGGACCTGAGAATCATTCTTCGAGTGTGTTCCAGCTTCTCCGTCGGGTCGAGGCCGACAATCGATGAGATCGATTCGAGTGTTCGGTCAGCCTGGAGTATCGCGGCTGCGGAAATGATCAGGTCGTAGGTCGCGTCCCCCTCCCGCTCCACAGTCCGCGCCTCGCCGCAGGCACGGAGGGAGTGGCGGACGCTGTCCCTCGCTTTCGCTCCGAGGCCCGGGTACAGGACAAATTCTCCCTCTCCCATCGAACGTGCCAGCTCGACGATCGCTCGGTACCTCTCCTCCAGAAGAGCGGAATCGACGTCAGGTCTCTGCATGAGACGCCGGACCAGGATGTAGGTCGGATCGAAGCGGGAGAGGATGACGGCTATGTCGTGAGAGGGTCGATCCTCCGCCAGAGCCACGAGGCCGGAGGCGCTCCTTGCCAGGATCCGGCCGCGGTGAGGCTTGAGGATTTTGAGGCGGAGTGAGCGGTGTATCGCCTTCAGCCGGAACTCTTCGGCTCGAGCGATCTGCAGGTGACCGAGCCGTACCAGGATCGCTCCGAACGCCATGCCGATGCCCAGGAGGATCATCCAGACCCGTGTTGTTCGCAACGGAGCACCCCCCCCTCTGGAGATGGCCGAAGAAGTCTGTATCTCATCTGGATATATCGACCTTTTTCCGGGTGCGGTTCAGCCCTTATGATTGTTCGCGCCCTCAACCAGGGCTAGGATGCGGAAGGGTTCAGGCCGGCAGGCACAGAGAGGTCAGCGTGGAAGAACGTGGAAAATCACTCCTGGATACCCTGCAGCGGCGGGTTGTCCTCTGGGACGGGGGGATGGGGACGGCGCTCCTCAGCAGGGGGCTTCCGACCGGGACGCCTGCGGAAACATGGAATCTCGAGCGCCGCGAGGACGTCCAGTCCGTCCATGAGGCCTTCTATCGGGCGGGTTCCGACCTCGTCCAGACCAACACGTTCGGAGCGAACCGGCCTCGCCTGGAGGCCTTCCGGCTCGGATCGAAGCTCCGGGAATTCAACCTGACGGCGGCGAGGATCGCCCTGGAGGCTTGCCCGGATGGGAGGTGGGTCATCGGGAATCTCGGGCCCACGGGCAGCGCCCCCCCCGAGCCCGGCGTGATCGAGGGGGCCTGCCAGGAGCAGGCGGGACTCCTCGAGGAGGGTGGGGTACACGTCCTTCATATCGAGACCCTGGGAGGTCGAGTGGAGGCCCTGGCAGCGCTTCGAGGGGCCAAGGCAGGCTCGTCCCTTCCGATACTGGTCTCGGTCACCCTTCGGGCGGATGAGAAATCGTTTCTCACCCTGGCGGGTGACGATCCTCTGGACGTGTGGAGGGCCTTGCAGGAGGGAGGAGCGGACGCTGTGGGCGCCAACTGTCTGCTCGAAGGTCCCGACCTCGCGAGGGCCCTTCGCTCCTATCGGAGTCACATCTCCGTGCCCTTCATCGCTCAGCCGGCCCGACAGGTCCGGGGCGCTCCCACCGGCAGGTTCGTCGATAGCGTCGGCGACCTGATCCGTTCCGGGGCCAACGGCATAGGGGGATGCTGCGGCATCGACGCGGAAGATATTGCCGCGGCGGGGGGGATCGTTCGGGAAATCGGGCGGTAGATCACCGGGCCTTCGGCCCGGTTCCCCTCTAAATCTTATCCGGGAAGGCGCGGTACGGGGAGGGCTCGCCCCAGAGAGGACCCAGGGAACGGATCGGAAGAATGATCAAGGGCGCCATGAGCGCCGTATGGAGCGCTTGCAGCAAGGTCTGGCCCACGAGCGCCAGAGCCGCGGAAGTCGATCCGCCGAGGCTCAGGTAGAGAAGGGTGAACCCGGGAGGGATCAGAGAGACGAACCCTGCCAGAAAGAGGAGCGTCAGGGGGTGTTCCCGGTAGATGGCCTCGCGAAGTCCCGACACGACCAAAGACACGACGGCGAACGACACGCCGGAGAGGCCGAAGGGATCGATGGAGTAGAGATCCTTCAGAAGGCCCGCGGCCACTGCGGCGAAGATGGCCTTGCGGAGCGGGAACCACAGGGCCAGGTAGATCACGGGGAGCAGGAGGAGGTTGGGTCGCAGGAGGCCGCCAGGCTGATCCCAGACGGTCGTCCCCTCCAGGAGAAGCATACCGAGGAAAAGTAGGGCGACCGACCACGCTCTCATTCGCCCGCATCCTCCCCGCCGAGCAAGACCTTGACGATCGCGAGCTTACTCGCACTCCAGAGAGGGGATACTTCCCCGGAAGATTCTGACACGAGGGTTCCCAGCAGCAATCGAGGAGGGATCTTGTCCTCCTCCACGGTGAGCATCTCCGCTCCCGCTCGATAGGGTACCAGGGCCTCCTTCAAGCTGATCGACAATCTGCCGGAGCCGCGGCCCTCGATGGATACCTCCGACTCGGACTGAGGGCAGAAGGCGCGGATCCTGGAGGCGGGATCGGTGACGAGTCGCACCGACGACCGCGTCGGGCTCACCTCCTGGATGAGACCGACCAGCGAAAGATCGAGAAGGACGGGGTCACCTATTCTCACCCCCTCGTCCGATCCGACCTCTAGCGTGATGCTCTCCCGGAGAGGATTGCTGTCGCCGCGCAGGAGGACGCGGGCGGGAAGGATCCTGTCGATGGGGAAATCAGGAGCGAATTGCTCGAAGCCGGAGACCTCGTGCAGCATCTTCCGAAGGCTCTGATTCTCCGCCTTCAGTCGGGCGCCCTCCTCGAGGAGCGAGCGAATGCGGTCTGTGGCCGGTTCGAGAGGAGCCGTCGAGTGTCGCCATGGCAGGGGAATCCGGGCGGTCAGTCGAGCCTGGGAAACCCATCCGCCCGGAAGAATCAGGATTCCCCCCGCCAAAAAAAAAAGCGGCAATGGTGGCTCGATGGTTTCGAGCCCTGGTCATGACTTCGTTCAGCATCTTCAGTATCGGAGCGGCCTAGCGATCCCCCGCATCGAGGACGTCGGAAAACTTGTCGAGGTTTTCGAGGAAGAGGCCGGTCCCGATGGCGACGCAGATGAGGGGATCATCTGCCAGGCGTACCGGGAGATTGATCGCGTCTGACATGGCCCGGTCGAGACCGCGCAAGAGGGCGCCTCCCCCGCAAAGGAGGATTCCCCGGTCCACCAGATCTGCCGATAGCTCGGGGGGAGTCTGCTCCAGGACCTTCCGGATGGCGCTGTAGATCGTCTCGATCGGTCCGGAGAGGGCCTCCCGCATCTCCTCCGAGGTGACTGTCTCGCCGCGCGGCATTCCGGAGACGGTATCCCGCCCCTTCACCGACATCTGCAGCTCGCGCTCCAGCGGGTGAGCGGACCCGATGCTGATCTTGATCCTTTCCGCCGTCGGCTCGCCGATCAGTAGCTGGTGCTCCTTCCTGACGTGGGCGGCGATGGCCTCGTCCATATCGTCTCCGGCCACGCGTATGCTCTCCGAGATCACGACGTCGGCCAGGGCGAGCACCGCGATCTCGGTCGTACCTCCGCCGACGTCGACAACCATGCTTGCCACGGGCTCATCGATGGGGAGCCCGGCTCCGATCCCGGCCGCTCGCGGCTCCTCGACGAGATAGACCTTCCGGGCGCCCGCTCGCTCCGCCGCGCTGTGGACGGCCCGTCTCTCCACCCCCGTGATCCCCGAGGGAACGGCGATCACGACTCGAGGCCGGACCCCCCACTTCCGGTTGTGGACGCGATCGATGAAATAGCGGATCATCGCCTCTGCGATCTCGAAGTCGGCGATCACCCCGTCCTTCATCGGTCGGATCGCGTCGATGTTGGGGGGTGCCCTTCCCAGCATCTCCTTGGCGGCGGCTCCGACGGCTTTCCCCCCCATCAAGACCTTGTTCGTCCCCTTCCGGACCGCCACCACGGACGGCTCTGCCAGGACGATCCCCTGACCCTGAACGGTGACCAGGGTGTTGCAGGTCCCGAGATCTATCCCCATGTCCGTGGAAAACATCCCCAGAATCCGGCTCATGAACATGGTCGTACTCGCCCTCCACGGTGCCGAGGGTGCGCCTCGCGCGCACCTCAACCACAATATCTAGTGGATGGAAGCACACACACCACAATATGTCAACCTATGGCTGGTTTCAGATGGATTGTGGGCTGGGGGGTCTCGGTTCAGGATCAGGGCTTCGGGGCCTACTCCCGGTTCCCCTGGGCGCGCTGGATAGCGGCCTTCATCGCGTCGGGATCCACGTCCTTTTGAGCGACCGCATCCAGGGCCGCCTGCGCGGGAGTCTGTTCCTGCTCCAGGGCTATCTTGTCCTCCACGGCCAGGCCGAGATATCGTCCGAACAGATGGTTCCCTGCGTAGGTGATCGCCCCGATCAGGCAGAGCGTGGTGAGGATGATCATGGCCGTCGACTCGGGATGGCGAGGCTTCCTTTCCAGGAGCTCGTCTTCGGTCGTGGTGAGATCGAGATTCTTGGCCATCAACCGCTCCTTCGTCTAGAACCCTGGGCGGGTGGAAGCGTCGTCGCCTTCCCGGACCGGCAACTGCTGGTCGAGGATCCGGGCTCCACTCCAGGTAGACTCCACCATCTCCAGCACCACGCGGGCTACGAACTGGTTCCCGCGGAACACGGTGAACTGGTGGCCGACCTCCGCCTTGTCGTTGCTGCCAACACTGAGGATCGCGAGCCCATCTTCGGCCTCGACGGCCGTCACCTTCGCATGAATCGTCGGAGGAGGAACGCCCTCGACGACCCAGGTCCTCCAGTTCACGCCGTACTCCTGGAGCTGATCCAGTATCCCCTGGAGGTCCTCCTGCTTGATCTTGACGGTGTGATGGGCCTTCCTCAGGTCGGCGAGGTCCCCTTCCAGATCGTTCTTGATCTGGGTGAGTCGGGCCACCTGGAACTCGGCGACCTCCTTGTCCTGAAGGGCAACGCCTCGCTCCGTTTTCACCACGTCGTTCTCCGACGAGAGGTCCCGGATGCGCGCGTCCTTGCTGTCGATCTGATCCACGACCTTCTTGTGCTCGCTGAGAAGGAGCTGGAACTCCTGTCTCTTGACGGAAAGGCTGGCCCGAAGGGACATCAGATCCTCGCGCAGCTTGTCGAGGGAAGAGTCCTTCTGGCGGGTTTCCTCTTCCTTGCCGTTGATGTAGGCGTCGAGAGTGGCGATCTCACCCTGGAGCGAATTGACCTTGTCCGAGTAGGCGTCAATACGGAGCTTTTGAGCCCCGCGCAGGGATTCGAAGGCAGCCCTCCAGTCCTTCTGATAGTGGAAGAGCGTCCCCGCCAGCGTGATGAAGACGATGGAGAGAACGAGATTGATGATGACGAAAACCTTCGCCAGGGTACTCATCTATGACCCTCCCTAGTGATCTTGAGCCCCCACCCGCGATACGCAAATCCATTTACTCTCCAGGACTTACTTCGGGGAGGCGAGAGGGGGATTCTAGCGACCGCTTGTTTCAAGTCAACCAACTATAGAATTCCTTCGAACCAGGGAATCGATGCGAGGTGACGAAACGGTGCGTTCGAACGGCCCCCGGGGGGCCCGGGTCGTTCAGGCCGGCTTTCCCTCGTCTTCGGGGCGCGTCTTCCGCAAGCGACCTATTGGTAAGAGGATAAGCGCGGACCCCGCCACCATGAGCCAGGCGAAGAGGTCTCCGATCTTCGTATACACGGTGGTGCTGGAAGAGGTCGTGATCCGCCTCGCCAGCACCCCTGCCACCTGCTTTCGCTTCCCGCGATCCGTGAAGATCCGGGACCTTCCGATCGGATCGACGAAGGAAGAGATTCCCGTGTTGGCTGCCCGAGCGATCCCGATCCTGTTCTCGACTGCCCGGAAGATCGCCTGGTCCTTCGCCAGGTCCAGCTCGGCCCCGTCCTCGAACCATGCATCGTTGGAGATGCTCACGATGAAGTCCGCCCCTCCTGCCCGCGCCTCTCGGGCGAGGTTGGGGAACGAGATCTCGTAGCAGATGGACACGGCGAACTTGTGCCGACCCAGTTCAAAAATCTCCACCCGTTCGCCCGGTTCGAGGGATCCGAATCCCTCGGGGAGGAAGTTCTTGCTGATGAATTTTCCGAGTGCTGGCCAGGCCTTGTGAAAGGGAATCGTCTCCCCGAGGGGAACGAGATCTATCTTGTCGTAGCGTCCGAGAATCGTCCCGTCAGGCGAAAACAGATAGGCGCTGTTCCTCATGTCGTCGCCGACCGCGCGAATAGCGCCGATCAGGAATGAGATGTCTCTCCCCCGCGCTGTCCGAAGGAGACTCTCCCTCACTCCCAGATACGCCTTCCTCTCGGGATCGGAAAACTCGGTCATCTCCGCCGGGTCGATCGGATAGGGGTACATCGTCTCCGGCCAGACGATGAGATCCGGATCCTCCGGGATGGCCCGGCGGGTGAGGTTCATGTACTCCTGGAGCATCTTCTGCCCCTGATCATCCAGCTTGATAGCTTGAGGTACGTTTCCCTGGATCAGTGCCACCTTGGGGCCGGTCTCCACCTCGATGGTTCGGATCCGGATCACACCGTACAGAAGCGTGACGAGCACCAGGCCCAGCGGTATCCACCCGAGGACGATCGTCTTCTCCCTGCGGCGGGGCTCACGCCAGGCGAGGGCCACGCTGGCGAGGTACGCGTTGAAGAGTATGACCAGGAAGGAGAGGAGATAAACGCCGCCGAGATCCGCCGCCTGGATCAAGGTCGTCCAGCTCACCTGGGTCTGACCGGCGAGGAGCCAGGGGAACTTGATCACCGGGATCACCGAACGGAGGAATTCGTAGGCTGTCCAGAAAGTAGGGGCCGTGATGATCAGCGGAATCCCATCCCGGTTGGATGCCCAGGAGATCCCGGCGCCGACGACGGCGTAATAGACCGCGCCGACGCAGGCAGGGGCCAGATAGGCCGCCCAGGTCAGGTGGCGGAATCCGGGGAGAGATAGGAGGGCGACCAGAAGGCCAGACAGGCCGGCGGCCACGGCAGCTCGTCGTGGGGTCGCCCGGACGCACACCCAGAAGAGGGGGGCGAGAGCTATCCAGGCGAGGGGGATCAGGGAAGGCGTTGGAAACGACAGGCGAAAAAGGATGCTCGAGAGCACGGCGAGGCCGAGCCGAACCGCCAGCGAATCCTTCGCCTTGATACTTCCTGCCGCCATGGACTACAGGCTCTCCTGGAGAGGGATCACTCGAACTGCATCCCCCGGTCCAAGGGGAGGAGAGTCGATCGGAACCTGCACGAGACAGTTTCCGCGAGATGGCCCGAAGATGTCGCCGGATCCCTTCCAGGGGACCCTGCGGACGCGGTAACCCTTCCCCTCACGACGCAGGATCGCCGGCAGGAACTGCCACCTCTTTGTCGGCTTCAGGTTCCCCTCCTCCAGGACCGCCTCCCTTTCATCCCAGGCGGGGCGACGAATGCCCATCATCTTTTCGATCGCGGGGCGAACGAGGATGTGGAAGATCACGAATCCAGAGACGGGGTTTCCCGGCAGGCCAAAGACCGGCTTGCCGCCGATCGTTCCGAAGATGGTGGGCTTTCCCGGCTTGATGGCCACCCGCTCGAAGCCCGGCTCGAGACCGAGGGAGGTGAGTACCTGACCGACCAGGTCATACTCTCCCATCGACACGCCGCCGGAAATGAGGACGAGATCATCCTGCAGCGCCTCCCGGATCTTCTCCTCGATCACCTCCGGTCGATCCGGAGCGATGCCTAGCAGATGGGCAGGCACTCCCATCGATCGGCTCTGTGCCCAGAGCGCATACCCGTTGGAGTTGCGGATCTGACCGGAGGCGGGCTCTGCGCTTGCATCGACGAGCTCGTCCCCGGTCGACAGGATCGCCACCGACGGCTTCCGATAGATCTTCGGTCGATCGCGGCCCAGGGCGGCCAGCACGGCGATCTCTTCCGGGCGGATCCGCGTCCCCTCCTCGATCGCGACGGCGCCCTCGATCATGTCCTCTCCTTGAAGACATATGTGCTGGCCGGGCTGGACCTGCGCCTGCAGGACCACGGATCGATCTCCCTGCGGCTCCGTCTGCTCCACAGGGATCACCGCATCGGCACCCTCGGGCAACGGGGCGCCGGTCATGATCGAGCTCGCCTCACCCGCGCCGACGGATCTTTCGGGCGTCTGTCCAGCGCGGATCTCTTCCACGACGCTCAGGGTCCTGGGAGGATTTTCCGTGTCGCTCGCTCGGACGGCGAACCCGTCCATGGCCGATCGAGTGAAGGGCGGATAGTCCCGGTCGGAGCGTATCTCCTCCGCGAGAACGGCCCCTGGCGCTTGATAAAGGGAGACCTCGTCGCTGGGAAGCCGCGGGCATCGCTCGAGAACGATCCGCAGGGCCTCTTCCAGAGGGATCATCGGACCTGGATTCTTCTTCTTCACTTGCAGCGGATGCGGTAAGGGAGGTCAGACGGAAAAGGACTGTAATTCCCGAAGGACGCTGTAGGCTTCCGTGGTCTCGACCTTCCCCTTCAACTCGAGGTGCTGGGGTCCCTCCACTTCGAACGTGTCCGGGAGCTCATCCTTCGTGGATCTCGAGATGAGCACCTCATCGGCTTTTGCCTTGGAACAGAGGCGGGCCGCCACATTGACCACGTCGCCCAGGATGGCGAACTCGAGCTGCTCTCCCCCCACATTTCCGATCATGGCGATTCCCGTATTGATGCCGATCCCCACCGGGAAGATCTTCTTGCCCTCCTTCGCCCACTTATCGTTCAGCTGCTTGTTGCGCTCTTGCATCTCGAGGGCAGCGCGGACGGCTTTCTGGCCGTCGTCCGGATGGGCACGCGGCACGCTGAACACTGCCATCAGCCCGTCTCCGAGGAACTTGCTGAGGAATCCCTGATGCTTGAAGAGCACGTTGGTCAACATCGACAGGTGATCGTTGAGCATGTCAACGAGCATCTCCGGGGCGAGATCTCCCGAGAGCCGGGTGAACCCTCGAATGTCGGAGAAGAGGATCGATAGCTTTTCCTTCTGCCCCTTCATATTCATGTCGAGGTTCCCTTCCATCAGCTGCTCGACGAGCTGAGGAGAGAAGTACTTGGACAGGTCGCTGCGGCGCTTCACTTCCTTCTGGACGTCCTGGTAGAGCTTCGCATTCTCGATCGCCATGGCCGTCATGTTGCAGATCGCGGTGAGAAGCTCGAGATCGTCGTCGCTGAAATCGGGAGAAGTGAGCCGGTTGTGCACCTGGAGGACGCCGAGGATGTGTTCCTTCGCTTTCAGCGGAACGCACATCGCGCTCTTGATGTTGAACTGCACGATACTCTGTGACTGCTGGCCGCCGCCGAATATATCCTGGCTGAGAATCGCGACCTCGTCCTTCAGCGCCCGGTTGATGATCGACCTCGATACGCCGATGTCGGAGAACGAGGTCTGTCCCTTCTTGTTGCGGGAGAATCGCGGAACCAGCTTTCCGGACTTCTCGTCGAGGAGGAGGATGAACCCCTGATCCGGTGTCATCTTCTCGAAGACGAGGTCCATGATCTTCTCGAGCACTCGAGACAGCTCCATCTCGGAGGCGATTCCCTGATGGATCTGGTTGAGGAGCTTCAGGTTCGTCTTCGCCCGCTGGAGGGCCTGGGTCCCCTCGTCTTTGGCGCCCTCCTTCTCCTCGAACAGGCTCGACTGCTGGATCCCGATGATCGTTTGCATCGGGGCTTCCGGCTCGTCGGGCATCGGCTCCAGGTCGATCCCCTCGCTGGGGATGTCCGTCTCCTTATCGGTCATGAAGACGAAGACCGTGTTCCCGACGCGCGTCTCGTCGCCGGCCTTGAGCTGCGCTTCCTCGACGATAGAGTTGTTGACCAGGGTCCCGTTCTTGCTCTGAAGGTCTCGGATCGTCACCACGCCGTTGTCGCGCATCGTGATCTCCGAGTGGACACGCGAGACGTCGAAGTCCTTGACGCGGATCTTGCAGGATGAGGAGCGGCCGATGGTGACCTTCCCCTCCGGGATGTCATAGTAGGCGCCCTTGTTCCAGCCTTCTTTGACGTACAGCTTGGGCATCGATTCTATACCGCTGTTGAAGTGGGCCCCCGAGCCTGTTCGTTGGGTCTCCCTCTCCCGCCGCCTTGACCCGGGCAGCTGAAAACCCACACATCCAGAGGGATAAGCGGACTATTATAGGGTCGGCTCTGCAGCTCTTTCAAGCCCTCGGTTGATCTAGAAGGCCGTGGCAAGGAGAGATACGAGGCCCTTGATGTCCTCGTCGAACCACTCGACCTGGACGCCGGCGAGGAACCCCGCGTCCTCGACGATGTTGTCCACACCCGCGTAGACTCGGAAATACTTCCAGATCCTCACGGAGAGCTCCGAGCGGAGCAAGAACCTGTCGATCTGCTCATCGAACTTGTCCTGGTCCCTGTGCGTGTCACGCGCCTCGACGGTGAAGCGAAAGGCCTGGAGGAAATCGACGTCGAGGCCACCGCCGGGCTTGCCCTCGATCAGCCCCACCCGCATCGTAACGGCGACGTCGTTCCAGGGGTTGAGATCCTCCCGGCCAAAAAAAAGAATCTGGGCGATCTGAACGTCCACCTGCACGATCGCCTTTCCTTCATCCTGATCATCTTCATCGAAGATGATCGGGCCGCCGCTGCTGGGATTCATCAAGCTGCCGCCCACGAGGAAGTAGCGATTGCCACGCGGGATCAGGCGGAGGAACATCTTCGCGATCCCCAGCTCCTGCTCGAACGTATGCCTGTACGCGATGCCGACGGAAACGGATGTTCGCGAAGCGACGCCGAGCGTGTTTATCAGAGCTTCCATCGCCTCGTTGGCGTTGTCGTAGAGCTCCGCGCTATCGAGGAGCTTCCCCACCGTTGATTCGGTGGACAGCAGCCTCTCGGCGATCTGGTCGACCTTCTTTTCAATCCCGGGGAGGGGTTCCAGAGTCTCCTCCAGTTTGCGGTAGAGGGTGTCGTCCGCTAACAGCCTGCCGATGGTTCCTTCGCCTCTGGAGAGCCTGCCGGTCAGGACCTCCAAGTTTTTCACGAGATCCTCACGGTAGATGAGGCGGTGAATGCTGCCCGGACCCTTCTGGACGCGATTGAGGAGCTCGCCGGCGGTCGCCGCCGTATCTCCGATCTCCTTGACGGTCCGGCCCAGATTCGCCTCGTCCAGGCTCTTCAGAATTCGGTTCATCGTCTCGGCGGCCTGTTTCACCTGTTCAATGAACCTCGGATCGTTCAGCTCCTCGGCGATCTCCTTCAGATTTTCCATCGCGTCCTGCAGGGTCTCGTAGACCGAGGGATTCTGAATCAGCTGCCCGAGCGTTCCCTCTCCCTCGGCTATTCCGTCGAGGGCCTTCCGAAGGCTGGAGAGAGCGGCGATGAGATCCTCGCGACCGATCTCCACGATCTCCTGGACGTTCTGCACCGCCTCCTTCATCGTTTCGAGGAGGGGTCGCGATTCCCCGCGACCCACGAGGACATCGCCCCCCCGGATGGAGGCTCCGGATGGTCTGACAGGGTCGAGGATGCGAAGCTGCTTCCCCCCGAAGAAGCTCGAATCCTCCACGACGAACTCCGATTCGTGGGGGATGTCCAGGTCCTCGAGGATCCGGACCTTGACCTTGAGTGTCCCGTCCTTCCTCCACTCGATGCTCCTGATCTTTCCTACCTTGTAGCCGTGATAGAAGACGGGGTTCTCCTTCACGAGTCCGGAGACGTTCGAGAAGTTGATGGTGAAAGCGAACCCACGCGGCGTCCAGTCGGTGAGGACGACCGTCATGACGACGAGAGCCCCGATTCCGATGAAGAAGAGTGTTCCGACGAGGAGTGACTTTCGCATCCCGAAGAGGCTCCATTAGATGGCCCGGAATCGATCTACCCGGCCGTGGTGATCGGCCCTTCGACGTCTCCCTTGATGAATTGACGGACGATCGGATTTGACGAGGTTCGAATCTCCTCGGGAGTGCCGACCTCGATGATCTTTCCCTGGTACAGCATACCGATCTGGTCTCCCACCATGAACGCACTTTCCATGTCGTGGGTCACGACGATCGAGGTGACGCCCAGGTCCTTCTGCATCTTGCGCACCAGGAGGTTGATCGTGGTCGCCATCACCGGGTCCAGGCCGGAGGTAGGCTCATCGTAGAGCATGATTTCCGGACGCCGGATGATGGCGCGAGCCAATCCGACTCGCTTCTTCATCCCGCCGCTGATCTCGGACGGGTACTTGTGATGATCTTCCGCCATCTCGACGCGCCTGAGCGCCTCGGCGACTCGCTCCTTCACCTCTTCCTCGGATGGTCGCTCGTTTTCGACGAGGGGAAGGGCGACGTTTTCCCCTACGGTCAGGGAGGCGAGCAACGCTCCCTCCTGGAAGAGGAGCCCGATCTTCGATCGGAGGGCGGGAAGATCGACGGTTTCCGGGTCCGAGATGTCCTGGCCATCCATGAAGACCTTGCCGGAATCCGGCTTCATGAGGCCGACCACGTGCCTGATCGTCACGCTCTTGCCCGTGCCGCTCCGGCCGATGATCACGAAGGTGTTCCCCTTCGGGATCTCGAAGGTGACCCCCTTCAGGATCTCCCTCCCGCTCAGACTCTTTCGCACGTTCTCTAGCTTGATCATCAGTACACGAACTGTGTGAAGAGGCTGGCCAGAAAATAGTCGAAGATGATGATCCAGAGGAAGGACTTGACCACGGCCGACCGCGTCGCCCTCCCCACCCCGAGGGCTCCTCCCTCGGCCTTCATCCCCTCGTTGCACGAAATCGTGGCGATGATCACCCCGAAGAGCAAGGACTTGGCAAGCCCGGAGTAGATGTCCGAGTTGTCGATCATCGCCTTCCCCACATTGAGGTAGGTGTCAGGGTCGACTCCCAGTTGCGTGGCGGCGATCAACCCACCCGCGATGAAGCCCAGGACGTCGTTATAGATCGTCAGCAGAGGGCAGGCGAGCGTCAGGGCCACCAACCTGGGCATCATCAAGTACCGGACGGGGCTGATCGACATGACCGTCAAGGCGTCGATCTCGTCCGAGACCTTCATAGTGCCTATTTCCGCCGCCATCGCGGAACCCACAAGTCCGGCGAGGATGATCGATGTCATCACCGGTCCCATCTCCCTCGCCAGGGAGATGGCGTTTACACCCCCAACCATGTCCTGCGCGTCGAAGGTCTTGAGCGAGTTTCCCGTCTGGAGCGCCACGACCATTCCCGTGAAGGCTCCGAAGACGGAAACGACTGGCAGCGCCTTGAAGGTACAGATGTGGAGCTGGTTCAGGATCTCGCCGATCTGGCGTGGCGCCCTGCGAATCCAGAGGATCGATTCGACCCCCAGCAGGATCGTTTCGCCGGTCGATCGGATCAGCTCCCGAAAGAAGAGCGAGATAGCGTAGAAGCTGGCACCCAAAGCCCCCTCCGAGCATGGTCGGGCGAAATTCTAGCACTATATGAAAAGGAGTGTCAAAGACTTACCGCGGTCGCCCAGGAGCGAGATGAAATCAATCCGGCGAGAAACCGACCAGGAGAGCGTCCGCATGGATGATCCGGTACTCCTGCTCGTCGATGTAGAAGGAGTGACCTTCCACCGTCTCCGATCCTTCCTCGAAGGTGACGAGGCTGCCGGGTTCCGGCATCGGACGAAAACTCTTTGAATCCGGGTCGAAGCCGTCCCCGTGGGCGATCACGTCGCCATAGAGAATGTGACCCCCCTTGGGGCAGTGGACGACCTGGTCCACGGGCGGGTGCATCACCATTTTTACCAGGAGGTTGAGACCGAAGACGGCGAATCGAGGATCCCGGGTCTGCGCTCCCTGGGGGGTAGGGCTAGGTTCAGGCGTTTCGCTGGAGTGGCCGTGTCCGTTCATACGGGAGTTCCGCGGGGAAATTGATCCGGGGATCGGGGCCGGGGTCCTGTCGGACCCCAGCCCTTCAAGTCACTTATTGGTCTGACAGGGGCCTACTCGGCCGGGGTCATATCGGCGCCACAGTCGCACTTCGCCGGACCATCGGACGTTGTCCCGCAACCCTTGCACTCGTACTTCATGGCTGCTTCGGTGCTCGAGTCATCCGTCTTCTCATCCGCGCCACCTGTGCAGGCCATTCCCATCGGCAGGCAGAGAAGCGATGCTATCAGTAGCCATCTCATGAGACCATTCCTCCAACTTGGCGTTGCCCGGGACTGCCTGGGCGCCCTCCGCCTCAGCAGAACTTCCGAGCGGTGTCGAATCTGTCCAGCACCTGACCTGATGCAGGACAACCCATTCTATAGATCCTCGAGACCGGCCTAGATGGCCGCCATCGGGGCACCGCAGCACTCCGTCGCGGTGTCGGATGTCTTGTCGCATGATCCGCACTTGAACCCGGCGGATTCCGTGGCGTCTGATCCCCCCGAATCGCTGGTGCACGCAAAGGTCAGGGGCAGGAAGAGCATAGACGCTATGAGAAGCCAACGCATTGGTAGAGCCCTCCATGAGTGGGAAGTGGCAGGATGATCAGGTGAGCACCCCCCACCCGGTCCCTCCGGCGTATCGCGTGACGAACGGCCATGATGGCATCCGACGGGCCCAAGTCAAGGAAGATTGTCGCCCCCCTGGCAAGGCCCCTCGGGCGTCCTTCGGCCTCCGAGGCCCCGTCCTGGGGCTTCACGGTCCGTTGTCCGGCCGAGGCTCCGGGGCTATAATCCCGCCTCTCCTCTTGTCTATCCGAACCTGTTTCGGGCCAGAATGAGCGTATTCCTGGAAAAGATCGTCGCCGCCCTGCGCGGGCCCACCGGCCTGCCGGAACAAGAGATCCGGGGCCTGATCGAGACGCCGCGGGACCCCCAGCATGGGGAGTATGCCTTCCCCTGCTTCGTCCTGGCGAAGTCCTTGAGAAAGGGACCCCCGGCGATCGCCAAGGACCTGGCAGAGAAGCTCGCCGAGTCAGAGGACTTCACGCCGAACCCGACCGGAGCCTACCTGAACTTCCGCATTCCCGTGAGGAGGATGGCCGAAGAAGTCCTTCCGCTCATACGGCAGCAGGCCGAGGCCTACGGTCGATCGGAGGAGGGGAAGGGCAAGACGATACTCCTGGACTATTCGCATCCCAACATCGCCAAGCCGTTCGGGATCGGCCATCTGCGCTCGACCGTCATAGGGGCCGCCCTGCGCAACATATTCGACGCCCTCGGATATCGGACGGTCTCGATCAACCACCTGGGGGACTGGGGAACACAGTTCGGCAAGATGATCGCCGCCTACCGACGCTGGGGCGATGAAGAGGCGTTGAAGAAGGACCCGATCGAATACCTGTACGGGCTGAACACTCGATTCCATCGGGAGGCCAAGACAGACGAGTCGCTCGACGTAGATGGACGGGAGCGCTTTCGCGAACTGGAGGATGGGAAAGAGGAGGCCCTGACCCTCTGGAAGCGCTTCCGCGAGCTTTCTCTGGAGGAATTCAAGCGGATCTATCACCGCCTGGGCATCTCCTTCGACTCCTATGCGGGGGAGTCGTTCTACAACAAGAAAGCCGAGGAGGCGGTGCGTGAGGTCGAGGAGAAGGGGGTGGCCAAGGAGCACGAAGGTGCCTTGGTCGTCGATCTCGACGGTCTTCCCACCTGCCTGATCCGCAAGTCCGACGGGACGACCCTCTATCTGACGAGGGATCTGGCGGCGGCCAAATACCGCTACGAGACCTACCAGTTCGACCGCCTGATCTACGTCGTCGGCGCCCCGCAGAAGCTTCACTTCCGGCAACTCTTCGGGCTGATCCGGAAGCTGGGGTACTCCTGGTGGGACCGGTGCGAGCATGTCGAGTTCGGACACATCCTCGGCATGAAGACGCGAGACGGGACCCTGATTTTCCTCGAGGAGGTCCTTGACGAGGCGAGAGATCGGGCCCTGCGGACGATGCGCGAGAGCGTGGAGAAGCGGTTCGATCTGGAGGACGAGGAGTCGGTGGCGGAGGCCGTCGGACTGGGAGCCGTGATCTTCAACGACCTCTCGGGGCGGCGAATCAAGGATGTTAACTTCGACTGGGATCGTCTCCTGAGCTTCGATGGAGATTCGGGCCCTTACCTTCAATACGCCCATGCTCGCATGGAGGGGATCCTCCGCAAGTGCGGGATCGAGGTCCCGGATCGGATTGATCCCGGGCTCCTCGTCGAGGACGAGGCGGCGACGCTCCTCAGGCTGCTCGAGCGGTATCCTTCCGTCCTGCAGCAGGCCGGCCGAAACCGGGAGCCATCCATCATTTGCCGGTTCATCCTCGATCTGGCTCGGGCCGTCTCGGTGGCCTACCCGGTGCTTCGAGTCAAGGACGAGGCTGCCCCCCTGGCCGAGGCGCGCCTCCTCCTGCTCTGGTCCGTCAAGCAGGTCCTCGCCGCCGGGCTCCGCGTGATCGGCATGCAGCCGATCGAGAGGATGTAGGGTCCATGGTGGGATCTTCGTGACCGGCCGGGACTTCAAGGTTGTCCTGATCACCTCTCTCGCCCACGGACAGGCCCACCTCTTCATCCTGGCGTTCGGGGGGGTGGCCATCCCCCTCTCCGTGGAGTTCGGACTCTCCGACGCCGACATCGGTTGGTTCGGGACCCTCGCCCCGATCCTGTTCGGTCTGGGGGCCCTCCCCGCAAGCCTGCTCGTCGACCGTATCGGCGCCCGGCTCGTGATAGCGATCTATCTCGTCGGGGCCTCGATCGCCTCCATCGTGATCGGCCTGTCGAGCACCCTCCATCAGGCCCTGGTCGGATTCGCCCTCCTCGGGATCTTCGGGAGCTTCTACCATCCCGCCGGGCTCACGCTGCTCACGCGAACGGTCAGCATGCGGGGGAAGGCTCTCGGGTATCATGGCATGGCGGGTTCGGTAGCCATCTTCACCGCCCCGGTGCTGGCCGGGTGGCTGGCCGACTCCTTCGACACGTGGCGCGCTGCATACCTGACCCTGGTCATTCCGGGGCTGTTCCTCGTCCCGGGAGTCCTCCTTCTGCGAAAAGATGACGGGAGCACGCCGATCGGGGAGTCCGAGGATGGAGAAGGGTCCACCTGGCCGGTGCTCATCGCCCTCTTCGGACTCCTCCTGATCCTAGGATTCGTCTACCGGGGAACACTGACGTTCCTCCCCAAATTCCTCCAGGAATCGATCAAGGGGCCGATCTTCGGTTTCTTCCATCCTGATATGCCGGCGGCGACCCGGGCGGGACAGCTCGCGGGGCTGACTCTCGTCTCGGGGGTGCTCGGGCAATGGATCGGGGGCCATCTCTCCCACAAATTCTCGCTGCCGTCGCTTTGCCTGGCCCTCACGATCCTCACCACCGCCTCGCTGATCCTGATGGGGATCCTTCCCGGAAGTCCCCTGGTCGCCGCCTCGGCCGCCTTCGGTTTCTTCTATTTCATGCTGCAGCCGGTCGGCAACGGGCTCGTGGCGCGGTACACCTCGAGCCGTCGAAGGAGTCTCGCCTTCGGGATAGCCTTCACGCTCTCCTTTGGCGTGGGAGCGGCAGGGTCCGCCGCCACCGGGGTGATCTCGGAAAGATTCGGGGGACTTTCGTACGGAATGCTCGCCAATGGCGTGGTCATGTCGATCGGAGTCGTCGCCGCCATCGTTCTCCTCAAGATGACGAGACAGCCTCCCGCGTGACCTGGATTCCGCCTCGTCCCGTCCGCTGCCGGGCGATCCCGCGAGGCCGGCGAATCAGGTCGAAAGGTTGCCGTACGGAGGTCCGTCGTTTACTCTGGGCGCTCGTGATCGCTCGGCGGTCCCCCCGGGGGAAAGGAGGAGCCATGCAGTACGTCGGCAGGACCGTGGTGGTAGCTATCTTCTTGGCGGCCGTGGTCGCGGTCGGATGTGGAGGCGGAAGTAGCTCGAAAAAGAAGAGCCCCTTTCCGCCGGCCGTTCGGGATCTCTTCGACGACGTCAAGACGGACCTGAGGGCGGGCGTGGCCGTCTTTTCGATGACCTGCGGGGCGACCCCGATAGACAACCCCTTCGAGAGGGACATCGATTCCCAGTCCATCCCGATCTCCGCATCGGGGGATGCCCACTCGGGCACGGTGGCAGACGTGCGAGCAGATTCGAACGAGACTCGTAACACCGACGGGTCGGGGACCTTCTTCTACACCATAAGAGACGAGAGCAATATGTCGCGTCAGTTCCTGGACTTCGTCGGGACGTTCGGGGCTCCCACGATTCGTTTTCTGGCTCCTCCATTCGGCGCTCGGGACTTCCTCGCCCCGAGCGGGACGGGCCAGTCGTTCGCCGTCGTGACCATCGAGCGGAAGATCAACTGGACCAGGAACTTCACGAATGATCCGGCCCCCACGGCGACCACGCTTGTGGATTTCACGGGAATCACGATCGAGCCCGACGGAATGAGCACGGGAACCGTCCGGGAGAAGCTGACTCTGCTCATCGAGTTCGATATAACAGCCGGCCCTGGCGGCAATGTTGCCTGCATCGTCGATGTAGTCCAGACGGGTGCAGCCGAATCGAGCGTCCGGAACGGGTCCGGATCTTCGGTATCGCTTCTGCGACATGATCACGGAGCGCACACCGAGAACGTATCGGCCGTCCAGACGGCGGCCTTTGAGAACGCGAGCGGTGTTGCGGTAGCCGTAGGCTTCGATCCGATCCCGTTCAACGCCGTCACCGACGGGGATGCACTGTTCGTGACCGGCGGTCGGATCCTCGGCGGAGTCTCCGGCCTGCCTTCCTTCCTCAACGAGAGCCGCATCGACGATGCGGACAACGCATTCCTTCTCGTAAACGACGGCGTCTTCCCGATCACCGACGGCGACTTCGACGGAGTCACGATGTATGACGTCGAAGGCACGCTGGATCTGGCCAACGTCTTGCCTCCCCCCAGTCCACCGCGGCTCCAGGGGGCGGTGAACAACGGAACGGTCGACTTCACCGTGCTCACCGTGGATACGGCACAGCTCGAGAACCCGATCCTGGCCGCCCTGATGCACCCCGTCCTCGACGAGTTCCTCCTCTACGGGGCTAATTTCGCGGATACCGAGACGGGCATCATCATCTTCTTCTAGCCTGCCTCCGGCGAGATCATCGGGCCCCAGGAAGCGCTTCCGGGGCCCTTTTCGTTGCCCGACGGGGGCCCGGCGGGACTCGTCCTACTGGCCGCATCTCTTCCAATGGCCTATACTTTGGCGATCTGCAGGCTCAGGGTAGGGACGTGATAGGGGAGCAGTTCTCGCCCCCGAGGCTTCCATCCATGCCAAGTATCATTCTCAAGAACGGTCCGGACCCAGGGACGTCGATCCCTCTCGGAAAGGGTTCCACGTCGATTGGCCGTGATCCGGAGAGCAGTATCCGGATCGAGGAGGAGAAGGCGGCGAGCCATCACGCGGAGATTCTGACGGCCAACGGAGGCGACTATCTGATCCGGGACCTTGGCGCCGCCGAGGGAACGCGCCTGAACGGAGTCTTGATCCGGGAAGGGGTCCTTCAGGACGGAGACGAGATCCAGATCGGAGGCACGGTCCTCTTGTTCGAGATTGGCAACGTGGCAGACCGCTCACTCGACGATGCCACCGTCGAAGATGAGGGCCCGCCGACCGAAAAGGTCTTCAAGATCCGGATCGGCAGCGGAGATATCGACTTCCTCAAGACCGAGGAGAAGGACCCGCGCCGAATTCGTGCCGCGCACCGTAAACTCTCCACGATCCATCGAATCAGCGAAGTGCTGATGACGATCCGGAATCCCCAGGCGCTATTCAAGAGGACGCTGGACCTGGTCGTCGATGCGGTTCGCGCCGATCGAGGATGCATTCTCGCCGAAGATGAGAATGGGGAGCTTGTCCCCCAGGCTGTGTGGGTGCCCGAGGGAATGGATGAGAATCGGGCGGCCCTGAGCCTGACGATGGCGGAGGAGGCTCTCCGTGAAGGAAAGGCCATCCTTACATCGGACGCGACGGAGGACGCGCGGTATGAGGGTCGGAAGAGTGTGTCGGCACAAAAGATCCGTTCCGCCATGTGCGTGCCGTTGAAGACGTCAGAGCGGAACCTGGGCGTCGTCAGTGTGCATCGAACGAGGCCTTTCTCGCCCTTCGTCGAGGAGGACCTCGAGTTCCTGATGGTGATCTGCAGCCAGGCGTCGGTCTGCATGGAGAATGTCCAGCTCTTCGACGACATCAAGCGGACGAATCACCTCCTCCTCGCGGCGAAGGACGAGATCGTGAAGTGGACGCGCGCCCTGGAGGTAAAGGTCGAGGAGAGGACGAGGCAGCTCCGGAAGAAAGGGGAGCAGCTCGAACGCCTGTCGATCACCGACGGGATGACCGGCCTCTACAACCACCAGCACTTCCAGAACGAGCTGGCCAAGGAGGTGCGGCGCATGCTCCGCTACAGGAAGGCGAGCGATCAGAAGACCTTCGCTCTGGCCATGCTGGATCTCGACCACCTGAAGGCCATCAACGACACTTTCGGCCACCTGGCCGGAGACGGGGTCCTGGAACGGGTCGCGGAGCTCCTGAGGGTCAATATCCGCGCCGTCGATCTGGCCGCGCGCTACGGAGGGGACGAGTTCTGCCTCCTGATGCCGGAAACGACTCTGGAGGGGGCGAAGGTGGCCGTGGAGAAGGTCATCCGGAGGGTCCGTGATCTCGAGGTCACGCCGACCGATCTCCTGGGCAACCTCTCTCCCGAGCAGCTCGCGGAGATCGGCGAGAGACTCGGGAGGAAGGTCGATCCTCTGAAGGCGATCCCCATCACCATCAGCGCGGGCCTGGCCGTCTACCAACCACCCCAGATGCCGCGGGAAATCCTGCAGAGAGCGGACCAAGCCCTCTACCGGTCCAAGGGAGCGGGGCGGAATCAGGTTCAGATCGGCTGATCTCTTGAGGAAGAAGCTAGAGCCGGATGGCTAGGACATGAAGGGTCTGGCTGTTCTCTGGTAGAGCCCTTTCAGGAACTCCCGTGTCTGCTCGTTGGCGCCGGTAATTCGAATCGTCATCCCCGGCGAAGGACCTTCTTTTCCGATAATCTTCGTTGTCACCAGAGTCTCCACGCGGCCCTTGACCCGGTGCACATGGCCAACGGCCTTGTCTTCGAGTTCGAGATCCACTTGAGAACCGGTAGGCAGTGGGGCATCGGTGCCAATGAACAGCCCATCCGATGTCATCTTCACATCCTGATGCCGCGTCAGGTACTCGAATCCCTGCAGACGAAGCCGGACCTCGATTTCGTTCTTCGGGGCGCCAGGTTCGGGCTCGGGGGCCGGGGCCTCCAAGGGGATCGGGGCGTTCTTCTCGAACGCCTGGAATCTCTCGACCCACTCCTCCAGGCGAGCCCGATCACTCTCGTCTATGCGGGTGAACTCCAGTCCGGCTCCCCACTTTGATTCGTCCTTCACTTCCTTGGCAGTCACGGATCGGACACACCTCGCGTCCACGCGGATCTTTCCATCGCCCGCGCCCAAATCGAACTCAAGCTGGAATCGGCTTCCCTTCGCCGGAGGGGTTCGTGTCACGACGAACACGCCTGCAGGACTGAAGTCCGTCCCGCCGACTTCGATGGCGCCCTTCGTCCCCTCGGCCCGCAGGAACACGGGGAACTTCATGTGGGCACGCTTCTGTTCTCTCCGCTGCATCAGAACCTCGCGGCGGCGTCTCGCCCGATCTGGGTGAACTGGATCGCGCGCAGCATACCTGATCGGAGGTTGAGACACAACTACCTGGGGAAGGGTTCCGAGGGACGTATCCTGCTATTCGGTAGGGGGAAAAGGCTCGTCGCGGATGCCCACATCGCGGAGGATCGTGCTGTCGCTCATCGCGCATATCCGCGAGAGGCAGAGAGGGCAGAAGATCTCCTCAAGCCCTTGGAACTTGGTGGTTTCGGGGGGGACGACGGTGGCGCAGAGACTGCAGAGTCGATGGGCGACGGGTCTGCCGGAGGAGACCACGTCCGGGACGAGAATAGTCCCGCGACAAGAGGGGCAACGGCTCTTCTGCCCCATGAGACAGGCGGGAAGGCGAAGGTTGCTTCCGCACGCTCCGCAGCGAAATTCCACCATTACGACGGCATCCGACATGGGTTTCCTGCTCCGCTCCGGGGGGTCGGGATCCTGAAATCGGGCCTCCAAGGCCTCAGGGAAGCCTACAACGGGCCTGATCTGGCGTCAAGGCGGGCCAATCGAGGGCCTGCCTCATAGCCGATCTCGATTCACAAGCCTTTGCGACCACAAATCTTACAATCATGACCTCGGCATGACGTAGCTGTTGCGACCCACCTTGGCCTGGGGTATAATTCTACAAACGGAAGAAGTCTACTAAACAAAACAACTGGTTCAAACGTTGATCAAAAATTTTGGGGGGGAGTGAAGAATGCCGAAAGAAAAGCCCCTGACCGTCAAGCAGGTCGCCGACCAGTGCCACGTGTCGAAGGTATCTGTGCTGCGCTGGATCAAGCAGGGTGAGCTGGGTTCCTACACCACCCCCGGAGGCCATCATCGGATCCGCCGCGAGGATTTCCGAACGTTTGTTTCCAAGTACAAGATTCCCGTCGACGAGGAAATGCTTCCTGCCAAAAGGAACAAGAGGATTCTCATTGCCGATGATGATTCAGCGATCCGCGAGCTGGTCACCCGAGTGCTGACGAAAGAGGTGAAGGGATGTGAGATCGAAGTGGCTGCAGACGGGTACGAGGCATTTTACCTGATCGGAAAGATCAAGCCGGACCTCGTGATCCTGGACATCAAGATGCCCCAGCTCGATGGCCTCGAGGTGTGTCGAAAGATCCGAGCCCAACCGACATTGAAGGGGATGAAGATATTCATCGTGACGGGGTTCAAGAAAGACTTTCCCCGAGAGAGCATCATCCAGACAGGCGCGGATGCCTGCATGGAGAAACCCTTCGATCTGAAGGACTTCGCGCGAGAGGTCAAGACCCTCCTCCAGGTCCGCGAGTAGAAAAGGGGACAGTCCCTGGGCGTCCAACCCCTGGACACCGAAAGGGTGCGTTTCCCCGGGCGGGCAGTCTATAGTCCCCTACAGCTCTACGTTCTCGTAACGTTGGTGGGATGCGGCTCTTGCAAGGCATCTCGCGCAGGGATAGAATGGCCGCGCACACCATTTTCGCCGAAGGAAATCTAGGAGGGAACCGGGAAGGTGAGGAGTCTTCCGCTCGGAAATGTCTGGGAACAGCGCGGGGCTCGCTGGACGGAGGAGGCGGACTGGAAGGTGCCCGCCGATTTCGGTGATCCCGCCGCGGAGCACGCCGCCGTGCGGCAATCGGCGGGCGTGATCGATCTCACTCCGCGCGGGACCTTGAGATTCCTCGGGAAGGATCGCGTAGATTTCCTCCAAAGACTTCTCTCGGGGAAGGTGCGAGACGTTTCTCCGCCGGGGTGGGAGCCATCCCTCTTGCTCACGCCGAAGGGAAAGATCATCGCGGATATGAGAGTCGTCATCCTGTCCGACGCGGTGATCATGGACGTGGCTCCATCCAATCCGGGTCCGCTCAAGGCCCGGCTCGAGAAGTACGTTCTCTCCAGTGATGTCGAGATCGAGGATCGGACCGCCCAGACGGTGGTGCTCTCCGTTCACGGTCCCCACGCCCCCGATGCCTTGCGCCGCCTGTTCGGGGCGGGCGGCTCCCTACCGGGTGCGCGAGATGTTGTCGAGACCGATATCGAAGGGGTCCCCTGCCAGGTCCTGCGCTCGAGCCTGACCGGAGAGGAGGGGTTCGACATCTTCATCCCGACGAAGGGATCGCAGACCGTGTGGGAGGCGATCGATGCTGGAGGCGGCCTTACGCCAGTCGGTCGGACCACCCTGGAAGTCTGCCGCGTGGAGGCCGGGATCCCTTTCTACGGGGCCGACTTCGGGGAGGAGACGATTCCACTCGAAGCGAGACTCGAAGAGTGGCTCTGCCTGGAGAAGGGGTGTTTTCCCGGACAGGAGGTCGTGGCCCGGGCCACGCATCGGGGTGGCGTTCGAAGGCGGATCCAGGGCCTGATCATCGATGCGGAGACGCCCCTTCCGCCGCGAAGTCCTGTCTTCAAGGAAGGGCTGGAAGTGGGCTGGGTCTCCAGCGCGGTCCGATCCCTCGATCTGGATCGCGTCGTGGCTCTCGCCTACATCCGGAATGACCAGCTCGATCCCCCCGATCGGTTCGAGGTGAGATCCAAGGGGAGGAGATATCCGGCGAAGCTCTCCGAGCTCCCCTTCTACCGGAGGACTCCGTGATGGCGGAGCACGAGGCGCGCAAAATTCGGGTGACTCTGCTCGGTGGGGACACAGGCGGGGACACTCATGGGGACACCCATGGGGAAGTCAGGGAGGTTCCCGCAGGGATCCGTGCGGAGGAGGTGATGGGGTCGATCACCTCCGATCAGCCCCCTGTGGCGGCGAAGATCGACGGCAACGTGGTCGACGTCTACACGCCGCTCCAGGAGGATTGCACCCTCGAGCCGGTCCTCGTGGGGAGTGTCGAAGGGCTCGAAGTCCTGCGCCATACAACGGCTCACGTCATGGCCCAGGCGGTCAGCCGCCTCTTTCGCAAGGTGGAGTTCGCCATCGGTCCCGTCATCGAGGACGGATTCTATTACGACTTCGATCTAGCAGATAGCTTCACTCCGGATGACTTCCCGAAGATCGAAGAGGAGATGCGGAAGATCGCCCTCGAGGACCTTCCCGTCCATCGGATCGAGATGTCGAAGGAGGAGGCCCAGGATCTCCTTCGAAGCCAGGGCGCGAAGTTCAAGTCGGAGGTAGTGCGTGATTCCGGGGACACCGTGATCTCGTTCTACCGACAGGGGGAATACACCGATCTCTGTCGGGGACCCCACTTGCCACGGACAGGGATGCTGCGGTCCTTCCGGCTCCTCAAGATCGCGGGCGCCTACTGGCGAGGGGATGAGAGGCGGGAGATGCTCCAGAGGATCTACGCCACGGCGTTCTTCGATCAGGAACAGCTCGACGAGTATCTCGCCCTGCGCGAGGAGGCCAAGAAAAGGGACCACCGAAAGATAGGAAAGGAGCTGGATCTCTTCTCCTTTCAACCGGAAGCCCCGGGCATGGCCTTCTGGCACCCCAAGGGGGCCGTCCTTTACCAGCAGGTGACCGATTATCTCCGGTCGAAACTGAACTCGGCCGGGTACGAGTGGGTGCAGACCCCGATGATCCTGAACGAGTCCCTCTGGCGAGAGTCAGGACACTGGGAGCATTACCGGGACAACATGTTCTTCACCGAGATTGACGAGGGTTCCTTCGCCGTGAAGCCGATGAATTGCCCTGGAGCGACACGCGTCTACCGGCACGGGATGCGGTCCTACCGCGATCTGCCTCTCCGGCTGGCCGAATTCGGTCTGGTCCACCGTAACGAGAAGTCCGGGGTCTTCGGCGGGCTCTTTCGAGTTCGAGCCTTCGTGATCGATGACGCCCACATATTTTGTACGCCGGATCAGATCCAGGGAGAGGTGAGCGAGCTGATCGACCTTATCTTCGAGGTCTACCGGGACTTTCAATTCGACCACTTCAGGGTCGAGCTCTCCACGCGGCCTGCCAAATCGATCGGTTCCCCCGAGATGTGGGAGAGGGCGGAGGGAGCCCTCCGATCCGCGCTGGAATTCAAGAACGTCGATTTCGATGTGAGTCCCGGAGAGGGCGCTTTCTACGGTCCCAAGATCGATTTCCACGTGCGGGATGCGCTCAAGCGGATGTGGCAGTGCGGTACGATTCAGATCGACTTCTCGATGCCGGATCGGTTCGACCTGGACTACATAGGGGAGGATGGGAACAAGCACCGGCCGGTGATGATCCATCGCGCGATTTACGGGTCGGTCGAACGCTTCCTGGGGATCCTCATCGAGCATCATGCCGGGGCCTTCCCCACGTGGCTCTCCCCCGAGCAGGTGCGCCTGATACCGGTAAGCGAGGAGAAGCAGAAGACCTATACGGAAAAGGTCCTCTCCACTCTGAAGGATTCGAGTATCCGGGCCGTCGCCGATCGGCGTCCACTGAAGGTCGGCAAGCAGATCCGGGAGGCGCAGCTTGCCAAGGTCCCGTACATGCTCGTCCTCGGCCCGAAGGAGGAGGAGGCGGGCACCGTTTCCGTCCGTCGGAGGGACGGGGGTGACGTGGGCCCGATGGACCTGGGAAAGTTTCGCGAAGCATTGCAGAAGGAGATCGATTCGAAATCGGCGCAACTCGAGGTCGGCGGGGCCGGGGAAGGCAGGAAGGGGGGATCGTGACGGGGCGGATGAGGGCTGTCGTCATACGCAAGAAGGAGAAGGGCTCCATCGCGGTGGCCGAGGACATGCCGATCCCGATCCCGGGTCAGGGAGAGGTCCTGATCCGTGTCCTGGCCGCCGGGATCTGCGGCAGCGACCGGCATCTCTACAACTGGGATCCTTCGGCCCGCGATTGGATCAACGATACCCCCCGGATCATCGGCCACGAATTCTGCGGAGAGGTGGCAGAGGTCGGGCCGGGGGTCCCCTCTCCACCCGCGGAGGGGACCTACGTCTCCGCCGAAATGCACGAGACCTGCGGGCAGTGCTTTCACTGCAGGACGGGACAGGGGAACATCTGTGAGAAGACCATCATCTATGGCTACCAGAAGGACGGGTGCTTCGCCGAATACGTGAAGGTCCCCGCGTCCAACGTCATCCCACTGCCGAGGGACGCGATTCCGCACAAGGTTGGAGCGTTTCTCGATGCCCTGGGCAACGCCGTCCACTCCACCCAGAAGGTCAACCTGGCGGGCCGGAGTATCCTCGTGCTCGGATACGGGCCGATCGGCGCGATGACGGCGGCCGTCGCCCATTTTGTCGGTGCGTCCGGGATCTTCATTGCGGAGGTCGGGTCGTTCCAGCTCGAGAAGGCCCGTGAGTGGGCCCGTTCGGTTTCCGAGGAGCGGGGAGGGGTCGGCGTGAAGGTCTTCGATGTCTCGAAGGGTGGAGAGGAGGCCATCGAGGATACGATCCGCGACACGTCCGGCGGAGTCGATGTGGTGTTCGAGCAGTCGGGGTCGAGCCGCGCCCTGAACGATGGGCTGCGCATGGTCCGGAACGGAGGACACATCGTCCTCCTCGGGATTCCGGGCACCAAGGACATGACCATAGAAGACTACGGGAAGAACGTCATCTTCAAGGGAATCACCCTGCACGGTGTGATCGGGCGACGGATGTTCAAGACCTGGTACCATATGCTCGCCCTCTTGAAGTCGGGGCTGTCGGTGGACCACGTGGTGACCCAGGAGTATCCCCTCTCCGATTTCGACAAGGGGATGGCCGCCTTCAACGGAGGCGAATCGCTCAAGGTCGTCCTCTTCAATAAATAAGGGGACACTCACTTGATTGGAAATAGTTTCGGGGCACCCTTTGCCTCCCACACCGGGAGGGGCCGGGAGCTTTCATGCTTGGCGAGCTGAAGGAATCGTTGAACAAGACGCTCGGAGAGATTCGCGCGGCGGGTCTCTTCAAGGAGGAGAGAGTGATCCTGGGTCCTCAGGGGGCCAGGATCCGGGTCGAGAGCGGGGAAGTCCTGAACTTCTGCGCCAACAACTATCTTGGGCTTGGAAACCACCCGGATCTGATCGCGGCGGCGAAGAAGGGACTCGAGGAGCACGGTTTCGGGATGTCGTCCGTACGGTTCATCTGTGGCACGCAGGACATCCACAAGCAGCTCGAGAGGCGGATCTCGAAGTTCCTCGGCGTGGACGACTCGATCCTCTATACATCCTGCTTCGACGCCAACGCGGGCCTCTTCGAAACCCTTCTTGATGCCGAGTGCGCGATCATCAGCGATGCCCTGAACCATGCGAGCATCATCGATGGGATTCGACTCTGCAAGGCGGAGCGGCACCGCTTCGCCCACGCCGACATGGGTGAGCTCGAGAAGGCCTTGCAGGCGACCCGGAAGGCCCGGATCCGGATGATTGCAACGGATGGCGTCTTCAGCATGGATGGGGACATCGCCAGGCTCGAACCGATCTGTGACCTGGCCGAGAAATACGATGCACTCGTCATGGTCGACGACTCGCACTCTACCGGGTTCATGGGAAAGACCGGCCGTGGAACGCCCGAGCATTGCGGGGTCCAGGGCCGGGTCGACATCATCACGAGCACTCTCGGCAAGGCTCTCGGCGGGGCCTCGGGAGGTTTCAGCAGCGGCCGGGCCGAGATCATCGATCTGCTCCGGCAGCGATCCCGTCCCTATCTCTTCTCCAACACCCTCGCGCCGCCGATCGTGACGGCCGGGATCAAGGTCTTCGATCTTCTGTCGGAGACGACCGCGCTCCGAGATCGCCTGGAGGCGAGCACGGTGAAGTATCGCAAGGCGATGCGGGAGAAGGGATTCGACGTCCCCGAGGGGACGCACCCGATCGTCCCGATCATGCTGGGCGACGCCAAGCTGGCCCAGGACATCGCTCGAGACCTCCTCGACGAGGGGATCTACGTGATCGGATTCTCGTATCCCGTGGTCCCCAAGGGGCAGGCGAGGATCCGGGTCCAGATCTCCGCCGCGCACAGCGACGCGGACCTAGACAAGGCCGTCGAGGCCTTCACGAAGATCGGCAAGAAATACAAAGTAATCTGAGAAGCCTGCCTACTCGATCGGATACCAGTATCGGTAGTGGTCCTTGAAGGGACGGCGGGCCATCAGGTCGCGGACCAGACCGAGCAGGACGCGAATGACCCCCACGCGGCCGTGAAGGTCCAGCTTCCTCATCGATGTCCAGAAGGGACACTCGGTGAGAATCCGGAACTTCTGTCTCCTCTCGCGCCCGCGCTTCTTCAAGGCCTCCGAGAAGATCAGCTCCTCGCCGGCCTCGGCGCCCTCGTCGAAGCCGCCGATGGCATCCAGGTCCTCCTTCCCGCAGAACATGAATGCCCCGAAAGCGCTACTGAACCCCCGGAAGAGGGCATTCATCAGGAGGGAGAGGGCCTGCAAGTCCGGGACGCGTCGGTCATGGCTCATCGGCGCGCTGCCACCGATGACGTCCGGCCTCCGTAGGAGGGAGATCACTCGATGGATCGATCTTCGGTGGAGAGTCGAGTCCGCGTCGACGAAGATGAGAAAGGCGCCTCGAGCCGCCTCCGCCCCCCGGTTCCGGACGTGGGCAATGTTCCTGACGTCGGCCTTCACGACGCGCGCCCCGGCGGCCCGTGCGATCTCCGCCGTCCGGTCGGTCGAGAGGTTGTCCGAGACGATCACCTCTGCGGGCGTCGTCTCGAGATCATGGGCGTGGTGATAAGCGAGGGCGATCTCGATCGAGCGGAGCGCCCCCGGAAGGAGCTTCTCCTCGTTTCGGGCGGGTATCACAATGGAGAGGATGGGGGAGGAGCCCATCAGGAGGCGGCCGGTTCCTCATTCTCCGGAGGCTCGTCTCCGAGAATCGTTATCCCCTCCCGCGCGATGGCGAACAGGATGCAGTCGTCTCCCGGCAGGGCGATCGGGCGGTGCGCAGAGCCGGCTTCGTTGCAGACGTAATCCCCCTCCCGGTGCTCACCCCATCGGTCCGTGTATCCCCCCTGCACGACATAGATCTCCTCCACGCCATTGTGGCGATGGGGGGGATACCCTTTGCCAGGGGCCATCCGGATCAGGACTGTCGCGTCTCCCGTTTCCGGATCCTCGCGGAGGAACTTGATCGCGATGCCGGGATGCTTCGTCTGCTTCCAGGGAGTCGATTCATCTGCCATGGGTGCGCCTCCGATGAGAGCGGTTCAGTCTAGCACCGTTGCAGTGGCTGACAACCCCGAGGCGGCCTCTTGCGCCCCGGTCCGCCGGGACAGTAGGATGCGAGGCCGGCCAGGGTCGAGCCGGAATCCTGAGGAGAAGTCGATGGCACTGAAGAGAGAGGGATCCAGGGCGCCGGAGTTCACCGTCCCTTCCGACTCCGGGAAGGCGATATCCCTCAAGGAGCTCCGGGGAAAGAAGGTTGTCCTCTACTTTTACCCGAAGGACGCGACCCCGGGGTGAACAACGGAAGCCTGCGATTTCCGTGACGAAATCGCCAAGTTCAAGCGGAAGGGTGCGGTGGTCCTGGGGATCAGCAAGGACACCGTCGAGTCTCACAAGAAGTTCAAGAAGAAGCACGGGCTGAACTTCCCCCTCCTCGCCGATCCGGATCTGAAGGTGTTGAAAGCCTACGGCGCCTGGGGAAAGAAGATGATGTACGGCAAGGAAGTGAAGGGAACGAGTCGGACCACGTACATCATCAACGAGAAGGGGAATATCGCGAAAGTCTTCCCCAAGGTGAAGGTCAAGGGCCACATACAGGAGGTCCTGGAATCCCTGTGATGGCGATGACCGGTACGAGAGCTCTCCCATGACCGAAGATCGCAAGATTGATCTCCGTAGCGACACCGTCACGCGGCCCACGCCCGAGATGCGCAGGGCGATGGCGGATGCGGAGGTGGGAGACGACGTCTTTCTCGAGGACCCGACGGTCACCCGTCTGGAGGAGGTCGCCGCCGAGACCTTCCAGACGGAAGGCGCTCTCTTCGTGCCGACCGGCACGATGGGAAATCAGATCGCCGTCAACGTCCAGACGGAGCCCGGGGAAGAGGCGATCGTCGAGACTCGCAGTCACATACTCAACTACGAGCTGGGGGCCCTGAGCGCCCTTTCAGGAGTCGTCCCCAGGCCCGTGGCCGCCGAGGGAGCCATCCTTGACGCGAAGGATGTGGAGGCGGCGATCCGGCCCGACATCTATTACCTGCCTCGAACCGGCCTGATCTGCCTCGAGAACACCCACAACATGGCCGGGGGGAAAATCTTCCCTTCGGAGAAGATGGAGCCGATCTTCGACCTCGCTCGCGAGCGGGGAATCCCGGTTCACCTGGACGGGGCGAGAATCTTCAATGCGGCCGCCGCTACAGGGGAGAGCGTCGCCGAGCTGAGCTCCCGAGCTGACTCCGTGATGTTCTGCCTGTCCAAGGGCCTCGGCGCGCCGGTCGGCTCTCTCATCCTGGGAGACGCAAACTTCATCACCGCGGCCCGCACGGTGCGAAAGAGGTTTGGCGGGGGGATGAGACAGGTGGGTGTGCTGGCCGCGGCGGGCTTGGTCGCCCTCACCGGAATGCCGGACCGTCTCCCCGAGGATCATGAGAGTGCGCGGGCGATCGCCGAGAGGATCGCCGACTCGAGCACGATCGATATCGATCCGACAACTGTTCAGACCAACATCGTCATCTTCGGAGTGAACCAGAACGGTTGGGATGCGCCCAAGCTGACTCTCGCCCTGGAAGAGAAGGGTGTCCTGGCCGTTCCCCTGGACCGCACGTACATCCGACTCGTCACCCACTACGACGTGAGCCGGGCGGACTGCCTCTTCGCGGCCGATCTGATCCTCAAATTCATGAAGAACAAGAGTTAGAGGGCAGGCCTTGTACGGAAGGTTCCCCTTCTACTCGGCAGGGGGTCGGACCTCGTTCAGGTCGCCCCAGGAAGAGGTCGAACGCTTCGGCGGGGGGGTCTTGCTCTCGCTACCCGGCGAACCCTGCCAGCCACGTTCGCGGCCGTAGGACGATATCACCTCGGCCATCACCTTGCGTGCCTCGGCAATGCCGGCCTCGGCCACCTCCAGGGTAACGGTGCTTTTTTTGTTCTCCCGGGCGTAGTCTTCGATCGCCTTCTTGGCGCTGTCCCGCATGAATCCCTCGGGGACCCGGGCGATACGATCCCCGGCCTCGTCAGTCCACTTGAGGCCCTGTTCCTCCTCTGGCTTCGGCGGGCCCGCCTCGGCGGCCGAACTCCCGGGGGTAGCCGCCTCCGGTTCGACCGGACGATCGAGGGCGTCCTTATCGACCGTCTCCTCGATGATCGGGCCTGCGAACTCGAGCGTGATCGTAGTCATCCTCTTCATCCGGGCCGCCTTCTCGATCCGAGCCTTGGCGCGTCGGCGGAGATAAGCGTCCTTGATGTTTCGGAGCCTCTTGCGAGCCTCCTGGCTCCATCCGATCTTGACGCCGTCGAAGGCCTCCTCGATCTGGATCCCTCCCTCTGCGTTGGCCATCGCTTCGACGACCTTCTGATCGATCTTCTGGAATTTCTCGGCGGGCGCGCTGCAGACGGGGCAGACGGTCGGGCTCTCTCCCCTCGCGGCGTAACCGCAGACCTCGCAGATCTCGGTGATTCTCTCGTCGCTCTGGACCGTCGTGGCGGCCACCTTTCTCGCCAGATCTCCCATCGCCTTGTGTGCGCCCTTGGGCATGAAGATGTCCATCGCCTCCTCGATCACCGAGGAGGTGATAACCGAGTGACCCTTCTCGAGGGCCAACCGCAGGATCGCTGTCCGCGCGATGCCCTTCACGAGCGGCGGGACCCTCTCCATCTTCTGCTCGGCCTCTTCGGTCCACTGGATCGACTCCTCCGCTTTCACGTCCATCGGCGGATAGAAGGTCCCCGACACGAGCAAGACGTTGCAGGGCGCCAGCCGCATCAAGTTCTCCGAGTTGCTCCCGATATCCGTCTCCTCGTCCTTGTGAATTCCTATCCGGCCGACGATCAGGAGGAACGGTTTCGTCTTGCGGACGTGCTGGATCACCTTCTCGTAGACCTTGCCGTCCAGGAGGATCACGGGAAGGTCCACCCCGTCGTCCTTGGCCACCTTGCGAGCTACTTCCAGGTGAGACTGGTAGATCTTGGCGAGGCCCGTGTCGATGATCTCCTCATGGAGCTGCTCCTGCTCCTTGAAACGGAAGACCTTCGATGCCCGCTCGGAGAGTACGTCCACGATACCGTTGAACATGGCGTAATGCAGATACGGATCGTAGACAGCGATCGCTTCCACCTTGCGTCCGAGGGCCTTGCCGATCTGGATCGCCAGCTTGAGACCCTGGAACGACTGGGGACTCCCGTCGATTCCCACGAGTATCCCGCCGCCGTTCTTGTCGGACTGCGTGTCGCGCACGACCAGGACATCCCGATCGATCTTCCGCACGACCCTTTCCGTGACGGAGCCGATAAGACTCTCTCGAACCGCCCCGACCCCGATGGCGCCCATCACGATGAGGTCGTACTTGCTGGCTCGGATGTCCTTCCGGATCTCGACGTGGTGCTTCCCATCGAACGTCTTCGCCTCGAACGGGATGCCTCGCTGTCCACATTCCGCCTCGAGGACGTCGAGGTACGAATCCGAGATCATCCGGAGGCCCATGGTGATGAGGGAATCGTGGATCTTTCTCTGCCGCTCGAGCTCCGTCTCGTCCTTGTACTCTTCGGGGAGCGTGTACTCCATCTGCTTGAATCGGTAGTCGTGCATTCGCGCTGCATAGACATGGCTCCCGACGATTTTCGCCTTGACCTTCTCGGCGAGGTCGACGGCGATCCGGATGCAGGCGTTCGAGTGTTCGGAGTTGTCTACCGGAACGTAGATCGTCTTGTACATGGACCGCATCTCCCTCTGGAAGGTGGTGAGGGGGGCCACTATAGCAGAGGGCCGTTCGAGGTCAAGCCCAGGGGGGGGGCGATCCATAAGCGGTGTGATGTGAGCGGTTTAGGAGCGAGCCGGGCGGCTCTTGCCCTTTGGGTGGCCGCGCGATCCCTGCGTCAGGAGACGCGCGATGATCAGTCTCTGGATTTCGCTCGTCCCTTCGTAGATTCGCAGGGCCCGGATCTCCCGATACAGCCGCTCCACGACCGATCCCGAGACGAGCCCTCTCCCCCCATGAATCTGCAGTGACCAGTCGATCACTCTCTGGGCGGTCTCGGTGGCGAACAGCTTCGCCATCGAGGAGGCGAGGGCCGAATCCTTTCCCGGGTGATCGATCCTCCAGGCCGCGTCGTGGACGAGGAGACGGGCCGCTCGCAGTTCCGTTGCCATCTCCGCCAGCCGGAACCTGTTCCCCTGGAAGTCAAGTATCGCTCGACCGAACTGGCGCCGACTCGACCCGAAGTCGACCGCTGCTTCGAGGGCGCGCTGAGCGAGACCGACGGCGGCGGCCCCGACCGTGGGGCGGAAAACCTGGAGCGTCGCATGGGCGATCTCCAGACCCTGACCGACGCGCCCCAGGCGCCGCGTGACGGAGACACGGCAGTCCCGAAATTCGATGGTCCCTATCGGATGCGGAGCGATCAGGGAGAGCTTCTCGCGTACGGACAGGCCCGGGTTGTCCGCATCCACGATGAAGGCCGTGATTCCGCTCTTGCCCGCTGCAGGACGCGTCGTGGCGAAGACGACGTAGTTGTCGGCGATCCCGGCGTTGGATATGAACGACTTCAGACCGTTGAGGATATAGGCGCTTCCCCGGCGGACGGCGCGGCACTGGAGCGAGGCGATGTCCGACCCGGCCTCTGGCTCCGTCAGGGCGAAGGCGGCGATCTGGTCCCCCCGGGCAGCGGGGGGAAGAAATTCCTTCTTCTGCTCCGGATTTCCCGCGTGGATGATGGGAAAGGAGCCGAGACCCTGAACGGCCAACATCGTGTCCGCCATGGAGGAACCTCTGGAGATCTCCTCGCGCAGGATGCAGAGATGTCTTGCGGAGATCCGGGTGTCCTTGCCTCCGTATCGTTTGGGAATGGTGTAGCCGATCCATCCTGCGCGCGCGAGCAGACGCAGGAGACGCCGAGCCGCGGCCTCGGGGTCCTCCGGTTCGTCCACGCCCCGGGCGATCAGCTGGGAATCGACCCAGCGCCGCACCTTCTTTTGCAGGGCGATCTGTTCGCTCTCGAGAAACGGTCTCATATCATCGGACACGGTGGATCTCCGTCGTCAGGGGCGATAGAAGACGGGAGGTCTCTTCTCGAGGAAGGCCTTGTATCCCTCGGCGAACTCCGGTGCCTCCATGCAGAGAGCCTGGGTCTGCGCCTCCATCTCCAGGGCGGGCTCGAGATCCATACCGCAGGCGTGATTGATCAGATCTTTCGTCATCCCGAGGGCGCGAAACGGCCCACTGGCCAGGGTGGCGGCCATCTTTTGCGCCTCGCCGAGAAGATCCGGATCGGGAACGACGCGATTCGCGAGCCCGATGCGATGCGCCTCGTCCGCACTCACCTTCCGTCCGGTCATCAGCAACTCGGAGGCCATGCCGAGCCCGACGACCCGAGGGAGGAGATACGTGGCCCCCATGTCCGCCCCCGCCAATCCTACCTTGACGAAGAGGAAGGCGAAGTGGGCGCTCTCTGCCACGATCCGGACATCCGATGCCAGGGCGATCAGGGCCCCGGCCCCGACGGCGGGACCGTTGACGGCCGCCACGATCGGCTTGCGGCAGCGCCGCATGTTCTTGATGAGATCGCAGGTGAGTCGAGTGAACTGGTATTTCTCCTGCGTGCTCCGGTCGAAGAGCTTCTGGATGATATCGACGAACGATCCGCCCGAGCAGAAGCCCCTTCCCGTCCCCGTGATCATCACGGCCCGGGCCGAGTCGTCCTTGTCGATGTCCTGCATCGCCTGATTCAGCTCCTCGTACGTCTCGAAGGTCAGCGAGTTCAGTGTTTCGGGCCGGTTGAGTCGAATCGTGGCCACGCCCTGGTCCTGCTCGAAGACAAAGCTCTTGTAGCTCATCATTCCTCCTGCCGGGTACGTTGCACGGCGGGTGCGATCGACGAATTCCCGGCGTCCAGATCTATCGCCTGTCCCGTGATGGCATCCGAATCGTCGCCAATCAGGCGGACAACGGCGGCCGCCACTTCCTCCGGTTCGATGAGCCGCCCCCCCGGGTTCATGCGGGCCAGGGTAGCCCGGGCCTTTTCCTCATCCATCCCGGTCCGTTCCGCGATGTTCCGGACGCTCTCATCCGTCATCGCTGTGTTCACCCACCCGGGGCAGACGGCGTTGACGGTGATCCCGTGCTTCTTTACATCCAGAGCGAGAGATCGAGTGAGGCCCACCAATCCATGCTTCGAGGCGGTGTAGGCGGCGGTGTACCGGTAACCGACCTTTCCTGCCGTCGAGGCGATATTCACGATGCGTCCCCAGCGGTTCCCGATCATCGCCGGGATCACCTCCCGGCAGAGGATGAAGGGAACCGTCATGTTCAGCCGGATCGCGGCCTCCCAGTCCTCATCCGTGGTTTCCTCGAGCTTGCGCGATAAGGCGATCCCGGCGTTGTTCACCAGGATGTCCGCCGGACCCAGGTCGCCTCGGATCCTCTCGACCGTCTCGAGGATCTCGGCCGTCCGGGCGAGATCGCATCGGTAGGCTACGGCCCGACCTCCCCCCGCGCCGATCTTCCTCGCGACCTCGTCAATCTCCTCTCCCGTCCGGGCGAGCAGGGCGGACGCGATCCGCTCCCTGGCCAGGGCGAGGGCGATCGCCCGACCGATCCCCCGGCCCGCGCCGGTGATCCAGGCCACCTTACTCCTCGTCATCGGGGGAGCTCTCTCCGCAGCGGATTTCGGGCAGCGGTTCTCCGACCGGAAGGGGCACGCCGATCGGGAAATCGACCACGACGGTTTGCGTCGCCGGAGATCGATTGCCTGCAAGGTCGTAGGCCTTCACGTAGTACGAGTATCGGTCTCCCCCTACGACTCTCGTGTCGGCGAACTTTCTCGTCACCGAACGAACGGCGGTGTGGTGATCGAACGGCTCGTCATTCCGTGATCGGAATATCTCGTAGCCGTAGATCTCCTCGTTGTCGGTCGCCTCGTCCCAGGAGAGGAGGATGCGCCCCGCCTCCGGTCTGGCCTCGAGCCGACCGCCATTGGGCCATTCGGGGGCTACGTCGTCGCTGCTTGTGGGTGCCTGGATCTTCCCCCGCGGCCAGAGGGTGCAGAAGACCGTCTTGAAGTTCTCATCGAGGTTCTTGCAGACGTTACCGTAGACGCACCGGATGATCGTATCGGCCCTTCCCTTCTTCGCCTTCTTCACCCAGTCCGGATCGGCCAGCAGGGCCCGGGCCATCCCGATCAGGTCGGCCTTGCCTGCCTGCAGAATCGATTCGGCGAAATCGGGTGTCGGGATCTTGCCCGTCGTGATCACCGGGGTCGTGTAGCCCTTCGAGTTGATGTAGCCCTTGATCCCCTCGGCGAGGTAGACGTTGTCTCCCGCAGGGTAGGTCGCGCTGGGCATGCAGCGATCCCCGCTATAGCCTGTGTACGGGTAGAGGGGTTCTCCCTCTTTCTTGATCGCGTCCTCGAACTTCCCGCCCGCCGAGATGCTTATGTAGTTGACGCCGAGCATCGCCATGCGAAGGGCTAGCTCTTTCGAGTCTTCCACGGTGTAACCGTTCTTGATGCACTCTTCACCGTCGAACCGGACACCTATAGGGAAGTCCTCCCCCACCTTCTCGCGGCAGCGCGCGATGACCTCTCCCATCAGGCGCATCCGGTTCTCCAGGGAGGCGCCGTATTCGTCAGGACGCTTGTTCCTGAGCGAGAGAAACGACGAGAGGGTGTAGGCATGCGCCATGTGCAGCTCCACGCCATCGAATCCTGCCACGCGGGCTCGATGAGCCGCATCTCCGTAGGCGACAATGATGAGGCGGATATCCTCCTTCGTGAGATCTCTCACCCGCTGGCGCCAGCCGCTTCGCGCGATCTTAAGGAAATGAATGATCTGGGGGACGATCTTGCTCGGGCTGATATCGTGGACTTCCTTCGCCAGGTCTCGGAGCCCGGGGATGAACTTGTCATCGCTCAGGCGCAGGAGAGGTCCGCTCTTTGCCGCGTGGACCCCCATCGCCTCCACGACGATGAGTCCTGGCTCGCCCCGAGCAAAGCGTAGGTACCTCTCTCGAATATTCTCGTTGACGAAACCGTCCGCCCCGGAGAGCCGGGTGACCATTGCCGTGAGGACGACCCGGTTTTGCATCTCCATTCCGTTGATCGTGATCGGCTCGAGAAGTCGCATGGAGAGCATTATACGCCCCGGATCCGCCGACCTTCAAGGGACGCCTCGAGGGGACGAACCGGGGCCGTTCCTTGTGAAAGGGCGATCCTCCTGATAGATTCGGGGGTTCTGACCGGATCCAGAGCATTGCCCCATCCAGTCTTCACGAGGAGTTCGGAATGCAGCCCCTCCCCCGGCCGTACCGGAAGGCGATCTTCGTCTGCGTCAACGAGCGGGAGCCAGGCAAGGCGGCTTGCGGAAACAGGGGCTCCGTCGCCCTCTTCAAGGAGCTGAAAGCCAGGATGCGGGAGTTGAAGCTGAACAAGGAGATCCGGGTCACACGCACGCGGTGCCTCGGTCTGTGTGAGGTCGGCCCGAACGTCGCCGTCTATCCGGAAGGGACATGGTACTCGGCGGTGAAGCCGGAGGATCTGGAGGCGCTGATGGCGCGCCACGTGGCCCCTTTTGAGTCGGCGGCGCCGATCCGTGGCGATCGGGTCGGCCTGGTCGTTGCTGACCTGGAGAAGGCGAAGGAGTTCTACGAGAATATCCTGGGGGCGAAGTTTCGACCGACCGAGGAGGTGCCCGGACAGGCGTTTCGCTACGCCCCGTTCGAGGTGGGAGGGTTTTCTCTGGAGCTTCTTTCACCCACGGACGGGGACGGAGTGATACGGCGGTTTCTGGAGAGTCGCGGAGAGGGCGTTCATCACATCTCGTTCCGCGTGGACGACCTGGACGCGACGATACGGCAGCTCGAGGAGAAGGGCGTGAAGATTGCCGCCCGTCTCGACTATCCTCCCGAAGTTATCTTCGAGGGCTGCCGCTGGCGAGAGGCCTTCCTCCATCCCCGGGATGGTTTCGGGGTCCTGATCCACTTCGCCGAGGTCAAAAGGCTCTCGCCATCAGACTGACGAGTTCATGCGGCGGGGCCGAAGACACTCTCGGCGGCGCGGGACAGGATCTCCGTCTTCGCCTCATCCCCCAGGGGCAGTGCTCGAAACTCTTCCAGGTTCTTGGCGATCCCCTCCACCCCGGGAGCGGGCCAGTCCGTGCCGAAGAGCACTTTCGATGCGATCTTCTCCAGGCGCGGGAAATAGTCGAGAAGCCGCTTCGGGGGGAGACTCGAGATGTCGAGGTAGACGTTCGGATGGCGTCGGACGAGGAAGAAGCACGTCTCCATCCAGATCGGTCTTCCGCCGTGGGCAAGGATGATCTTCAGATCGCGAAAGTCGACCGCGATGTCATCTGCCGCCATCGGATCCCCGAGCCGGCTCCGCGCCCCAGGAAACACGGACGTCCCCGTGTGGATCATGACCGGGATCCCCGCCTCCTGCGCCTTCTCGTAGACCGTTGCCAGACCCGAGACTTCGCCATTCGAGTAGGCGTTGGCGGCGTAGAGCTGGTGAGGCGGGTGGAGCTTGATCCCGCGAATTCCCAGATCGCCCACGATCCGATCCATCGAGTCGGCGACCTGTCCCTTGTCGCGGCGCGGCTCGACTCCTCCGAAGGGGATCAAGCGATCCGTCCGACCCTTGCAAAACGTCGAGATGAAGTCATTAACCTCCTCGGTGAAGCCCATCACTTCGGGCGCCACATAGTTGATCAGGGCCGCCCGGCGTATCCCTTGGCCCTCGATATGCTCCAGGAAGGCTTCCGGATCGCGAAAGAGCCGGTCTATCTCTTCGAGGTCAGCTCGTCCGGCGCGCAGCAGCGACTTCGCCTGAGGAAGTAGCTGGCCCCAAGGCTGCACATGGACGTGGGCGTCTGTTACTGGTGAAGTCACCCCGGGAACTGTCACCTTTTCGGTGGCCACGGTCGGATTACTCCTATTCAGAAAAAAGGTGACTGTCCCCTTTTATCCCCTCCCGGGCGAGGTAGGTCCCCACAGTCTTGCCGATATTCTCCCACTCTTCCTTGGTCAATCCGAGCTTTGGCAGACAGATCGTCCGGCCGCCAATATCGAACTTCAACCGTTCCCCGAGGGCCTTGCTTCTGGTAGCCGAATCGACGTCCGACCAGGCGAATGTTTCCAGGGTTCCGTCCCTCCTGTGCAGCTGCAACCCATCCGTCGAGAGTTTGATGGATCTCGGAATCTCCCAGATGACGCGCTTGAGATGGTAGGCCATCACGATGGCCAGGAAGACTACCGCGGGGGTCAAGATATTGACCAGTAAATCCGAACTGTTCCGGCCATACACCGCATTGGCCTGAATCATCATGAACACGACGCCGCAGATTTCGAACAGGCCCAGCGCTTTGCGACGTGAAGGCGTGTAGGTTTCGGGGGACCCCCCCGTCTCAGGTCCAGCTGTAGAATCCTTCACCGGTCTTCTTGCCTAGCTTCCCTTGCTTCACTGCCTTTCGAAGGATCTCGGGTGGTTTGAAGCGGTCGCCAAGTTCGCGCTCGAGATGCTCCAAGATCGCGAGTCGAACGTCGAGCCCGACTAAATCGGTGAGGCGTAGCGGTCCCATCGGATGCTTGTAGCCGAGCTCCATCGCCTTGTCGATGTCCTCGGCCGAGGCCACCCCTTCCTCCAGCATCCGCATCGCCTCGACGCCGAGCGTCACGCCGAGCCGGCTCGTGGCGAACCCCGGGAAGTCCTTCACCCGGATCACCTGTTTCCCCATCCGCTCCGCGATCTCGTCCACCGATCGGAGGGTATCTTCCGAGGTCCGATCGGTCCGGATCACCTCCAGCAACTTCATGATGTGGGGCGGATTGAAGAAGTGCATCCCGACGCACTTTGCGGGACGTCCGGCCGGATCGGTCACGCGGGCGACGCCAAGGGAAGAAGTGTTGGAGGCCAGGATCGTCTCCGCGGGTGTGAGCCTCCCGAGCTTCTCGAAGAGATCCCGCTTCAGATCCTCCTTCTCCGGGGTCGCTTCGATGACGAGATCCACGTCGGCCACGGCCGTCTCGAAAGATTCCTCACCGGCGACGCGCGAAAGGACCTGGTCGCGATCCCCGGCCGTCAGCTTCCCCCTCTGGATTCCCCCCTCGAGGTTCGCCTGGATCCTCTCGAGCCCCTTGGCGATGAATTCCGGCGAGACGTCGTTCAGGATCACAGAGGCCCCCGCCTGGGCCGCCACCTGGGCGATACCGTGGCCCATCGTGCCCGCGCCGATGACCGCTACGTTGTGAATCTCCCTGCTCTTCACCGCCTCCTCCGTTCTCGCTGAAATACGTTGGATTGCCATTATAGGGATCGGAATCGGAACCGGCCAGAGAGGCCTCCCCCCGTGGCTTGCCACTCCATCCCGCCTCGGCTATCATGCCGCCTCACCTCTGAGGAGACCCCGATGACAACCGAGAAGCAGCACGAGCCGTTCTGGTGTCCCATCAAGGTGCGGTTCGGAGATGTGGATCCTGCAGGCGTGGTCTACTATCCATCCTTCATGGACTACTTCCACGTCGCTCTCGAGGAGTTCATGGAGAATGGTCTGAAGCTGCCCTACCCGGAGCTGATTCGAAAGGATCGGATGGGATTCCCGACGGTCCGCGTCGAGTGCAACTTCACGCGGCCCGTCCGCTACGGGGATGAACTGGCGATTCGAGTCTGGATATCCAGGCTGGGAGGGGCCTCGGCCGTCTTCGAGTTCGAGGCGCGAAAGAAGGGGAACGTCTGCGCAAGGGCCACCCTGACCAAGGTGGCCCTGGATCTGGACAAGTGGAAGCCGATGGTCATGCCCGGGCACATCCGGGAGGCACTCGAGAAGTTTCTCGAGCCCCCCGAAGCCGAATCCGACTAGACATTCTAGTTATGCCGCGTCGTCGTGTAATGGTATAAGCCGATTGCGGCGAACTTGTAGGCTGCCCCGAACGAGCCTCCGAAAAATCCGTTTCGTACGACTCCGTACACCTCGCCGATGGCGATGACATCACCCGTCTCACCGTCCTCAACGTTCACGCGGATGGCCAGGGTCCCCGCTCCGCCGCCGAACCCTAGCCACCGCAGGAAACGATTGCCCGGATTGAAAACGAAGAGTTCGCTGCTGAGGACAAGCGTCCCCGGCCCCGCCTCGTGTACGACGGTGAGGTTCCTCCGCAAGTACCCCTCGGCCAGAACCTTCACCTGATTTAGCCCGTTCTGAATGTCGGTCCTACGCGGCGCCCACGCGGGATTGTTCTCCATGAACGCATCGACGTCGATCCCTTCGATCATTACCTCTCGATAGGCCGTGAGGCTGGTCGTCGGTGCCTGGATGACGACGATCCTGTATCCACTGCATCCCGATGCCACGAGCAGAGTCAGGACCAGAAATCGAGCTCGAATCATGATGGGTTCCCCCAATGTTCCCCCGGGACCCGATCCGCCATCGGAGCGTCGCCCAGCGAAGAACGGATATCGATCGGATCGCAAGATTCAGGTTACGGCCGCTATTTCTTTTTCTTCTTCTCGAGGAAATCTGTCATTCGCTGACGTTTCTCCTCGGTGTCGTAGAGGATGCCCTGGCTGACCGACTCCAGCCACAGCCCCACTTCCGGTGTCCCTCCTCCGGATGCGTTCAGGGCGGCCTTGGCCAGTCGGACGGCAAGCCTGCCTTTTTCCAGGATCTTTGCGGCGAGTCGTTTCGCCGCGGCCATCACCTCTCCATCCGGCACGACCTGGTTCACGAGCCCGATCTCGAGCGCCCGGGCTGCATCGATGATCTCGCCGGTGAAGATAAGCTCCTTGGCGCGCCCGAGACCGATGAGGCGCGGTAGCCTCTGCGTGGCGCCGGCGGCCGGCATGATGCCGAGGTTGACCTCCGGCTGGCCAAAGCGCGCCCCCTCCCCCGCGACCCGCAGATCGCAGGCGAGACAAAGCTCGCATCCCCCTCCGACGGCGTATCCGACGACAGCGGCGATGGTCGGATGCGGAAAGCCCTCCAGCTTTCTGAAGAGGGTGGAGTAGATCGCCTGAAGGGACTCGCGATGGGTCCGGTCTCTCAGTTCCTTGATGTCCGCACCGCCCGCGAACGCCTTTCCTCCGGCCCCGGTGACGATCAGAGCGCCGACGTCGTCCCGCGGCGCCAGATCGTCGAGCACGCCCGTGATCTCCCGGACCATGGCGAGATTGATCGCGTTGCGCACGTCCGGCCGATTCAGGGTCAGGGTGGCGATCCCCGACTCCAGCTGGAGGGTGATGGTTTCGTAGTCCGTGTTCATCAGGGCTCGAGGATAATCTTCCCGAAGGCCTCTCGGGCCTCCAGTTTTCTGTGGGCCTCCCGGGCCTGCTCCAGGGGAAGCACCGAATCGACGACCGCTTTCAGGCGTCCGGACGCCAGGTGGGCCAGCACCTCACGAAGCTCGCCCCGGGTTCCCATCGTGGAACCGAGGATCGACAGCCCCTTGAAGAAGACGCGACGGACATCCGTCGTGACGTCCCAGCCCGACGTCGCCCCGCAGAAGACGAGGCGCCCGCCCTTGGCCAGCGACTTGATGTTCCCCGGCCAGGTATCTTTTCCGACCGAGTCGACGATGACATCGACGCCGCGTTTGTGTGTGATTTCTCGGACTCTGTCCGCGAAATCTTCCTTCCGATAGTCGATCAGGTGCGTCGCACCCAGTTCCTTGGCCCGGTCGAGCTTTTCCTTCGAACCGGCGGTGGCAATCACGTTGCCCCCGTGGAGGCGGGCCACCTGAATCGCCGCGCTCCCTACGCCAGACCCCGCGGCATGGACGAGGACGTCTTCGCCTTCCCGGACACCGGCCCGGTCCACGATCATGTGCCATGCGGTAAGAAATACAAGTGGAAAAGCGGCCGCTTCCTTGAACGAGATGCCCTGGGGCTTCGAGAGCAGGTTTCCGCCGGGTACGGAGACGAGCTCGGCATAGCCCCCGTCCCGGTGCTCGCCGATGATCCCGTACCATCGGCAGAGATGATCGTCGCCCTGGGCACAGGCGGCGCACTTTCCGCAGGAGATCCCCGGAGCCACGATGACTTCGTCCCCCGCCTTGAATTCCTTCACGGCGGAGCCCACCTTCCGCACGACTCCGGCAATGTCGTTTCCCGGAATCATGGGAAGGGGATACCTGTGACCCGGAACTCCCTTGCGCAGCCAGAGGTCGAGGTGATTGACCCCGCACGCCTTCACCTCCACCAGCGCCTCATCCGCCTTGGGCTCCGGATCCGGGAGGTCTTCCCACAGGAGCGAGTCGAGGCCGCCGTGTTCCCGGATGACTACCGCCTTCACCCGGAGACCCTCCACCTGGGCTTTCGCTTCTCCATGAAGGCTCGGATCCCCTCGTGCATGTCGGCCAGCTCGGTGAGTTGCTTCAGGTAGACGTCTTCCGCATCGCGGATCCACTGGGTGTAAGATTTCTTCACCATCGAGCGAAGCGTGCGAGCGGTGAGCTTGAGGGCATCCGGACTCTTCTGGCCGAGCGATTCGACGAGGGCCCGTGTCGCCGACGAAAGATCCTTCCGCGGGACCGTGCGATTGACGAGACCCATCTGGCGGGCCTCCTCGGCAGAAAACGGCGCCCCCAGCAGGACAAGCTCGGCGGCCCTCTGGGGGCCGATCCGATGAGGGAGTGTGGCGAGGGCGACGGGAGGGAAACAGGCGAGATCGATCTCGGGAAAGGCAAAGCGACTCTCGGTGGCAGCGACGACCAGGTCGCAGGCGAGGGCCAGCTCGGCGCCCCCGCCGAGGGCAGGTCCCTGCACCTCGGCGATCGAGACCGGATCGATCTCGAGGAACAGGAGGATCAAACCGTGGAAGGCCTCGAGCATGGAAGGGATCTTGTCGGGCGTGTGGTCCGAGACCTCGACGCCCGCCGAGAAAGCCCTCTCCCCTGCCGTCCGCAGGACGAGAATATCGGTCGCGCCTTCGCCTGAGACCTTCTCGATCGTCTGATGGAGGCTCTGGATCGTGGCGATATCGAGCACATTGAGGGGAGGACGATCGATCGTGACCGTCGCCACCCTGCCGGTCTGTTCTACCTGGACCGTCGAGTTCATGCTATCCTCCGCTCAGCCTCCTGAGCCGCGATATTACGGTCACGCGCCCTTGAACTTTGGCTTACGCTTCTCGATATAGGCGTCGAGTCCCTCTCTGGCGTCCCCGCTCTCGAACAGCTGCTGCTGTAGTTCCCGCTCGATCGCCAGCCCTTCCGAAAGGGGTACCTCCAGACCCGAACAGACGGCTCGTTTGATCCGGCCCACCGCCATGCTCGCCTTGCTGGGCGGGCAGAAACTCCGGGCGTACTCCATCACCTTTGTCATGAAGTCCTCCGACGGATAGATCGCGTTGACGATGCCTAGATCGAGGGCCTCCTCGAAAGCGAAGGTACGCCCGGTCGCCATCAGTTCGATGGCCTTGCTCCGACCGATGAGTCGTCCCAGTCTCTGGGTCCCTCCGGTGCCTGGGAGAACGCCGAGCGTCACCTCCGGCAGCCCTATCTTCCCTCCCCCTTGACGGGCGACGCGGATGTCGCAGGCGAGGGCGATCTCGAGGCCTCCTCCGACGGTGTGCCCGTTGAGGGCGGCGATCACGAGCTTCGGAGTCTGCTCGAACCGATTCAACGTCTCGTTGGCGTGGAGGCAAAAGTAGTACTTGAACCGAGGTTCGGCGGCGGCGAGCATCTTGATGTTGGCGCCTGCACAGAAGAACTTCTCTCCTGCTCCGGTGACCACGATGACATGGACGTCGCCGTCGAGGCGGGCCTTCAGGATCGCCTCGTCCAGCGCGCGCATCATGTCGTAGGTGTACGTGTTCGCCGGCGGATCGCTCAACTCCAGGGTGGCGATCCCGTTCTCGGTTCTGTAGTTGACCAGACCCTCGCCCATCGGGACCTCCCGTCGATCAAGGGGACATTGTGGACATCGGGATCACAAGATTCCGAAGGAGTGTGACGGGTGATTCTACGAACGGATTCCCACCAAATGGGCACGGGAAGCCGTCATTATAGTGCTCTGGAAAGGGGTGTAAAGAGCAGCGGGAAAGAGGTCCTCCACTCCGGATCAGGGAAGGTCCTCGAAGGTGAACGACTTCTGAACGGCGCCATGAGGAGAGCCGTCCACCTCCGCGTACGGATAGACGAAGTAGTTCAGGGGAGGTCCCTTCTGGGGCGGCGCCAGCACGAGATCGCGACCCTGGGTGAACTCCACGCGGTCCTCGGAATGAGCGCCGAAATAGTACTCGGCCAGCTTGGGCTGCTTTTCCGCCTCGGAGATGTCGACGGGAACCCAACCGTATCCGGTGACGTAGAAGTCCGCCCAGCAGTGATAGCTGCCGATTTTCCCCTCACCACGCCTCGTAGGCAGCGGGAACCCGATGACGAATCGCGCCGGGATACCCTTGGCGCGGGCGAGAGAGATGAAGAGAGCGTGGAAGTCGGTGCAGTTGCCGTAGCGCGCGTCGCACGCCCACGCGGTGCTCCCCTTCCCCCAGCCGCTGCCTTCCTTGGCGTAGCGCATGCTGTCCATGACGTAGTCATAGATGGCTCGTCCGACCTTGATCTCGTTCCTTTCCTTGGGAGCGATCCCAGGGAGGATCGCGTCCAGCCGGGAGCCGGAGATGGGAACGAGCCGGTTGGACTGGAGGAAACGGCCCACCGCTTTCCTGGCATCGGGACCGAGCTGTAACCCGCCCCTTCCGGCGAAGTCCTTCCGGATCTTCTCCTTCCTGTCGACCCGGAACGTCATCTTGATGGTGTGAGGCCCGGGCCCCGGGTCCTCGGCCCGGACGTGATAGATCCGGTTCCTGTAGATCGGCTCCTCGTAGACGCGACCCTTCCAGGGTGAGGCGATCGAGACTAGCTCGATCCTCTGCCACTCATCCGACTTGGGGTACGGGAGCCAGACGTCGAGCGTCTTACCCCTTACCTCCAGAATGGTTGCTTCGTAGGAGAACTCGAAGGAGCGGGTCCTTGGCTTGTGCTTCGACCCCTTATGCTTGGACCCATTGTGCTTGGACTCATTGTTTCCATTGATTCCGTCGGCACGCAGACCGGCCGCCGCCACTCCCAGAGTGACGATCAGTACCGTAGCCAAAGCTCCCAGATAGACGCGGCGCATGTGGGTCGTCCTCGAAAACCGAAACCGGAGTTCCGCTATTCTACGGACCCGGGTCAGGGCAGGTGACCCGGCGCGTGTAATAGATTCGTAACATCAAAGCGATTCCATAGATCGGACCCGATCTCGATTTCTTCGCCTACCGGATTCGCCAGACCGCCATATCGTAATTGCCGGTGGCATCTTGACTCGAGCCGGTGACCAGCACCCTGCCCCGCAAGTCCTGCGTGACACCGAAGCCCCAGTCATGCCCGGGGCCTCCCGCGGCGGAATCCTGGGTCAACCAACCCTGACTGTTGAAGCTCGTGTCCAGGTTTCCGCTTGAGTCGAACCTCCATATCACCATGTCGAAGTCGGCCGGGCTCCTGCTGTATCCGGCGACAAGGATACGCCCCGCCGCATCGATGCTGATCGCCTCGCCGGCATCCGCGCCCGTGCCGCCCGCCGCGTTGTCATGGGCCACCCAGCCCTGTAGGTTGAACGTCGTATCGAGAGCGCCTGTGGAAGTAAGACGCCAGACGACCGTGTCGCTCTGGACGCCGGAACTCGATCCGGACACGACGATCCGCCCCATCGTGTCGACCCTGACGTCCAATCCGAGATCGGTGCCATTACCCCCGGCGGCATTGCTGTGCACGAACCAACCCTGACCGTTGAAGCTCGAATCCAGGGCCCCGGTGGCGTCGAACCGCCACACGACCATGTCGTTGTTGAATCCCCCGCCGTCGCTCCAGCCCGATACGAGGATCCGCCCGCCGGCATCGACGGCGATGCCGGTTCCTACATCGATCCCCATCCCGCCGGCGGCGTTGTCGTGCGTGGCCCAGCCCTGACCGTTGAAGGAGAGGTCCAGGTTTCCATCCGGAAGGAATCTCCAGATCGCCATATCGGTCTGGGCGGCGGCTTCGCTATTCCCAGCCACGAGTATGTTACCGGTCGCGTCGAGGGTAACGGCGAGACCCTGGTCATCGTTGCTGGCTCCCGCGGCGCCGTTGTGCGTCACCCAGCCCTGGGAGTTGAATGACGCGTCGAGGGTTCCGTCATCATTGAACCTCCAGATCGCCATGTCCTGGGCCGCCGCGGCACTCTCGGTGGATCCGGTGACGACGATCTTGCCCGCGCCGTCCAGCGTCACATCCCATCCGGAGTCGTCGCCCGCGCCGCCTCCCGCGTCGTGGTGGCTCGTCCAACCCTGTCCGTTGAAAGCGGAATCGAGAGTTCCATCGTCCAGGAAGCGCCAGACCGCCAGGTCGTCCGCGTTGACTCCGGGCCCCCCGCTGTACCCCGCCACGACGATCCTGCCCAAGGCATCCACGACGATACCTCGCCCCTCGTCATCTCCGGTGCCGCCTGCCGCGTCGTCGTGGACGACGAAACCGCTCCCGCCGAGGGTCGTGTCGGGCATCCCGACGACGTCCGGTGTGGCCGTCACTTCGATCGACTCGACACTTGTTCCCGCGCAGGGCGTCGCAGCGATTGCAAGGACGGTAAAGTAATGTGCGATTCCCGGGGAGAGTCCGGTGATGAGTTGCGGCTGCTGAGCTCCGGCAATCGGCGTTCCGGTGAAGCGAGAAACGCCGGGCGTCGTGGACCAGTAGATGTTGTAAGAGGTGGCGCCGGGCACGGGGCTCCAATCCAGCGTCACATCGACGGACGCGGCGGAGGCGCTGACGCCCGTGGGCGCACCCAGCACGAAGGCGCACGTCTCGGGAGACTCGACGCTTTCCCTGGCGCCGTCAAGCGCCGTCACGACGTAGTAATAGGTCGTCCCGTTCGTGAGCCCCGTGTGAAGATGGGGGCGCGTCACCGGCATCAATAACGTGCCGCTGGACTTCGTGACCCCGGGACTGGTCGAGAAGTAGATGTTGTACCCCGTCGCGTAGGTGACGGCCGCCCAATCGATCGTGGCCTGCGACGTCGCGCCGATGGCGGTCGCTGACGCCGGAGCGTCAGGCGGGGCCGAACGCTTGCTGCTGCTTCCTCCCCCGCCGCAGCCAACGAAGGTCAAGATGACCCCTGCCCCAAGGATGAACCCGAGTGTTCCGTGCGAGCGCGATCTCACAACCCACCTCCCTCTTCGAAATCCGTGACCCAGGTCGAAAGTACTTCTACTGTGGTTGCCAGACTGCCAGGTCGAAATCACTGGCGGATGTCAGTTGGGGCTAACGGTATCTCCAGATGACCATGTCGCTGTTGTTCGGAGCACCCAGCCGGATGCTCCAGCCGGTGGCGACGATCCTTCCGATGGTGTCCAGGCCGATTGCTAGACCTTGATCCGTACTGCCTCCGCCGGCCGCGTTGTCGTGGACCACCCAGCCCCGACCGTCGAAGCTGGCGTCCAGGATTCCGTCCGGATTGTACCGCCAGATCACGGCGTCCCAGTTGGGGGACGAGTTGTCGCTGAATCCTCCCACGACGATTCGCCCCTGGGCATCCATCGTCATGCTCCGGCCGAAGTCCGATCCCCCACCCCCGGCGGCGCTATGATGCGATATCCAGCCCTGGCCGCCGAAAGACGTGTCCAGGGTGCCGTCGGCGTTGAATCGCCAGATCGCCATGTCATTGCCGTTGAACCCGCCCCAGTTATGGCCGGCGGCCACGATGCGACCTGAGGCATCGATGGCTACGCCCCGGCCCTCATCGTCCCCCCTGCCTCCGGCGGCGTCATCGTGGACCACCCAGCCCTGGCCCCCGAACGCGGCGTCCAGGATCCCCGTTGAGTCATACCGCCAGATGACGAGGTCCTGATCGGTACCGTTGAAGCTGTTGCCGACGGCGAGGATCCTCCCCGTCGGGTCCAGAGCGATTCCCCACGCCTGATCGTTTCCTGCTCCTCCGGCGGCGCCGTCATGGACCACCCACCCTCGAGCATTGAAGGTGACGTCGAGTGCGCCGCCCGGTGTCAGTCTCCAGATCACACGATCGAGATCCCCGAGCCCGTTGAAGCTGTGGCCCGCTACAAGAATGTTTCCTGTCGCATCCACGGCGATGCCCACACCGGTCTCGCTGCCGTCACCTCCCGCGGCGTTGTGGTGCGTAACGATTCCACCTGCGCCGAAGCCGGGGTCGAGCGTGCCATCATCACGATAGCACCAGACCACCATGTCGACGTCGGCACCGGCGTCGGTGTTGCCCGTGACGAGGATATTTCCGGCCGCATTCACGGCGATTCCGAGCCCGGTGTCGTAGCCGCCGCCTCCTCCCGCGTTTCCATGGATCACCCAGCCCTGACCGTTGAAGGTGGAATCGAGCGTGCCGGTGTCGTCGTATCTCCAGATCACCATGTCGCTGTTCGTTCCCGCGAAGCTGTCGCCCGTCACCAGTATTCTTCCCGAGGTGTCCACGGTGATCCCCCGCCCGAAGTCGTCCTGCATACCCCCCGCCGCATTGTGGTGGGCGACGAATCCCTGGCCGTTGAAGGTCGGATCGAGCATTCCGATTGTGTCGGGGGTGGCCGAGACTTCCGAAGAGGCGGAGCTCTCGGCGCCTCCGCCGACACTGTTCACGGCGGTCACGATGTAGAAGTAACCGGTGCCGTTCACCAGGCCGGTTTGCAGATACGGCGCCGTGACCCCGGCGATCAAGGTGCCCGTCGTCCGGGTGACGCCGGATGACGTCGACCAGTAGATGTTGTAGCTCGTAGCCCCCGGCGCCCCGGTCCAGTCGAGTGTCACCTCGGCGGAGCCGGGGGTTGTCGTGACCCCGGTCGGCGGGGCCTGCGGCATCACGGAAACCTCGGTCGATTCGACGCTCTCCGCGGTTCCCTTCACCGCTGTGACGACGAAGTAATGGATGTTTCCGTTGATGAGACCCGTCTCTGTGTGGGGCGGGGTCGCCCCGAGGATCGGAGTTCCCGTGGCCGCTGTGACTCCGGCGGTGGTGGACCAGTAGATATTGTGCGAGGTCGCTCCGGTGACAGGTAGCCAGTCCAGGGTGGCTTCACCGGAATCGCTGGAGATCGCCGTGACTCCGGATGGGGCGGCTACTGTCTCTCGTTTGCTGCGGCTGCTGCTCCCCCCGCAGCTCACGAGTCCGATCAGGAGGAACACCTCGACCAGGTACGGCAGCGTGTGTTTCATGCCCTCTCCTGGAATTCCCTCGTTTCCAGGAGGCATGGTATCCCGTCAGCCGCGCCCCTATCAACCCCTTCGCGGCGTTCACGGGTGCAGGCCCGCGCGACAAAAGCCCCAAAGGCCGCCCTCCAAGCCACAAGCAAGGAGGGCGACCGATGGGACCGCTCCGCTGGGTCTTGCCGGGGCGGCTCCTCGAACGGAAGGAGGAGGTCGCCCCGGCCTTGTATTCGGTCCTGCTGTCTCGAAAGCGGATTGAGGTGGGCCGCTGCCGGTGGCCACTCCCCCTTCGCTTCGATCTCCCTCTTATGCAAGGAGAGTGCCATCGACGCCCGCTAGCCTCGCGACTTTCACAAGCGCTGCACGAGCATGGGATTCGGCAGTGAGGGCACCGATTCGGCACGGCTCCGATCACCCGTCCAACCGTCCGGGTTTCCGTCGGACCGCGCGGCCTCCGTACGGTCGCGCAGCCGGATGCGAGGATTGGATCGATTTGTCACCTTCTGCTACCTTGATCGCATGCCGAAGCTGGACAGTCCGGAAGCTGTACTCCATCCTCCGCTGCCCGAAGGCAGGGCGGAGTGGTCTGTGGAGGAGTCATTTCGTTATTGCGCCAGGGTGACCCGGAACCATTACGAGAACTTTCCGGTGGGGTCGATCCTCGTGCCGCGCGCCTCCAGGCCGTTCGTGCATGCCGTCTACGCCTTCGCCCGCGCCGCAGACGACTTCGCGGATGAGTTGAAGGACCCTCCCCGGCAGCTGGCGCTCCTGGGCGAATGGGGAGAAGAGCTCGAGGCTGCATTTCGAGGGGAGGCCCGCCACCCCGTATTCGTGGCGCTTCGGGAGACCTCGAGGTCGCTCGATATTCCGATCCAGGAGTACCGTGACCTCCTCAAGGCCTTCCGCATGGACGTCACGGTGAAGCGCTATCCGACCTTCGATGATGTGCTGGCTTACTGCCGCTGTTCCGCGAATCCCGTGGGAAGGCTCGTCCTCTATATCCACGGTCACAAGGACCCGGAGCTCCATCGGCTCTCCGACCGGATCTGCACGGCGCTGCAGCTCGCCAACTTCTGGCAGGACGTGGAAGTGGATCTCCGCAAGGACCGGATCTACATCCCCCGGTGCGACATGGATGAGCACGGGGTGACGGAGGAAGACCTCCTGGCTCACAGGGCAGACGATCCCTTCAGGAAGCTGCTCCAGTTCCAGGTTGACAGGACCCGAGAAATCTTCGATGAGGGCCGTCCCCTCTGTGACAGGCTCGGGGGCCGGCTCGCCCTCGAGATCAAGGCGACATGGCTCGGTGGGACGAGGATTCTGTCCAAGGTGGAACGGATCGGACATGACGTCTTTCGGCAGCGACCCGTCATCACCTCCTTCGACAAGCTGGCGATCCTCTGGAGAGCGATTTTCTGGAGGCGTGATGGAAGGTAGCGTCGGTCTCAGGGAGGCCTTCGAGTCCTGCCAACGGCTCACCCGGGCCAGCCGGACGAACTTCTACTATCCGTTCCTCCTCCTGCCCGCCCGTAGACGGGAGGCCCTGATCTCCGTATACGCCTTCTGCCGGGCGACGGACGATCTGGCTGACGAGCCTGACGGGACCGGGTCGCGGGCGGAACGTATTGCAGCGTGGCGTCAGGAGCTCGCCCGGACTTACGAGGGTCGGCCCGGCCAGTCGATCACGCGCTCCTTGCGCTCTGCCATACTTCGCTTCCATCTCCCCAAGGCCCATTTCGATGACCTCATCAACGGCGTGGAGATGGACACGATCCAGAACCGCTACCCCACGTTCCAGGGCCTGTACACCTATTGCTACCGGGTGGCATCCGCCGTGGGGTTGATCTGCATCGAGATTTTCGGCTATCGGGATCTAGGCGCCCGCCGCTACGCGGAGGATCTAGGTGTGGCCTTGCAGCTCACCAACATTCTTCGAGACGTCAGCGCCGACGCTGCGAGAGATCGGATCTATCTCCCCCTGGAGGACCTCGAGAAGTTCGGGTGCACGGAGGAGGAGATCCTCGCGGGATCGACATCATCTTCCTTCGAGGCCTTGATGCAGTTCGAGTGCGACAGGGCGCGATCCTACTATCGGAAGGCCTGGCGGTCGCTCCCGCGGGTCGATCGGTCCTCTCTCCTGGCGGCCGAGGCGATGGGCAGGATTTACTACGAGATCCTCCGGTCCATCGAGCGGCGCGGGTACGATGTCTATTCCGACCGGGTGCGAATCCCGGCGGTCCGGAAGGCGGGGATTGCCGCCGAGGTCTGGCTGCGAAAGCTTCTCGGCCTATCGCGCGGATGGCCGCCGGGGCTGGACGACTCGAGACATGAGCCTCGTTCGCACCGTGAACCGTGATGGATGAGAAGGTTATCGTGATCGGCGGAGGATTCGCCGGACTGGCCGCCGCTCAGTCGTTGTCGCGGAGCGGCGAGCCGGTGATGCTCTTCGAACGGAAGCCGCATCTCGGCGGGCGCGCCTACTCGTGGGTAGACAAGAAGACCGGGGACGAGATCGATAACGGCCAGCACTTCCTTATGGGGTGCTACACCGAGACGTTGTCCTTCCTGAAAGAGATCGGCTCCACGCGGAAGCTCTACTTCCAGCCGGACCTTCGTATCGACTTCCTCGATCCCGACAGGCGGAAATCCAGCCTCGCTTGTCCTCCTCTTCCCGCGCCGTTTCACGTCCTCTTCGGCATCTTGCGGATGCGCAGCCTGAGTGTCTTCGATCGACTCAGCAGCCTCCTGCTTGGCTGGGGGTTGGTGCGGTCCGCCCTCCGACGGAACGGGACGGATCGCGAGACAGCGATCGAATGGCTCCGATCCGCGGGACAATCCGAGGGGATCCGATCCCGGCTCTGGGATATCGTGACGCTCGCCACCTTGAACGAACGGCCGGAGCGCGCCTCGGCGAAGCTCCTCGTCGAGGTGATCCGTCAGGCGCTCCTCTCGGATCGATCCAAGTCGAGGATGGTGATCTCGCGAGTCGGGCTCTCGAGCCTCTACACGGACGATGCTCGCCGGGCGATCGAATCGAAGGGGGGTTCCGTGAGATCGGACGCCTCGGTCCAGCAGATCCTCTTCGACGAGGGGCGGGTACGAGGCGTTCGGTTGGCGGGAGGAGAGACGATTGCCGCCCGCGCGATCATAAGCGCCGTCCCTGCGCCTGCCCTGAGCGCGATGCTCCCGGAGAAGGTTCTGGAGAGGCTGCCCGCGGTGGGGCGTTGTCGTGACCTGAAGACCTCGCCGATTCTCTCGGTGAACATCTGGTTCGATCGCCCTTTGCTCTCGCAGCCGTTCGTCGGGCTTCACGGGCTGGATGTGCAGTGGATCTTCAACAAGGATAGAATTCACTCGCGTGGCGATCGGATGGGGCACTTCCTGTCCTTCGTCGTCTCGAACGCCACCAGCTTCCTCGACCGCCCGAGAGAGGAGATCCTCGGACGAGTGCTGAGCGACCTGCGACGACTGATCCCCGAGGCGAAGGAGGCGAAAGTTCTACACTCGGTCATCGTCATGGAGCGAGACGCGACGATATCTCAGACTCCGGACACCGACTCCATCCGACCCGGACCGGTGACCCCCTATCGAAACTTCTTCCTCTCAGGTGATTGGACCGACACGGGATTACCCGCCACGATCGAGGGTGCCGTCCGCAGTGGCCGCCGCGCCGCGCGGATATGTATGGAGGGACACTGAATGCGTGGGAAGGCTTGGATTCTGATTGGTCTCTTCTTGCTCGGTGGGTCCGGCTGCAGAGCCTATTACAGGCCGGTGCAGACGCCCACCGTCCCCCTGAGCAGGTACACCTCCATCCACATGCCGCCGATGGAGTCCGAGGCCTTCGTCCGCTCATTGCCGGGTCAGCACCAACCCAAGTACTCCGAAGTCATCGCCAGCGGGGAATCGCTCATGGCTTCCACGGCGTGGGCGTATCTCTCGGAACGATTTTCCGGGGCCGCGGAACCAGGGCCCGGAACGCTGATCGTGCGGACGCAACTCACGGAGTTTCATCCCGGCAACCGCGCCCTTCGCTTCTTCTTCGGGGGGTATGGCGCGGGTCGGGCGAGGTTGATCGTGACTTGCCGGCTCTTCGACGCCGAGACGGGGGCACCGGTCGGAATGGCCGATGCCATCGCTGAACTCAGGTATGGCGGCCAGGGCGGGTCCGTGATGAGAATGTTCGAGAATTGCGGAGCGGGGATAGCGAGGTTCATCTTCGACTATTACGAGTGAATGTCTTCTACTCCCGTTCGAGCCCTCCGAAGCCCAGTTCCGGGGCCGGGAAGTCGGGCGGGAGGTAGAGGATATCGCTGATGTCGATCAGGTAAAAGGAGCGTGATTCCCTCAACTTGTCCGCTTCCGCCTCGGTATACACATAAATCACTTCGTGCCTGATCATCCAGTTCAGATCCGCCCCCGTGGCATCCACGATCAAGTTCAGCCCGCTCTTGAGTGGGAGCTCGCGGACGGACAGACTCACGGTCAGATCCTCGTTTTTCGAGAGGTCCTCGGCCGCCTTGCTCAGCACGATGTCCATGCTCGTGACGTCCCCGAAGAACTGGAGGACGGCATCGAGTGGCGTCATATCGAAGTTCATCGTGATATTCCGGGTGGAGAGGAACTGGCGAATTTTCTTTGTCCTTTCCGTCTCAGGCTCCCATGCGGTGTAGATGAGCAGATAGCGATCTCCGACGAATTTCGCATCATCACCCGCGATCTCCTTGATCAGCGACTTCATCAGCTCCCGATGGGCCTCGCGATCGTTCTCCTCCTCCTCGGCCGTCTGGACCTGTATCGCGCCGCTCACGATGCCCCACACCATCTTCTTCCCTGCTGAGTCACCGACCCCTTCGCAAATCCGATCCAAGGTAAGGGGAGTGCTTCCGGGCGAGGGAACCACTGCGCCGGCCGCCACGATCTTCTTCACCTCGTCGCTGAGGACGACGGTCATTTTCCATGCCCTCCCCATCTCCTCGAGGACTTCCCCCAAGGGGGCGTCGACCTTGTACCAGGGGGCTTCTCTGGTTGAGACGGACTTCCGCAGGATCAGGTCCTTCTTCGTCCGGGGCGAGATGGCTCTGTAGATGCGACCCCGCTCTTCCAGCTTCAACGACTTGTCGGAAACCTTGCTGAGGACGGACCGCAACTTCTTCCTCAGCATCTCTTGCTTCTCGTCCCCGTCCGCATGGACGGTGGAACTGGCAAGCGACGCGACGAGAGCCCAGAGGATCACTTTGAGAGTCCGCGCCATGGGAATCCTCCCCGGGGCCGAGTTAGCCCCTTTCTACAGCACCCACAGGCTGATCCTAACGAAACGGCTGAGGCCCACAAAGGCCTAACCCTCCGGGGGCACCTGGACGATCCGGCTAGAGAGCCGACCCTCCCGGATCTCGATGATCCGGTAGCCGGGAGGCTCGCTCGACGGGACGCACCGGTCGGTTCGAGGCGTGAACGGGACAGAAGTCGGGCGACTGCCGAGGATCGGGATGCCTTCCCAGTCGCCCTCGAAGTCCTGATGGACGTGTCCGAAGAAGATCCCGAGGATCGTCCCCTTCGCCGGGGCGATCGCGTCGAAAAATTGATCGGCATTGGAGAGCATCATGAGGTCGATCCACGGGCTCCCCACTTCGACGGGAGGATGATGGAGGAAGATGAGCTTCGGCTTGCTCGCGATGGGTTCGCACTCTTTCTTCAGCCACTGGATCTGTGCGGGATCGAGGTGACCGCCGCTCTCGCCCGGTACCGATGAGTCGAGCAGGATCAACCGCAGCCCCTCGAAGTCGAAGGCGTCATCGAGGGGGGCATCGCTCGGGGCAGACTCTCCCGCCCATCCGGCACGAAAGCCTTGCCGCACATCGTGGTTTCCCAGGGCGCAACGCACCGGACATGGCAGGGAATCCATGAGGCTCTTCACCCGGCGGTAGGATCCCACTTCACCGTCATGCGTGAGATCCCCCGTGGCGATCACGATGTCAGGCGGCGACGACGACTCGCGTATCGCGCGGACGACTCGCTCCGCCGTCTCCGCCGGGCGCGCCCCGAGCATCGTCGCCGAGGCATCCTCCATCAGGTGGAGGTCCGTCACCTGGATGATCTTCGTCGCCGTTGCCATCGAGCAGTCCATACTAGCACCCCGGGCCGGCCGAGGAAAAGCCCGTCCATGCTCCAAGGGAGCGCTTGACTCTCTGCCGGCCCGGACCTACACTCCGCGGCGTACCTTCCGATAAGCAGCGAGAATCGAAGTCCGTGGCCCCTCGATAGCTCTCGATAGGGAGGAATCAGGTGACCGTCTCCTTGACTCGAATCGTTCTCTTCCTCCTCGCGTCATCCGTTATGCCCGCCGAGACGAAATACGGCGTTCGGTATCTGCTTGTCGTGGACAAGACCGGGAACACGCTTTCCTTTGTCGACCCCGAAACTCTGGAAGAGGTGGCCACGGTTCCGGTCGGCCAGGAACCGCACGAGGTCATCGTATCCCGCGACGGGAGGAGGGCGTACGTCTCGAACTACGGCGGAAGAAACCCCGGGAATACCGTGTCGATCATTGACATCGAAGCGCGAAAGAACGTGGGGCAGATCGACCTGGGCGAGAACCGGGCTCCGCATGGTCTCGATCTCAGCCCCGATGGGAAGTTGCTTTACGTGACCTGTGAGGGGGCACAGACGCTTGTGACCATCCGCCTACCGGAGGAGAAGCTGGATTCGGCTTGCAAGACGAACCAGAAGATATCTCACATGGTGGCCGTCACCCCGGACGGGAGGAAGGCCTATGTCCCCAACATCGGGAGCAAGTCGGTCACGGTCATTGATACGAAGAGCAACAAGGTCCTCACTCACATCCCGGTCGAGGTCCAGCCGGAAGGGATCGACATATCGCCGGACGGCAAGGAGGTCTGGGTTGGTAACAGACGGACCGGATCGATCTCGGTGATCGACACGGAAAGGGATGAGGTCCTCGACACCCTCGAGTGTGAGGGATTCCCCATTCGTGTGAAATTCTCTCCGAGTGGAGACAAGGTCCTCGTCTCCTGCGCCGAGGTAGGCAAGGTGGCGATCTTCGACCCGAAGACCCGGAAGGAAACGGGTCGAATCGCCGTGGGTGCGCTGCCCATCGGGATCGTCCTCAGTCCGGACGGTTCCGTTGCCTTCGTGGCCAACGGCCGGGACAAGACGATCTCCGTTGTAGATCTCGAAAAGTCGAAGGTGACGGGCCTCGTATCGGTCGGCAAGAATCCGGACGGTCTCGCTATCGTCCCGGACAGGGACAAGAGGAAGTCTTACTAGGCGTTTAGCCCCATCCGGCGCAGGACCCACTCCTTGATATTCATCATCTTCCTCGGCAGTTCGCCTCCGAAGGATGCGATCAGCACCGGGCCATTCTTCGGCTCGTCGATCACGAGCCCGTGACTCCCGCCAACCATCTGTGGGTCCAGCGGGATCACGTCCATCCGCATCCGGAATCCGAGGGCCTTCTGCAACAGTCTCCGCGCCACTCTCAGGGAGGGGAACTTCAGCTTCGGATCCAGGAAGAGATCGCACGGGTCGAAGCCGGGCTTGCGATGGATATCGACCGTGCGAGCGAAGTCCGGCGCCTCTCGATCTTCCAGCCAGTAAGGATAGGCGAACCACGCGTCGGGATCGGCGAGGAGAACGAGCTCCCCCGAACGAGGATGGTCCAGCCCCTCCTTTCGCCTCCCTTCCTCAGCGAGCACCTTCGCCACCCCTTCCAGCGCTCCGAGCCGCTCGACAATTTCCGGCAGGAGAGCCTCGTCACGGACATAGACGTGAGCCACCTGGTGATCGACGACGGCAAAGGCTTTCGAGGCGAAGGTGTCGAGCATCTCTCCGAAGGGACCGGTGCGAACGGCAAGCCACCCCGCCGTGCGTAGGGTACGATTGATCAGGATCGGCCGGCGTACCGGAACGATTCCGTACTCCGAGAGGATCACGATCTCCGCTCCGATCTCCATCGCTGCGTCGATGACGAGCCCGACGCACCGGTCGACCTCCTCCAGTCGCTGTGGTGCAGAGGGAAAGTCCGGCCCATGCCGCTGGAAGTCGTAGTCGAGGTGCGGCAGATAAGTGAGGGTGAGAGTGGGTCGGCGCGTTCGGATCACCTCGGCGGTGGCCCTGGCGATCCAGTCGGTCGCCGGGAGACCGGAGGCCGGTCCCCAGAAGGAAAAGAAGGGGAAGGGGCCGAGTTTCGACTCCAGGGTTGGCGTCAGGTCCGGCGGGTCGCCGGCGATACCAAAGACCTTCGATCCGTCCGAACCGTAGTGAGGCTTCGGGGTCACCGAGAAGTCCACGGGCGCCCCCTGGTTGAACCACCAGAAGAGCTTGGCCGCGGTGAATTCCTCCCCGCTCTCCCGGGCGCTCCGCCGGGCCGTGGCATACAGCGTCTCTCCCTGGATCAGACGATTCGACTGCTGCCAGAACCGGACCTCCCCCGTCTCCCGATGGAGCCAGCCGTTTCCCACGATCCCGTGGGTCGAGGGTCGCTCTCCGGTGAGGATCGTGGCCTGTACGGGACAGGTGACGGCAGGCAGGATGCTCCGGAGGGGCGTCATTCCCCCTCCTGCGGCCACACGGGCCATCTGTGGGGTCTTCGGCCCGATGTGGCCCGGAGTGAGTCCCACTACATTAATGATGCAGATCGGCTGCAGGGCCATGATTGGGGGATGAGTCTAGCAAGTCAGCCGACCTCCCGCCCAGCAACCTTGCCGGGGAAGCGCGGCGTCGCTAAACTGCACTCCCTCGACGCTCGGTTAGACTCGGTCCACCCGGGTCTTTCCCCTATCCAACACGGAATCGTCATCTCGAGGAGCGCATTTCATGGAGAACGACATCTTAGGCAGGGCCAGGAGTCACTTCGAGAACCTCGTTCAGATGCAGCTCGATCGAGTGGAGAAGATGAAGGCGAACGAGGATTGGATTGACTTCCAGAGTCTCGACGCGATTCGAATCGCGATCATCGGCGGAGACGGCATCGGGCCTTACATTTCTCGCCCCACGCGGACGGTGCTGGAATTCCTTCTGGCGGACGAGATCGGCTCGGGCAAGGTCGTCCTCCACGATATCGAAGGGCTTACGATCGAGAACCGCGCCAAGCAGGGCAAGGCGATCCCCGACGATGTCCTCCAGGAGATCCAGAAGTATCCCGTCAGCCTGAAGGGACCGACGACGACTCCGAGAAAAGGTGACCCGTGGCCGAACATCGAAAGCGCCAACGTGGCCATGCGGAAGGCCCTGGACCTCTTTGCCAACGTTCGGCCGGTACGAATCCCGAAGGAAGGGATCCACTGGACGTTCTTTCGGGAGAACACGGAGGGGGCCTATGTTCTCGGCAGCCACGGCATCCACATCAATGATGACGTTGCCTTCGACTTCAAGGTGATCACCACGCAGGGCGCGGAACGCATCATCCGGCTCGCCTTCGAGTACGCCAAGAAGCACGGATTCGATCGGGTGACCGTGGTGACCAAGGCCAACGTCGTGAAGACGACGGATGGGAAGTTCCTTCAACTCGCGCAGGAGATCGCCAAGGAGTATCCCGATATCAACTGCGACGACTGGTACATCGACATCATGGCCGCCAAGCTGCTCGACCCGAAGCGAAGGAGGGACTTCCAGGTGTTCGTCCTGCCGAATCTGTACGGGGACATCTTGACGGACGAGGCGGCGGAGATGCAGGGCGGAGTTGGCACGGCGGGAAGCGCAAATATCGGGAAGCGTTACGCGATGTTCGAGGCGATCCACGGGAGCGCCCCTCGCATGGTGGACGAGGGCCGCGCCGAATACGCCGACCCGTCCAGCCTGATACGGGCTGCCGCGATGATGCTGGGACACATCGGGTTCGAGAAACGCGCGAAGAGGCTCGAGATGGCGCTTGATATCTGCGGCCAGTTCGAACGGAAGATAGTTCTCACGGGGCGAAGCACAGGGGGAAGCTCGGGGAAGTACGCCGACTACCTGATGGGAACGATCCAATCGGCCGATCTAGAGGAGAAGTGGAACTCCTTCCAGTAGGGTCGGATCACCCTCCCCACCCGAGCCTTCGCATCGCGATCGCTGCATACTCCGGCTTCAACTCGATTCCGAGAAACTTGCGGTTGAGTTCCAGGCAGACCTTGCCGACGGTGCCCGATCCGAAGAACGGGTCCAGGACCATGTCGCCGGGTTCCGTGGCGGCGAGGATGGACGGCCGGATCAGCTGAGGCGGAAACGTGGAAAAGTGGGCGCCGGGGAATGCCTCGGTCTTCACCGTCCAGACGGTTCGACGGTTGCGCCTCTCGCCGTTCGACAACCCCGGCTCCTGGATCGCCTCGTAGTCGTAGTGATAGTTCTGCGACTTGGAGAAGAGGAACAAGTACTCATGCGCCCGTGTCGGTCGGTCCTTGACCGATTCGGGCTGGCAGTTGGGCTTGTACCAGATGATGTCGGACCGGAGATACCATCCGTCGTACTGCAGGGCGAGGGCCACTCGCCAGGGAATACCGATCAGGTCCTTGGGCTTGAGGCCCTGCGGTGTCCGCGGCCGATATCGCATCGCCCTCGCGGGGTTCTTCTTGTCGGGGGCCCGCCAGGTCCGGTTGCCGCTCGTGTAACCGTCTCCCAGGTTTAGCCAGAGGGTCCCGTCGGGTCTGAGGACTCTTCTCACTTCTTCGAAAATCGCTCGCAAGTTGCCGATGTAATCCTCGAGTCTTTCCTCGGCGCCGATCTGATTTTCAGCATCGTAGTCCCGCAGGCCCCAGTAGGGGGGGCTCGTGGCGCAGCAGCGGTAGGTATCGTCCGGCAGGTCGCGAAGGACGGTGAGGGAGTCTCCCACCCGGATCTCGCACTCCGCGGGTATCGTCGTGAACTGCTGCTGGTGCAGTTCCGGTGCGCCTAGCGGAACGGTTGTGGACACTCGATTACCTTTCGATGCGGATCGATGCGGACCCTACTGCTGCCTGATGAAAGCATGACACAGGGGTCCGACACCTATGGAAACCCGGGGGCCATCCGGGGGGTGGGGGAATCACAAGTGCCCCGGCTCCAAAGGCTTCGGCACCGGGCCGATTCCACTACTTTTCGAGGTATCTCCGGAGCTTCCGGAAGGCGGCAAGCATTCCTCGGTAAGGTACGGTGGCGTTCCTACCGCTCGGATTCGGCAAGACGAACAGGCATTTGCCCTCGAGGGTCTCCTTCTGCAGGCCCAGCGCGACCTTCCCCCGCATTTCCGGGAAGAGAGCGCGGAAGATCGTGACCCCGACGAGAGCGACGACCCGCGGGCGCCGCCGCCGGATCTTCGACAGAAGCAAGCGCCGGCCAGAGAGGTAGTCTTCCTTCGTCAGTCCATCGATGCCCGACGTCGGCCTCGGGATGAGGTTTGTCAGGCCGTAGCCCCACTCCTGGACGCGCGCATCGTCCTCGTATCCGAGATGCTCCGGGACGAGCCCGGACTCGTGGAGCAATCGCCAGAAGCGGTTCGAAGGTCCTGCGAAGTGGTGCCCCGTCTCGGCAGATCGAAGACCGGGATTGATCCCGACGAAGAGGACCCGCAAGTCAGAGGGGATGCGATCGGGCAGCCCGCGTAGGCGGGCCGATGGCATAGTTCCTCTTTCGAAGTCGTTCACGCCGCCTACTAATTAAGGGGACACTCACTTAATTCTGGATAGTTAATTGTGTGTCCCCCGATCTCCTAGTCGACCTTCTCCCAGGTATCGACGAACTCGCCCTCGAGGGTCGCGGTGAATGTGTCGCCTTTGAAATGGACCATCGGCTCGTCGTAGAGGGGAAGCTGAATCTTGAACCCACTCTCCGTGATCGTGATCGGGTTTCCGCCACTCTTGTCGGAGAGGTCGTAGGAGATTCCCTCTCCGGTGTCACCGTTGTTGATCGCCGTGTAGATATTCTTCTCCTTGTACTCCTTGTCCGTGAGCGTGTATTCGCGAATGGCGCTGATCGAGAAGTCCTTTCCCGTTGGTGTCTTCCAGTAGATGTTGAAGTTCCGGTGATTCTCCGTGAAGCTGATCAGCCCCACGATGTTCGGAGGAACCAGCTTCTCCCCGTTCGGCAATTCGCGGGAGATGAACTTGTAGGTGCCGACGATGTTCGGCGCCTTGGGTGAATCTCCGGCGGCGCTTCCATCGGTCAGAAACGTGAACGCGGCGGCAGCGCCGAACAGCACCAAAAGGGAACCCACTCGGAGATATGCCTTCATGGCATCTCCCTCCTCTCTTCAGTAGGGGAGCTCATCGCCGGGCCACCCCCAGCTCTTCCAGCTTCCCCGCTATGTCCTTTCCGTGATGGCCCGCGTGCACGTCCTTGTCGACATGGATGATTCCGCCGTCGGTGCCGACGTAGAACGTCCACCGCTGGGCATACTTTTCATCGGAGGTGAGCACGCCATAGGCCCTGGCCACGCTCTTCTCCGGGTCGCTCAAGATGGGGAAATCGAGTTCCAGAGACTCCGCGAACTTCTTGTTCGTCTCCGCGTCGTCGATGCTCGCGGCAAAGTAGGCCACGTCGAACTTCCGGATCTCATCCCCGCTCGCACGGAGCGATTTGCACTCGGCGGTTCAGCCCCCGGTGAACGCCTTGGGGAACCAGGCGAGCACGACGGCCTGCTTGCCCCGGAAATCCGCCAGGTTGTACGTCTTTCCGTCAGAACCGGCCAAAGAGAATTCGGGAGCGGGGTTTTCCGGGGGCATCGTCTTCCCTCCTTCGTCGCTTTCGCAGCCGATGAGCGTCAGGGAAACCAGTAGAACTCCAATCGTCGATCTCAAGGAACCTCCCTCTTGCCGTGGGTCTGGAATGGAGGCCATATTACACGATGGGCGACAGGCGCGATAGGGAACGAAGGGGTGCCGGGGCTTCCTGCCGTTGACATGGTGGGTTGCTCTCTCCAGAATGGCGGCTCATCCCCGACATCCCGCTGGGAAGGACCCGTGCGAGGGGTCGGTGCGTCCCGATTGGACGTTTTGGAAAGGAGGGTCGTATGAAGGGCCTCAGGTTTCTGCTGTTCGGTGTCGTGACTCTTGCCATCTTCGGAGCCGGGGCGGCGGCGCTGGGTGGGACATCTCCTACGGGGGAGGCCGACGCCGTCAATATCACGGCGACGGAGATCTGGGAGGGGACCGTCCGGAAGGTCTACATCTCCAAGCCGCTGACCGGGGCAAGAGGGTACGTGGTCGGCGACTACCGCAAGGGCGAGGTGCGAGTCGAGCTGAAGGAGTTCCCCCAGCACGAAATGGGTTACGAGGTCTTCATGTTCGACATCGACGTCCCCGCGTACATGACCGCCCTGTTCGTCGAGGGAGACCCGCACAAAGGGATCGTGGAGAACGCGCCTCCCTTTGAAGATGTGGCCGGGCTGATCAAGAAGTGGCACAGCATCGGCTCGATCAACGTCGACGAGCACGGAAACGGGAGACTCGAGTACAAGGGTGGAGAGAATCTCCACGAGATGGGTCTCAACATGATCATGATCTTCGGCAAGGTCACCGAGGGCAAGCACGGCGGGCCCGAGGAAATCGGCAACTTGATCGTGGAGTGCAACGGCCCCATCGTCGGGACGAAAGGCTCCGAGGGGATGACCAACGCCCTCAAGGTCTACGGATCTCCGTACAAGGGAAAGAAGTAGGACGGGACACGGGAATCATCGGGGCGCGGCTTTCCGCCGCGCCCCATCTCTATTCTCGGGTGAGCCTCTCCAGCTCCCGGATGACCTCGGTGTAGCCGGAAAAGATCTCGAGGACCTTGCCGTCGCGGTCGAAGAGAATCGTGAGCGGAACCCACACCTCCTCGCCCGGGTAGATCGCCTCTATCGCTTTCTCTCCCCCCAGAAGAATGGGATACGAAACTCCGCGGTCCCGGGCATAGGACCTGACCGCCTCCGGATCGCCCGTGTCGATGCTCAAGCCGATCACATCGATCTCGATCGCAGAGAGCTGGGGAAGGAGTCGCTCCAGCTCCGGCATCTCTCTGTCGCAGAGGGAGCACCACGTCGCCCACAGATTCAGGAGAACGCGTTTCCCGGGGACGAAGACCGACCCTAGCGATTTCTTCTCCCCCGACAGGGTGAGGACCTCGATGTCGGGGAAGGCCTCGCCTTCGCGGACTTTCAGAGGTCGGAGTCGACGATCCTCTAGTTCGATCGGATCCGGTAGCTTCCCGGACTCCTCGGATAGGAAGGTGTAGGACTTCTTACCCTCGGTCACGGACAGGCTGCTGCCCGCCGGAATGTCACGGAAGTGCGATCTTCGGCCGGATGGCCAGGTGACCTCGATCCACTCCGCTCGGGCATCGGTTCCAAGGCCGAAGAGTAGGCGAGGATCGTGCTGGGAAAGGTAGCCTTGCCCGCCCGTCTTGATCTGGGTCTGGATGCCGGCCGTTGTCTTGCACCGCACGACGGCGCCGTAGGCATCTCGACCGCTATCGGTCCCGTTGAGCGTGACGCGGATCCAGTTGGAGTCCTGGCCGATGTTGTTCCGGAAAAGAAGGTGGGCGGCTCCTTGAATCGTCGTGAGGAAGATGTCGAGATCTCCGTCATTGTCGAAGTCTGCGTACACCGCTCCCCGCCCGTCGCTAACGGAATCGATCCCGGAGATCCCGGAGATATCGAGGTAACGGCGATTGTCGAGGTTGAGATAGGCCGCGTCGCGTTCGTACCCGCTGAAGGAGTGGCCCCCCTGGATCAGCGGCTTCAGCCGGAGTATCCAGTGATCCACTTCTTCCTTCGACTCGGTCAGGGCCGTATCGCCTTCGAGAGGCGCCAGGACCTGGCGCGCGAGGTGCCCTCAGGCCTCCGCTCAGAGAGCGTCGAGCCGTTCCCCCCGCATGGAGGACGCCACAACGTGGCGCCAGAAGACGCTTCACGTATCTTCATGGCGCTTGCCGGACCAGAGACCGTTCGGTGTGTGCAGGTCCTGCCGTCCGTCGTTGTCGAGATCGATGAATCCACCTCCCCAGGCCCACCCCCCATCGAAGGGTCCAGCGGTCTTCGAGACATCGCGGTATCGCCCCTCGCCGAGGTTCTTGAACAGCCGGTTCCCGCCGACCATCGAGTGGAGTGTCTCGATGTCCCGCTGAACCAAGGGGTCCTTTCTAACCCGGCTCAGGATCCGGCTTGCGGCCATCGAGGACATGTAGCTCGCGTGAATGTCGAGAAGACCGTCGTTGTTGTAGTCGCCAAGCGAGACCCCCATGCCGAAACCGGGCGGACTGACTCCACGGTCGGCGTTCGCCTGACGAAACTTGTCCCCCTCGTTCAAGTAGAGCTGGTTGTCCCCCCAGTCGTTCGCGACATACAGGTCCTGATCGCCGTCCCCATCGAGGTCCGCGATCACGGCGGAGTTGGACCACCGGTAGTCCGAGACGCCGTACTCCTCCGCCGCCTCGGTGAAGCGTCCGTCCCCCTCGTTGATGAACAAGAGGTTGCGCCCGCCGTTTTCGGACCGGTAGAACGCCGTGAGTCCTGCCTCGGGGCTGTCGAAGCGGCCGTATCCGCAGACATAGATGTCGGGCCGCCCATCTCCGTTGACGTCCCCGGCGACCGCGCTCAGCCCGTTCGTCCGGATCGAGACGCCGGACGGTACGGAGATGTCGAGAAACCGGAGCTCCCCGTCCGGGACCCATCGATTCTCGAAGAGCTTCTGCTCTCCCCACATCGACAGGAACAGATCGATGTCCCCGTCGTTGTCGATGTCGAGGAGGAGCGGCGCCGTGGCTCCGGCCCCACCGGGGATCGATGTGTGCTCGACGCCCGCTGCCCGAGCTGCCTCCCGGAACCGGCCCGCTCCGTCGTTCAGATAGAGGAAATTGCGTGAGTCTGCCGTCGCGATCAGATCGATGTCCCCGTCCCCGTCGACATCCCCTGCCGCGGCCCCGTGCCAGTAAAAAGAGAAGGGTCGTGAGTTGAGCGGGCCCAGTGGCGGGACGTGGAAGCTGACGCCCGCCGGCTCGCTCACCTCCGAAAAGATATCTCGAGACGCTATCAGGGAGTCCATGGAGCGGAAGACCAGGCTGACAATCGACCAGTCTGCATCTTGTTCCTGTCGAAGGCCAATCGCCGCTTCGGCTCGGACCCACTCCCGCCGACCCCCCCGATCCCGTCCGACGAGCGACAGCCGGAGCTGGGCCTCGCCGGCATCTCCATCTTCATCGAGGGAGGACTTCACGACTTTCAGTGTCACGTCTTCGATCCCTGAGAAATGGGAGAGAAACCTGTCCCAGGCCCGTCCGAGCTCCTTCTTCGACCGGCGCCGAGGAATGTCCGAGCGGATGGTCCATCTGTGGCTCAGAATCCATCCGACCGAATCGTGGCTCTGCTCGGTCTCCGCCTCGGGGAACGGCGCCACGTCGGCCGGCTCGAGGAAGGAGGAGACGATCCCTTCCGTGTCCCTGTTTCGGATCGAGCGAGCCAGACGGTTCATCTTCGAGGCGATCGCTTCGGCAAAGTCTTCCGCCCGCTCCAGGCGATTCTTGCTCTCCTCCGGCGTGAGAATCTCGCTCGTGGGAGGGGCGGATGTCACCGCAGGCGAGGCGCAAGCGGCGCCGAGCCAGAGGGCCCAGGTGAAGAGCAAGATGGTGGTCCGACCGATCATGGAATATCTCTTCGTCGTGGAGAGGAACACGGGAGTCTAGTTCGGAACGTCCCCGCGATCAAGCCGAGGAAGTCCTGTGACCAGCTACGCAGCATGAATGCGATGGACGAGGTCGACTTCGCGAACTGGCGGCTGCGGCAAGCAGAAGCGCTCGAGTTCGACCTGGCCGTAGAAATGGAACAACCCTGGCGAATCGAATCGCCAGGGTCATTCCGCGCTCGTGGTCGGACGACCTTCGTCGCCCTGCGGAAGTGGGCTCTTCCTAAAACGACCCGCGCCGGCGCTCGCCGCGGCGGCGGTCCATCCGTCGATCTCCCCGGTGGGAGCGGTCTCCGCGCCGCTGCATTCCCTCCTCCAGCTTCTCCATCTGCTTCGGCGTGAGGAAGCTGCGCATCTCTCCCTTCAGTTCCTCCCGGTAAACCTCGAGGGCGGCGCGTACCGCTTCTCGATCCAGACCGCCATCCTTCGCCTTGAGCCGCAGCTCGCGACTTCTTTCCCGGTGTATCTTTCGTATCTCTTCGAACCGCGACCTCTGATCTGTCGTGAGATCCAGCTCCCGGAATGCCCTATCGAATCGACCTCCGTCCTTGCGAGGCGGGCGGGGGCGATCTCTCATCTTACGGAACCTTTCGAACTGATCGGGTGTGAGGAACCTTCCCAGCTCACCCTTGAGCTGCTCGCGAAGCGCCGCCATGGAGGCGCGCGCCGCCTCCCGATCGAGGACTCCCTCTTTCACCTGCTGGCGGATTATTCTGGCTTCGTCCATATGGGACTGGTGAAGGTCCTTCAGTTGAGCGATCTGATCGTCCGACATGTCCAATTTCTTGACGGCCTTCCAGATCCTGTCCAGACCGTCGAGGCCGGCGCCATCCTTGAGACGACGGTCCCGACCAGCTTTCTGAATCCACTTGATCACCTTCTCCGCGTGCTCGGCGGTATTGGCATCCCAGGTATCGGCCATGTTCCTCAATGTGGGCAGGGCGGCCCTTCCCACCGCAACCAGGGCCTTCTGGGCGCTGTTGCGGATTGTCGGGTTCTCGTCGGCGAGCCGCTGTGCCAGGATCAGGACCCAGAATTCGACGTCCGGATCGACGTCCGTCTGCGGCTGATCGGTTCGCCTGTCCGACGGTCTTGCGTCTTGAGCCGATACCCATGCGGGAGAGAGCAGAAGGGCCAGAGTGACTATAGGAACGAGCGCTGACTTCATTCGACTTGCCTCCAGAGTGCCGCGGCGTCGAGAGTCGCTCCGCGGTCGAACAGTGTACCTGATCAAGGAAAACCGTTCGGGGGTCCAAAAGTCGCGGAGAAAATCGGAAGGCTCGTGGCCTCTCCTGATTGATTCGGGTGAATTCCACAGGTAGGGTGGCTCCGGTCGGCGACGCCTGGGTGGTGGGCTCGGCACTATCGCGATCGGCATCATGAAATACGGATTCCTCTTCACGTTTCTCGGCGGGCTATGTGGTTTTTACGCCGCCAGGAGTCCATGGCTCGGATGGCTGCTCGCCTGGGCCGGGCTGAGCTTCACTCTCGTCGGACTCGGCTATCTGTCGTTCGGCGCTCGCGTCTATGGCAAGCGCCGCGACGGGACGATGGCAGGCGTATCCCGCCTGGCGCTGCTGCCTTATCTCCTGTTCCTGACGGTCATCTGGAGGATGGCGAGGCTCGTGCAGAGGGAGCCGCCCTATCACGATCTGTGCGACGGAGTCTCGATCGGAAGGCGTTTGCTGGCTGCGGAATTCCCGGTGAAGTTCACTTCTGTCATCGATCTGACCTGCGAGTTTCCGGAGCCTGGGAGGATCCGCGAGATGGAGGGTTACCGATGCTTCCCGATCCTCGATGCTTCCGCTCCTGCGGATGCCGACCTACGTGACCTGTTGGCCGAGCTCGCAGAAATCGAGGGCGCCCTCTACATTCATTGTGCGGAGGGCCATGGTCGCACAGGCCTTGTCGCCGCGTCGCTTCTGCTCGAGAGGGGGCTCGCCACCGGTGTGGAGGAGGCCATCCGCATGGTCCAGGAGAGGCGCCCCAAAGTCAGACTCAACAGGGAGCAGACGGATGCGCTCGAGAGGTTCTTCGCGTCCCGCGTCGGCCAATCCGAAAGAACCTGAAATCTTCATCCAGTCCGTCGTAGATCGGGCGTCCGACGAACGACGCGTCACTTCGTCATCTGCCACACGTTGCGAAAACGCTGGCGAGCCGATGACGGAATGTTGCTCGAGAACCGGAGGAGGACTGTTTTCCCCCTGCGAACGCCATAGATCCTCCCCTTCGCGATCCCCTGCTGCTTCGCCACATCGGTGAAACCGGAGACCGCCCGGCCCGTCACCTTCCCCTGGGTCGATCGCGCCACCCCTTCCTCGAGAGTGATGGTGAACGCGGGAGGAAATAGAACCCTGATGATCCTTGTCAGTAGCTCCAGCAATCTATGACTCCCTCCCTCCCGCGGAAGGGAGAGATTAGACGAAGGCTCCGGCCTCTGGCAAGCCCGTAGTCCAGGGCGACGCCGAAGGGCACTCGCCCTGGCTTGACATGTTTGGATTCTCCGTATAAAGTACTTTGTATTATAAAGTCCTCGGAGGACCTCATGGGTGAGACGATCATCGACCCCCGCCGTGACCTGGAGACGATCCGGGCTCTAATGGAGCGAGCCCGGTATTATCGGCACTTGCCGCCGCAGCCTCCTCTCCTCGCGGGTCTGCTGGCCCTGGGGGGGGCTGCCTGGACCCATCACAGGATCGCCGCCGGCGCCAGCGAGGAGTCCGTCACGGAGCTAGGTCTCATCTGGAGCGGCATCTTCGTCGTTTCGCTTGTAACGCAGATCGCCCTGGGCTATCGGACGGCGAAGAAGGCAGGGAGCGACTTCTGGTCTCCGCTGGCCGCGGAGATCGTTCACGCCCTCTGGCCTCCCTTCCTTGTCGCTCTCTCCTTCACCGCCATCCTGATCCGCAACCAGACGCTCGAGCTGATCGCTCCCCTCTGGATCCTCTGCTACGGCATAGGCGCCGTCGCCGCCGGGGCCTATGCGCGTCCCGCCGTGCGAGTCCTGGGCATCTCCTTCCTCCTGGCCGGTCTGATCGATCTCTTTCGCCCGTTTCCGTCGGCCGTGGCAATAGGCGCTACGTTCGGCGTCTTTCACCTCATCTACGGTCTCACTCTATTCCGCCATGTCGCGAGGGACTAAAACTTTGGCAAAGAGCCCTCCGGGAAGGCCGATCCGGCCGGATGATCTCGACTCGGTCATCCACGAGCGGGTGAGACTCTCGATCGTCTCCGTCCTCGCAGGCCGGCGCAAGGTCAAGTATCTGGAGTTGCGTTCGATTCTCGAACTGACCGACGGAAACCTGGCCGGCCATATCCGCGTCCTCGAGAAGGCCGGATATGTCGAGATCGAGAAGACCTTCGTGGATAAGAAAACGCGGACCAGCTATCGCCTGACCCAGCGCGGTCGAAGGGCGTTCCAGCGGCACGTGGAGCGGTTGGCCGCTCTCCTTTCCCTGAAAGCGAAGAGATGAAACACCTGGAAGACTCCGAGCCGGCTTCATCCACCGTGCGATCTCGAATTTCGAACCGCGGTGGATGCCCCACCCCCGAGGACGGGGGGCGAGTCCAGTTAGCGATGAACGAGGAGCGGTACCTTGACGCGATACCCGGCCTGCTGAGCCATATCGAAGCTATCTGCATCAGTCGGCGTATCTGGTTCGACGAGAATCACCTCTTCATCCTCTACACACCCCTCCTGCTGGAGAGAGGACAGGATTTCGCAGACCTGCTGTCAGTCCTCGGGGATACAGCCACCTGCTACCTGCGCATACATAAGCTGGACAGGGCTTTCGAGTTCGCGACTAAGGGCATCTCCATCGGCCGCTTCCTCATGGAGGGGCGAAACGGAAGCTACCGAAAAGAAGAGGTGGACGCCGGCGACGTCGACTGTCGCCTGATTCGAGCATCCGTTCTGATCCATCGCGAGGACTACGAGAGGGCGAGAGAGGAGATCGATAAGGCGCAAATCCTTGCCGGAAGGCCCGTCATGATTCCTTAGTCCCCGTAAAGATCACGGAGGCCCCATGCCGACAGCGAAAGGCACCCACCAGAAGGAAAAAGAACCAGAAGAGACTCAGGCTCCAGTTCATCCTCAACAGATCGTCGCCCGAGATGCCCTGGAGCAAAAGAGATTCGGATTCGTCCTGCTCCACCACCGATGGGCGATGTTCGATCAGATCGCCGGCAATAAAGATCTGGACGGACTGATCATCTATTATCTGAAGAATGCAGCGATCTGTTCCGCTGTGTACGGTGCCACGCTGGGCTTCTACGCGTTGAACTTGCAGGTCGCGCTCGCCGCGATCAAGCTACCCCTGCTCCTGCTCTCCACGATGGGAGTCTGCCTGCCGTCGCTCTATCTGTTCAATGTTCTGCTGAGATCGAGGCTAACCTTCAAGCAGACGGCCGCCGTCATGTCCATGGCCACGTATTTGATGTCGACGGTCCTGGTATCCCTCGCCCCCATCATGTTCTTCTTCGCCATATCGACGATCAACAAGGAGTTCATCCTCCTCATGAATGTCGCCTTTTGCGCCACGGCGGGCATGTTCGCGTTGTTGATGGCCTGGTCCGGCATGAGATACTTGTCCCTGGCGTCGGAAAATTCTCCCCGTGCCATGGTGTTCAGCCTGTGGACCCTCATCTACATGTTCACGGGGACGCAGCTTTCCTGGATGCTGAGACCGTTCATCGGGGTTCCTGGAGAGGTGGCGCTATTACGACCCATGGAAGGAAACTTCTACGAGGCGGTCTACAAGACGTTCATGCATTTCGTCCTGGGGTAGATCCGGAGGTCGCGCTGAGAAGCGCCCCTCATCGGCGCTAGGGTATATTCAGGTCTTTGCCTTCGTAGTACCCGGTGGAGACGTTTTCGCGAAGTTTCACGGCGTACGTGATCTGCCCTACGTGGTAACTGAAATGTTCGACCACGTGAGCGACGACCGCTACCCCATCGGTTGTGAATCCCTGAATCGTGAAGGTCCTCTCGAAGTCATCCGAGGTCATACGCCCGATCACGCTACACGCTCTCTCCACGACGTCACGAACGTTGGCGACAAGCTGAGCGCGGCTCAGCATCTCCTTCTTTTCGAACTCCGAATCCCGATCCCTGACGAAACCTTCGCCTCCGATCCCGCGCAGGATGTGCTGGGAGACATTGCCGCAGACGTGCTGGATCAGGTTTCCGATGCTTACGAGACTCTCATTCGGATGTTCCCACAGGGTCTTGTCGTTCGTCAGCTCGAGGCACTTTTCGATCCTGTTGCAGCCCTCTGCGAGATGCCTCATTGCCGACTGCGCTATCTTCTCATGGAGCATCGGGTCGACCTCCTGCATCACTCCCCCCGAGGGGAGGAGCGAACCATTCGGAGACCAAGGCGGCAAGACCGGGATCGTAGGCCCTGAGCTCCTGATTCGTGTTGATCTCGTTGTGAATCCCGTCGGCCGCCGGCGCCTCCCGGTTGGCATCGAACCAGGATTGGACACCCTCCGCCCAGTATTCCTTGTGGTCCGTCGCGGCATAAGTGTTCTTCCAGAGACCTCGTCCCACCGCGTCGGCATAGGCCTTCCCGAGTCGGGCATCGAACGTCTCGTCCAGGGTCACTATGGCCATCTCGTGTAGAGTGTGGGCGAATTCGTGAATCAAGATGTTCTCGCCATGGTATCGGTCGCTCGGGTAGTCGAGGAGGTTCTCTTCGGCGCAGGAGCAGACGAGACTCCGTAGTGTCGCCCCCAGACCCCGTGCCCTCCTGTCCCAGTAGGCCTTCGGAGTGAGGTGGCTGTGCTCCGGGATATCCGTCGTCTTCTCCGATTCGGCCATGATCGCCACGCGGACCCGGCGCCTCACCAGGGTCTGGAGGAGGACCGGTTTGTGGGCCACCATTCTTCTGATGATGTTCCGGGCTTCAAGGAGGGCGGCGTCTGGTACCGTGGCCGATGCCACGATGTGGAATCCGTCGAGATCGACGTGCTTTTCATAGAATGGGCTCAGTGCGAGGTCCGAGGGCGGCGGACCCACGTTCACGTGGACTTGCCCCGCCGTAGCGCATGCGCACAATAGAGAGGACAGCCCGAGAATGATCAGGTTGCGGCCCAACGCCATTGACTCCGGGGGCATGCGGAGAGGGTCCCGCCCACCCCTCTGCCGACTTCGGCACACCGGGAGAATGAAGGAGAGGACGATATGCCCCAGCGGCCCGAACGCATTCTGACTCTTCATCCGGAGAAGGGGAAGGGCGGGCCTCGCATCACCCGTGATAAATACGACGCGATGAAGAAGGCCCTCCTCAAGGTGATCCCCAGGAAGAAGGACGGAGTGAGATTCCTCGATCTGTCCAGGTTGGTGAAGCCACATCTGTCGAAGAAGATCTACGGACCGAAAGTCTCCGTGCCGTGGTACGTGATCACCGTCAAGCTGGACCTCGAGGCGCGCCGTCTGATCGAGCGGGTCCCCGATGCGAAGCCCCAGCGGATCCGGCGGAGGGCCGGGAGCCGGTAGTTATTCGACCGAGTACTCGAGGGTGACGACTGCCTTGATCGACTTTTCGATCGTGGATGTGTCGTAGATCCCGTAGCTCGACGTCCGTGTGGATTTCGGCTGGGTGATCTGGAAAACTCCCTGGCGAGCCGAGCGAAGAGCGCCCACGCGTGCGCCGCTATGGCGCGCCATCATGTCGGCCCTGCGATACCCATCGGCCGTGGCCCTCTCGAGCAGCTTCTGCTTGATATCGGTCAGGTTCGAGACGAGGAAGCTCGGCGCCTTCACGTCGATATCGAATCCCTGTCCGATCAGCTTGTTGAGGTTCGTTCCGGTTAGCTTGATCCACTTCACGTCCGATGAGCTCAGGGTCACGGTCTGGGATGCGAGGTAGGACTCCACGTCATGGGTCTTCGTCCCCTTGTCGTTGAGCTTGTAGCGTTCGGAGATGTCAGGATTGTGCTCCCGGATTTCGAAATCCGTCGGAGCGGTCTCTCGGACCTTTCCCAAGATCTCGCCTACCTGTTGTGTGAGTGTCAGGTACGCTTCCTCGCGGGCCTCGCGGCGAACACTCAGCGAGAACCGCAGCTTTCCGCCGTCCGACAGGATAGGAGCCTCGGCGAACCCCTTGACCCTGATCTCCTTTTCCTGGTGCACTCGTAGGAAGAACCTGGAAATGAGAGCCGCCGAGATGACCATCCCGACGGCCAAGATGGTTGCCGCGAGCGAGTATCGCACGAGATGCTGCATGTTTCCCTCATGAGTCAGTGGTTTCGATACGGTCGCTTCGCGACATCGCTCCGGCCGCGTCGCGGCCGTCCCGTCAGGGCAGTCAAGGATGTTATCGATCCGGGCGCACGAGCACCTTGAGTGGCCGGGGATCACTGTGCGTCCGGGAAGAGAAGCCGGGTGGGGCCGATTCCCATCCTGGGCAGCAGATCCGCGCCCCGGACAGGGGTGGAGCAGGGTGGATGGGTGGATGTATCGCGGGGTTGTGATAACATCCAGAGATCATGTTTCGCATTCGAATCTGTAAGAAACTGTCGATCTTCTTGATCCCGGTCCTGGTGGCCTTCGGATTCGCCTGCTCGAACAGCTCCAGCAGGAATCGGCCATCACCCCCTTCGGTGACCGTCACGACGCCCGTCGGTGTCGTCTCCGGAGTCGTCCTGGTCGACTTTACCCTCTTGGACAGCGAGTCCGATCCGGTCAATATCGTCGTCGAGTTCTCGATCGACAGCGGGACGAGCTTCGCTCCGGCAGACCTGGGCGGGTTCGGCACCACTGGCCTCCCATCCAACCCCCAGGGCGTGGCGTACACAGCCCCCTGGGATTCCGACGCGGATGGTGTCGGGGCCGGCGGGCCGGTCTCGACGGTACGCATTCGAATCACGCCTTCCGACTCGGACCTCGGACTGCCGGACGAGACGCTCGACTTCTCCGTAGTTAACCTGGGGCCAAATGGTCGACCGGTCGCGATCCTGACGACTCCTCCCGGGGTCGTCGCCGCCACCGTATTGATCCCGACGACGATCTCCGATCCGGAATCGGACCCGGTCGAAATCACGGCCGAATTCTCCACGGACTCCGGGGTGACCTGGCAGACGGCGGATCTCGGCGGTTTCTCGACGACCGGCCTCGCCACCACCCCTGCCGGCGTGGCCCACACGGTCCCCTGGGACTCGGTCTCCGATGGCATTGGTCTTGCCGGAGCCGTTTTGACGACACGGTTCCGCGTGACGCCGGCGGATTTCCCTCCCACGCTGGTCGGTGCCCCTGGCGATACGACCGACTTCACCGTGGACAACTCGGGATTCTTCATCTACGTCCATCACCTCCAGACCGGCGACAGGAACGTCTCTGTATTCAGAGTCACCTCGGGGACGGGCGCGCTCGCAGAGGTGCCGAACTCCCCGTTTGATCTTCTGGTCAGCGGAAACCCGTTCGGGACATGGGACCTGCTATCCATCGGAGACCGACTCGTCGTTCCATTCTGGAAATCGGTCGGCGAGGTTGGCGTATACGATGTGGACCCGACCTCCGGGATGATGACGGAGGTCGCCTCGTCTCCGACCGGATCGGGGGTGGGGTCGCAATACGTCCGTAACGTGGCCTACGGGGGAGGACGTGTCTTCGCTGTCAACATGCAGACAAACGAAATCTCGGTCTTCGACTACGATGTGGCTACAGGTGCGTTGACGCTCACGCCGAACTCACCGTTCGCCACGCTCGGCAGGCAGGGGATCCGGATCGAGTATGGAGATGGCCGGATCTTCTCGACCAACACCTTGTCGGATCCGCTCACCTTGAACCCTCCCGGGATCGCCGTGTTGGATGTGGATCCTGCCACGGGCGATCTCACCCACCTCCCGTTCTCTCCGATGACGTTCGACCCGCCGGGGGCGATCCTCCACCGAAACGGGCGCCTGATCGCCACGAGGACCGTCGGCGCCATCACCGAGGTCCATGTCTGGGATGTGGACCCCGTCTCGGGTGTCTTCACGGCGGTTGCCGGGAGCCCGTTTTCCACGACGGGACTGGGCGGCTACAACATCGAATTCGCCAACGACTTCCTCTTCGTCATTCACGATACGAGTGGACAGGTGGGAGTTTTCCAGATGGATCCGGCGACCGGCGGCCTGATGGAGGTCACCGGGTCCCCCTTCGCCACCGGCGGGGGGCCGTGGGGCGTCGCCTATTTCAGAGATTTCCTCTTCGTGACCAACCGATTCGACGACACGATTTCCGTCTTCGACGTCGATCCGTTGACAGGATTCCTCACGGAGGTGGCGGGCTCACCCTTCCCCTCTGGCGGGCTGGACACGACCGTGGTCGAGGTCCCGCGCTAGACCTGTCGCAGCTTCTTCCGCGCTACGAACCGATGATCTTCACAAGAACGCGCTTGCGGCGCCTTCCGTCGAACTCCCCGTAGAAGATCTGTTCCCAGGGGCCAAAATCCAGCTTCCCTTCGGTCACGGCGACGACGACCTCACGTCCCATGATCTCACGTTTGATGTGGGCGTCTCCATTGTCCTCTCCGGTGAGGTTGTGACGATAGCGGCTCGTCGGTTCGTGGGGGACGAGTCCTTCGAGAAAGTCCTCGAAGTCCTGGTGCAGGCCGGACTCATCGTCATTGATGAATACCGACGCTGTGATGTGCATCGCATTGACCAGAACGAGGCCCTCCTCGATACCGCTTTTCTGCAGGCAGTCCTCCACCTTGGGCGTGATGTTGATGAAGGCTCGACGCGTCGGCACCTCGAACCATAGCTCTCTACGGAAGCTCTTCATGAATCCTCCCCCTCTACGCTCCCTCGAGCGCTCTTCTTACATGGCCAGGGGCATCCCCTGGTCCTGGCGTAGCCATGAATTCTCGCAGCCGGACGGCGAGCTGGCAAAGAAAACGACCTCTCGTCCCATGATCTACCTCCTGTTGTGGGCCCTGCCTGGAGTGGCTCATACCTGCCGGATATAATCTGAGTATGCGTGACCCGACTCACTGGCTTATGTTGTTCTTGGTGCTGCTCTTCATCCCCGAGATTATCAAGTGGCCTCTCTCTGGCCGGTGTTTTGTGGGCGGAATCCTTGGGCTACTGATCTGGGCAATCTGGGGGGCCTTCCCAATGTATTCCGGGTGGGGCCGGTCCTACCCACGGAATTTTAGTTGGGACGTGGGAATTGTACTCTCGTTTTGGGTGGGGACACTTTTGATCGCTCCAGTTTGCTTTGCGTTGGGGGCTCGATTCTCGGCCAGAGAATCGGGGCGAACGAGGAAAGTATTACGGTGGTTGAACGTAGCTGGATTGGCCATCTCGGTGGGCGTCGTCCTTCTCGCTTTGGGTGGTTTGATTCGGGGAGTGGTGCTCAGGTAATGATCTGGAGATTGGCTTCAAGCTGACGTTCAAAGAATACGACCTCGGGGAGAACGGCCCCGAGGTCGTTGTGTGTTTCAGATCGAGAAGGCCTCGGTCCTGCGAAGGGACGAGGGCCCGCTCGCCTAACGGGTGGACCAGCAGGGGCGGCTACGGGTCTCCATCTGCTTGCTCCTGGTAGCGGTGGAAGGAATCGAACCTTCGACCTTCGAGTTATGAGCTCGCTGCTCCGCCATTGAGCTACACCGCCGCGGTCCGACCACTGCGAATTTTGGAGCCGAGGGTGGGACTCGAACCCACACCCTGCTCATCACGAATGAGCCGCTCTGCCCTTGAGCCACCTCGGCGTGGTAGCCGGTGAGGGATTCGCACCCCCGACATCCTGCTTGTAGGGCAGGCGTTCTTCTACTGAACTAACCGGCTCTGGTAGGGCCGGTGGGATTTGAACCCACGGTCTCCTGCGTCCGAAGCAGGCGTCCATTCCAAGCTGGACCACGACCCTTCTGTCTGGTACCGCCGCTGGGAGTCGAACCCAGATCGCCTGGTTGAGGGCCAGGTCGCCTGACCATTAGCGCACGGCGGCGTTCTCTCCTGGCACGGCAGGCGGGGCTCGAACCCGCACCTTCTGGTTTTGGAGGCCAGCACCCCCACCGGGCCGCCGTCTACCCTCGCGGTTGGTGTCAAAGAGTTTGCGTCAATCGTGGATGTCATCCTTGGTCGCTTTCCCTGCTCTGGCTACATGAACGGCTACATGAAACTTCGGAAGTCATCCTGTCTTGCCTTCCGTCCCGGACTTCAACTCAATGCTTCCGGGTGCGTCCAGTGCGCTCCCCATCTTGCGCAGGGCGCCTCTTGCCGCCGTTGCCCGTTCGGGAGCAAAGTGGGCGTATCTCTCTGTCGTCGTCGTCGAGGAATGTCCCAGAATCCTGGAGACCTCGAAGAGCGACATTCCACTCGCAACCATCTGGGACGCTGCCGTATGGCGCAAGCCGTGAAAGGTCAAACTTTGATTCCGGTTCCCTTCCCTCATGTCATCAGGCAACTCAGTGCAGCGTTCTACCGCCTCGTTCATCATTCTCTCGATAGTCTTTCCGGTGAATCGCTGTCCCAGCCACGATGAGAATACCCGATCGGATCTGTCCGGCTTGATCACCTTCTTGGTGGTCCAGAAGTCCTGGAGGATGTCGGCTACGCGTTCGCACATCGGGATCACTCGTTTCCGCCCTGACTTCGTCGTGGCCGACTCTATATTGATGACGGCGTGCTCGAAGTCCACGGAGCGCCACTGTAGGGCCAGGATTGCGCCTCGCCTCATTCCTGTGAGAAGGGCGAAGGTGATCATCGGCTTGAAGGCCGGTTCGGCGGCCGCAATCAGGGCCCTGCATTGCTTGGGGGTTAGGAATATCTCACGCTCCCTGCCCAGCTCGGAATACTTGGGTACGCGGCGGGCCGGGTTCTCACTCACAAGGCCCTTGAGAATGGCCCACACATAGAACGCGGCGACGAGAGCCCGGTCACGGTTGACCGTAGGGCCTGAGATTCCAGAACTCTTCCGTGAAGAACACCACGACTCCAGTATTGAGGGGGTAATCTCTGCGAGTGGCAATTGCGCCCACTTGGTTCTGCATATAGCTCGCATTCGGTACCGATCGACTGCGAAGGTCGATGGCTTCTTTCGCTCCTCCGCGTATGTCAGATATGCTGCGGCTGCGGCCTGGAACGTCAATTCGTTTTCCCTTACCTCGAGTGCCTGTGTACGGCCGAAGACCTCGGCATCAATGGTCGCCAGCGTCCGACCATCTTGGAGTAGCGCCTGGACCCTGTTGAGCTTCAGCCTGGCATCCTTCTTGGTTGGGCCCCCGTTACGCCACACGTTGCGACCGTGGTACGGGAACCTGATCGAGAACCCTGGGCGATTGTCACGCTGCACAATCGATCCGAATGGTCTTCGCTTCGCCATGACTACTTCCCCCTTCTCTTCCTAGTTGCCAAGGCTTCCTCTAGGAGAATGCGGATGATGGAACCCGTAGAGCGGCTCTCCTTCCTGGCTGCCGCGTCTAGGGTTTTCAGTAGCCTGGGAGGCATCCTGACTCCAACGCTAGCCGTCAACGTCTCCTCCATTGGACTCGCCTCTCCATTTCAGGGTTGAACAACATGCAGCAATGACTAGCAACTGGATGCATTGTAGAGCATGGGGAAGTGGGCGTCAATGGAGAAACTAGGCGGGGCGCTTGGATTTCTTCGGTGCAGTTTTCCATCTGGGGTTGCCGCACCCGGCGCATTTCATCGGTAGCTTTACCTTCGGAATCCACTGATAGCCGCAACGTCGACAACGGGCTTGCCAGGCGGTGACGGTTATTTTTTTGAGACGCATTCGCTTTTCCTCCTTCCGGTTCGGGTTCGATGTTAAAGCGGGTCGGCCGTCCTGGCGGGTAACGAGTGAACCTCGTAGAGGCCCAGACCGCCAAGCCTGCCGACCCGCATAGTTCGCTGTTCTTCTGCATCGGATGGTGCATGTGCTTCCCTCTCACGTCAAGGGACCCTAACCATCCCCGGCGTCCCGAACGTCGAGCCTCGTCGCTCTCAGGTGGTCGAATTCCGGTCCTCTCGCCGTAAGTTGAGTAATTTTGTTTCGGAGCCTCCGATCGCGTCCTTATCGTTCTCTCCGCCGAGTCGTCTATGGCGCTCTCAGGCCGTCCAAGTTCTCTCCCGCATCGCATCGATTACGTCCTGTGAGCCGAGGCCCTTCAGGTAGACCGTCGTGGTTGCCAGCGAGCTGTGGCCGAGGGCAAGCTGGATGACTGCAACAGAGACTCCCTCCCTGGCCAGCTCCACGGCAAAGGCGTGGCGGAGCCCGTGAGGGTGAATCCTCCTCTCGATCCCCGCCTTCCGGGCGAGCCGCGGAAGCAGCGCCCGGACGTAGGACGTCGCCAGCTCGCCGCCTGCCAACGTGGAGAAGACGGCGCCACCGTTCAGCCTGAGTTTCGACCTGGTGTCGATCCACCGTTCGACGACTGCAAGAGCGGAGGGGTCTATGCCCACAGTCCGGGCACGTCCACCCTTGCCGCGCCGGATGCGAATCGTTCCGGCGTCTCGATCGATATCTCGCAGTCTCAAATTCAACGTCTCCAGACACCGGAGCCCGGCCCGGTACATGACGACGATGATCGCCCGGTTTCGGATTCCGGTCGGGGCCTTCCGAGAGCAAGCCTTCATCACGGCGCCGACCTCCTCTCGGGTTGGAACCTCTGCCGGATAGGTCTGCCCCGCGTTCGCGGGCCTCCTGGCCATCGGATACCTCCTTTCCGTTCGAGTTACGCTTTTCGACAGAAGCGCAACTCTATGAGCCCCTCCTGACCCGCGACCGGGTCGGTAGGGCGAAGCGTAACTCTATGGGCCTGGTTCGAACGTTCGAGATTGGCTCTCGATCGCTCGACTAGGGCCCCCATGCCCGCGCCCTCGAGGGAAGGCGCGGACGGGGGGTCCTATTCATCGATTGCGGCATGCGCTATCGGCTGGAATGGAAACGTCTCGAACGTAGTCGGAATTGTCTCGCCCGATGATGTCCACGAAATGTTGCACATCCTGCGCGGGACAAGTGAACCGGCCCCCCCCGCACCGAACTAGGATTCGCATTAGGCGCGTAGACTCGCCAGCGGCCAGCGCGGCAATATCCGGCTCTTGCAAGAATCCGCCCTTCTGCCTTAGAACGCGGTCGATAATGGCTACTTGGTAGTAGTGTTTCGATTTGACCATCGGCTATTCCCTTCCCGCGGCGTGGACGCCGCTATAGGCGAAATGCCTTGAACCCTTGCCCGCCCGTGGTCTCGCCTATGGCCGCACCCGCGGCGCACCGTTCCCGCATCTTGGATTCCAAGCCTTGCAGCGCCCGGCGCACCGAGATATTTCCGTCAACGTCCACTACATTCTCGATTTGCTCCCATAGCGGCGCATCGCCCGGAATATCCCGTTCTGCCCAGATACGATTGATAAGCCTTTGAACGTCCGGGCCCAAGGTGAGTGCTCCGGCGTCAAATCGGAATCGCTGGCACCGATCCTTAAACCTTGCCGGAAGTTTGCCGGGCGCGTTGGTAGTGAAGATCACGACGCATCTAGGGGGAAGATTCTCCAGGACGGATAGCCAAACTTGCGCGGCAGCCCGGGAAACGCAATCGGCCTCATCAACAATGGCTACTTTCCAATTGCTACCATTGCCACACATCGGAATGAGTGCTAGATCGCCGCGTAGGGCCCGGACAGCTTCGCCAGTCTGTTCCCCTGCAGGGATGCGATGCAATGGCCCTGATCGACGTCTATCCCTAGTTCATGGGCCAGTGCCAGTGCGGCCGATGTCTTACCTATGCCAGTCTCCCCCTCGAATAGCATCGCGACGGAATAGGGAGCACTCACGAACGATTGCAATTCTGCTATTAGGTGGGATTGACCTACGATTTCCGAGAATCCCTTCGGCCGATATGCATCTACGATGGATTCGTAACATTTAGGCATCGTCCAAACCCTCCCGCAGTTGATCTAGCGCCTTGTTCAAGGATTCGCTTCCCGTATCAAAATAGGGTTCTTCCACGTCAATAGGCTCCGCAGCGAGTCGCCATTCCTTGACGACCGCATCGGCCGCGCGAATCACGCGGCCGCGTTTCCGGTCCATGCTAGGCTTGCCCTTGGCCATGATGGTCCCCCTACGCCGCGGCCGGGGCTTCTGCCCCGACCGTTGCAGCCGTGATGATTTTCTCGATTGCCTTGCACGCGCGGGACAGGACCCGCTCGCATCCCCGACGTAGGGCATCGTCCGCGCTCAATTTCGGGAACCATTTCTGGGAATAGCCCATGATGTATCGATAGTGGAATCCGTCATTCCGGGGTTGCCGACCCACCATCCGGGCCAGTACCGCGGCCGTCAACTCGGCCACTATCTCTTGATCGGAATGCTGCCCACCTTTCAGCTCGCCATGCTCCCGACCGTCCGCGCAGTGACCGAGTTCATGGAAGAAGGTTTCTTCCGCCTCATCACAGACAACGATCTCCCGGCCATTGGTCCATCCGTACCGCGCACCGTTGAATACTTCCGCCCGGACCTTGATCCCCCATTTCTCTGCAACGTCCATCAAGGGATGAGCGGGGACGGTCGGCATCTCGTAGTCCAGCGAATCCCCCTCAGTATCCTCGAGACGGAATACGGGGATAGCGACGAAACCGATAAGGCGCGTCGACTCGTCTCCCGTTGCCTTGTCTTCGACCTTGACCATCCGGGGGCCGAGAATCGAAAACGACCGCGCACCCTTCCGTACATGACGGCCGCATATCTTCCATTGCCGGAATCCCCTCGCGTCCGACGTCCCCGCTAGCGCGGCGAGCACCCGATTGCGAAGACTCCATTTCGCTATGGGGATGTTGGGGGCGGGGAATACCGCCTTTTGAACTGTCGCGGGGACGTCCCCGGATAGGAATAGATCGACGACCGCATCAAGCGTTTCCTTGACGCGATCTACCTTCGGTTTGCCCATGATTCCCCTCTCGTTACTTAGGGGTTGATGGAAGTGTAGACCACATACAATTGTGGCCTGTCTATCTAGAGTATCCCACTAGGTGGGATGAAACGCAAGCGTAAAATAACAAATAGCACAGCGGCCGTCTCAACCCGCGCCGAAGTAGGTGCGCCAGATCCATTCGAATGAACGGCCGCACCATGATGAGACACCGCGCAGGAGCCCGGTCGCATCGATGTGCGTCTCCCCCTACGTCGAGTGCCAGGACTACTGGCGCCGCACCGCACCGTCTCCCTTCCGATGCAATCCTCATCAATAAATCATCGCACCCACCCGGACGCGCAACCCCGACCCCCCCGGTGGGGGGGGCCGCTCGGCGCCTGTCTTTAGTACTAGCCCCCCTCGCTAATTTGCGCGGTATGATTTCAACGAGTGGCGTGAATGGAAGGAATCGGTGTTCTACTTTGACGTGACTTGGCCAGAGTGAAATTGCCTCGTAGTTGGCTCCCCCTCCCCAATCTGCGCGGTATCCGGATCGCAGCAAAGGCTGGTCGCGCCCCCCCCGGGCGAGTGGCGGAAAGGTAGACGCACGGGACTTAAAATCCCCTCATGGCACTATCTAGTCTCCTCCAGGCTACCCTGCCTGCCGAGAGGATCAATGGGCACCGTGACCGGGCACGAGAGCCCCGATCCAGATGCCCATCGGACGCATCCAACTAGGAAGTGTGGAGAGCCAAGTGCGGCTTGTCTCTGTCCAGTGGGGTCAAGAGATGCCGGGTGGGGGGGGGCGAATGAAAGATCCTTCTGGCCTAGTACTTCGCCACCACCGTATTCATCGGAAGGCGAGGGACCCGGTTCCACTCTCTCGGACTTTCGAAAAGGTGCAGCTCCGGCGCTGATTACATTTCACTGCCTTACTTTCCGAATCTTTATCTTCTTCTTCTTCTTGGATTTGACCCCGCTCCACCTTACCTTCCGAACCTTTATCTTCTTCTTGGATTTGACCCCGCTCACCCTTTTCGTCCTCTTCGCCGGCTTTCTCTTTGGCTTGATGATTCCATTAGGTGTGGGCGAACCCACCCTACCCGTGGCCCAGTTCTCTGCATCCGCCTCAGTAACGAAGTCTGCCCCAAGGCCCTCGCATATGCGCTTTGCCAATTCGAACGATTTGGAGCCATTACTTGGAGGAAGCGCGAATACGGCCAACGGGAGTTCCTTCTGCTCCCTCCTTACGTCATCAACTTTCCACGCCACGGAGTGAACCTCTTCGAGCAGCTCCTCCGAGTCTGGCCCTTCGAACGAGATCCCCTGAACCGCGAGCATCGTACCTCCATTTACAACGGCCACATCGAATACATGCTCTTCATAGGTACCCCTGACTGGGGAGCGGCGCTTCAGATATTGCCTTGCTTGCTCTCCGAGGTTCTTGACCAGGGCACTTTCAATGCTCTCTGCCGCCATCCTGACAGCAGTGCGGCGGTCACGGTGAGGTTTGCTCGCAGTTATCTCTTGCCGCAGAAACCTCTCTGACATATCAGACAACAATGCCTCTGGCTCTTGCAGCGACGCACGCGGCTCCGTTAGCTGAATGGAGTTGATCCACTTGTTCGATATCTCCCGCAGAGCCTTCTCGTTGATCCGAACCGTTTCCTCCATTCCCGGGAGACGCAATTGGGTCGACGGTTCCTCTTGGAACTGATCCACAAACTCGCGGAGAAACGCGATGTCTTGATCTCCAAAACTCCTCGCTCGTCTCCAGCTAGTGACGAACCGCGTCTTGACCAACTCACCGCGAAATACAATTACGCCTACATTGATTCTCTCGTCGGCGATCGGATCTGGTACGTACTGCACTATGGTGTAGTAGCTAGGCATACGATCCCGCCCCCTCTACGTAGATTTCTCGCGAGCTGAGAGGAGGGCGTCCCGCCTCTCGCAGAGGAATTCAGTGAGATGGACGGATTCCTCCGAGGAGAGTTTCCAGTCTACAGGGACAGCTGCTACATTGGACGCTATCTGTGAATCGCTCATGTCGTTCAACTTGCCGAAGGCCACCTCAAGCTCCTCTGATTGTATCCCGCACGCTGACATAATGTTGCGGTCTGTGATCGGAGAGCCAGCCGCCTTAAGAGTTTCGATGCTCCAACCCGTCGAACCCGGGAAGAAATGCCCGTGATCTACTGAATAAACTTGGTTGGGAGAGCTGTTGTCGTAAATGAACTGATGATCTACCGCACCTACCCAACCGTACAGAACAGCCAGACTAGCAAAGCGTGCCCTGTTCACAGGGTCCTCGAAATGCTGGATTCCCCTTCGCTCAGTGCAATTGGGGATCCAGACGGATCCGTGGGAGACTCCCGGCTCCATGTGATGCATCTCGGGCTGCGCTTGGATAAGTTCCTGCGGAACTCTTACTAGAGTAACGTCTCCCACGGGCGACTCAAGAACCTTTCCGAGCAGTCCAACTATACGATCGGAAACGATCATCCTGCCATTTTGACGACCCTTCACCAAATATTCCCGTCCATCGTCACAGCTCAGGAGAACCGGCTTAGACGCTGTGGATAGCTTCTTCAGGAAGGTCAAGGCAGTCGCGGGGACCTCACAGCGTGCCCTCCCCTCTACTATGAGCTGATCCCAGTCGCCTGGTTCCGACACATTCCCCCCTGGTTCACGAGGCCCCCAGGATAAGAGAGGGACTACCTGTGTTCAAGAGCCCCAGGCGCAAGCCAGAAAGAGACCCCCTCGCACCGTCCTGCGACCGTTTACGCTTCCGTGCCGCCCCACCCCCCGGCGTGGGGGGCCGCTCGGCCGCCCCCGCGGTTGGAAGCCCCCCCCCAATGTGCGCTATACGAAGTGCACGATTGCCGGTAGTGGATCAGTTTGATTCTATGGGGCCTCGCTTCCTTCTGCGTTTCGCCCGTAGCATGGGGAAGACCAGCCGGTCGAGAGCCATAGGAAGGGTGTAGACCGCGGTAAAGGCAAGTGCGAAATCAGCGAGGAAGCGGCCAAGGTAAAACTCGGGTCCCCCCTCACTGAGCACGCCACGAGGCTGGGAGTTCCACTTGGTCTCGATGAAGATCAGCGGAAATCCCAGCACGTCTCTGGGAACAAGCCAAGACCATTCCGTCTCAGGGAAATAGATCCAGACTTCGGTCGGATGTATCAGCGGAGAAACTGTGAGCGCCACCCAGAACCCTAGGATCACCATCGACAAGAGCATGGCTGGAAATCCAGGCAGCCATCTGGTCCAGCGGGCTCTCATGACGGTATCAGCCTCTGATAGTGGGTCAGTTTGAGATTACGCCCTTCCTGTAAGCTCTCTGCATGAGAATCCCCGGGATCAGAAACGCCAAGGCGGCAACGGCCGCGAAAAGATACAAGCCAGAATTCGGGAGTTTTACGCCAAAAAAGAAGGCGTCGATGGCGGGTAGTTGGGCTCCGACAGTGAGACCAGCCCATATTCCTAGGAATGTGCCACCGCCTTGAGCTATTCCCGACAGTCTCTCGAAAACCTGCGCATGGCCTTTGGTCGGCATTTCAAGCCCACACTTGGGGCATGAATAGGCCTCCTCTTCGTGGAGCCTTCCGCAGTGGGTACAGCCATTCTTGCTCATGCCGCTTCCTCCTTTCAGGACGCGCTACGAGAGCATTCTACGGGATCAGCCCCTCCAGCGGCCACGGCTCAGCGCGTGGACCAAGCGCAAACCGCTGAGTCACCCTGGCTCTCCCTGTTCCGGTTTCTTCCCATGTAGCCTTCGAATCAACGGGAACAATAGTCGGTCGACTGCCATGGCTAGAACGTAGGTCACCGTTAGCGCAATGATCAGATCGATGAGAAACCAACTGATCTGAAAGCCAGATCCTCGCACAGGCCGCCGGAGGATGGGCAAGTTCTCCTCCGAATATTGAGAGTACTCCTGGGGGAAATGCTCGAGCATCTTGGCAAAGTGCTGCGGGCTCATTTCATATTCTTCCCAACGAACTGCAAAGTCGAATGGGAATCCGCGGCTGCCCGGCAGACCTTTTTCAGGAGCAAAGATGCAGAGCATGATCCAAACCGCCAGGACCGCAGGAACCAATAGGACGGCGGGCCAGCCTGGTAGGAATTTCCGCCATCGTAGTCTCATGCTGGTATCAGCCTTTCCAGAGGCCAGGGCTCGGACCTGTGGGCTATGCGCTAACCGCTGGCTCAGTTCGGCTCGCCGTGACCTTGCCTCGCTCTCCGTTTCCCTCGAAGCAAGGGGAACACAAGACGATCAAGCAAGACTGGAAATAGCCAGGCAGCGATGATTGCAAGCTCTAGGTCGAAGAGAAACGCATCCAATCTGAATCCATGATAAATTCCCGTCCTCAAGCTGTCGACTTGAATGGGGACGTTCCACCGTCCGTAGAACCGCATCGGGAAGCCCCATCCCGAGCCATAGTCCCACCAATTAGATGGATACAGTTCTAGCACGCAGGCCGCGACCCAGGTTGCCAGAATGGTCGGCACGAGAAGGAGAGCGGGGAATCTTGGCCAGAACCTCGACCATGCGATTCTTATGGAAGGCAACCATAGCACCATCGCTGAAGATATGAGCAAGAGGGTTGCGGGAATGACAACAGCGATGAACGGACTGTGGAGAACTCTAAGAGGGGGAGCAAGGGTCTTCATAACTTCTAGGTAATTGAATATGAACACGAAGGTGAACCCCCCCGAGACGACAAAGCCCACCAGATTCATCCATAGCAACACCTTCTCCCCGAGGCTGCCCATCTTTTTGCGAGAAGAGCGAACCCCAAGCGAGAACCAGATGGGGCTAGTCAGGAACACGCACAGGATAATCCAATTTTCCAGGAGCGTATATTGAACCCGATCATGGAAAGCGCAGGGGCTGAAACCCATCGCGAAGGAGAGAGGCCAGAGGATTCCGCATAGAAAGTACCTGAGAGAGAAGGACACGGTTGTCAGGAAGATACCTCTCTCGGGCAGAAGCAAGAAAAGAAGGAGGACAACGAAAATGTAGAGAACTAACTGACTGTCCAGTTCCATGCGCCCAGTGTATCAACCAAGAATCATCTTCTCTAGCGGCCGCGGGAGGCACTGCCCCGGTGAGTCAGCGTGGCTCTCCCTGTTCCGGTTTCTTCCCAAGGAGCCTGTGGGCCAGCGGGAACACCAGCCGCTCGACTGCCATCGCGAAGAGGTAAGCGGCGAATAGTGCGACCATTAGATCGAACAGAAAGTGGGGGAGCCGGAAGTCGGAGCGTTCAGCATAGTTGAAGTAATGCAGGCCCATGGAAAAAGTCTTGGGGCTCGTCCTCACTATGTAGGGCGTAGGGACAATCGATCGAGTCGCATCAGTATGATAAACCTCAAAGGCCAGCGGGAATCCCCGCTCATACCCCTGGCCGGAGGATTCAGGCCCCCACAGCAGGGAAGCCCAGGCCGGAACTAACGCGGGTATCAGGAGTAGGGCGGGAAGTCTGGGCAGGAATCTAGGCCAGCGAATGCTCATACTCGTATCAGCCGATCTTCTTCGTACTTTGCTGTCGAATCATCGGAAACACCAGCCGCTCGACTCCCATCGCGAAGGGGTAGGCCGCAGTCAGGGCGATGATCAGATCAAGGAGAAACCAGTGAATCTGAAAGCCTGTCCACGAATAGTGTCCGACCGCCCATTCTTCCCAACTCCCGGAAAACCTGAATGGGAATCCTTGGGGCTCGACCCACGGCTGACCCTCCCCCCAACTCCCGAAATTGATGAATCCGGCTCCAGGGCGCTGGAGGGACGACCAATCGTATTCGCTACTACTAGTAATGCAGAGCACAGCCCAAAGACCCAGGACCGCAGGAACCAATAGGATTGCGGGAAAGCGAGGTAGGTACTTGGTGGGCCATCGTAGTCTCATGCCGGTATCAGCCGAATTTCTTTGTACTCTGCCGTCGAATCAACGGTAACACGAGTCGGTCGACTGCCATCGCTACAACGTAAGCCACCGCTAGGGCAATAATCAGATCAAGAAGAAACCAATGGACCTGAAGGCCCGGCCAGAAGTAGCCCCCGCCTTCCATTGGTTCCCAGCTACCAGAGTAGCGAAATGGGTATCCTCGGGGGTTGTTCCACGGCTCTCCTTGCACGTACTCAGGCCAGTAAAGATTGTGTCCCACAAAGGACGACCAATCGTATTCACTGTGAGTAACGCAGAGCCTAGCCCAAAGACCTAGGACTAGCGGCATCACCAGGACTGCGGAAAAGCCGGGTAGGACTTTGGACCAGCGGAAGGCCGCGTCTCTCTTGGCTGCTGAGTGCTCCGATAGACCCGGTCTCTCCGTTAGTGCCACGCGAGTCCTGATACGACCCGACAACTCTACTACCATCGCGATACTGTAGGCCGCGGCCAAGGCAAGGGTGAGATCAAGGAGGAATGGGCCGATATAGAATTCGTAGCCCCATTCCGATATGGAATCCTGCCACTCCTCCAGCATAAAAACCCGCGGAAATCCGATGTCGCCGCCAGTTAACTCCCAGGGAACAAAGCACTGGAGAATCCAGCCACCCAGAACCGCGGGGACCAACAAGACTGCGGGGAACCGGGGTAAGTACTTGGGCCATCGTAGTCTCATGCCGCTCACCTCTAGCCCACAGCATATCACTATCGGCGTATGTCTGGGTCAGCCTCTCCGTCCCACCTTCGCGACCGAGCAGATGCGCATCGGATGCATATTTGGGTACTTGGCTACGTTAGTTGAGAGCTTGGGGTCCCCCGGCTCGGGAGCCAATCCGGCATGCGGTGCTCAACGGGAGGAACCCGCCCGTGGGGACGGGCGAGGGCGGGGGCTTAGGATAGAGGCACTGGATCAGCTTTCCCGCCGACACCTCTTGTCCAGGGGGCCGCGGCGCCTGCGTACCCGACCACGAGAGAGTATCCGGCCGGGTTGAGGTCTATTTAGTTCGACGGCTGACCCGCAGTTTTCCATCCTCGCGGGACCAGAGCGTTATCCTACTGGTGTTGTGAAGCTCCACGTATTCCCCGAGCGCCTCGCCGCGGCTCGTGACGAAGCGGAGGGCGACACGCGAGGGGAGGAACTCCTTGTAGCCCTCACTCCGCGCACTCGCGTGCAGCCGAATGGTCTCCGTCAGGACAGATCGTGACGGCCGCGGCATAGGAGGGCTCTTCCAGGGACCATGGGAACCTGGAAAAGAGTAAGAACCAAAGGTGTGCTTGGTCGCAAAGGAGTCCCCATCGATCCCGTAGGCCTGCACGGAAAGCTCCCCGCTCATGATGCCCTCCTGGATCGCCCTGGCGACGATCTTGTCAAGGTAGGCCTTCACGACAAACTCGTTCGTCTTCCCATCCCATCGGATCTCCGCTACCTCGATCTCGACTCGGCCGAGGGAATTCATAGCTGCGCGGTACGAGAGGAT
>JAPUJT010000168.1 GCA_027296055.1 Planctomycetota bacterium | reverse complement strand
CGGACTCCACCCACCTCTCCCCACATCGGATGATTCCCGGCGGCAAGTCGGCCGACACCTCGCTCGTCGGCTTCCCCTCGTAGAGCTCCATCTGAAGCTCCTCGATCACCTTGAAGATCCTGGCCATCGGCATGCTCGGCTGCCGGATGCCGTGGACCACCTTCAGATAGAAGCAGCGCTTGCACTGCTCCCAGAGGAAGGCGAAATCTGATGGGCTCAATTTGAAGGTCGTCATTTTTTGGCCTTTCATCCCGCGACGGGAACGTACTGGCCCCCGTTCTTCTCGGCGAGCTCCTTCATGAAGTCGGAAGTACCGCCGAGGAAGATCGTGTTGATCTTCACCATGCGGGTGTAGTTGAGCTGCGCGATCTCACGCACGATGTCCTCGGGATACGTGAACTGTCCCCCGTTTGGCTCCCCGTCCGAGAGGAGATAGATCGTGTCCACATTGGGGTCCAGGACCGCGACGGCCAGGGGGTCATAGATGTTCGTTCCCCCCACCGCGGGGATCTTGTTGATCTCGCGTCTCGCATGGGAGACGTTGTCCCGGACCGCGGGCCTCAGCGACTTCCAGAGAGAAGACCATCCGGTCGAGAACCAGTAGATATTGAACGAGGTCGTCTTCGGAAACTTCGTCAGGACCCGGATCAACTCCGACCGGGCGATGTTGATCTTGCTGTCCGTCCGGGGCTTGGTGGCCTCCCCTCCCAGGGGCGGGACGGTGATCAACACCTGCATGCTTCCGGAGACATCCAGGATGAAGATCACCCTATCGCTGTCGATCTTCAGGCCAAAATACTCGTTGTTCGCAATCGCCCTCGAGACGGTCTTCTTCTCCCCGCCACCGAGGGCCTGCGTGGCCAGGTCGACCTTGTTCGGATCGTACGTCTCCCTCGCCCACTCCCACCACCTCTTCCATTCGTCATGCTCCGGACCGAGGTTCACACCCGTCATCCGGATGAGGTACTTGAGGATCTGCGGCCCCAGTCGACCTTTTTCCCTCGGGAGACGACCAATGAGAGCCGTGATGCTATCCACGGACGGTTCTCCCTGGCCGAGTGCGCGGACCGCCTGCCAGCGAACTTGCCAGAGCTTGTCGTCGAGGGCGACCCGCAGGCGCCTCTGCGCGGCCCTTCCCCCCGATTGTCTGAGGAGAGAGTGCGCCAGGATGCGGACATCCACGTTTCCCGATTTCGAGAGGGAGACAAAGAGTTTCTCATGCTTCTCCGTGACCCCCAGTTGATCCAGCCCGCTCAGGAGACTCGTGAGAAGACGAGGGTTCTTCGGCTTCTTCCGGAGGAGCTTCAGGAGGGCGTCTCTCGCCCTGGGTTCCCCGGTCTGGCCGAGAGCTCGGACTGCCAGGGAGAGGATTTCGATCCGGCCATCCCGGAGGAGGGTGATGAGGTCTTTCAGGGTCTCCGGATGGGCCATGTGGGAGAGGGCCTCGAGGGCGAACTCTCTGTAGAGGGAAGGCTGACTGGTGTCGCGAGCGACCCGGCCGAGGGCCTTGGCGGCTTCCTTCGATCTCATCCTTGCCAGCGCCTTGCGGATCCTCTCGTTGAGGAGGAGATCGCTTCTCGGCTCCTTGCCTGTCTCCGGGATCACGATCCCCGCCAGGAGCTTTACCACGGCCTCCGCCGTGTCCCGCATGGCGATGTAGTCGGCGGCCGCTCCTCGCAGACCCGGGGTCCTCACCGTGCGGTCTTCGAAGATCTTCTCCACGAACTCGTCGTTGATGAAGACCCTTCCCGCGACGAGGGCGGAGAGGATGGCGGTTCTCTGGAAGTCGTTTCTGTCCTGCAGCTTCCGAAGGAGGGGACCCACCGCCTCGGGCGTGCCTATCTGGGCCAGCTCACGGATCGCATCGGCGGCGAAAGGATGCTTTCTCGTGGCCACGATGGATCGGAGCAGCTTCAGGATGTTCTTGTGATCGATCCCGTCCCAGGTTTGAAGATTCTCCCGGATCAACTCCGCCACGAGACTCTTGCGATTCCCTTCCTTCAGGACCCGGTACTCGCCGTAGTCCTGCCGGTACTGCTGAACAGCCTTCCGGGCCGTGTGCTCCCCCCGGCCCGCGTCGAGACGATCGAGATACCGCTCGGCCGTGTCGTGGAGGATCCCTCCGGTGACCTCCGCGACGAACTTGGCGAGGATCTCCTTCGCCTTCCCCTTCTCTCCGATAAAGTAGTGGCAGACACCTACGTGGAGGCGGCAGCGCCGCTTCTCCTCCTCACCTACCGCGAGGTCGGCGCCGACACGGAAGTGCGGCAGGGCCTTCTTGTATTCCTTCTCGGCGAGGAAGTGGTCGGCCAATCGGATGTCGGCCTTCGTGGCGAGGGACTCGTTCGGAGACTCGGTGACCCCCTCCCAGAGGCGGATGGCCTCCTCCTTCTGGCCGAGCACCCAATGGCACTCGCCCAGGTAATAGCGGGCATGGGGGACCGTCTCCCCATCCGGGTATTTCTCGATGTGCGTGCGAAAATCTCTCGCGACCCTTCGATAGAGTCCGATCCGCCTCCCTTCGTCCGCGATGTCCTGGAAGAAGAAGTAGAGGCGGGCGTACGCCGCGCGCTCGACCTGGAGCTGATCCTCCGTCGTATCTGGTTGCGTGGGAAAGGAAGAAGCGGCGATCAAGAAGACCGCAAGGGAGATGATGGAAAGGGTCAGATTGGAAGGCCGCGGAACAACAACGCCTCCCGAGTCTCGGGCCCTCGACATGGCTACACTCCTTCGATGGCGACGATGGAGAGATTCTAGCGGGCCCTGTTTCCGGTTACAAGGCGGGCAGGGATGCCGGCCTATGACTCGAGGCTCAGTGCGGGAAAGGAGAGCGTGGCGCTGCCGTCCTTGCCGCGCGTGATATTTTGCCTGGAATGCCACTCTCGTTCGAGAGCCCAGGGAGCCGTCGCTTCGGTGAATCGTACGGCCACCTGATGAGTGCGCCCCTTCCGATCAACGAACCGACTGAAGGGAATAGTCCTGGCTAGCGCCTCGGTCCTCTCGGTCTACCGGAACCGAACGGGGGGCACCCCTTCGGCCGCTCCAGCACCGAAATGCCGAGGTCTTCGGCGGACCACTTCTCCCGGATTCGGCGGGCCACCTTGCCCCCCCACCCCGCCGGATGGGCGACGGACCTGCCCTGCAATACGTGGATCTGAACCTGAAACGTAGGACCAAGGGAGGGGAGGGCGAGGGGGAGGATTCCATAGCCAAGGTCTACCTTTTCCAGCCTGTAGCCCTCCGGCAATTCCCTCTTGACGATGCGCTCCACTTCCGAGATCACGGTCTGCGGATTCAGCCGATCCAATTCAGCCGATCCATAGGACCGCCTCCTTCTTCTCTAGCGGAGCACCACTGATTCTATCCCGCAGATCCGACAATTCCCGCGAGTCAGGGTCGATCGCGGATGAACCTCATCTATATGCTGTCAGCAAAGAACAGGAGAGGGCGCGCGCTCAGGCTCAGTCGGCCTTCCCTGTCCGGGCGAACCACTCCGAGAGCCCAGCGACACTCTGATAGCCCACGCGCCTGCCGATCTCCTCGCCGTGGGGGTCAAGGAGAATCAGGGTCGGATACCTCGTCACAACGAAGCGTTTCTTCAGGTCCTTTCGTATGTCCCCGTCGACTTTCACGCAGACGTAGTCCTTGGCCGCGGCGACGAGCTTGTCTGCCGAGTAGACGTACTTGTCCATCATGGCGCAGGGCCCGCACCAGGTCGTCTCGAAATCGACGAGGAGGATCTTGCCCTTCTTCTTCGCCATCTTCTCCGCTTTTTCGAAATCGTGCAGGAACTTTACCGATGGTCCTGAGTGTGGCTCCTGTTTGTCCGCGTGATACGGATCGTCCAGGCGTTGCTCTTCCTCGCGGGTATGCTCCGTCGTGGTGGGCGCGATTCTCAGCTCTCGTCCGTCCGCCGTCAGCGAGACGGCCTTGAAGGCCTTGTCCTCGATCCAGTTGTGTCGGCTCATGGCACGACCTGACCTGGGGTCGTAGAGGGTCTCCCGGTCGCCCGCCGGGGCCAGGGCCCAGCGATCGCGGTCGAGCGTGAACTGCCCATCCTGGTTGAAGTCCACGAGAATGACCTCCACCTTTCCCAGGCCCGGGACTCTCCCGCCCCCCTGCATGAAGCCCCGGTGAGAGTAGCGCAGGACCGCCGGAGTCTGTTCGTCGTCATCGGGTGGTAGGTACATGATCCATATCGGGCAGTCGAGGGTGGTCTTCAGATCCGGAAACTGTAACTGCAAGGGAAAGACCCAGGAGACCCTGGGAGTCCTTTCCGGGTTGGCCGGAAAAGACTTCTCTTCGTTTGAACTTCCCGTTTCCGTCGAGATCGACGAGGAGCGTGTCGATCACACCGGCCTTGGATCTACGCACCTGCAGGTTGGTGATCCTTCCCGCAGGCCCGAACGGCAGGACACCTCCATAGCCTTCCGCTTGTTCCTCGAGGAGAATCTTTCCGTTCTTGGGCGACCAGCGGGGGCGACCGGACACCTTCCCCCCCGCCTTGGGTTTGGCGAGGTACGATTCGGGGGCCAGCTTCAGCGTGATGGTTTCTTTGGATTTATCCCCATCGTCCCCCTCGGCGAAAGGAATGAGCATGACCGGGATCAAGACCAGGGAGAACGAGATAATCAGCTTCATCCAACCTTCTCCAATGGTGAGTCTCCGAATCGCGCGGCGAGACTGGCCACCCTGCCAGCAAGGCGATCATCGCAAATATGCCACTCGTGTCCCATCAAATCAATTCTCCTCCCTCCGTTGACTTCCATCCTCCAGAGAAGGTACCATCCGGCGTTGGGACACCTCCTTTCTACGACGCTCTTCAAGAGGGCGGTTGCGTGAAATCCCGGAAGAGGGCGATCGGGCTCTTTCTTGTTGCAGGCACGCTCTGCCTGGCAATCCAGATGAACGACGTTCGCGGCTCGGCAGCCCAGGGACGTCCTCCCCCATTCCCCGGAAACATGCCTCGGAACCCTCCTCGAAAATCACCCAGCGAGGGCCAGCGAAAGGCCTGGGATGCACTGCAGGCGACTGCCGGTGAGGGAGCGACCATCCGATGGGACCTCGAGACGGGGGCGCCCGGGGCCATCTCCGGCCGGCTCTCCGGTCCGTTCCTGGGCGCGGCGAGCGAGGCGGTGCGTCGGTTTCTCTCCCATCGGGCGGAAGTGTTCATCCTGGACCCCCTTGCCGCCGATGCCTTCGCTGACCCACGAACCTCTCCCCTTCGAGTGTCCCGGGTCACCCCTCGGAGATCTCTCGAGCACGTGAGAGTGTTGCAGTACCACGGCGATATCAAGGTACATCGGGGAGGCTACACCGTGACCCTCCGGCAAAGGCCCGGACCAGGTGGAGCCGTCGTTCGTGAGGTGGTCTCCGCCATGGGGAAATACTTCTCGGGCATCCCCGACACCTTCGACACGGAGCCGACGGTGAGAAAAGAGGATGCCAGCGCCTTCGCGTCTGATCAGGTGGCGCACGGTTCCATCCCGACCGAGCCGCGTTCGGAGACGCTGATCATCTACCCGCTGAACGGGGCCTTTCATCTCGCCTGGCAGGTGGACTTCCACACGGTGCGGCCGCACGGGCGCTGGCGCGTCTTCGTCGATGCACGGGACAAGACGATTCTGGAGGCGCAGGACAGGATCATCCACGGCAACGTCTCGGGAGACGTCTGGCCGCAAAACCGGATCCGCAGCCCGGGCCTCTCCACCCTCCCGTTCCGCGATGCCTACGTCACCCGGAACGGCGATACCGTCGTGACCGACGCCCTCGGTGACTACGAGGACGACGGAGCGACGATGGTAACCACCGCCCTCTCGGGGCCGTACGTGGACGTGCTCAACGAGGACGTGGCGGAGGCGACCTACTCGGGCTCCCCCGATGTCCTCTGGTCCTACCCGGTCCCTGATACGCATTTCGACGAGATCAACGTCTTCTATCACGTCAACCTGTTTCACGACTACGTCAAGTCCACGCTCGGCTTCAGCGGGGCCGACCGGGAGCTACCCGCCATGGTCCACTTTGGAACCGCCTTCGGGAATGCCTTCTACGATGGGACCATGATCGCCTTCGGGGATGGCGACGGTTTCTTTGTCTCCAACATGGCTCAGGACGACATTATTTACCACGAGTACGGCCACTTCATGTTCGACGTGGCGATTTCCATGGGCTATGGCTTCAGCGAGGTGGGGGCGATGCAGGAGGGGGGAGCCGACTACTTCTCCTGCTCCTTCGGAGATGACTCGGTGAATGGGGAGTCGGTCGACATCATGGGCGGGCTGGCCCGGGATCTCGACAACAAGACCTTCATCCCGCCGCGGATCTACCCGGACTATCTGATCACTTTCGGCTTCGAGCCGCACTACGGTGGCGAGGTGTGGGGGGGCACCCTCTGGGACATCCGGAAGGCTGTCGGGGCGAGCGTGGCGGATGTCGTCGCCTTCGAGGGCCTTTTCTTCCTCCCGCCGGACCCGCTCTTCATCGACGGCCGGGAGGGCATCGTCCAGGCCGACATCCAGCTTTTCAACGGCGCCCATAAATTCATCATCGAGCAACTCATGTTCGAACGGGGTATCGGACCGGCTCCATCCACGGATCCTTTCGTCCGCGTCGCCGGCGAGCCAGCTGTCGGCATGGCGCCCCTCCCGGTGCTCTTCAGTGGAATCGCCGTGGACGATGGGTTCATCCAGAACTACTCCTGGGACCTGGGAGACGGCACGGTGATCCCGTCCGGAGGCCCGAATGTTTCCCATGTCTTCGCCGGGGTGGGAAGCTACACGGCCAGACTGACCGTCACGGATGACTCGGGCAAGACCGCTTCCCATAGCATGCAAATCGACGTGAGCCAGCCCGGGGAGATCGTGATCTATCCGGAGGAGACGGACATCGGTTTCGTGCGCAACGACGCGCCGAATGCTAACTTCTTCGGGGACGACGACGTCTACGCCGGGTACCTCACGGGTCTCGATTACCGTGGCGCCGGCCTCTTCCGCGTGCCTGTGATTCCGGGGGGGACCTCCGGCGTCATCTTCACCGGAGTGACGGTAGAGTTCACGGGTCAGGATGCCAGCGCCAAGGCGCCGACCGGGGGCAACTGGTCCCTGAAGCTTCTCTCGGAGGATCTGGATACGGACTGGGAGAACCGAGGATACGACGACATCGTGAATGCTCCGGTGCTCTTCACCCTGGATCCTCCGCTCAGAAACAGCGACCTCGTCCCCGGAGGGAAAAACCTCTTCAGCGTCACCTCGGTGCAGCTTCCCGCCCTCCACAACCGAATCGTTTTCGGATCCATCTCGCTCCGCATAGACGGGCCCTTCGGGGTGAACAACCTCTTCTCGTGGGACAGCGGCTACGACCGATTCGACGAGGACCCGACGGCCGCTCGCCAGAGGCCGATCCTGCGGATCTCGTACACGCAATCGCGGATGCCTGGGGATATCAATGCCGACAGCGTGGTGGATGTCACAGACGCCCACCTGGCCATGAAGTTTGCCGTGGGGGCCCGTTCGCTCCCCCAAGGGGACAGGGAGGCGGGAGACGTGGATCGGAACGGGATTCTTGACGAGAGGGATGGGGCGGCCATCCTGGCGAAGGTAGCCGGGTTGATCGACTTTTAGGGGCACCATGAGTATCCGGGCAGCGAAAATGTTTGCTATCCGCCGGGCAGCGCTCATGGTCCTCCTGAGCTTGGCCCTTTCCTGCGACAGTTCCGGAAGCAAGGGCCCGGGCGTCCTTCAAGAATTGCGCGTCTCGCCGACCGTGGTCCTCCTTCGAGACAGGACCTCCCCCTTCCAGCTCCAGGTTACGGGGATAACGAGCACCGGGAAGACGCGGGACCTGACCTCGTCATCCGAGGGCACCCGCTACCTCTCCACGGATCCTGCGGTCGCGACAGTCTCGGCGGAAGGGCTCGTCACCCCTGCAGGCCCGGGGAGCGGTCTCATCGGTATCTCCAACGGAGCCATCGTCTCCTCCATCCCGGTCCGCTCCGACTTCACTCCAGCCCTTACCGAAGGAGATTTCGACCTGGTCGCTCTTTCCGTGCCCATTCAGAAGGGCTCCACCGTGGCCATTCCTCTGGTCGTGAATGCCGGGGTCCTGGGCCTCGGGTCCTACCGGGTCCGCGTCACCTACGACCCTGCGCAGCTCCACCTCGTATTCGTGGGGGCGGGGGTCGATCTGGGAGCGCCCACCGCGGTCCGCAAGGACACTCCGGGTGAGATCGAGTTCTCCAACGCCCACAACCCGGCCGGCGGCCCATCGCCGACAGGGAAGATCGAGGTAGCCAAGATCCTGCTCAGGGTGATCGGCGATGATGGACAGGAGTCGATCATCACCGGACAGGCCTTGGGCGTCTCCACCGACGAATTTCCCGCCGGCCCGATCGGCCCCCCCACCCCCCGGGGATTCGTCACGGGCGTGAGAAGGCTGGTTATCGTCGAATAAGAGGCCTGAGCCGGCCCCCCCCCGTACGATCCCTCCGCCCTGATCGATTCAGTTGCAGATGATCCTGAGCGTGTATGTGGTGGTAATCCAACCCTGAACCACGAAAGAGAGATTCGTGGAAGCCGCCTGGTAGTCGGCGATGGTGACGAAGGGGAAGAAGGTGCCGTCGGCCGCCGAGAAACCGTTGGTGTCGATCTGGATCCAGTCCGGATTGCTCACGGAGAAAGTGGAGAAGGGATAGTCCGAAGCGCAGACGGAACCGGGGACGACGCCAGGGACTGCCAGGTAGAGGTCAGCATCGGAAAAGCCCACGTCAGCCTCCATGCGGATCGACGAAGCCGCCTGCACCGATGCCAAGGGGATCTCGTAAATGTGGCTCACCGTAGGGTCCGCGAAGGAGAACCCACCCTGGACCGTGTCGGTGGCCGTGCCCGCGCAGTCGATGGGCCGCACCGGATTCGGGCCGCCCCCGCAGGAGACGTCCACGGTGAATGTCGTGAGGGGGGCGAATCCGACGACGACGAAGGAAACGGATCCCGCCGCCTCGTAGTCGGCGATGGAGGGCGAGGAGAGGGTGAAGAAGCCCGCGCTGATCCCGCAGGGGGCTATGGTGATCAAGTCATCGCTGAAGGACTGCGTCGAGCCGATCAGGTAGTCTGCGTTGCAGGTGCTTCCCGGGGCGACTCCAGGAGCCGCCAGGTAGATATCCGCGTTCCCCCCAGGAGCAGAGGAGAGGGAGATGGACAGGAACTGGCTCCCCGGGGCGACCGGCGTCTCGTAGAATCGGACCTCTCCGGGGATCGTAAAGTCAGGGGGGAAGCGCATGGAGCCCGAGACCTGATCGGTCACCGCACCGCCGCAGGAGAGTGTGCTGGCCGGGATCTGGGACGGGCCCGACGAGCAGCGGACGGTGAGATTGAAGGAGGTCAAGGCGGAGGTCCCGGAGATGACGAGAGAGAGGTTTTCCGACGCCCCGGCGTAATCTGCCAGCGTCGGCGCGGGCCGTGACCCCCGGGTAGAGACCGTCCCGGTGGCGCAGATGACCACGTATTCATCTCCAAACGGGGAGTCGCTCACCACGGGATACGAGCCGAGACTCTGGCTTCCGGGCGGCACCCCGGGGGCCGCGAGACGGAGATCCGCGTCGCCGTTCAAGACCTCGAGAAAGATCTCGATCCGGCTGGTGCCTGGCGGGATCCCCATCAGCTCGTACCATACGTTCTCCCCCAGATCACTCAGGTCCGGAGGGTCCTGTCCGCTCCCGGCGACCGCCCCTGATACGCTCCCCCCACAAGCCATCGGCAGGATCTGCGGGGGCGCCACGCAAGAAGTGGAGATAGTGAAGCTCGTCAGCGGTTCATATCCCGCCACCGCCAGGCCCAGAGGGGTCCCTGCCTGCAGATAGTCATCCAGGGTGACCGCGGTTGTCGACCCGCCCAGACCGTCCCGCACTCCGGCCATGTCAATGATGATCTGGTCCCGGCTGGATGGGGATCGCACTTCCGAGGAGAAGACGTAGTCCGTTCCGACGTCGCTGCCCGGTGGTACGCCCGGCGCGGCCAGGTAGAAGTCGGCATCGGCCCCGGAGAGGCTCTGCAAAGTAATCTCGACACGGGTGGCGGTCGGCGGCAGCGGATCGATTCGATAAAACCGCGTCTCCAAGGGATTGGCGAGATCCGGAGGCGACAGCGAGGAACCGTTCACGACGCCGTTGAGGTTGTCGCCGCATCCGAGCCTGTCCACCATGGAGCAGGAAACCCGCAACGTGTACTCGTTCGAGCCGGCCAGTCCAGCGGTGGCAAACCAGAGCGTGCCGCCCGAGAACCGGTAGTCCGTGAGCGTGATCGTGGGGTTCGTTGCGCCGAAGACATCATGAAGCCCGCTGTTGTCGATGATGACCAGATCGTTGATGGAGGCGCTCTCCGGCGCCGTGGAGGAGAAGATCCAGTCGGCGGGGTCTCCGCTGGGAGATGTCATGCCGGGCCTCCCCACATACAGGTTGGTGTCCCCCGTGAGGGACGTTGCCAGGATCGAGACGGATCCGGGCCCGATGGGGAGGCTCCTGATTTCGAAGAATTGGACTTCTGTTCCCGCGGCGAAATCGGGCGGCGCCGTCCCCGAACCCGGTACGGACCCTGCCACGTCCCGCCCGCAGGGAATGGCCAGGAAACTCTCGCAGGTAATCTGCAAGTCGTAACGTGTCTGGGGCAGAACTCCCCAGATGGCGAAAGAGGCCCCCCCTCCCGCGTCCATGTAGTCCTTCAGGGTGGGGGATGGGATGGAGAATCCGGGCCCCTCGATCCCGATCAGGGAGATCCGGAGGCTGTCCACGTTGATAGGAAAGGCCGCCTGGGATGAAATGATGTAATCCGCCGGGTTGGTGCTTCCCCGTGTCACCCCGGGAGCCGCCAGGTGGAGGTTGGCGTCGCCGTTTGTGCTGCTGAGGATGATGTTGACGGCGGTGACTTCCTGGGGGAGAGACCCAAGGTCGTAGAAGGCGACCGACTTGCGGGACGTGAAGATGGGCGTGACCTGACCCGATCCGCTGATGCTGCCCGAGACCTCGATCCCGCAAGGAAGGCCGGAAGCACCGGCTCGCCTCTTGCCCCCTCCGCCATCGCAAGCCAACACAAAGACGGCGAGGACCCCGGCCAATACTGCGGAAGTTACGGTGAAACGCATGGAGCCCCCATCCTAGATCCTGGGGGCCCACTGTCAATGGGCAGGGGTGCCATCATGCCGGGGCCGGCGAGGCCGTCCGGTGCGGCGCGAAAATCGCAAAAGTCTCATTCGACTTGGTCTGGCGCCCAGGTTCTCTTAGAATGGACTCCTGGGCTGCCCTCGAAGCGGCTTGGGGAAGGCGTCGGCTGTTGTTCAGGACGTGGCGATGTATCAAGGAGGGTGCCATGGGAATGGGCCGTCCGGTGTTTCTCATGTGTCTCGTGGCTGCGGCGACGGTCATCCCGAGCTGCAGGGACAGTAGCGGCTCGAATCGGCCCCGAGTGAGCTGCACCATCTCGACGGTGCAGCCGGCCACGGGCGACCCCGAGGGGGGCGCGGCCCTCTTGATCAGGGGGAGCGGGTTCGAGAACACCCCCTCCCTGACGGTCGTGATCGGAGCCAATGCCGTCCCGGTATCGTGGATCAGCGAGACGGCGATCTTGACCACGACGCCGCCGGATACGAGGCTTCCCACGGGGGGTCCCGTGGACATCCGGGTCGTCAGCGCCAATCGGGTGTGTACGCTCGAGAGTGGATTCACGTACCTCGCCAACTGCACGGTCACGGAAGTGAGCCCGGACATGGGGGACTCGCCGGGGGGAGAGCCCGTCATAATCTTCGGCGTCAACTTCGAGGACGATCCGTCCCTGAGGGTCGAGTTCGGGGGAAACTCTGTCCCGGCTGTCTGGCTCAGCAACGAGGTGATCCAGGCTGTCACCCCACCAGACACCCGGACGCCTCCGGCGGGACCCGTTGACGTCACAGTCATCAGCCCGAACAGGAACTGCACCCTGGCCGGTGGGTATACCTACATCTATGTTCCCGTGGGGGCCGCCTCGGTCGAGATAGACGGCAACCTCATCACCTTCGATACGGCCGACCACTTCTACGACTCCGGCTTCGGTGCCACCGTCGTCGATATGTACGACTCGAGCCCCCCTGGTTGGTACATGGATATCTATGTCTTCGGCCCCGACGCGAGCCCGGGGTGCTTCGATACATGCTTCGACTTCGTTTTCGTCGACATCTTCAGCCCCTCAGGGAATCTGTACTGGGAAAGCCCCTGTTTCTATGACGTCTCTGGCTGTTATAACCAGTACTCGACGACTTCAGGGGGGATCAGCGCTGGGACATTCTCCGGGGTCGTGGAGAACATCTCCGTTCCCAACGACACACTGACCCTGACAAACGGGCTGTTCACCGCGGAGCGGCGCTAGTCCGCAGCCCCTCGACGAGAATCGCTGCCGAAGGAGATCGTGGGGCACACACCTATCTATCCCGAAATGGGTGAGTGTCTCCTTGGTAATTGACGCCGTCCCGGCCACCCCATCAGAAGGCGAAGCCAGCCCGAAGACCGATGCCTCCGAATAAATCGAGACTTCCCGACCCGGAAGAATCTCGAAAGACGAACCAGTAGCCACCGATAGCCTCGGGGCCGATGTAGAACGAGTCCCCGATACGTTGCGAGTACCCCAGAGTAGTATGGAGATCGAATATGGCTCCCTCCCCGGTATCTCCGGAGCGAAAGGCTCCCACCTCCCGATCCCAGCGCCCGTAGTACACACCGCCGCCCCATCCAAAGTACAGTCCCTGAAAGGGGTCGCGACTGACATACCACCGTAGGTTCGTCATTACACCCACGCCAGTCCCATCCTCCTCCTCGAAAGCGTCGCGACTTCCATCTTTGTCCAACGCGTAGCTAAGATGGAGTTTCGCGCGGTAGCCGTAGAAGCCCGCGGAGGCACCGACCGAGAATCCCTTCGTGAGCCTGTACTCTCCGTCTAGCATCACAAGCCCGCCCCTCAAATCGGGTCCGCCTCCGTAGTACCCTCGAATCGTGACCAACAGAGACTCGGGGGCGGGTCTAGAAGAGGCACTGTCCGTGAGTGGTCGTTCGAGCGAGGCGAGGACTTCAAGCGGACTGTCCGGTCTCGGGTGCCTTGATGATATTGCCCCCAGGGCTGCGGCGTCATCCCCCAATACTCGGGATCGGGGAGTGCGTACGAGTGCACCCCCCGCGACGTACGGCGTGGGCAATCCGCACCCCAGGGCGGAACAGATGATCAAACAGATCAAGCAATGAAGGGAGATGTTGATGAGTGCGGATCGACTCGTTGACCTGGAGCCATTCAGAATCATGGAAGGAAGGCCAGTGTCAATCCCGGGTCTCTGAGTCACCATCTTCCCCTCCCAGAACGGGGACGAGGCGAGCGCTCTCACCAGCTCCTGACCGCCCCGATACGCTGGTCGAATAGACGCCTCGAGACTCGCGGAAGTTGCTAACTTGGCCGGTTCTGGGCTCCTCCCCCCCTTCCGGAGAGTTGCGGCACTTCGCTTGCAACGGCAATCGGCATTGGGATAGGATCAGGGTCAGCGCCAGCGTATGAGGTCTGCGGGTCGCCGGTGGTCACCCGGCGCGTTAGTGCGAAGCCTGAGGAGCCCGGCCGGAATGATTTCTCGACGCCTTCTCCTGCTGGTGGCAATGCTGATCGTCTCGGGGTGGTGCCTCTACCTGAGCCTCCCTTCGCAGCAAGCAGAGAAACCTTCTGTCACCGTCTCGGACGGGGCCGTCTCGGACGGGCTTCGAAAAGCGCTGGCAGAATACTATGAGTCGGTGCAATTCCGACTCGATCTCGACTCCGCCGATGAGGCGAACAGTTACGATTCTGACTGGCCGGATGGAATTTTCGATCTAGTACCCCCGTCCTATTGGTTGGCGCCTGACGGCCCTGACTCCTGGGAAGGATCGTCGGAGTCAGTACCCGCTTTGCCGAGATAGCAACAGCCTTGGGCCCGACCCGCGGAGGAAAGGATGCGACCGAAGAACTCGTTCAAGGGCGGAATTGCGGCCATCGTCCTCGTGCTCCTGGCGACTGCCCCGGCGCTCGCCCACGACTACTGGCTCGCCCCCGAGAAATTTTCGGTCAAGAAGGGAGAGTCGCTCGTCGTTCGGCTGCACGTGGGCATGGCCCTGGAACCGGAGACGGAGCGCGAGTTGCAGAAGGATCGAACCGAGCGGTTCGCCCTCGTCACCTCGGAGCGAGCCATCGACCTGCTCGAAGGCGCGGAGGACGGGACGACGCCGGTCCTCCGCCGAAAAATGGAGGACGAGGGAGCCGTCCTGCTCGTCATGGACCGCGCCTTCGCCTTCATCGAGCTCGAGGACGAGAAGTTCTCGGAATACCTCGAGCACGAGGGGCTGGGCGAGATCGAGAAGCTCCGAGAGAAGATCGGCCACCGGAAGAAGGAGCGTGAGCGTTACAAGCGCTGCCTGAAGTCCCTCGTCCGGGTGGTCGAGGAGAAGGGCGCCCGACCGACGGGCGCCGGCCGCCTTGCCGGGAAGGTTGTCGGCCAGGACATCGAGATCGTCCTTCTCGACGATCCCTTCGCCGCGAAGCCAGGCACGTCGATCCGGGCGAAGGTCCTCTTCGAAGGAAAGCCCCTGGCCGGCAAGGACGTCATGGCGCATCACCGCGGCGAAGAGACCGGCTTCACCCGGCTCGAGGCCCGCACGGACGCCAATGGGGTGGTCGCCTTCCGCCTGGAAGAGGCGGGGCTGTGGGTGATGAGGCTCGTGCACATGCGCATCTCCTCGGACAAGAAGGCCGCCGACTGGGAGAGCTTCTGGGCGGTGTACACCTTCGAGATTGCGGGGGCCCGGGACGGAGGCCTCTCTGGCGAGAAGAACGAGGGCAGTAAGCCTGGGCACATCGCCAAACCTGGCGAAGAGTAAATCAACGTAAGTTCTTGGTATGAATGGTGGGCGATACTGGACTCGAACCAGTGACCTCTTGCGTGTGAAGCAAGCGCTCTAACCAACTGAGCTAATCGCCCACAGTAGGAAACCTATTGTAACTTCGTGACCGCCGGGCTTGTCTAGCCTGCAGACTTCAGGGCGTGGCGGATCAGGTCTTCGGGGCCCGCTCCCGTGGGCAGGGCCTTCTCGGCCCTCCAGACGGCCTTTTCCGCCTCCTTGTTCGAATACCCCAGATTGATGAGCGCCGCCGTGGCGGTGTCGGTGATGCTTCGGGCGGGAGTCTCGCCGTTCACCGGCAGGGCCTGGACCTTGTCCAGAAGCTCGGTGGCGATCCGGCTGGCGGTCTTACGGCCGATACCCTTGGACCGCATCAAGGCGGGAAGATCCTGCTCGGTGACGGCGTTCCGGAACGCCGACGGATTCAATGTGGACAGCAGCGAGAGAGCCCCGGAGGGGCCGACGCCCTGGACGGTCATGACGAGGCGGAAGACCTCGCGCTCCTCCTTGGTGAGGAATCCGTAGAGGCGGACGTCCTCGTTGCGGGAGATCCGGCGGATAAGCAGGGTGGCTTCGCCGGCGTCGGGGAGTCGTTCGTAGGTCGAGACGGGGATAGCGATCTCGAAGCCGACGCCCCTGACGTCGAGGACGACGAGGGTCGGGGTTTTCTCGACGATGCGACCGGTTAGGTGGTGATACATGGATTCAGATACACGGATTCAGATACACGGATTCGGGTCGGCGGCCGGGTTAGTCCTTCAGCGCGAGACCAAGGTCGTCGAGCTTGCGTTTGACTTCGTTCAAGGAGGTGTAGCCGAAGTTCTTGACGAGCAGGAGCTCTGTCTCGTTCTTCTGCAAGAGGTCGCCGAGCGTGACGATTCCGAGGGCCTCGATCGCCTTGCGGCTGCGGCCTGAGAGCTCGAGGCTCTCGACGGGCCGGCTGGAGACCTCGTCCTCGTCAACGGGCTCGATCTCTCCGTCCAGCGGCTGCTCTAGGCCGTCCACCATTTCCTCCCGCTTCATGCCCAGAGTGAGGTTTTTCTGGGACAGCATGTCCTTGATCTCGGTGAGGGAGGTCTCGCCGAAGTTCTTGTAGGTCAGAAGCTCGACCTCGGTCTTGTAGATCAGGTCGCCGAGGGTACGGATATCCATCTTGTTCAGGCAGTTGCGGCTTCGGACGGAGAGTTCGAAATCGGTGATCGGGGTCTTCAGGATCAGGTTTCGCCGATCCGTCCGCTTCTGCTTGTCCTCGTCGTAGTACATCGTCATCGACGCCTTGGCATCGACGTGGTACATGCGTGCCCGATCGTGCAGAGGATCGCCCTTGAGAATCTTCTCGTAACAATCGGCGGCCTTCTGGTACTCGCTGAGGTCCTCGTAGAGGAGCCCCAGGTTGACCATGGCGTTCGAGTAGATCGGCGTCTGCTCGACGCACCTCTCGTAGAGCTCGAGCGCCTTCTCCTGCTCCCCTCGCAGGTCCTCGTTGTAGGCGAGGCGGAAGAGGACACGGCAATCGTTCGGGCTCTCCTCGAGCAGCCCCCGGTAGGCATCCATCGCCCCGTCGTAATCTCCCGAGATCTCCTGCTGGTAGACACGGAGGAACCGGTAGGTCATCGTGTCACCGAACTTATCCTCGGCCGCCGACAGGACCTCGTTCGCTTCGTCGATCTTCACCTGTTCGAGCTGGGTCTCGGCGAGGGCGAAGAGGATCGTCGCGCTGCCGCTGTGCCGGCTGAGGGCGGATTCCAGGACGGACTCGGCCGCCTCCAGATTCCCCTTCTCCCGATAGGACCAGGCGAGGACCACGGAGGCGACTTCGTTCTCCCGGTGACCGTCAAGGATGGGGATCGCCTCGTCCAGCTCGCCGAGGAGGAAATACAGAAACGCCTCCCGGATCGCGAGCGACTCCGCGTCCCTTGCCTTTTCCCGGATCTGAGACCAGGCATCGAGGATTCGCTTCGCCTCGTTCCGATAGGTAGCGATCCCACGGACACGCTTGCGCACTTCGACAAAGGTGTCCATGTGGATCGTTTCGGATTCGAAGACTTCGGGTAGAGAGATTTCCGCCAGTTCAGCCGCCATTGCACCTCTCCCTGATTCATTGAAAGACCCGGCGGGGGCCGGGCCTGAGAATTCCGATTCGAATCCTACAGTATAACAAGAGAGGTCCGCCTGTAAAGGGCACCGGCCCGCGCTCCTTGAACCGTCCTGTCCCTTTCCCTACAAGGGGTTACGGCAGACGGCCGCCCCGACGCCTCCAATAGACACCCCCGCCTCGCAGGGATACAATGTGACTCTCAGCCACCGATCAGGCCTCGGATGTGCGTCTCGGAGGAAGCGACCGTGTCGGCCCCCGGCTCTCCAGACCCGATTCTCGATCCGCTGACCGAGCCCCAGCAGCAAGCCGTCACCCATAGGGCCGGGCCCCTCCTCGTTCTGGCCGGGGCCGGCTCGGGGAAGACCCGCGTGATCACACACCGGATAGCTCAACTGCTGCGTGAGGGAGAGCCGGCCGACTCGATCCTGGGGATCACCTTCACGAACAAAGCGGCCCGGGAGATGCGCGAGCGGGTCGATCGGCTCTGCGGGGAGGGCCGGGTGCGCCTGCTGACATTCCATTCCTTCGCCGCTCGCTCGCTGCGTCAGGAGACCGAACCGGGACGGTTCGACCGAAACTTCACGATCCTGGACGAAGGGGATCGGCTGGCGCTGATCAGGGGCATCCTGAAGGAAAAGGCGATCGACGCGACCCAGTTCCGACCGGGCCTCGTCGTGAGCACGATCTCCCGCGCCAAGAACGAGCTGCACACTCCGGACAGCTTCCGGGATCAGGCGACGTCCTACTTCGACGAGATCGTCTCGGAGATCTTCGCGACGTATGAAGAAGCCCTCGTCAAGATGAACGCCCTCGACTTCGATGATCTCCTCACCAGCTTCGTCCGCATCCTCCGGGAACGGCCCGATTCGCGCGAGCGGGTCCGCGGCCGCCTGCGGCACCTGCTGATCGACGAATACCAGGACACCAATCGAGTCCAGCTCCTCCTCACCGAGCAGCTCTTCCCCGAGGGGCGCGACCTCTGCGTCGTCGGCGACCCGGACCAGTCGATCTACGGGTGGCGCGGCGCCAACATCCAGAACATCCTCCAATTCGAGGAGCAGTTCGCCCCGGCCAGCGCCGTGCGCCTCGAGCAAAACTTCCGATCCACGAAGCACATCCTTGCGGCTGCCGAGGCGGTTATCGCTCACAACGAGCAGCGAAAGGAGAAGCGGCTCTGGACGGAGAACCCGGAGGGGTCACGGGTCGAAGTCTGCTTCGTGGCCTCGGAGCGGGAGGAGGCGGAGTGGATCGGCGAGATGATACAGGAGCGGATCCGGGGTGGGCGCAGCGGGTCGGACGTGGCGATCTTCTACCGGGCGAATCATCTCTCGCGGCTTCTCGAGGCGGCGCTGCGGGATCGGGGCATCCCGTACACGATCGTCGGCGGCGTCGAGTTCTACCAGAGGAAGGAGATCAAGGACGTCCTCTCCTACCTCCGGCTCGCGCGGAACCCGAGGGACAACATTTCGTTCATGCGAGCTGTCCGCACCCCGCCGCGAGGGATCGGGAAGACGTCGCTCGATCGGCTCCGGGAGGCGGCCGCCGAGGAGGGACTCCTCGAGGCGGCGGCCCGGGCACCGGCGATCGACTCCCTCGGGGCGCGCGCCAGGAAATCGCTGTCGGATTTCCATCGGCTGATCTCGGAGATAAGGGCCCTTCCTCCGTCCCCGGCCCGCGCCGTCGTCGAGGCGACCATCCGGATCTCCGGGTACGAGAAGGCCCTCCTCGCCGAGAACACACCCGAGGCGACGATCCGGGTGGAGAACATCCTCGAACTGGTGAGCGCGGCAGAGGAATACGACCGGAAGCAGCCGGGCGGGGACGTCGACGGCTTCCTCGAGGAGGTGGCCCTGATCTCTGACGTGGACCAGTGGGACGAGGAGATCGGTGCCGTCAGCCTGATGACACTCCACGCGGCGAAGGGACTGGAGTTCCCCGTGGTCTACATGGTGGCGATGGAAGAGGGCATCTTCCCGCACGAGCGATCGCTGGACACGGACGAGGAACTGGAGGAGGAGAGACGGCTCTGCTACGTAGGCGTCACCCGGGCGAGAGAGGATCTGGTACTGACGAGCGCCGGGACACGCACGCTCTTCGGAGTGATGCGGCCGTGCCTCCCGTCCCGATTCCTCGAGGAGATGGGCCCCACGATCGGAGCGCGGCAGGAGGCGGAACCACCCCCGGCGCCGGAGCCGACCGACGGAGGCATGCGGCAGACATTCCGGGTGGGCGAGTGGGTGGCGCACGATAGCTTCGGACGTGGGCGCATACTCGAGATCTCGGGAGAGGGGACCCGGCAACGAGCATCTGTCCACTTCGATCAGGTGGGGAGAAAGAAGCTCGTGCTCCACTTCGCCCCGCTGAGGAAGGAGGATGACGAATGAGACGCTCCACCTTCCTGCTGGCCGCCCTGTTTCTGCTCGCCGCCCCGACGCCCGAGGTCTGGGCGCACCGGATCGTCGTGGGCGTCGGCTCGCAGGCCGTGATGATCCTTCGACGGAACGAGGTGGAGGTGGCGTTCAATCTTCAATACGCCACCCTCAAGGCCCTCGAAGTGATGACGCGCTTCGACAAGAACCGCGACAGGGATCTCGACTCTGCCGAGCGAGACGCGATCATCAAGTATATGGGCGAGCGGATCGAGAAGGAGACGTCGTTCTTCCTCGATGGAAAGGAGATCCAACCGGCAAGCGTGGAGCTGGAGCAGTCCAACAGCCTGCTCAAGGGACGCATCGACGCCCTTCCGTTCGAGACCTGGTGGATCCTGAAGTACCGGTTCGAGACGATCGAGCCGGACAGGACGTACCGGATCGTCTACCTGGACAATACCTACGACGGTGAGGTGGCGCAGCAGCTCTTCTACCTCAGCTTCGAGGAGCAGGAAGTGGACAGCTTCCTGATCGTCTCCCCCGACGTGAACCGGATCCAGACGGAACGGGGCGCCCTGAAGGTGGACAACCACCGGCGGATCGAGATGGAGTTCGGAGTGCTGGAGCTGGAGTCGGACGAAGAGGTGACGCCGCCCCCATCCTCTGGCGCCGACAAGCCTTTCCGGCCGGAGAGGGAGAAGAGCGAGGAGGAGGTGGAGACGCAGGATTTCCGGGCGCTCTTCCAGCGGGCCGCCGAAGGCGGGTGGGGGTTGGTCGCGGCCATATTCATCGCGGCCTTTTATGGAGCGGGGCACGCCCTCGGACCTGGGCACGGAAAGAGCATGGTGGCGGCTTACCTCGTCGGGACACGCGGAAAGGTTCGCGACGCCTTCATTCTAGGCGGGAGCGCCACGGTGGCGCACACGGCGAGCATCTTCGCGATCGGCCTCTTGCTGATATGGGTCTTCTACGCCACGATGGATCGGAGCCAGGCGGTGATCCAGACCTGGGTGGGGATTGGCTCGGGTGTCCTGGTCGGCGGGATCGGCGCATTCTTGCTGCCACGGCGATTTCGGGCGTGGCGAAGTCCCGGCCCGGGTCACCATCATGATCATGGTCATGACCACGGCCACCAACACCACGGACACTCTCACGATCACGACCATCCACACACCGGCGATTCGCGCAGGATGCGTCTTGCGAGTCTGATCTCTCTGGGGATCAGCGGCGGGGCAGTTCCCTGTCCGGCGGGTCTCGTCGTGATCATCCTCGCCTTCACGAGAAAGGAGCCGGTCCTGGGGATCGGGCTCCTCTTCGCCTTCAGCCTCGGGCTGGGGCTTGTGCTCGTCTCGATCGGTGTGGTCCTGGTCCTCGGGAAATCGACTCTGGCCGCCCGTACAGGTATTGGCGAAAATAGCCGGTGGATACGCGTCTTGCCCGTCGTCAGCTCCGCACTGATCATCGTTGTGGGCTTCGCCATCTCGTACCAGGCCTATCTGGAGGGGGTAAACAAGGGAGTCCTCGGTTAGTGCACCTGCCTGAAAACTTCGTTGTGAGGTGAGTCATGCATCCTGAGCAGAACCCTACGAACGGCACCATGTCTGGCATCGTCGTCGCCGGCCTGCTCGTGCTCTCCATCGGCGGAGGAGCAGCTTTCTGGACCTGGAACCAGGCGAACGCGGTGCAGGACCTCGCCGGACAGGCGATGCTGGAAGAGAGAGGGGCAAGAATTACTCTTCTCTCTGTGCACCTGGACAAGGCCAGCAGGCACATCAAGGAACAGGAGGCCGAGCTGGAGTCGCTGAGGAAGGCGGTGGCGGCGGCGGAGAAAACACCGACACCGGTTCCTGCGATCGACACGGCGGGGGCGGCGGATAGGGCGAGGCTCCAGAGCGAGAAGATGGAGCTCCGACGGAAACTCGATCGGTTCGAGAAGAGAGAGAAGGAGAAGAAGAGAATCGAAATGGCGAAGAAGTACAGACGGTCGAACCGGCTCGGCCGCTCCCTCGAGGTGTATCAGCGGCGGGTGCTGGATGATACGTGGGACCTGGCGTCTCGGCTCGCGGCCCTCGACATACTCCGCCAGCATGGCGCCCGCACGCCCGAGGCGGCCCGGTCGATGATGGAACTCCTCCTCGGGTCGGCCACCGACCCGGAAATGAGGACGAAGATCCTGCAGGGGCTTCGGGGCCTTCGGTATCCCGAGATGATCGTCGGGCTCCTCCAGATGCTGACATCGGAATCCGACAACGGGGTCCGACTCGAGACCATAGCGACGCTAGCCTATTTCAACGAGGATGAGAGCGTGCGGGGCGCCCTGGGAGAGACAATGCAATACGACGACTCGGCCGAGGTCCGTGAGAGAGCCGCTACCGCTCTGGCCGAAGGCGGAGATTGATCCGGCTCCAGACCGAGGCTCAACGCGGCGCCTGCCTTCTCTGGACCAACCACGCTCGTAGCCATTTTAGCTCCCCGACGTTGGGCGGATTGGTCTTGATCGCGGCGGTCACTATCTGGATCGCCTCATCGGTCTCGTCCATGCGGTCGAGCATCATCGCGAGACTCCAGTGAGCGTCCAGGAAGCTCGGCTCGATCTCGATCGCATCCAGGTAGAGTTTCTTCGCCTCCTGCTTTCTTCCCATCTGATCGTAAAGGAAACCTAGCTTCCAATGAGAGGACGCCGTTCGGGGCCGCAAGCGGATCACCTCGAGGAAGGCCTTCTCCGCCCGGTCGAGGTCGCCCGTCCAGAGGCAAGCGAACCCGAGACCGGAATGGAAAGCCGCGTTCTCGGGGTCCAAGCGCACCGCCTCCTCGAAGGCGGGGATCGCCTCGGCTCTCGGGCGGGGAATCATGTAGGCCCGGCCGAGCCGGGCGTGCGCCTGGGGAAGCTGCCAGTCCATGAAGGGAAGGGGGATCCAGACGACGACAGCGAAGGGGACGATGAGGGCGGCCCATCTCTTGCAGTCTCCCCACTTCTTGTCGGAGACTGCAAGCCAGAGTGCGTCGATCGCCCCGGCGGCGAAGACGATCAAAGTGGGGACGATCGGGATCCGGTAACGGCCCAGGACATAGAAGGTCATCACGGACAGGGAATAGGCGACGGTGTAGATCGCGAGGAGTCGGTAACCCGGATGGCGTCGCCAGAGGAGCACCAGACCGGCCAAGCCCAAGGGGGCAATCAGACCAAATCCGGGGAGGGGGAGCTGCAGGATCAGGGAGAACCTCCGGAACACCTCCATATGCTGGTAGCCCGGCGCCTCCCGATGGTTCAGGTAGAGGAGCAGCTTCTTGCCCTGCAGGACGAGGTAGCTTCCTGGATGCGTCCTGATGAACTCGAGCCCCCTCCGGAAGAAGTACCTGGATATTTCCGACGGCTCAAGGAGCGTTCCGATGCTCTCTTCCGCGATCTTGCGGAAGTCCTCCGCCTCATGCCGGGGATAACTCCGGACGTTGTCGAACTGGTAGTAGGAGCCGGTCGTGTTGAGTCGGTTGTTCCCGATGAAGAACTTGTGTCCCGCGTCGGAAGAGATGAGGACGACGTCGGAGGCCACCCGGTAGTTCCGCCAGGTCACGGGGATGATCGGGAGGACGGTCCCGAGGGCGAGGAGAGAGATGCGAAGCCAGATCGCCAGTCGATTCTGCGCCCTATACCCGTCGGCCCGTCGTAGAGCCCACGCCCCCCAGCCCATCAGGAAGGGAAGGACGATGAGCATGTTCGGACGCGCCAGACAGGCCAGGCCGAGGAGGAGTCCCGAGCCGAGCCACCTCAGGAGACTCTTCCCTTGCGACAATCCGATTAGAGAGACCAGGGCCGCCTCGATCAGGAACAGGCTCAGTATCGTCTCGAGCAGCATCCCCTGGAAGAAGATGAGCGGGCCGTAGAGAGCGGCGATAATCCCGGCGATCCAGCCGACCCGATCGCCGCCCACCCTCCGGGCCAGGACGTAGGTGAGGATGCAGGAGCCAGCGTCGATCACCGCCTGGAGCAACCTGGGGAGGAGGAAGTCGAATCCCCAGACCTTGGAGATCAATGCGAGGAAGTACGGGTAGAGGGGGGCCTGGTAATAGACGCCCTCGCCCAGAAAACCGTATCTCGAAAACTCGTGCTTCCATGAAACACCAAAGTCTGCGTCGACCCAGGGATGCTCGAAGAACGGGTTGGTCCGGATCAGGAGGATGTGGGCCAGACGGATAGCGAAGGCGAAGGCGAAGAGGAAGGCGAGCCTCCGTCTCCTCAGGGCGAAGGCCTCCACCTCGGTCGGATCGATTGCCTGAGGTGGCACCTGTTGTGAAATCGTCTCCTCCCTCGCCCGCCGGGGCTCAGGATTCGTCAGCGAGGGAAGTGATCTTCAGAAACTCGGGGTCGTCCTTGAGGGAGCGGAAGTTGATGTCGCTACGAGCCTCGGCCATCTCGTGGCGGCGGACCGCGTCGTACTTCTCAAACTCGTAGAAGTGCTTCGAGAGGTGCGTGAGCGCCAGCTCCCTGTCTCCTAGCTCCGCGTAGATACAGGCGACGTTGTAGCTCATCGACGGGTCCCTCGGGGTCTCCTTCAGCGTACGCAGGGCTAGCTCGCCCCTTCCGGCGCGGGCCGCGTAGACGGCGGCAAACACGCGGTTGTACGGATCGTCCGGCTCGAGCGCGACGGCCTTGGCCACGTAGCTCACGGCCATGATACTGTCCTCTTCCGAATTCCAGTAGACCGCCAGGTTGCGGTAGGCGAGAGCGGTCGGGTGGACCTCGATCGACTTCTCGATCAGGGCGAGACCCTTCTCGAACTCGCCTGCGGCGATCGTCATCTTGCCAAGGCCGTGAAGGGCGATCGCCGTAGAATAGGAATCGCCTCCGAGCTTGACCACCTTCTCGAACTGCTTGCGGGCCCCTTCCCAATCGCCGATATGGTGGCGAAACAGCTCTCCGAGAAAGCGCGCCGGCACCGGATCGTCGGGGGCGAGCCGGACCGCCGTCTGGTATTCCCGGCGGGCCTCCTCGTACATCGCCGCCACCTCCGCTTCCATGCCGTTGTGGACATGAGCGGTGACCCTCTCCGGAAGGTCGCTGATCTCCGAAGCCATCTCTTCGATCATCTCGGAGATCCCTTCCAGCGGATCGATGGAGTGCACCCACACGAAGGGCTCCATCGGCTCGGGGGACGAATCGCCATCCTTCTTCTTCCCCTGTATCTCCTCGAGGGCGTCCCTGGCGGTATCCCCGGTCCTGGTGTCCTTGAATTCACGAACGAGCTTCTTCAGGGCGGAGGCGGCCTTCTTCGAGTCTTCCTTGGCCAGCTCCACCGCATTGGCGACGGCCTCATCGCCGGCCACCAGGCACTCGTCATAGGCCTCGTCTGCCCTCTCGATCGCGTCGTACCCCTTGAATTCCATGATCTCGCCGAAGAGACGGAGAGCATCGCCGTACTTCTTCCGCTTGAGCCTATTCTCTCCCTTCTTCAGCATCCTGTTCAGCTTCTTCTCGAGCCTCTTGACGATCTTGGGCATTTTCTCAATGCTCTCCTGGATCTGCTCCCAGGGAAATTTATCGGAGAGCTTCCTGGCGACCCAAATGTGACTCTTGTTGCCAAACCAGTCGGAGACGACGACCGTGGGGGTGGGAGGAACATCCATCGCCTCGCGGAGCGGCTCATCAAGGGCGCCCGGCATCTTCACGAACGGGCGGTCGGCGCTGAGCTCGGCCATCATCTTCGTCTTGAAGAGGGGGTGCACGTCCATGACCCCTTCGGGGGGGAAGTAGATCAGGATGCCGGTCTTCTTCTCCGGAGCGACGGCGAGGGCGTCCGGGAGTGTCACCCACCTGGTCTGATACGCCTGGCCGCGGCCGCCGCCGCCGCCTCCGCCACAAGTGCTCCACACGGCGGGTCCCACGGTGATGCCTGCGAAGGCGATGGTCAGGAGAAGGAAAATCAGCGGTGTACGAGTGAGCCTCATCGATTTTCTCCCATCAGATTGCAATCCTCGATGAAGACCATTCTACACCCGGAAAAGGGGACAGTCACCTATTCCGGACATTCTTGCTGGACGAGGGACCGGTAGGCCTGAAGGAGGCGCCGGGTCAGGGGTCCCGGACGACCACTTCCGATCGTACGATCGCCGACCCGGACGACGGGGACGATCTCCTTCACGGAAGCGGTGATGAAGGCCTCGTCTGCCCGGAAGAGGTCCTCGTTCTCCAGGAGGCCCTCCGACGCGGGGATGCCCTGCTCCGCGGCGAGGCGGATGACGATCTCCCGGGTGATCCCGGGCAGGATTCCCTCCGAGACGAGGGGGGTCCTCAGCTTGCCCTCTTTCGCCACGAAGATATTGCTGGTGGCGCATTCGGAGATCCGGCCGGAGGGGTTCCTGAAGATCGCCTCGAAGGCCCCCACCTCCGTCGCCTGCTTGTGGGCCAGCATCTTCGCCATGAAGTTGGTGGTCTTATGCCGGGCCAGGCTCACCCCCTTGTCCAGGGGCGTGCTGATCAGGCGGACCCCCTCCTCATAGATCTCGGGCGGGAGTCCTTCGATGGGTACCGCCGTGACGAGGGCCGACCCCTCCTGAAACGTGGCGGCATCCCCGGCGGTGACGGTCGCCCTCACCCGGGCGTCCTTCAGGCTACAGCGTCGGACGACCTCGGGGATCGCCTCCTCGAGCTCCTCGCGCGAAGCGGGGAGGGAGAATCCGAGCTCCAGGGCGGAGGCGTAGAGCCGATCCAGATGTGCCCCGAGCCGGAACGGGACACCTCCATAGACGCGCAGGGTCTCGAAGAGACCGAACCCATGGAGCAGCCCGCGGTCGATGACCGGGACCCGGGCTTCCTCCTGATCTACGTACTCCCCGTTCAGATAGACGATCGTCAAGGAAGGGCCCCCTCGGTGATCTCCAGGGCTTCGAAGAGGGCGCGAGCCTTGTCCAGTGTCTCCTGGTACTCCGCCTCCGGATCCGAGTCGGCGACGATCCCGCCGCCCGCCTGAAAGGATGCGACGCCGTCCTTCAGCACGAGGGTCCGGATGGCAATGTTCAGGTCGCAGTCGCCGTCGAGACCGAAGGCGCCGACCGCCCCGGTGTAGACACCTCGGCGTGTCGGCTCGATCCCCTCGAGGATCTCCATCGCCCGGATCTTCGGGGCGCCGGTGATCGACCCACCGGGAAACGATGCCCGGATCAAGTCCATCACCCCGCACTCCTGGCGAAGAGTCGCCTCCACCGTCGCCTCGAGGTGGAAGACCGTCGGCCACTTTCGCAGGACCTTCCGTTCCGTCACCTGGACGGTGCCGTACTCGGCGACCCGTCCCAGGTCGTTCCTCTCGACGTCCACGATCATCGCCAGTTCGGCCGCGTCCTTCTCGCTCTCGAGCAGGTCGCGTGACAGCCGGTCGTCCTCCGCCGACGATCGCCCCCGCCTCCGCGTCCCCTTGATCGGCCGGGTCTCGACCTTTCGTCCGCGCACCTTCAAGAAGCGCTCCGGGGAGGCTCCGATCACTTGAAACGGCCCGGCGTCGATGTAGCAGGCGAAGGGGGCGGCGGTACTCTCCCGGAGTCTCGCATAGAGGTCTATGGGCGAACTGGTCGTCGCCACCTGGAACCGCTGTGAGAGGTTGGCCTGGTAAATCTCCCCCTCCTCGATCGCCCGCTTCACGGTGCGGATCGCATCCAGGTAGGCCTCGCGAGTGAAGTTGGAGCAGACGCCCGACGGGCGGGACCCGAAGGCATCGGTCGGCTCCGGCTCGACGGGGGGCCGGACCGTTTCGGATCGGAATCGAAAGGCCCGGCCCTCGTGGTGATCCCACACCTCGACTCGATCGTAGAAGGCCAGGTGAATGTCCGGCAGGAGGAGATCGTCCGACGCCAGAGACGGGAGTCGCTCGAGGAGGCGGTTGAGGTCGTATCCCAGGTAACCGATCGCCGCCGGTCCGAAAGGCACGGGAGATGAGAGGTCCGGCAAGCGGTATTCACGGAGGAGTGAGGCGACCGCCTCCAGCGGGTCGCCTTCGAGGGTGCGATTCTCGACGGCCGTCCGGATCGTGAGATTCTTCCCCTTCGACCGGAATATCAGGAAGGGCTCGGCGGCCAGATACGAGTACCGCCCGAGGTCCGGGCTCGTCAATGCCGACTCGAGGAGGCACGGATAGGGCTCTTCCCGCCTCTCGCGCAGCCGCTCGAGGGGGGAGGGCGGGGCATTCACCTCTCTCCAGCCACTCATTTCGGTGCTCACCAAGGGGCCTCCCGGGCTGATCGATGACCCATCCAATCATAGGTAGAGCCTGGATCCCGATCAAGCCGCGGATCGCCGTAATTTTCTGTGCCCCTTTGGCTAAAGAAAATTTGCCGTCACGCCGAAACAAGATCGAGGCGCCACATCTCCTGAGGGGAGACCCTTTCCAGGGCGTGGCGAGGAGGACCCCATGTTTCGAGCGCGCCAAGGGCAAATCAGGCTACTTTTCAAGACGCGAATCCTGCTTCACATCTTCCGCCTCGCCCTGCTCGGACCTGTCGGCCTGGAGGGGTGTGCGACCCCTCTCTCCATCGAGACCGAGACGCCTCAGCCCGTCGTGACCGGCCTCCCTGCGCCTCTCGCCGTGCCCCTCTATAGCGAGCTGCGGAATGAGGATCTGGGGTTCGAGCCGGTCGGCGCCACGGCGTTCCGCAAGGAGCCCGAGGCGGCCAGGTTCATCCGGCGGATGTCCCGGCTCCTGGGTCGGCCGGTCCGGACGCCAGCGCGGTCTCCCGATGGGAACCGGATAGTCTTCGTCGTCACACCAAGCAATGAAAACAAGGAGGGTGATATCTGGATCTCCCAGGCGGACGGGACCTGGCCGTACCTGCTCCACTCGGGAGTGGCACGCGCCGAACGGACCGTCTGGACGAGCGACGGCAGTCCCGAGGGACGCATCTACTTCAGTTCAGGCGGACGGGTCTGGAGCCTTCGACCGATCCTCCTGGACGTCGAGGAGACCGAATCGTGAGCAAGAGCGCCACCACTTCCCAGAAGTTCCGGTTCCTGATCCTGCTCAAGGGGGAGGAGCAGTACTTCTTCAAGTACGAGAGTGGAAACGAGCTCTCCCTCTGCTACACCCTGATCGACTACGCATTGGATTCGCGCTTCAACCTCGTGCTCCCAGAGATCCTGGATTTGATCTCCAAGGAGATCTACACGAAGAGCCACGCGGTCTACAAGTTCCCTGCTTGACTGGGCTCCCCTCGTGAAGAACGTCTCCCCCCTCGACGGCAACCTTCGGGATTTCATTCGACACATTCATGCTGAGAAGGGCTTCTCGGAGCACACCGTCCGGGCATACACGCGGGACCTGCAGCAGTTCGGTCAGTTCCTCGGTGACCAGACTCCGACGCGGCTGATCGTCCGGCAGTTCGTCTCGAGCCTCGGCGAGGGGTTGAGCTCCCCACGCACGATCGGCCGGAAAGTCGCCGCGGTGCGCTCCTACTTTCGATTCCTCGTGCGGCACGGCCGGATTGACTCGAATCCAGCGGCGAGCATTCGGCCGCCCCGGCCGGAGAAGCGCCTCCCCAGCTTCCTCAACCTCGCCCAGGTGGAGTCGCTGCTCGCCTCGCCCCAGGTGGACGGCTTCCTCGGGACACGAGACCGGGCCATCCTGGAGACCCTTTACAGCGGCGGGCTGCGCGTGAGCGAGCTGGTCGGGCTGGACGTGGGGGATCTGGACCTCTCATCGGGAGTGACGCGGGCCATGGGGAAGGGTCGCAAGGAGCGGCTGGCCCTGCTCGGAGGCCCGGCGGTGAGCGCCATCCGCGTCTACCTCCCGCAGCGTGAGCGGCTCCTTCGAGACAAACACGTGGCGGACAAGGCGTTGTTCATAAACCGGTCGGGCAAGCGCTTGACGACTCGGAGCGTGGGCCGGCTGCTCGAGAAGTACTCCCTTCTGAGCGGCCTGCCGAAGGATACATCCCCGCACACTTTGAGACATTCCTTCGCCACGCACCTCCTCGACGCCGGAGCGGATCTCCGATCGGTGCAGGAACTACTCGGGCACGCCAGCCTTGCCACGACTCAGGTCTACACCCACCTCACGACCCACAGGATCCGCGAGGTCTACGACCGAGCCTTTCCCGTCCGCGCCGCCAATAACTAACCTACACTTGACGCCGACGGCGATTCGTTCATGATGAACGCATGCCACAAAAGAAAAAGTCGGACTCAGCCAAGGCGTCACCTTATGATCCCGGCCCTCTGACCAGGCGACAGATCAAGAAGATCGCCGGTGGCAACAAGGACAGCGAGTACTTCCTTCCCTTTTGCACCGCCTGCACCGATCCGTGCTGCAACGGGTATATCCTTGCCACCGAGTCGGAACACAAGAGGATCGTCGAATACTCCGGCGAGGACCACTTCGAGAAGCACGAGAACTACTACGTCCACGAGGGGGACCCGTGCAAGTACCTCAAGAAGGGACTCTGCTCGGTGCACCCCGTCCGGCCGGCGATCTGCCAGATCTATCCCTTCTCCATTGACGGGGACACCGGCGACCTGGTGAAAGACCCCACCTGCCCAGCCGCCGAAACGGTCTACAAGTCCTTCCAGCCCAAGGCCGAGCGTAAGGTCAAGAAGCTCATCGAGGAGATGGGCTGGGACTCCTTCCTCCACTTCTGGCTCAGCTAAAGTTTCATGACGCGCACCGAACTCGGCTCCGAACCCGGAGTTTAGTGCGCGTCATTTAACTCCAGATGTGCCTTTTCAGCGCTGGAAGGGACATCGGCGACCTGGTGAAGCACCCAATCTGCCCCTCCGAATCCTTCAACCCTGCCTTTCAGGCCAGTACGGACGGTTTTCGAGTTTCATGACGCGCACCAAACTCGGCTCCAAACCCGGAATTTGGTGCGCGTCATGAATTGCAGGAAAGGCATAGATTGAGGTTTTGGGGATTTCATTTTGGAATTAGTATTGACAAAAACGCAAGTCATGCTACTTTTGGCCATGAAAGGAGGTGGGCCATGCAAAATCTGGATGCTATGCCCGTCTGGGTCCGAAGAGCCCCACCCTGGGTCCTGTCTGGCGTTTTTCACCTGATTCTCGCCCTCATCGCCACGGTCCTGGTCTTCACGGAGGCACCCGCAGAGGCAAGGGAGGTCCAGATTCAGCCCGCCGCGCGAGAACGGGTCGACTGGGAGGACAGGACCTTGCCCCCCAGGTTCGTCAAGAGGCCCAAAGTCCCGCTCCCCGATATCCGGGAAACCCCCCGTGTCGTCCTCGATCCGGAGGAACTGGTGGTGGAGATTGCCAAAGGCGATCCTGAAGAGATCACCGACAAGTTCATCGAGCACGACGTAGGGCTCAGGGACCCGTTCGGAATCGGTGGACGTCCTGTCGGGCATGCGGGCCTTCCTGATGGAATGGAGGGCCGGGAGCGTGAGCGGGGATCGCTCGGGGGTCACGTACCGCAGCTCGAGCTGGGACAGGAGTGGCTGGCCAAGCACCAGTCGAAGGACGGCTCGTGGAAGTGCGCCGGGTTCCAGGAGGAGTGCGACGGGAACAAGTGCTCGGGGACGGGATTCGCCGGTTACGACGTGGGGGTGACGGCCCTCGCTGTCCTCGCCTTCACCGGCGTCGGCAACACACCCTGGCACGGCAAACACCGCAAGGTCGTCCGGAAGGCCGTCCGCTGGCTGATCTCACAGCAGGAGAAGGACGGGGCCATCGGACGCAGCGAGGCGGAGGGTTGGATGTACAACCACGCCATCGCCACCATGGCCCTCTGCGAGGTGCGGGCCATGGCGGGCGCGCATCGACACACCCTCATCCGGCCGACGCAGGCGGCGGTCAACTTCTGTCTCCGCGCCCAGAACCCGGACCTGGCGTGGCGGTACGAGTCTCGCTCCGGAGACAACGACACCTCCGTCACCGGCTGGATGCTCCTCGCCCTGAAGGCGGCGCGGATGGCCGATATCGAAGTGCCAGACGAGACGTTCCGATCCGCCCGGGCGTTCCTGGACCGGGTAACGCACTCCACCGGGATCGCCGGCTACCGCGGCATGGATGGGGAGAGCTCGTACCTGGCGATGCAGGAGGGGATGTATGAAGCGATCCCCACCATGACCGCTGTTTCCGTTCTTTGCCGGCGCTTGACCGGGCAATCGAAAAAGGACTCCAAGATTCGGGAGGGGGTGAGTGTGCTTCTCGAATCTCTGCCCGACCCCGCCGGGCGGTTGGTGAATCACTACTACTGGTACTACGGGACCTACGCCCTCTTTCAGGCCTCCCGAGGGCCGCATGACCCCCGCTGGAAGAAGTGGCACCGAGCGGTCATCAAGGCCCTCATCCCTGCCCAGAACACGGATTCCGCGGTGGGTGAGGCCGGCTCCTGGGCCCCTACCGGCGAGTGGGGTATCGCCGGTGGACGGGTCTACTCCACGGCCATCAACCTGTTGACCCTGGAAGCCACTTTCCGGTACGAGAGGATGGACTGATCGGAGATAAGGGGACACTCACTTATCTATTTTGAATTAAGTGAGTGTCCCTTTAATTAGCGGAGGTCGTTGATCACCTTCGCGAGGCGGTCCACGTCATTCGGGGTGACCTCGTTCACCCGGACGATCCCCTTCTTGTCGATGATGATCGTCCACGGCGTGCCGCCCGTCCCGAACTGGCGCATGAAGACGCTCGTCTCGTCACCGTCGATGTGCCCGTCGTAGCCGACCGGGACCTTGATGTCGTACTTCTTCACTTCCCGGGGTCCCCTCTCAGGCGTATTGGTACCGTGCCCCTCGAAGACGGTCTGGAGATGGAAAACCACGACGTCCTTCGCCTTGGCGAACCGATCCTCCAGCTTCTTCGTCACGGGGAACCCCCGTGAATGGCACCCTGGTCACCACGATTGAAAGCAGTGGATAACCACGACCTTCCCGCGGGTGTTATTGCGAGTGGGCGGCTCCTGTCCCTCTTTCAAGTTCCCCCAGGCGTAGGCGTGCCACTCGGGCGCAGGGAAGCCCTTGCTTCCGCGAGTCCTGCTGCGAAGCGACTCTCCCCGGTACTCGTTCCGCCCGAGGAGTCGGACCTTCTTCTTCTTGTTCTTCTTCTTGCGAATGTAGAAGACCTCGAGCGGATCGCCCGGCGCTTTCCTCGCGAGGGCCTCCTTGACATCTCCGACCTCCCGGATCTTCTTCTCGCCGAGGGCGTGGAGAATGTCTCCCTTCCTCAGTCCGGCCGCGGCGGCGGACGACTGGGGAAGCACATAAGAAACCCGAACGAAGTCGCCGTCCTTGACCGGAACGATGCCGAAGATGACCTTCTCAGGCGCCGCTCCGACCAAGCCGATCAGGGAGAGAACGAACACACTCCGCAACATGGTGCACCTCCCGGTGAGTAATAGGCCTCTTATTTACTTCTCTTGTCGTGGATCACCCAGGTCTCGGCGATCAGGTCGTGCAGGGCCCGCTTCTGAGGATGCAGGCCCGCCATGAAGAACCCCATGAAGAATGGAAGGAACGAGAAGATCTTCCCGAACGATCGCACCACGGCTGTGCCGGCGCCCATCTCCTGCCCAGGACGACGAACCACGCGGAGGCCGAGGATGGCCTTCCCCAGGGTCTTTCCCCAGACGCCGTGTCCCACAACTCCGTGTGCCAACATTATCAGTGCGAGGCCCGGGATGGCCACGAAGAGTCCCGACAGTTCCAGAGGCCAGGAAATCGGGACCACGATCACGGCCAGGGAGTCTATGACGAATGCCGTGCTGCGCACGAGGTAACCCGCGTAGTGCGCCTGGTGGGGACCCCGTTGCCCGACGGGTTTCAGTAATTCGTCCCGGATCTTGCGTCGAATCGGGGCCAGGTCGGCCAGGCGGAAGCCCTCTTCCCCTGTCTGCAGCCTGATCGGGGACAACCACCCGCCGGCGGTTTGCCGCCGAAACTGGACGATGTCGATTCTCAGGAAGGATGCGGCCTCCTTCTCGGTCAAGAGTCCCTGGTGCTCAGGAGGCGCTGGCAAGGGCGGCGGTTTGACGGTCGCCGTAGTCCTTCCGAGTCGCTCGAGCTCCTCGAGAGCGTCGGCGGCCGAGGCGAACCGTTTCTCCAGCCTCGCGTAGCAGCGACGGAAGAACCGGTCCACCTCCACGGGTAATCCGGGATGCAAATCGCTCGGGACCTCCCCCCCCTCCGGGAGAGAACCGGTCAACATCTCGAAAAAGACCAATCCCAGGGAGTAGATGTCGGTGCGGTGATCGACGGGCCGCCGCGGGTCCTTTTGCTCCGGGGACATGTAGGCAATCGTCCCCTGGATGCCCTCGCCCTGCTGGGTGAAGAGGCTCGCCGCCAGGTCCCCGTCCTGGGCGGCCTCCTGCATCATCTGGCTCAACCCGAAGTCGGCGAGCAGGACTTTCCCCGTCGATTCCATCAGGATGTTCTCGGGCTTGATGTCGCCATGGGTGATTCCCTTGGCATGGGCCCCCACCAGGATCCGCATCGTGTCGGCAGCGATCTCCAGGGCGCGCGCGACCGGGAACCGGCCCTCCTTGTCGATCTGATCCCGGAGGGAGCCTCCGTCGATGTATTCGAGGATCAGATACGGCGGGTCATTGTCCGGATCCAGGCCGAGGGTCTTCACCACTCCGTCCCCGCCAAGGTCGTGCTGGATCATCCCTTCCTTCTTGAGCTTCCGGACCCAGTCGGCGTGTAGCGGGATCTTCACAGCGACCTGCTGGTCCGCCCAGAGGTGATGACGGGCGCGCCAGACTTCGCCGAACCCACCCTGCCCGATCTTCTCTTCGAGCAGGTATTCGGAGATCCGGTCGCCAGGTTTCAGCAGAGCGGTGCCCATCTCTCTCCCCGGGCCCTGCTGGGGCCCTACCCTATTTTCCCATCTCGTATATGATGGTGCACGCGATGTAATTGTAAATTGCAGCGGCCAGAAACCCGATCAGAACGAGCAGGCCCAGCCAGAACCCCCGGACGAGGAATCCGAGGAGGAAGTACGCCAGGAAGATATCGAAAAGGGTGTAACCGCTGAGGAGGGCGAGGTTTGCCGCGTTCCGCTCCATCCTCGTCACCCGCTGGACGAGGAAAGAAGTCGCGAACGGAGCGCCGCCCGAGATGACGATCCAGGCGAGCAGCCGGATCCACCCGCTCGATTCGCTCATCCAGGCGGAAAAGTAGGCGAGCGAGAACTTCCTGTCCAGAGTCTCCTCGTAGTGAGCCTCCCCGATCGTCTTCGCCTTCTTGACATCGATGACATCGAGGTCGAAGTCGATCTCCGCGGGCGCCCCTCTCTTTGGAGGGAGGAACTTCTTCAGATTGCCCATCATGACCGCCTCCGCCCCGACGCGACGTCCGATATCGATCGCCTGGACGATCGATATCGGGTCCCCTTCCTTGCCTTCCATCACCTCCTCGATAGCGTCGCGGACCTTCCCGGACTCGATCAGACGGAAGGCTCCCAGGGCGCGGACGTGCTCCTCTAGAAGTTCCGTCATCTCACGATCAATGTCGCCGCCCACGGGGAGAAGGCAGATCTTTTCGATGTCGGAATAGTGACCAATGGAAGCGGCTGCATCGCCGGCGGCGCGATCCGCCAGGATGTATCGAAAGGTGTCGACCCGGTCGTCGCCCCCGTCGGATCGGATGAGGCTGACCCCGACCACCACGCCGACGGCGATCACCGCCACGAGGAAGACAACGCTGGCCACCTTGCCTACGAGGTTGAACATGGGTCCGTCTTACTCAAGCGGTTGCGTCGACCTCCTCACGGGTCAGATGGATGTCCTGAACTTTCTCATCCAGTCGGATGCTCGCCTTCGGCTTCTGCGGAACGCCCGCCTCCCAGACGTAGATCCTGTAACCTTCCCGGTCCACGCCGTAGACGGCGTCGGAGGCGCCATCGACCCAACGGATCGCCACACCGGAAAGGAAGGCGGTGATCAGGTCGTCGTCGATCCCCTTGACGTTCACGCGGAAGTCCTTGGCCCCGATGATCAATGAGACCGTGTTGCTCACCGGCGCCACCTTCATCATGTAGATCGGGTTGGCCTCGCGCAGGTTCAGGGCCTGTGGGTTGTCGGGCTCTTCGATCTTCCAGCGCAGGATTACGCCCAGTTTCGTTCCGGCGAAGAGATACGGAGGGGCAACGGCGACCGCTGTGATCGGGTCCCCGAAGCCCCGAAAGGAGGTCGACTTCCACTTGACGAGATCGACCCCGAAGACCTCCGACCCGGTGGAGAAGAAGAGCTTGCCGTCCGCAACCTGGGCCGATCGGGTCGAGGAGTTGCGGGAGGTCGCCTCCTTCAGGATCGGCTCGCCCCGCGAGATGCCGTGCAGGTCCCACTTCACCAGCCCCTGCTCGGAATGGGTGGCGAAGAGATCCGAGCCATAAAGAGCGATCGAGTTGACTCCCCCCCTGCCCTTGCCCCTGTTCGGAAAGGGGAACTCCCGGACGTCCCCAGTCTTCGAGTCCTTGACGTAAACGCCGTCCTGGGCGCCCACGAGCAGGAGCCCCTTGCCCTGATCGAATCGAACGCTGCGGAGGTATCCCAGATCCCCTTCGCTGAAATCGTGCGTCGCTTTCGGCCGGGCCCGCGGCCCGAAGTCCTGGGCGTCGAGCTCCATCACCTCCTTGCCGCCGACGGCGTAGAGGGTCTTCGCTATCTCCCGGGGCGCTCCGTCGCCGAGCCGCATTCGCATCTGCGTGGCCAGTTCGCTGATCCAGCCCTTCACGTCAGAGCGCAGCCGAGAGGCCTCGAGCTTCTCCTTCGCCTCCTCGGGCATCTCCTTCTCGATCAGGGTCTTGATCAGTCGAGCCTTCGTCTTTTCATCCTGCAGCAGCATGATCGTCGCCCGCAGGTCGTCGTTGCCGAGCCTCCCCCGGATGTCCTCGTACCTGCGGAGGGCCTCATCCACTCGCTTTTCCTTCAGCTTCGACTGGAGGTCGATCGCCTCCTCGGCCTGGCGGAAGGAGAGAGCCTGCCGGAGGGCCTCGACCCGCTCCTCGCTGCGGATCTCTTCGGCCGCGACCTTCTCCTGCTCGAACGGCTCCGAACGGATCTCGATGTGGTGGACGGCGGAGAGCTTGATTCCCCCCTCGAAGAGGTACGGCTTCAGTCCCTCGCGGACTCCCTGGCCCAGGTGGCCCGGCATGTCGGGCTGGTAGAGCTCATCGGCATTGCGGGCGCGAACGAACGACGTGAGGAACTCCCGGACCGGCGGGGAAAAGTAATCCCGCAGGTCGTCCATCGTGTACGTCTTCTTTCCCTTGAGGATATTCCGCCGGAAGAGGTTGAGATCGATCTCCTCCTTGCGGATGCCAAGGACGAGCCGCAGGGAGACCTGGAACGGCATCCCGTTGCCAGAGAGGAGAGCGTGAACGTCGAACCCTATGCCGGATTCGTCCTCACGTACAAAGAGGACCTCATCCAGATCCGCTCGCGCCTCGCCCGCCTTCGCCACCTCTCGCTTGCCTTCCCGCGTCGTGACCAGGGCCACGGCACCCGCCGGCACGCGGACCTTCTTCTCGAAGATCCCCGGCAGATCCTTCCGTTTGAACGAGGCGGCGAAGAAGTCCGGGTTCTTTACGAAGTCCTTGATATCCAACGATGCCATCTCAATTGGCTCCTGAGCTCGACCCCCCACCGGTTGGTTGGGGACTGTTCTTGCCGAAGGATTCGAATTTTTTCAGGTCCTTCACCGAAACGGATGGAGGCGATTCTCCGATCGCTGTCTGGAGATACTCTGCGGAGATCGGGGGAGCCTCCTCCCCCTTCACCGCGACGAGAAACGCCGCCGCCGCCGCCTTCTCGCAGACGTTTCGGATGTCTGCCCCGCTGTAACCTTCCATCCTCTGCGCTAGATCGCCGAGGTTCACATCCTCGGAAAGCGGGCGCCCCCGGAGGTGGATCTCCAGGATCTTCTGCCGCGCCTCGGCATCGGGGAGCCCGACGTAGACTCGTTCGTCGAATCGGCCCGGACGAAGCACCGCCGGGTCCAAGCTCCACGGCTCGTTCGTGGCGCCGATGAAGAGGAGGGCGTTCTCCTCGGATGAATGAAAACCCTCCAGCTCCGCGAGGAACTGGGGAACCACCCGCTGCATCACGCTCGATTGCGATGTGCGACGCTTCGGGATCAGGGCCTCGATCTCGTCGACGAAGATGATCGAGAGCGGGTGCTGTCGGGCCGTGTGGAAGAGCGCTTCCACGTTCTTTTCCGCCTCCCCCACCCACTTCGACATCACCTCGGACGGCTTGACCGTGAAGAACGCCGCCTCGATCTCACCCGCGATCGCTCTCGCCATGAGCGTCTTCCCGGTGCCCGGCGGTCCGTACAGGAGGAGGCCTCCTCCCTTTCGAATCCGGTACCGGTCGGCCTTCTCCGGATGCAGGGTAGGGTAGATCAGCTTGATCCGGATCTCTTCCTTGACGTTTTCGAGACCGGCAACGTCGGCGAAGCTGACGTCGGGCTTCTCCACCGTCTCGAAGGGGGCTTCCCCATCCTCCTCGTCCTTCGAATCGGTCATCTTGGCCCCCCGGCGCTTCTTCGGGGGCGCCTCTGGATCGATCTTCTTGGCCATCTTCAGGAGCGATGACGCTTTCTCCTTGCGAACCTCCTTGAGCTTCCCCTCCGACTTGGCGGCCACCTGGAAGAGGTATTCGGCCGCCTTCAGCAGGCTGTAGCGCGCCTCTCGAAAATCCCCTTCCCGGTAGGAGCGGAGCCCTCGCTCCTTGAACCGCTCGAAGTTCTCCATCGCGAAGCGTACAGACATGTTCGCTATTCTTTTCCGAGCTCTTTCTCGATCTCCTTCAGGCCATCGGAGATCTCGGCGTCGAGCGGCTCACCTTCCTCGTGGACGATCTCTGCATCGACCATTCGATCGATATCCTCATCCGATACCAGGTCGGCGGAGGAGGTCGGGTCCATCCCCATCGTCTCGGAGACCGAGTCGAGGAAGATCTCCATCTGCTGCTCCATCGATTCGGCCTTCATCAGGGCCTGCTCGAAGTCTCTCTGCGTCGCTGCGAGATCGGTGGCCCCGAATGTCTCTGCTATCGAGTGAGAGACGGCATTCATGCTCTTGGCGAACTGGGCATGGGCCTCCGCCTGATTCTTGATCTGGTACGCCGTCTCGATGTTCAAGAGCTGTCTCTCCAGGAGGATCTTCTGCGAGGCCGTCTTCTTGAGGGTCTTCCTGAGGAAGGAGAACTGATCGTTCGCTCCCATCTTCCGGGCGCGCTTCGCCTTGGTGATGTAGTCCTTCTCGTTGCGATCGAGATCCCGGATCTGCCTCTTGATATGGTTGATTCCCTTGCGAATCTCGAGGTCGCGCTCCATCTTGCGCTCGGCCTTCGACTTGAACAGACCCATCCAGATTCCTCCTGTGCCGTGGGGCCCTACGCGTCCAGCCGTGTGCCCCATTCGAGGTAGCGCTTTGCCTCCTCGGGGCTCGTCTGGGGACGGATCGCCTGCACCGCGTCTTCGAAGTCGGGGCGAGCAAGCTCCCGGACCTTGATCTTGTAGGAGCGCACCGCGTCGAGTCCCCGATCGACGATGTCGGGGAGCGACTCGTTCCGCTCCCGGATCATCTTGTAAATCACCTGCTTGCAGAAGCTCTCGAGCTCCCTCCCGCTGAACCCCGCCGTCATCCCCGCGAGATCCTCCATCGACACCTTGCTCCTGATTCCCCTCCGGGAGAGGTGGATGTCGAGGATCGCCTCGCGCGCATCCCTGTCCGGGAGCGGGATCAGGATCTTCTTCTCGAAGCGGGAGAGGATCGCCGGGTCGAGATCCCAGGGGCGGTTCGTCGCTGCGATCGTGAGGACGTACAGATCGTCGCGCCCCTTCTCCGCCAGGCCGTCCAGCTCGGAGAGGATCGTGGAGAGGATTCGCCGCTCCGGTCCCGAATCGGCGCCGTCGCGGCTGGCGCAGAGGGCCTCGAACTCGTCGAGGAAGATGATCGAGGGGGACATGTCGCGGGCGGTGCCGTACAGCTCACTGATGATCTTGGAAGACTCTCCAAAGAACTTGGAGAGGACGTTGGCAACCTTCACGTTGAAAAAGACGGCCCGGTCTTTCTCGGTAGTCCTGATGGCGTTCGACGTGGCGGCGGCGAGGAGCGTCTTTCCCGTCCCCGGCGGCCCGTAGAACAAGATGGCCCGCCATCCGGCCAGCTCGACCCCATCGGGCCGATTGGCGAGGGTGAGGCCGAGGGAGTACTTGATCTCGCTCTTGGTCTCCTCGAGGCCGCCGATCTGGTCCCAGGTCACCTTGGATGTGTGGATCAATTCGGAGACGAGGGCGCCGATCCCGTCCGCGTCGGACTGCGGCGCATTCTCGCCGTTTTCTTCTGCCGAGTCGTCTCCCGCGAGAAGGCCCTTGGATCGCTCGCGCAGGCGAATCGCCCGCTTCTTCTCGCGGATCTCCGCGTCCCGGCTCGGAGCGTGCTCCGCCAGGTGGAACGAGATGCGGGATGCCGCCGCGAGGGCTTCCGCCGCCCCGGTGCTGTTGCCGCCGGAGATGCAGCCGTCTGCGCGCTTCATGGCGTCGCGGAGGGCTTTTCGGAGATCGGCGCTGAGATCCATGGACAATCTTTCAGATCAACTGTTCGTCGTATTCATCCTGCCTAGTCTTCTTCCTCGGCCATCGGTTCGACGGCGGACTTGAGCTTTTCTTCCTTCTGGGTGGCGGCCTCGAAGTCGCCAGCTTCCTCCGCTTCGTTGATCGCGTCTATCTGGCTGAGGAACTTGGCCTTCTCCGGGTCCTCATCCTCCCGATCCAGCTCCTGGTCGTTCAGGCCGGCGTCCTCGAGGATCATCTGCAGCTCGTCGAGATACTCCTCCTCGTTGATCTCCTCCACGCCGAGCTTGGTGTCGAGACCGCTCTCCGCGACCCTCGTGAAGAGCTTGCGAATGCCCTCCTTGTCCTTGTTCTTCTCCAGGCGCTCGAGCCCGCGGACGTACCTCTTGAGACCTATCGCCTCGAGATTGCTGCGGCGCGCGCTCTTCATTGCGAGGACGCCTTCCATCTTGAGCTGGGTCAGATCCTCCCAGAGATAGTCGACCTCCAGGTTGTTCCCCTGCTTGCGCGCCGTCTTGATACGCTCGACGACGGTCCCGCGCTTGGCCTCCAGCTTCCGGATCTCCTGCTGGCGCCTGCGCCTCTCCCGTTCAATTTTGCGCAGGGAAACCTTCAACTCCTTCGCCGTGACTTCCTTGCCGAAGAGCTTGGACCAGATCCCCATTCGATGCCTCCCTGCGGTCTACTCCGATTCGAGCTGACTCTCCCGTTCGGGAGCGGCCTTTTCCTTCTTCTTCTTCTTCTTCTCGGACGCCTTGGGCGTATCCTCTCGCATGATCCTTCGCTCGAGCTCCTCGAGCGACTCTTCCTTCGCCTTCGGGGTCTCTTCCGGTCCCTCGCCGAGAACCTCCCGTTCGATCTCCCGTAGCTCGCGCTCCGACGCCACGTCGGCGATCTCCCGGCTCTCCTCCACCACCTTGGCGGAGGCGACGGTATCCATGTAGCTCTCGAGCTTTTCCTCGAAGTCGATGAGGATCTTGTCGATCTGCGTCTCGTCGAGGCCCCGCAGAGACATCGCCTCCATGTCCTGAACCTTGCCGATCAGATTGAGGTGGAGGCTCATGTTTCGGTCGAAGATCTTCAGGCGATTGTCCAGATTCTCCATCTGCTTGCGGAGGCGCCGGATCCGGAGAAGGGCGTTCTTCTTCCGTCGATCGGACAGGCCGCTGCTGCGGACCTTGCCCATCTCTTGCTCCTCGATTTCCTCGAGCTTCTCGATCTCGCGAGTGACATCATTGAACTCCATCTCGTTGCGGGTGTGCAAGGCGTCGAGGCCGTGCAGGATGTCACGCGTGCTGCCGGACTTCGCCACGACAAGTCGCGCCTCATCCGAGACCGCATGCCGACTCAACAGGGCTTTCAGCTTGTCAAATAGCATGATTCTAGATTCTCGCTCTCTTGAGGATCTTCTTGCCCGAGACCTCCATCACAGCCAGATCCGGGTCGCGTCGCGCCGCCTCATCCACCGCTCGGCGGAAGATGTCATCCGGGACGCCCAGCACCTCACTGGCCACCTCGAGGACGACATGGCCTCCCTTCAGAGCGAGGTCTGTATTCTCCGCGAAGTAGGCCTGACAGCGCGCCAGCTTCTCGGGTCGGGTCTCCGCGTCGAAGGCGGAGAAGACCCGGCCCCATCGCCTGTCGGGTGTCTTGTCGACCTGCCAGCGCGAGCCTCCGATGTTCTCGACGGCCGCGAGGAGGTAGTTTGGGCCCTGGGGAAGCCTGCCCTTGCAGTCGTCCGACCAACCCGTCGTCGAGAGGACGCCGATGAAGTAGAAGATGTCCTCCTGCTTGACCACCTCGTCGACCACCCGGTTCATCTCGGCCAGGTCGAGCCGCCGGGACGAAGAGCCCTCCAGGATGAACTCCTCCAGGGGGCTGCAGGTCGCCGCGACGATCACCAGGCGGGTCACCTTCGAGGAGAAGAATCCGGACTTACGGATTCTAAGGATTCCGAGGCGGTTGCGAGGCATCTCTCCAAGGATGTCGCGCTCGAAGACTCCGAGCGACTTCATCCGGTCCGCCACGTCCGCTTCCTTGTGATAGTACCTCGGCGAGGAACTCTGGCTGAGCGAATAGACCTTCCCATCCAGTGGATTCAGCACCTCCCCGACGCGCTGGAGTCCCAGCTCGAACCGGTCGGTGTAGGTCTCCTCCAATCCCCTCGCCTCGGCTCGGCTCAGAGCCGTTCGTTTCAATGGTTCGTCTCCAGGTGGACCAACTGCCATCCTCACCACGGAGGGACGGAAGTCGGCAGCGTGAACGCTCAGTGGGCGAGACCCGAACCTTCTGGGGCCCCCGTCCGGTCCGCACGGCCGTTCCAGGCCGTCCAGGGCCGACCTACCCGATTCCTTGCTCCAAGTGGGGGGCAGGGCTGGGGTGGTCAAGGAATTGCAACTTACTCTGATAAATATACTCCATGTAGAAGCCTGTCAAGGACATCGGGCGGACCGGCTGCCTGGATCACTGATAAGCAAGACCCGTGCCACGCCCCGGGAAGGGGGTACGAGACATAGAGCAGGGCCCCGAGGCCCTGACATGTAAAGATTCTTGCGATGCCGGCCCATAAGGGGCCGATGTTGAATGGGACGCGGCGTTCCCATGATATGTTCGCGGGCGCTCGTCGAATCAGCGCAGCGTGAGCAGGATGCTCTGCACCGTCTTCTCGAAGTCGGAGCTGTACTTGTCGAATTCATCAACAGGGGCTGAGAGCTCCAGCATGATCACGTGGGGAACGGTCGTGAGGTAGACCCTCCGGAACTTCTTCAGGGGCTCCGGCTTCTTCTCCTCCCCCTCTTTCTTCCCCTCGTCCCCCTCCTGACCCACGTAGGGGGCCCGGGAAGGGACCTTGGGCTTCTTCGGCTCTTCCTTCTTCTCCGGGGGCTTTTCCTTGTAGACGATCTCGTACGCCTCGTAGCCGTTAGCGATCAGCCGGTCCGTGGATATCACCTCGTGGGTCTTATCGAGCTGCTCCTTCTTGCGGCTCACGACGGCGTCCGCGGAGAGGCGCTCCTCGTTGTTCCCCGCCAGGACTGCTATGAGCCCCTTCTCCTTCTTGATGGCTATCTGGAACCAGGCGACGTCGCCGGGGGGCACGGAGGTGGAGTCCTGATCGAAGACCCAGGTCTCGTCCGGCTGGGCGACGCTGAAATTGGCAAAATCGCTGAGGAAAACACCTTCCTCCACGCCCCCCGCGGGGGGGATCTTCTGCTTCATCACCCAGGCTTTCCACTTGTCTTCGAAGGCCGTGACCCCGCCGATTCCCCGGCAGACGTCCTCGAAGTCGGAAGGATTCATCTTGTTGTTTACGCAGTTCGTGAAGATCTGGTTGAAGACATCCCGGTTGCTATCGTTGGTATTGACCAGCATGTAGATGACGGACCAGGCGTGGGCGTAGTGGAACCCCGAAAATCGCGACTGGGGAGTGCGGATCAGGTCGCTGATCCTGACGTACCGGTCCTCCACGATGGCCCTCTGCACCACCAGCAGCCGGTCCCGGGGGATCTGGCGGGCTTTCGCCCTCGCCTTCCCCTTGCGGGGGACGATGACCCCATCCCCGAAGTAGACCGCCAACCCCTCAAAGATCCAGGGGGGCATGTTCATGAAGCCGTTGACCACCTTGGACTCCCACTTGTGGGTGTACTCGTGGCCCAGGACGGAGATGGTGTTCCCCGTATTGCCGAATGTCCCGTGGTAGGCGTGGATCGCCCCGGTGTTGATCCGGAAGAACCCTCCCGCGCCGCTGCCTGTCCTTTCCATGAACTCCTCGCGGCTCTTGTAGACGTAGACGGACGTGTCGGAGTTCTGGAAGCGGATGATCTTGGCCTTGCGGAAGAAGCGCCTCAGCTCCTGATCGATCTTGGCGATGGCTTTGGCGTACCAGAGGGCGTTCTCGTAGGTGGAACTACAGTGCAGGACGTACCCCGGCCCCTGGATCTTCCAGGCCTTCTCCCAGGGCACTCCTTCGTACTCCGCCATCCTCTTCCGCCAGTTCGCCCTTGCGATCTTCTGGTTCTCCTGCTGCTCGGGGGTGAGGCCCCCGGTCGAAGGGCTGGACGGGTCGACCGTCTTCTCGCTCTTTTTCTTGGCGGGATCGGTTTTCGACGGTCCCTTGGCAACATCACCTCCCTTGGGGGGCGCATCGCCCGAAGGCCTCTTCTTCTTCGCCTTGGGCTGGCCGAGGACCCACCGTCCGCCGCGCAGGATGTAGCCAAGCTCCTTACGCGCCCCATCATGGTCACGGTCGAAACGGATCGTCTCCTGGAACTCGGCCTTGGCCTCGGCGGCGAGGCCCTGCTCCTTGCACCAGAGACCGAGTTCGTAGTGACCCTTGGCGTCGCGAGGCCCGATGGCTCCGGCTTTCTCCCGGTAGATGTCGAGGGCGGACTCGCCCTTCTCCCTACTCAGGATATCCCGGATGCGAATTTTGCGAATCCCCGTGGCCGTCTGGATCGTCAACTTGCCAGAGGCCTCCAGAACGATCGTCCCCTCGATCGTCTCGCCATTCTTCAGGACGATCCTGTCGGCCCAGAGCGCCGGCGTCAGGCCGATCGCGACGATAAGCAGAGTCACATATCTAAGAGTTCGAAGCATTTTCTTACCCCCGAAGCCCGCCATGGAGAATTCGTCAATCCTTGGCGAACAGCTTGTCCACCTCTTCCCTAATCTCCTCTTCCAACCATTCCTTATCGTACTTCCCGGTGATCACGACCCGATGGATCAGGATCGTGGAACCGAACGGGACGAACGAGACTGACCCCCCCGTGTCCTTGTCCGAATACTCCGGCATCTGCACCAGGGTCTTGTTCAATCCCACGAACCTCAGGACCTTTCCCTGGTGGGATACCTTGACCTTGTATTTGCGATTCACCGTCGCGATCGGCTTCATCTTCCCCCAGACGCCGGCCAATCTCAACGCCTCCAGGAAGGCCCGCGGCCCCAGCCCTCCGTTCATGGGCGGCCTGGGCCAGCCGACGATCACATTCGCCGGCAAGACCACCTGGCCCGGCTGGAGCCCCTGCCCACGCTGCATTTGGAGAGATACCCACTCCGTCCTCGGCTTGAACCCGAGGCCGAACAGATATCCCGTCTCGGCCCCATCGTTGAGGAGGATGTTGATGTTGGGGTTCCTGGCCGCCCGGGACGCGGCGGTGAACTCGACCGAAATGTCGCCCACGAATCGGACCCGGTGGTCCACCTTCCCGAAGATCTGCATCACCTTCTTCTGATGCTTGTGGACCGAGGCGGGGAACAGAACCGTGTCCGGAATCCAATCCTCTAGCTGCTCGGCCTTGGCGAAATCGTACGTGAATCTGTGAACCCCTTTCCTCAGCGCGTCGACTTGACCCTTCAGGACCGCCGACGGGCCATCGAGGATGCCGATCTCGACCTTGCAGGTATAGTACATCGAGCGGATCCGATTTTTCTCCTTCTCGTAGATGGAGGTATCCTCCAGCTCGCCGATCAGGCCCTTCAGGATATTCGCGGCGCTCTTCCACAACTTGCCATCCATCTTTGTCTGGGCTTTGGCGAGGAGTTCCTCGGCCCGGTCCTCGCGATACGACTTGCGCGAGGCAACCATGGCGGGGAAGACCCAGTCGGGGACGCGGGCACCCTCCTTGACCGCCGCCTCGAACATCAGATGCGCCGCTGGGTAGTTCTCTTTGACCAGGAAGAAGATCGCTCCGTTCAAGGAGTCGTCTTCATCGTTCCCGCCGCCACGAGCGAGCTTGTCCAACATCTCCCCCGACAGACGGGACAGCTCCCAGGTCACCGACTCTCGCTCCCCCGCCACCTTGATCACGATCTGGAGGGATTCCGGATTCACCCGGGTGATCCGGCCCTCCACCGTCTCGCCGTCGGACAAGGTGAACCTGGTGCTCCTGTCGGACGAGGCGGCCTTATCGAGATTCGCCCGGAGATTGGAGAAGGTCTTCGTCATCCTGCCCAGGGTCTCCTCGCGTCTCGCCACCTCGGCGAGGACGTCTGGATCTTCTTCCTTCGCCTTCAGCGCGGCGCAGGCCTCGAGCGCCTCGGCGAACTTGTTCTCGCTGATGTAGGCCTCGATGCGAATCTGGAGATCGGCGAGACGCTCCGCACCCTCCTTCTTCGCAAGGAGTGAGCCGATCGCCTCGACCTTCTCGAGGCATCGCGCCTCCACCGAATCTGTCGAGGTGGCCGCCAGATTGGTGAATACTTTCGAGGCCTCCTTGAACTTCTCCTTCTTCAAGAACCCATCCGCCTTCCGGGTTGCCTTGTCGAAGGCCTTGTCGTTGTCCGTCTGGACCTGCTGGATCAGGCCGGAGGCCCTCAGTGCATAGGAAGGATCCTCGTGCTTCCCCTGGAACTCCTCGGCAAGCTTCGCGGCCTTCCGGAACTCTCCCTTCTGTGTGGCCTTGTCCACCCTGTCCTCGAGGTGAGCGAACTCGTCCCCGAGGAGCGCTTCGTAGATATCCCCCTGATACGTCAGGATCATCTCCGCCTGACGCGCCCCGGCGCTCCCCTGATGCTTCTGGATGTATTCCTCGATCCTCTGGATCACCTCCGCGGTCTTGCCGAGGGAATCCACCGAATCGTCCGTCAAGTCCATGATCGTGTCCCATTCGGCCGCCGCGGCCCTCTCCTCCGCGGACGCCGAGCCCGGAGGCGGGGCTCGCTCCCTCCCACTGTTCCCCGTTCCGTTGATCTCTGTCCGGGGCTTCTCTCCCGTATCCGTACCGGCGGCCGTCCGCCTCGGCTCCGTGCCGGCGTTGGCGGAATCGCCCTTGGGCAGGGCGAAGAGGACTGCGCCGAGAAGCGCGGCTATCAGCAAGCCCCCGACGCCGGAGCCCAGAAGCTGCCGCTTCTTCCGCTGCTTCCAACCTGACCCCGAGGCAGAATCTCCGGGCGATCCCCGCCTCGGACCCTTGGAGAGCCCGCCGAGGAAGTCGAGAAGCTCCCCAGGCGTCTGGAAACGCTTCTCTCTGTCCTTCTCCAGGAGACGATCCAGTAGCTTCTGGTGAGACGGGCGCGCCGACACGCCCTTCTCCTTCAACGTGGGCGCCTTCTCGTTCAGGTGTTTCTTCATGATCTCGATCGCTTCGGACCCGTTGAAGGGGGGCTCGCCCGTCAAGGCGTGGAACAAGGTGGCGCCAAGACTGTAGAGATCGCTACGGATGTCGATGTCGGGCAGGCCCTTGGCTTGCTCGGGGGAGAGATACTGGGGCGTCCCCTCCACCTTCTTCAGACGCTGGCCCGGGGCGCTCGTCGTCACCTGCCCGGCGAGGCCGTAGTCGCAAAGCTTGGTCACCCCGTCCCGGGTGATCAGGATGTTGTCCGGCTTGATATCCCGGTGGACGATCCCGTGCGAGTGGGCGTGCTCGAGGGCCTCCCCGAGCTGTCGGGCCAGGTCGATGACCTTATCGATCGGTTGCGTGCCGGATCGGATGAGCGCGGCGAGTGAGATCCCATCCACGTACTCCATCACGAAGAAATGGCAACCTTCGTGCTCGCCAACGTCGATTCCACTGATGATGTTGGGGTGGTTCAGCTTGGCGACGGACTTCGCCTCGCGGGTGAACTTCTCGCTCCACTTTCGATCCTCGGCCATCTTCCGGGGGAGGATCTTCAAGGCGACGAGGCGGTCCATGCTCTTCTGCCGCGCCTTGTAGACGATCCCGCGAGCGCCGCGGCCGATGCGACTGAGCACCTCGTAGCCGGGTATGAAATCCGCCGGGATGTCTCCGGAAGCCTCGAGGACCTGGTCCCGCTGCTCGGCCGTGATGAACCCTTCCCGGACGAGGATCTCGCCGATGAAGGGCGGGTCCATGCCTCCCGCCTGGAGCTCTTTCTGGATCTGGAGGGCTCGGGTCGCACTCTCATTCGAGGTGAACCCTAGCTCTACGCAAAGCTCCCCGAAACGCTTACGTGCGGCCATATTTTTCTGGTCCTGAACCAGGCGAAATGGAAGGCGCCTGAGAGCCCCAATATATCAGGATTCTCTGCCGAAGTCTATCAGGTCCATGGAGTTCGCCGGATGGCTACAAGACCGTGACCTGTTCCGCGGGGAAGGCCCGCACGACCCCTGCGCCAAGGTCGAGGACGAGTCCGCGGATCGGGTCACAGTCCACCACAACGCCCTCGAACCGCTCCTTGTTTCGAAGGAGAGCCACTCGCTTCCCCAGATTGCCGCAAAGGTCCCGCCAGCGGGTCTTGAGCTGGTGGCTGTCACCCCCCAACGTGCGTCGTATCCAGTTATCCAGGGAGCGGAGGACGGCCCGGATCAGGTCCGGTCTCGATGCCCCCTTCCCCCCCTCTGCAGTAATAGACGTCGCGATCGCCTTGAGGGATTCCGGAAGTTCCTCCGGGCGAATCGAGACGTTCAGGCCGACGCCGATGACGACAGGCGCGGGCTTGGCCCCCTGCTGGCGCATCTCGATGAGGATGCCACCCACCTTCTTGTCCCGGATGACGATATCGTTCGGCCAGCGAATTCGAGAGGGCAGGCCCGACTCCTCTGCGACGGCCTCGACAACGGCGATCGTGGAAGCCACGGTCAGCAGGGAAGGCGGGATGGGGACGTCCTCGCCTTTGAGGATGATCGACATCCAGATGCCCCCCCCCCGAGGGGATTCCCAGGGCCGACCGAATCTACCCCGCCCCTTCCGCTGCCGTTCTGCCAGGACGGCAGCCCCGCTGGGGCGACCCTCCTCGTGGAGCGCCCAGGCGCTGTCCATCGTGGAGGAGACTTCGAGGAGGCAGTGGACCTCGCTCCCGATGAGCGTGGTGTCGAGGCCCTCCCGGAGGCGGTGCGGATCCAGAGAGTCGTCCGCGGGACGGAATCGATAGCCGAAGCTCGGGTGGTACTCGATGCCGTACCCCTCCCGCAGAAGCTCCTCCGTCGCACGATGGATGTCCTCCGAGCTTCCGCCCAGATCGCTGGCGATCGCCTGCGGAAGGACCCACCGGTCGCGGAGGCGGAAGAAGTACTGGAGCAGATCTAGATTCGGGGCCTTCACGATACCCATCATTGCCAGGGTATCGTGCTCATTCAACTGCCCTGCACATTCAACCGGATCGGATCCAAATCCGATCGGGCGGCCTGTGCGAGAACCTTAGACCCAGGGGGTGAGACTGATCTCCTCGGGGGAAGGCACGGGGTCCTCCTCCGAGAGCCGATAGCCGGCCGTGATCCGGTCCATCTTGGCGAGGATCGGCTCGAGGATTTCCTCGTCATCGAGCGCCTCGGTGATTTCACAGCGCACCTCTCCGAGGAGCACCCGGTCGCGTTCGACGAGGGTCCGAAGGCCGACAAGTGTCTCGGTGAGGTCCTGAGCGACGTCCTTGAGGGCGTCCCCTTTGCGGAGATAGACCTCGCCGGAGATGTCGCCTCGCGCCATCCTGTGCATGAACTTCTGGAATTTGAATATCGGTCCAGCCACGAGGTGTGTGCCGAGGATTCCCATCACGTAGTCGAGGACGATCAACAGGACCATCGTGATGCAGAAGTCCTGGACGATGATTTTCATGGTCAGCCCGGTGCCGCCGCCGGAGGCCGAGGAGATGCTCATCAGATGCACGAGGAAGAAGGAATGAAGGGAGATCGCGCAAAGAGTGATCATGAAGATGAACAGAAACGCCTTGAGCTGGAAGGACTTCTTCACCAGATTGGTGCGCCGCCGGTTGGATTTGTCGGGCGCGGGTCCACTCAATTTCGCGTTCAACTCTTCCATGGTTCCTCTAAGATGAAGGGGGAATACGGTATGAAGAATGGACTCCGGAGGAGGGCGCTCTGCGACCTCCCTCACCACCCGCGGCAAGAATACAACGGGTCCGGAGATGCGTCAAGGAACGGGGAGGGGGGCTGACGGTGGAAGGAATGGAGCCGCAAGCGGTTAGGGATAGACCCCGGATGGCGGATCTGCTCCGGCTGATACGGGCCCCGATGGTCTTTTCGACGACGGGGGACGTCCTCGTCGGCTACTTCTGCATCGATCCCCCGAAGGAGATCCGGATCGTCCCACTCCTCCTCGTCTGTCTCGCCTCTGCCTGCCTCTATTCGTTCGGCATGGCGACGAACGACATCTTCGATCGGGGGCGGGATCGGAAGCTGCATCCCCAACGGCCCTTGCCTTCAGGTCGTGTCAGCCTCCGCTTCGCGTGGAGGCTGGCGGTCTGGCTCCCTGTGTTTGCCTTCGTTGCATCCATGGGGATCGGCAGCCAGGGAATGGCAACGACCGGGGGGATCGTTCTTCTCATCCTGGCATACAACGCCTGGCTGAAACGATTCGACCTCGCGGGTTCTGTAGTCATGGGGATGATCCGGGGAGCCAACGTCCTGCTCGGATGGTCTGCTCTGGGCACCGGGATCATCCTGTCGACTGACGCATTGTCGGGGCCAGCCACCTACGTATTCATCTACATCGCCTGCATCACCTGGATCAGCACGGCGGAAGAGGTGAAGAGACCGCGCGGGAGCGGGCATCACCCTCGGGTGGCCATCGCTATGCTGATCCTGTTCGCGCTCATGGCCCGTCTCAGCTTCCAGGGTCCCTTGAGCGGGACCCATCCGTATCCGGATCGTCTGCTCGATCCTCTCTACTTGCTATTCAGCATCGTGCTCTGGCGTCTCGTCGCTTCGAGGGACTCCAGCAAGCACTCGACTTTCCAGACGGTCCGAACTCTTCTCCTGGGTCTTTTCTTCCTGGACGCCCATCTGCTCTACGCAACCGGCCAGGTTTACCTGGCGCTGATTCCCATCACCCTCGTCATTCCTTCGATGATCCTCTCTCGACGCCTGCGGATCTCGAGTTGATCGCCCGGGAGGCCCAAGCTACCATGCGAACGATCCGTTTCGGCTCAACATAGGGAGACTCGGAGATGAAGGTCCTCATCGTAGGCGGCGGTGGGCGAGAACATGCCCTCGCCTGGAAGATCGCCGCCTCCCCGCGAGTCGAGAAGCTCTACTGCGCCCCCGGAAACGCGGGTATCGCCCAGGTGGCAGAGTGCGTCGACATAGGCCAGGAGGACTGCCCAGGGCTGCTCCGCTTCTCCATGGAGAAAGGAATAGATCTCTGCGTCGTCGGTCCGGAGGCGCCGCTCGCCCAGGGGATCGGGGACATGTTTGCCAGGGAGGGCAGGCCGATCTTCGGCCCCGGGGCCGAGGGAGCGAAGCTCGAGTCGAGCAAGGCCTTTGCCAAGGATCTGATGAGGAGGCACGACATCCCGACCGCCTCGTTCCGCGTATTCGACCGGTACCAGGACGCCGTCGAGTACTGCCTTCCTCCACGCCTCCCGCTGGCGATCAAGGCGGACGGCCTCGCGGCGGGAAAGGGCGTCGCCATCTGTCACACCGCGGAGGAAGCGGAGAGGGCGCTCCAGATGATGATGCTGGAGGGAAAGTTCGGGGAGGCGGGTCGCGTGATCGTCGCCGAGGAACTGCTGCAGGGAACGGAGGCCTCGCTTCTCGCGCTCACGGATGGCGAGACGGTCCTCTGCCTCCCTTCCGCTCAGGATCACAAGCGCGTCCTCGACGCGGATGAAGGTCCCAACACCGGCGGGATGGGCGCCTTCTGTCCCGCCCCGGCCCTGACGCCGGAGATCCACGGGCAGGTGGAGCGCGAGGTCCTGATCCCCCTGCTGCATGCCCTGAGGATCGGCGAGATCCCGTACCGGGGCGTCATCTACGTTGGCCTGATGGTGACACAAGCGGGACCCAAGGTGCTCGAATTCAACGTCCGGTTCGGCGATCCGGAGACACAGCCGATCCTCGCGCGCCTCGAATCCGACCTGGTCGAGATTCTGCAAGCGACGGTGGAGGGCCGCCTCGGCGAGGTCGACCCGAAATGGAAGGACGGATCCTCCGTCGCGGTGGTGATCGCCTCGGGCGGATACCCGGGATCTTACGAGAAGGGCAAGGAGATCCTGGGGCTGGACGAGGACGGGGGCATCGAGGGCGCCATAGTCTTCCATGCGGGGACGAAGCGCCAGGATGGTAAGTGGCTAACAGCCGGTGGGCGGGTCCTGTCCGTCACTGCGACGGGGGCCGACGTCGAGGAGGCCCGGCGAAAGGCCTACGAGGGGGTCCGGAAGATCTCTTTTGCGGGGATGCACTACCGCAAGGACATCGCGCGGTAGAGAACAGGAACTGTCACCGTTTCTATGTTTCGGTGGGCGCTTCGATGCCGAGGGACTCGAGGAACTTCTTGTCCTCGGCATTGATCTCGAACTTCAACTCCTCGACCAAGCCAACGTTTCCGAGATTGAAGTTGAGGCTCTTCCCCGAGACCATCGCGACAAAGTTGAGTGAAAGGGCGACGCCTTCCTCCCGCAGCTTGGAGAGGATCCCTTCGACTTCCTTGGAGCTCTGGACGTTTTCCTGCAAGATCTTGCCCAGCTCCCGGATGTATTTCATGATCTTCTTGCGGTCCTGCATTCGTCGCTTCTCCCTGCCCCCCCGGGGGGGAGAAATGGGGGTCTGACCTATGCTAAATTGTACCAGATAGACCCACGGAGTCAAGAGTCAGGGGCCCGATCTGGCCTATGATATGTACCCCAGACCCTTTAGACGTTCCTGGATCTCCCGATCCGACTCGGCCTCCCCGTCGCCCCCGATCGCCGTCTCGATCAAGTGAGTTATGAACTCTTCCACCGATGCGTAGCCGAGGCGCGACGCCGCCTCCTTGGCCTTCTCGAACAGCTCCGGATCGATTTTGACCTTCGGACTTCCGAACATCTCAACCCTCCTTCATGAGGCGCAACGGGATCTTTTTGCCTTGGAGTTGCCCCGGGATCGGGGCCCCGAAGAGATCCAGGACGGTCGGGGCGATGTCGAGGATCGAGATCTCATCCGTCTCCACCGGCTCGCTGCAGAAGAAGACTCCAGGGACGAGGGACGGGTCCACGCAGTGGTCCCCGCTCCAGGCCTTGACGTTGTCACTGATCACCTCATCGGAGATCTTCCCCGTTGCCCCCTCCCAGGATACCCGATACCCCTCCTGGAACCCAACGAGCAGGTCCGGGGCATCCCGGGTGAACGGCCCGGCCATCCCCGCCTCCGCGTCGTAGACCTCCTTGCAGACCGTCTTCCCCGTCTTCGGATCGACCAGCTCCTTCAGGCGGCTGCTTATCTCCTCCTTCAGCCGGGCGATCTCCTCCCGTCCCTCGACGACGCCGCTCTTCTCACGGCCCTTCCGGTTGAGGAAGACCCCGGCCAGTCCCAGGCTGTAGGCGCGGGTGGATTCCCAGTCGATCCCCGCCAGCCACTCCCCCGATTCCTTGGCGCCCTCGCGCAGGGAGAGGTAGCCGTTCTCCTGGAGCCAGGCGTTCAGGTTCACTCCTCGACGGAAGCTCGTGAAGCCGTGATCGGAGATCACCATCAGGAGCGTCTCGGGCCCGAGTCTCTCCTGGATCCTTCCGAGGAGCCCGTCCATCCGGGCGTACAGATCGCCGATTACCCCCTTGTACGCTGTAACCTCCCGCCCCGCATTCGCCGGGTGGTCCGGCTCAAGGGTCCGGTAGAACATGTGCTGGATTCGATCCGTCGTGTCGAAGACGCACACGCAAAGACCCGAGCGGTTCTTGTCCAGTGCGTCGAACAGCATGGCTTCGCGCTCCTCGTGATAGAGATAAGCCTGCTCGAGGAACGCCTTCTCGTCGATCACGCCCTGGTTCAGCGCCCAGGTGTCCTCCGCAAGTCCGAGGGTCCCGTAGGTCCCGTTCAGCTTGGCGAGGTAGACCGAGTAGAGGAGCGGGTGAGAGATCGGCAGCGCGGGTCTCTCCGGATCGATCTGGATCGGCGAGACATAGAGATCGAATCGCGGGGAGAGGGAGTTGATGTAGACTCGGACAATCCCACGTACCCGGATGCCCAGTCCGGCACGAAACGGAACACGTATCCAGTCGGAGAAGACCCGGAGCCCGAGCCGGATCTTCTTCCCCCCCAGGCGGATCTCGGCCTCCTTCCCGCCCGAGAGGATCCGGACGCGCATCGGCGCCCCGAGGTCTCCACCCTTCTCCGAGAGAGGATTCATCGGCCCCGGAAGCTCCGTCCGTATCTCTCCCCCTTTCACCTCGACCCGCACCACCGTGCCGCCGGGGCCGGCGCCATCCACCGGGGGTTCCGAGGTGAAATGGGTGAAGGATCCCTGCGTGCCGCGAAGATCCGGAACGCACATCCCCGAGAGGCAGCAACCATGAAACTTTTCGGGGGGAAAAGTTATCGGCACCCGGATGATCGTGCTGAAGACCCCCCGATCTCCGAGCCGCTTCCAGAACGGGATCCCCTTTCGCAGGAGTTTCACCCTCGGCCTGCCGATCGGGACTGTGTACTTGCCGATCCGCAGCGACCTCTTGGGGCCGCGCACGACCGCGGAGGAGAGGATCGGAGCGTAGGTTTTAGCGTCCCGCGTCAGGAAGTCGAAGATTCCGTGCCGGGAGGCATCCACGCCTGTCATGAAGGAGGACCAGGCGGTGGGAGAGATCGATGGGGTCGTGGTGGCCAGATCGCGGAAGCCGCCCTGGTCACGAAGACGGCTGAAGTTCGGCATCCTCCCCTCATCCATGAATCGCCGGGCGAGGCCGGGGTCCATCCCGTCCAGGCCGATGATCACGACGCGGCGGTAGGGTCCCTTCGGGGCCGTCCGTCTGCGGAAGCCGGCGCCCAGGACGATCCGGAACGGCATCCGGAACAGGGCAGCGGCGGCGGCGGCCATCGTGAGGAGGATGATGAAGAACCCACCGACCAGGGCGAAGCCGGCCCCAGGTCCGATGTAGGTCAAAGGGAGAATCCAGAATCCTGGTCCCATCGCGCGTCGATCTCCGGTAGCGGCCCGGCCGCCAAGATCTCATGAGCAGACGCCGATGACCAGAGGAATGTGGGGCGATTCGAAGGCCACCCCGGCGGGAGCTCCGGAGATCCCCGCAACTTCACGTGGTCCAGTAGCTTTGCAAGGTCTGCCCGTTCGGTCCTCGCCCTGCGCCAAGGGGGTCTCCACGGGCGGATTTCGGCTCCCTTGCTGACCGAGGATTCATCTTGAATCGTAGGGACCGCGGCCTTATCGTGGGAGCGGGGGCAAAGGCAGGACGGCTTGGCCCTGTCTCGTCCCGTCAATCATTCCGATATAGCCAGCCGCCAGGTGCAGGGATCCAATGGGAGGGTCCTAGTGTCAAGGATCTGGGGGGAAATAGGTCCAGGCCAGCTCGCCGTCATGGGGGGGGAGGTTGCACGGCGCAGGCGGGTGGCCCGTCCCGGGAGGTAGGGAGAGTGACACGGCAAGCAAACATCGTGCGCGTCCTGATGGTCGCGCTTCTTTTCTCCGCGTTCGTATCCATCGGATGCCGTAACGATCGCACGTCCACCCTCCGTGGTCCGACTGCCGAGATCCAATCGGTGACGCCCTCGCGGGGACCTGCCATGGGCGGAACCCCGATCACCATCATCGGCTCCGGGTTCCAGATGGGCGCGAACGTCGAGGTAGGCGGCACGGCGGCCCCCGCCGTGACTTACGTCTCCGAGTCCGAGATCGCGACGGTGACGCCCGCCGGAGCGCCGGGCCCGGCAGACGTTCTCGTGATCAACCCCGACTCGACCTTCGGCGAGGCGCCGGGGGGGTTCGTCTACCAGGGGTCCCCTCCCCAGATCCTCTCCATCACCCCGGACCGAGGCCCGACGGTGGGCGGGACGGGCATCACGATCGCCGGGTCGGATTTCCAGGCGGGGGCCACGGTGACGATCGGCGGGATCCCCGCGAGCGGGATCACGGTCAACGTCCCCGCCCAGATCCTCGCAACGACCCCTCCGGGGACGGACGGCCCTGCCGACGTGACGGTGATCAATCCGGACCTGCTGTCCGACAATCTCCCCGGCGGCTTTATTTACGGCACCGCCGCCCCGCCTCCATCGATCACGAGCATTGCGCCGGACGACGGTCCCATCGGCGGCGGGACGATCATCACGATCGTCGGAGACAACTTCCAGCCGGGGGCGCAGATCGAGCTGGGCGGGATCGCGGTCCTGAGCGCGGGGTTCGTCTCGTCGACGGTGCTGACGGGAGTGACGGACGTGGGGGTTTTCGGGTTCGTCGATGTCGTGGTGAGGAACCCCGACGGCCAGTCGGATACGCTCATCGACGGCTTCGAGTACACGGGTAACCCGCTCGCCCTCTTCCGCATCCTTCCCTGGGCGGGGGACATGGCAGCGCCGACTCCGGTCACGATCGAGGGGGCAGGGTTCACGGCGGACACGCAGGTCACGATCGGCGGCAACTCCCTCCTGGGCCAATCGATCGTTGATCTCTTCACGATAACGGGATCTGCGCCCCCGTCGGCGATCACGGGAAAGGTGGACGTCGTGGCGACGAACTCGGTGGGCATGGACATCCTTCCGGATGCCTTCACCTACACGGTGGGCCCGCCGGTATTCCCGATCATCACGGCCCTGGTTCCTCCTCAGGGCCCTATCGCATCGCGGGTGGACATCCAGGGGGTGAACTTCGGGTCCACACCGGGGGCCAACCTCGTCACCTTCGACGGCCTTCGCGCTCCGGTCCTCCTGGCGAGCCCGAGCAATCTCCTCGCCGTCGTCCCTCCGGGGGCCAGGACCGGTCCGGTGAATGTCGAGGTGAACTTCGTTCCGAGCAACGACGTCGACTTCACCGTGACTTCGCCGCGCATCCGATTCGTGAGCCCCGCCGCCGGAGCCGTCGGGGACCCGGCGGCGATCATCGGGGAGAACTTCTCGCCCAATCCGTTGGACAACGAGGTGCGGTTCCACGGGACCCTGGCCGCCGTCGTCGCCGCCACGCCGACCCACCTGGTCACCCACGTCCCCGTCGGGACCGTCTCGGGGCCAGTGACGGTGAAGATAGCCGGCTATACGACGCCAGGGGTCGACTTCTGTGTGACGCCGCCGGCGCCGCCGGACCCGGCCCTGCTCACGATCAGCCCTACGAGCGGGGGCACCGGATCGTCCGTGACGATCACCGGCGCTGACTTCAGCACGATCCCCTCGAACAACCTCGTCCGGTTCAACGGCGTGATCGGGACGGTTGCCTCCGCGACGGTCACGAGCATGACGGTCACCGTACCCGCCTCCGCCACGACGGGGCCCGTGACCGTCGTCGTGGAGGGCAGGCCCGCCCCGTCGAGCCCGACGTTCACGGTGACCTCCCCATCGCCACCCGCCCCTGCGATCACCGCGATCTATCCGGACTCGGGAGAAGAGGGGGACGCCGTCTACATCGAGGGGAGCAACTTCGATCCGGAGCCGCGGAGCAACGTAGTCCAGTTCAACGGCGTCGCCGCGGAGGTCGCCGCGGGCTCCTCGGACTGGCTCCTGGCCTCCGTCCCGTTCACCTCGACCGGACCACTCACCGTGGGGGTGGGCGGACAGGCGAGCAACGGCATGACCTTCACGATCACGGGTCTCAGCGCGGGCGCCCTGACCGCCGACTTCTTCGGCCAGTCGGTGGCGATCCCGTCCGATCGGGTCACGTACCTGATCGACGCCTCGGGGACGATGGCCTGGACGTTCGGGGCCTACACGGATCGCTTCGGCACCCCGGTCACCGGCACACGGCTGGACCTGATCAAAGACCGCGTGATCTCATCGATCCAGGGCCTGCCGAGCACCGCGAGATTCAACGTGATCGCCTTCGACTGCGCCACGTACGCTTGGTCGGGCGTTACCCTGGACGCCAACACCGCGAACAAGACGGGGGCGGAGGCGTGGGTCGATGCGCTCGTGCCGCTGGGGGGAACGGGCACGGGGCCCGCCGTGTCTCTGGCCCTCGAGGAGAGGGAGAACCGCACGATCCTGATCGCCTCCGACGGACAGGCCTCCTGCGGACCCACCGGGGTCGAGGGTCACCTCTGTGAGGCCCTCGCCGCCAACGAGCAAGGCGCGGTGATCCACACGTTCGCTATCGATACGTTCGGTGAATTTCAGCAGTTTCTCCATGACCTTGCCGCTCTGACGGGCGGAACCTCCACGGACATCGTTCCGTAGGGGTCGTGAAGATGGTTCGTATGAAAATTGGCAGCGCTTTGCTCCTCGGTCTCTTGGTTCTCGGTTGCGGGAAGGATGACCATGACCGCAAGGGGCCTGCGGGGCCGCGGATCGTGCGGGCGGTTCCTGATAACGGATATCATTTGGGAGGAAACACGGTCGTCGTCGAGACTCTCGGCTTCCAGGACGATTTCACGATCGATGCCCCTCTCTTGTATATCGGAGGGATTGGGGCGACGAACACCACCGCACTGAGCAGCGGATGGATCCTGGCGGAGACGCCGGCCGCCGTACGGACGGGACCCGTGGACGTGAGGGTCGAGAGCACCGGAGTCCCCGAGACGGGCATTCTTCGGGATGGGTTCACCTACGCCTATCGCACGGTCGAGCTATTCGGTCGGACGATTCCTCTTCCGTCGGACAGCGTCGTGTACGTCCTGAACCGGAGCGCGGACATGGATGACACCGTGACCTTCGTTACGCCCCAGGGCACGACGGTCACCGGCACACGATGGGATCAGATCAAGTACGAGATGCTCAGTTCTTTTGAGAGCCTCCCCGAAACGGTCGATTTCAATGTGGTTACCTTCGCCTGCAACCGGGACGCCTTCATCGCCCTTGGTGTCGTGCCCGCGACCAGCACCAACAAGAGTGCGGCGCTCGCCTGGATCAACGGGCACTTCCCCTGGGGGGGGGCGGGGACGGGACCTGGCGTGGAAGATGCCCTGATTCGGGACAGCGGCACACTGACGTTTCTCCTGGTAGACACCGGCTCCCCGAACTGTGGAGCTACCGGGTATGTCGGACACACGGCCATTATTCTGGCGGCCAACGTGCAGAGGGCGGCCATCCATACTTTTGGGATCGATGTGGCGGGGTTGGACCGCGATTTTCTCGAGAATATTGCAATGCAAACCGGGGGAACCTACACGGACGTTGTACCGTAGGGAGAAAGGGCAGGATCGATGAAAGGGAGCCGCGGTGGGATCTGGGTCGTCGTCTTCACCGTCGCCGTGGTCGGGATGGGCCTGGCGGGCTGCAGCAAGAAGAAGCTGAGGACGGCGAAGGGGCCCGTGCCGGAGGTCACCGACGTCGCGCCCGCCTCGGGTCCGGCGGGAGGGGGGACCGGGGTCACGATCACGGGGACCCATTTTCAAAGCGACTCGCAGGTCGAGTTCGGGGGCCGTGACGCGGCCAACGTCCTGTACGTCTCCAGCACCCAGCTCGACGTCTTCTCGCCACCGGGCGCCGTGGGGATCGTGGACGTGCGGGTGCTGAACCCGTCCTACGGGACCACCGGATCGCTGCCTGGGAGTTACACCTACACGACGGGTCCCGGCGGAGGCCCGGCGCCGACGGTCACCCAGGTCACGCCGGATCGGGGACCGCCGACGGGCGGGACCCCTGTCACGGTCGACGGATCGAACTTCATCTCTGGGGCCCTCCTGTTCGTGGGGGGCCGGCCCGCCACATCGGTCATCTTCGTCTCGCCAGACCAGATCGCCGGGACGACCCCTTCGGGCGCTCCGGGTCCGGCGACGGTCACGGTGATCAATCCGGATCTTCAGACCGGCGTCCTCCCCGCCGGATTCACCTACACCTTCACGAGCGGCGGGATCCAGATCACGGCGATCACCCCGAGCAGCGGATCGACGGACGGAAATACGTTCATCTCGATCACCGGGCAGGGTTTCGCCCCGGGGGCGACCGCCACGATCGGCGGCGTGACGGTGATCAACCTCGGGTTCGTCTCCGATAGTGAGCTGACGGGGCTCACGCCGCCATCGCCAGGTGGGGCGACGGGGCCGGTCGATGTGATCGTCACGAACCCGGGGGGCCCGAGCGACACGCTGGTGGACGGTTACGACTATGTCTTCGCCCCGATCCCGACGGTAGCGAACATCAACCCCAACGTTGGCGATGTCGACGGGGGCACGCCCGTCACGATCACGGGAACGAACTTCCTCGCGGGGACGGTCGTCAGCCTGGATGGAGTCCCGATCGACAACCAGATGATCGTCGATGTGAACACCGTCACCGGCGAGACGCCGCCGCACGCGCAGCCCAGCGTGGTTGATGTGGACGCCACGAACAGCTTCGGGACCGGGACGCTGCCCAACGGGTTTACGTACGTGCCACTGTCCGGGGGCGCCCCCTACATCACGGCGATCAACCCGACGTCAGGACCGATCGGTCAGCGGGTCGTGATCGACGGGGTGAATTTTGCCCCGACGGAAGCAGGAAACGTAGTCAGGCTGGACGGAGAGCCTTCTCCCGTCCAGACCGCCTCGGAGACGCAGCTCGTCGTCTATGTCCCCCCGAAGGGCCGTACCGGTGACTTCCGGGTCGAAGTGGACCGGCTCGTATCGAACGGGGTCCTCTTTACCGTTACCTCGCCGAAGATCACGGCGATCCTTCCGGATTCGGGGCAGGTCGGCGACCCGATCACGTTGATCGGGGAGAACTTCTCGCCCGTCCGCTCGGAGAACGTGCTCCGATTCAACAACTACATCGCTCAGGTCGTCTTGGCGACCACGACCCAGATCGACACCTGGGTGCCCTGGGACGCATCCGCCGGTGCGGTGTGGGTGGAGGTCAACGGTGTGCCGAGCAACGCTGTCTTCTTCTGCGTGCAGACGCCCAGCGTCCCGTGGCCGAGGATGATGTCGATGACGCCGGACTCGGGCCCCGTCGGGACGACCGTCACCCTGACGGGCGAGTACTTCAGCCCGACCATCGAGGACAACGCCGTCTGGTTCAACGGACTGCGCGCGCCGGTGCTGACCGTGAACGCCGCGGACATCCTGAACGTGATCATCACGGCGCAGGTGCCGGCGGGGGCCACGACCGGCCTCGCCTATGTGGAGGTCGGGGGCCTCTACACCGTCGTCTTCCAGGAGACATTCACCGTGACGACGCCGCCCCCGCCGCCGCCGGTCATCACTCGCCTCTCCCCGGTGGCCGGGGAGCAGGACTCCGGCCTCCTGATCGAGGGGATGAACTTCAACCCCGAGGTCTACAATAACTTCGTCACGATCAACAACGCGTGGGCCGAGGTGGTGACCGCGTCCCCGACCCAGCTCCTCGTGAGGGTGCCGTTCACATCGTCAGGACTGGTGATCGTGGATGTCGCCGGGCAGGCGTCGATCGGCCAGCCCTTCACCGTCTTTCCTCCAGCGGGCGGCCCGCAGACGATAGAGATTTTCGGGAGGCAGATCCCGGCGCCAGACGACCGGGTCGTCTACGTCATCGACACTTCGAGCAGCATGAACATTGTCTTCGGGGACTTCGTCGATCGATTGGGAAACACGATGACCGCAGGAACGGAGTGGGACCTTCTCAAGGATCGCATGATCCAGTCGATCTCGGAGCTCCCTCCGAGCTTCAGCTTCACCGTCATCGCCTTCCGGGGAATGAACGATCCGGTGACGGGCGATTGCGTCCCCGTCATCATCCCCTTCCAGGGAGCGACGGTGCCAGCCAGTCAGGCGAACAAGGACGCCGCGATCACCTGGTTGGATTCCCTCGTTCCGGCCGGGCAGACCGCTATGGCCAACGCAGTGGAGACGGGGCTTCAGAGCGACCCGCTGAACAAAACGATCATCCTGTGCACCGATGGGCTCTGGAACTGCCCGCCCGTCTCCGGAGCAGAGCACCTCTGTACGATGTTCAACGCCAACACCTCGGGGGCCGCGATTCACTCGTTCGGGATCCAGGTGAAGGGCTCCGAGGCACGCGTGCTGTCGGACATCTCCAAACTGACCGGGGGGACATTCACGCAGATCGACCCCTGAGGAATTTCGTCTGTCGTCCATCCGCCAGGCCCACTTCACCTACCACTCGTCGAAGTATCGACCCCCATTGGATCGTCTATTAGGAGGTGGGAAAGAGGGGTGAGAGGGTGAGGACAGAGGTTTCCGTTGACGAATCGGCGATCCAAGGATACAAATCAGATACGAGTCAGATACAAATCAATGGCACAGAAGGACCTAGGGGAATCCTAATGAGCCGCCCATGATGAGCCGCCCAATGGATAAACGAACGCGCAAGCCGAAGGTGAACCGCTCGCTCGGATGGATCCTGGCGGCCGTGACGGCGGGCCTCGCCCTGTCGTGCGCGGACGGCGGGGGGGAGAGCGGCGGCCGGTCGGTGTGCTCCCTGGCGTCCGCTAGCCCCGCCACGGGCGATCCGGCCGGGGGAGAGCAGGTGCTCCTCACCGGTTCCGGCTTCGTGGCGGGAATGCAAGCCGTCTTCGGAACGGGTCTGTCGCCCAGCGTCGTCGTGCTCGACCCGAATTCCGCCATGGTCGAGACGCCACCATCCGCCATCGCCGCGGTCGTCGATGTGGCCGTCATTTTGCCGAGCGGCCGGACCTGCGTCTTGCGGGGAGGCTATACGTACAACGGGCCCTGTATCGGAGGGTGCCCCGGGTGCGCCCTCGGGGCCGTGGCGCCGGCTGAGGGCCCACTGGCCGGGGGCTCGACGATCTGGATCCTGGGGAACGGCTTCCTGGCCGGGGCCGAGGTGGTGTTCGGCACCCAGTTATCCCCCGACGTGACCGTCATTGACTGGTTCGAGATCCGGGCCGTAACTCCTCCATCTCCGATTGCCGGGACAGTGGATGTGACCGTGCTGAAACCGTCCGGCACCATCTGCCGCCTCCCGGACGGCTACGTCTACGGCGAGGGGTGCGCCGTCACGTCGGTCCAGCCGAACGTGATCTGCCCCTACGTGCCCGAGAGGCTCACGATCATGGGCAATGGTTTCCAGGATGGGGCAATCGTCTCCCTGGGATCTGTGACCCTGGTCCGGGTGCAGGTGCTCGACCCATGGACGATCGAGGCCTACACCCCCGAGCAAGGGATTGGGCCCGTCCTGGGCGCGAGCTTGCCCGTGGGGGTGACCAACCCCGACGGTCGCACCTGCATGCTTCCCGACGCGGTCTCCTGGTCGATACCACCCCCCACGCCCCCTTGTACGGTGGCGGGCATTTCCCCAGACACAGGACCCGTGGCGGGCGGGCAGAGGATCGTGATCTCCGGAACCGGGTTCGCGGCCACCGATCGGGTCTTCTTCGGCCTCTTCGAGGTCGCCGCGGTCACTCTCCTCCCGGGGGGCGCGCTGGAGGTGATCAGCCCCCCTGCGGACAATATCGGCGGCGCCTTCGTCAGGGTGGTGGATACCGATTGCAGCCGGCAGCCCTGCCTCGACTTCTACACCTACCAGTAAGAGGCCAGTAAGCGGCGAAGATCCTCTCAGCGCCGCTCCTCCTGTCGTCTTACGATGCCGGCGTCCTCGTCGATGACGATCTCCCGGTTCACCTCCAGATCGGAGAAGCCCTGTTCCTTGCCGCTCGGCCAGATGACTCGAATCCTTTCGACCCGATCCGCCTTGCCGAGGCCTACATGGACCCTCGGGTCACTGGAGGAGCAGTACGACCCGCCGCGGGTCGCCTCCCGCCGCTGGGTCTTTTCCATCGCCGTCACCCAGACTCTGGCCCCCATCCCGTGGCGGTTACTCTCATGCCCCCGGAGCACGATCCGGATCCAGTTGCCTTTGTTTCCCCCCACATTCTCCAGGAGCGTGGGCCGGTCGGCCATTTCCACCACCACGACGTCGATGTCCCCGTCGTTGTCGATGTCCCCGAAGGCGGCCCCGCGGCTGCACCGCGGAGGTCCCGAGAGCCGGATGCGCTCCGAAGCCTCCCGGAACTCGCTCCCGCCCATGTTCAGGAAGAGCTGGTCCGGTTCCCAGTACGTGCTCCCCAGATCGAGGCTCCCGATGTCGGGGTATACGTGGCCGTTCGCCGCGTAGAGATCCTGGTCCCCGTCGTTGTCCACGTCCAGGAACCTGGTCCCCCATCCGAGCACGGTCCGCGTCGCGTTCTCCAGAGCGGACCCTGCGGCCACGTCGACGAACAGCCCCTCCCCCGCGTTCCAGTACAGCGTGTAGTAATCCTGGGAGAAGTTGGTCACGAAGATGTCAGGACGCAGGTCGCCGTCGAAGTCTCCGAAGTCCACCCCCATCCCGGCCTGGGGGATCCCGTCCCCCTTGACCGCGACCCCGGCGGTCCCGGCGACCTCATCGAACTTGCCGTCTCCCAGGTTGTGGAAGAGGAAGTTGGGGAGGGAGTCATTCGCCACGTAGATGTCCACCCGTCCGTCGTCGTCGTAGTCCCCGAAGATCACGCCAAGCCCGTACGAGGGAGGAGGGGCGGCAATCCCCGACGACTCCGAGACGTCCTCGAAGGCGCCCCGCCCGTCGTTCCGGTAGAGCCTATCCGCCTGGGGGGTGAGCCCGAGCGGTCCACACATCCCGGGCAGCCCGCGGTACAAGCAGGGCCTTCCCTCATTCGGGGGACGGTCGATGTCGAAGACGATCTTGTTGGTCACGTAGAGATCCAGATCCCCGTCACTGTCGATGTCTCCGAAGGCGGCGGAATGCCCCCATCCCCCGTCCGCCACCCCGCGTTTCGAGCCCACCTCGCGAAACGTCCCGTCCCCCAGATTCTCGTAGAGCGTGTTCGGACCGAAGTTCGTCACATACAGATCGGGGTCTCCGTCGTTGTCGATGTCTCCCACCGCACACCCGTAG
>JAPUJT010000167.1 GCA_027296055.1 Planctomycetota bacterium | reverse complement strand
GGGAATGATCCCCGCGTCCGCGTCCGGGGGAAATGGTATGTTCACAAGAGAAAGGCGACTTGCGGCTCCTTCGACTACCCCGAACGTGGCTCTGGCCTCCGTGGCTCGGGCTCGGGTCAGAACCTCTTGAACCTGTGGAATTCCGATCCGCGTAATGATGCTCAAGAGTAGCATCACCGTGATCGCTTCCACGATGGTCGAGCCCCGCAGCATCATCCTGGCCGTAGGACCGGTGCCGGTGCGTGGAGAGTCGCTCAATTCAACACCGACGGGTTCAGTACGTTCGCACCGGCGCCCACGAACGTGTCCAGAGGTTCGACTGAGGAGTACGAAAGTGTCACCCGCCCGGTGCGTCCGAGAATGCGGTAATCGCTGTTGGTGAGGCGAATGTATTCCATCCCTTGAAAAGCAGGGCCTGCGTCATCGAGTGCGAGGGGCACGTGCCCGGTATCGATCAGGTACTGTTCGATTTGCTGGGCTTGCAAATACATCACCAGACGAAGGGTCGCCTCCTCCTCCTCCACGGGGGGGGGACCGGGAAGGGTGACCGCGAGGACGCCGGGAGGCCAGAGCCAAATCCACACAGAAATGGCCGTAGCGACCGTGAGGGCAAAATGCCAAAACCCGAGTCCCTGACGCCGGACGCGTGCCTTTCGGGCGTGCACCTCGACCTCGGCCTTCTCGGTCTGGTAGCGAAGCACGGCCGCCAGAGCGGCATCTCGCTCACCGACCTTACTGATCCCCAAGTCCAGAGGCTCGGAAGGTGAGGTCGGATCTATTGAATCGCTCATCGAATCACTCTAATGGGTGTTCCCTCTCCACGGAGCGATCTCCTAGGGGAAGGATATCCTAAAGATAGGAGGTGAATTTCCGCAACGCACTCAGTTTGTGCGCCCGCTGTACCCATGCGGATTCGGTGGCTCTGGGCGGGGCTGAGGTACTGGTCTCAAATTCGGAAGCTAACGCGCCAGGCGCTTGTATTTGAGCCGATGGGGCTGTTCCGCTTCCGCCCCAAGCCTCTTCCGCCGATCCTCTTCATATTCTTGGTAGTTCCCTTCAAACCAAAAAACCCGGCTCTCTCCCTCGAAGGCCAGGATGTGGGTTGCGATTCTATCCAGGAACCACCGGTCGTGTGAAATGACCATTACAGACCCCGCGAACGAGAGCAGGGCCTCTTCCAGCGCACGGAGGGTGTCGACATCGAGATCATTCGTAGGCTCGTCGAGTAGGATGAGATTGCCCCCCTCCTTCAGCAATTTCGCCAGATGGAGCCGATTCCGCTCCCCACCGGAGAGGACGCCCACTTTCCTCTGTTGCTCTGCGCCCCGAAAGTTGAACCAGGACAGGTAGGCCCTCGGATTGACCTCGGCCCGGCCGAACTCGAGGACTTCCCGACCCTCCGCCACCTCCTCGAAGACGGTCTTGTCGGGATCCAAGGCGGATCTCGACTGATCGACGTAGGCCAACTTTACGGTCCGTCCCAGGCGGACGGAGCCCGCGTCCGGCTCTTCCCGGCCGGTGATCATCTGGAAGAGCGTGGTCTTCCCCGCACCGTTGGGGCCGATGATTCCGACGATCGCCCCCGGTGGAAGCGTGAACGAAAGTCCATCCATGAGCAGGCGATCGCCGAACCCTTTCTTGACCGCCTGACACACGACGACGTCGTTCCCAAGGCGGGGCCCCTTCGGGATGAGGATCTCGGCGGTGCGGAGCTGTTCCCGCTCATCCTGCGCGAGGAGCTCTTCGTAGGCGCCGATCCGGGCTTTGCCTTTGGCGTGACGTGCCCGGGGGGCCATGCGGATCCACTCCAACTCGCGAGCGAGCGAGATCTGGCGCGCGGACGCCTGCTTCTCCTCGACACGCAGTCGCTCGCTCTTTTGCTCCAGCCACGAAGAGTAGTTGCCCTTCCAGGGGACCCCTTCGCCGCGATCCAACTCCAGAATCCACTCGGCCACGTTGTCGAGGAAATATCGATCATGAGTGATCGCGACGATTGTCCCGGAGAACTCACTCAAATACCGCTCGAGCCAGGCGACCGATTCGGCGTCGAGGTGGTTGGTCGGCTCGTCGAGCAGAAGCATGTCGGGGTCTTCGAGGAGAAGCTTACACAGGGCGACTCTCCTTCGCTCTCCGCCGGAGAGTGTAGCCACGTCCGCCTCCGGGGGCGGAACGCGAAGGGCATCCATCGCGATCTCGACCCGGCGGTCCAGGTCCCAAGCATCGGACGCGTCGATCCGGTCCTGGAGTCGGGCCTGTTTTTCGATGAGCGCCTCCATTTCCTCATCCGTCATCGGCTCGGCGAATTTCATGCTGATTTCCTCGAACTCCACGAGGAGATTCCGTGTCTCGCGAACGCCCTCTTCGACGTTGCCGCGGACGTCGAGCTCGGGGTCGAGCTCGGGCTCCTGCGGCAGATACCCGACCTTCGTTCCCTTGGCAGCCCAGGCCTCCCCGAGGAAGTCTTCGTCCAGTCCAGCCATGATCTTCAGAAGGGTGCTCTTCCCCGATCCGTTTGGACCCACAACTCCGATCTTCGCCCCGTGAAAAAAAGACAACCAAATGCCTTTCAGGATCTCTCGCTTTGGGGGAACGATTTTGCGGAGGTCCTTCATCACGTAGATGAACTGCTGATCGGTCATGTCTTCGGGAGGACAGGGTGATCCGGCGAGCCACGTTGGGATGGAAAATCTAACCGCCGGTTGAGGGCCTGTTGAACCCCACCCCTTCGACAGGCACTCGAGGGCCGGGAACCGTACCTCAGGGAGCCTTCAAGCGCGGCCCTCTAAGCTGCTACGAACAGCCCTGTGGCGTACATGACGATCAACCCAGTCACCAAACCCACCGCGTTCAGCGGGCCTTTCAAGCCCTCTCGTCCTCGGGAACCCATACTCCTGCCGAGCACCACGATAACCTGAACGATGGCTCCGGCGCCGATCGCCAGGAAGAGAACGCTGGCCGTCGGTGAGTAGGAAAACCCTCCGATCCAGGTGCCGAGGATCGTGGGAGCTCCCGCGATGAGCCCAAGAATCACCAGCCTCCCCAACGACGGACGCGAACGGGCGAGCGGCGCCACGATGCCGAGCCCCTCCGTCGTGTTGTGGAGCAGAAACCCGAAGACCAAGCCCGTCCCCAGCGCCACTTCGCCGATCGCATATGAGGAGCCGATCGCGAGGCCTTCTCCCAGGTTGTGAAGCCCGATCCCGATGGCAATCAGGGTGGATAGGCCCAGAGGAGTGATCGGGGAGTCACCTCGGCCTATGCGGCTCACGGCGTGAATGGCAAGCGGTGTACCGATCACTCCCAACACGATGAGGCCGACCCCTTGAAAGGCAGACGCCACTTGGCCCGTCAAGGAAATGGCCCCCTCCAGCGCATCCACCCCGAGGAACAGCAGCAGGCCTACCGTGAAGCTCAGGAAAAAGTCCACCCAGCGCGGGTTCACGCCCGCGAGAAACGGAAGCCACAACAGCCCCAAAAAGACAGGGATGACGCCTACGTATACGCCCAGAAGGGCGAAGGTGACAACATAAGGCCGGGTGACTTGGGGAGACTGGGTGGCGACGGCCACTTCCTGCGTGAAGGTGACTCCCGTCGAGCTTACGATCGAGATGGCCAGCGGATCGCCATCGACCCATGGGTATGGGATTTCCACCACAATGTCGTCGAGACGGTCGACCTGGCGGTCCGGTGTGACCGTGTGCTGCCAGAAGGCGTCGTCCACGATCACCTGCGCGACCGTGACCGGCTCGGGGCCGCCGTTGACCAGATGGACGCGGATC
>JAPUJT010000166.1 GCA_027296055.1 Planctomycetota bacterium | reverse complement strand
CATGAAGTCCGGGTTGAAGTCCGACTCGGTCGTCCCGTCTCCGCAGCCAATGGCGACAGTGGTCATGATGCCTATGACCATGAGCAGCTGTAACCCGCTTGGTGTATAGGAAAGAGGACGTTCAGAGCTCATGCCGACCTGTCTGAGGGGGGGATAATCCGATACTCCGGCGGGCCAACAATCGCGTCGCTACGCTTGAGTTACCGTGAGTGATCACGCGCCGGCAAGAGGCGCGGACCACGTCCTTGCATTTTGCTCCTCGTTGGAGCACCGTTTAATTTAGAACTCACCCCCGAAGGTTCATCCCAACGGCCTTTTTTTGCATGTCTCGCGTCATCGCCATCGCCAACCAAAAAGGCGGTGTGGGTAAGACCACGACCGCCATCAACCTGGGCGCCGCTATCGCTGTGGCCGAGGCTCGCACATTGGTCGTCGATCTGGATCCACAGGGGAACGCCTCGAGCGGACTCGGGCTTTCACGGAGCGAAGACGAGCGATTGACGGTCTATGACGTACTCTTGGGTGGAGCGGATGCCAAGGCGGCTGTGCGTACGGCCATTCAGTTCCCCCTTCTTGACGTCCTGGCAAGTACGCGGGATTTGGTGGGTGCGGAGATCGAACTCGTCGGTGCGCTGAGCCGGGAGACGATTCTTCGCCGGGCGTTGGAGTCCATCCGGTCCGACTACGAGTTCATCCTCCTGGACTGTCCGCCGTCACTGGGGCTTCTGACCCTGAACGCCCTTACGGCTTCCGACTCGTTACTGATTCCGATCCAATGTGAGTTCTATGCCCTGGAGGGTCTCAGCCAACTGCTCAACACTGTACGGCTGGTCCAACGGTCGCTCAATCCGCAGCTTGAAATCGAGGGCGTGCTGCTCACGATGTTCGACGGGCGCCTCAACCTGGCGAGACAGGTGGCCGCTGAGGCGAGGGAGTATTTCGGCGACCGCGTGTACAAGACAGCGATTCCGAGAAATGTTCGGTTGGCCGAGGCCCCCTCGTTCGGGCAGCCGATCCTCAGGTACGACGTTCTGTCCAACGGAGCCCAGAGTTATCTGGCACTCGCCAGGGAGCTCATGGCGGGGCGGGGACCGGAGGCTTGATGACGAAGGCGCGTCTCGGCAAGGGGCTCGGCGCTTTGCTCGGTGAGTATGTGGACGATGCTCCGAGAGGAGAGGCGCAGCTTATCGATGTGAAATCGATCGGGCCGAACCCCCAACAACCCCGAAAGGCCTTCTCGGACGATGAATTGGCGGAGCTGGCCCAATCCATCGAGGAAAATGGTCTCCTTCAGCCGATCTTGCTCCGCCCGGCCCCGAAGGCCCCTGGGAAATACGAGTTGGTGGCTGGGGAGCGTCGCTTGCGGGCCGTCCGGATGCTTGGCTGGAAGGCGGTCCCGGCGGTCACCCGGGAAGTCGACGACGACACGCTCCTTGTCCTTGCGCTCGTGGAGAACCTCCAGCGCGAGGCCCTGAACCCCATGGAGGAGGCGGAGGGGTACCAGATTCTCATGGACAGATACGGCCTAAGTCACGCGGGGATCGGACGCTCCGTCGGGAAGAGCCGCTCCACGGTGGCGAATATGGTCCGCCTTCTACAGTTGCCGGCGTCGGTCCGGACGTTTGTAGAGGTGGGATCCCTCACGACTGGACATGCGAGGGCGCTGCTCGCACTCGACGATCAGGGCGAGATGGTGGAGCTCGCCCTGAAGGCCATTGCGGAGAGTTGGTCTGTCCGTGAGATGGAGAGTCATGCTGGGGTAAATTCGGTCAGGAAAACGAAGAAATCGAAGAACCGCGCGTTCAGGCCCCGGGATCCTGTCACTCAGGCTCTGGAGGAGGATCTACGGGCGGCGCTTGCGACCAAGGCTAACGTGCGTCTTCGCAGAGGGGGGTCCGGTGTGATCGAGGTACCGTTCCGCGACCATGAGGACTTCGAACGAGTCTTCCACCTGATCACGGGCCGAGAAGTGTCGGAGGTGGTGTCGTGACAGACCCGGTCCTGCGAATCATTCTCGTGCCTGCCACCAGTCAGAGTCGGACCTACGAGGTGTCGTACAAGCGCCTACGCGTGCTCCGCGGCTTTGGCATGGTTCTCGGTGCGGTGGTGGTGTTTATGGTCGCGACCTGGGCCTACATGGCCTCACGGGTTTCCCACATGGTCGAGCTCGAGGCGGAGGTCGCTTTGATGCGTGCGGAGCAAGAGCGAATTCCGGGACTTCGTCGACGGCTCACTACCGTCGAACGCCAGTACGCGGACATTCGAGGTCTGTTCGCCCCCGATGGTTCGGGGGCGCCCTCCGAGCTGTGGCTCCCGCCTCCAGGTTCCCTCAGCCGCCCGTCGGGTAGTGATGAGGGGCGCGACGACCGGCCCGATAGCTGGCCGCTCGTCGAGCGTGGGTTCGTGACGCAGGGCCGGTTCGACGAGGATGGACGAGTGCACCCAGGCCTGGACATCGCAACGCCCACTGGCGCATATATTCGGGCCGCGGGGGCGGGTCGAGTCATGGAGGTTGACGAGGATCCCACATACGGAAGGTACGTGCGGATCGATCATGAAAATGGGTACGAGACCTTGTATGCCCATGCGTCCGCCACTTCGGTCGAACTCGGCGAGGAAGTACGGAAAAACGAGGTGATCGCGCTGAGTGGATCGACCGGTGAATCGACGGCACCTCACTTACACTTCGAGATCTGGTTCGAGGGAGAGTCCGTCGATCCTTTCGAGTTGGTAAGGGAACCATAAATCACAGAGGACTAGAACGATATGGCGAAGAAGCCCCCCCCCACTACCACCCCTCCTGAGGCCGTGATTTCGATCATTGGGGCCGGCATGACCCTGGTAGGTGACACCGACACAGACGGTTCCCTACGTATAGAGGGTACGATCCGTGGTAGTGTTCGGGCCGGAAAATCTGTGGTGGTCGGCAAGGACGGCTTCGTGGACGGAAGCGTCTTCACACAGGATGCGGTGATCGCCGGTCGGGTTTCGGGTGGAATTCATGCCGAATCCCGCCTCGAGCTCCAAGCGACCAGCGAGGTAGCGGGTGAAATCGTAGCTCCGCGGATGCAGGTTGAGGAAGGCGCCAAGGTCCAAGGACAGGTGGCTGTCGGCGAGTCGGCCGTGAAGGCGGCTTCTAAGGCCACGAAGAGACCGGAGATCGGCGGCGGAGCAAAGGCAGCTGGGCCCCAGACGAAACCGAAGGTCGGCGGCAAAGGAGAAGCTGAGGGCCGGACGGATTCGAAGCAGCCCGGTGGCAGAGGAAACGCGGAGCAGCAGACACAACC
>JAPUJT010000165.1 GCA_027296055.1 Planctomycetota bacterium | reverse complement strand
TCGGCCTTCACCGGTACGGGGTTCACCACCAAGGAGGCCGAGACGATCACCAAGGGCCGTCGCAGGAGAAAGATCGTCAAGGCCCTGATGATCGCCGGGAACGCGGGCATGGCGGTGGCGATCGCCGCCGTCTTTCAGTCCTTTCAGGGGATGGGCACGAGTAAAACAGAATTCGGCGGCACCGACCCCGAGATCAAGGTCGCCATGGCGGCCCTCTTCATATTCAGCACGTTGGTGATCTATCGGCTCGCCATCGCGAACTGGGTGAATCGGTGGCTCTCCAGGTTCATAGAGAAGCGGCTCGCCCAGGTGACGGACCTAGCGATGCCCCACTTCGAGCGCGTCCTCCAGCTCGGTAAGGGCTACGGGATCTCCGAGATCCGCATCCGTGACGGCCATCCCGCGACGGGCAAGACACTGCAAGATCTCGCCTGGGGCTCCCGCGGAGTCCTCGTCCTCGCGATCGAGAGGGGGACGAAGCTGATCTCCAGCCCGAGGGCCGACACCGAGATCCTGGACGGCGATGAGATCGTCTGCTACGGGCCGGCGGAAAAGGTGCGAAGGCTTGCCACCGCGAGATCACCGACGAAGCCGGGACGGTTCACCAAGGCAAAAGAGGAATAGGCTGGAAAGAAGGAGCGCCACGATGCCCAAGGATACCCTGACGCTTACCGACAACCGGACGGGGAAGACCTACGAGCTTCCCATCGAGAACTCGACGATCCGTTCGATGGATCTCCGACAGATCAAGGTCTCCCCCGACGACTTCGGCATGATGGCCTACGATCCGGCCTTCATGAACACCGCCTCCTGCAGGAGCCGCGTCACGTTCATCGACGGCGAGAAGGGGATCCTCCGATACCGGGGGTACCCGATCGAGGAGCTGGCGGAAAAGAGCAACTTTCTGGAGACGGCGTACCTGATCCTGAAAGGGGAGCTGCCCACGCGGCAGCAGGCTCTGGAGTGGGAGAACAACATCACGAATCACACGATGTTGCACGAGAACATCAAGAAATTCATGGACGGATTCCACCATGACGCCCATCCGATGGGCATCCTCGTGAGTACCGTGGCGGCGATGTCCACCTTCTATCCTCTGGGTCGAAACATCCACGACCCGGAATCCCGTAAGAGACAGATCCAGCGCCTGATCGCCAAGATGCCGACCCTGGCCGCCTTCGCCTACCGGCACAGCCTCGGACGCCCGTACGCCTACCCGGACAACGACCTGTCCTACACCGAGAACTTCCTCAACATGCTCTTCAAGGCGACGGAGCTGAAGTACAAACCCGACCCGGCGCTCGCTCGGGCCCTGGACGTCCTGTTCATCCTTCACGCGGACCACGAGCAGAACTGCAGCGCCAACACGATGCGAAGCGTCGGCAGTTCACTCACCGATCCTTACTCGTCCGTCGCCGCCGCCGCGGCGGCCCTTTACGGCCCTCTCCATGGAGGGGCGAATGAGCAGGTCCTGAAGATGCTGGCGGAGATCGGCTCTACGGACAAGATCCCCTCGTTCATCAAGAGCGTGAAGGACGGCGAACGGAAGCTGATGGGCTTCGGCCACCGTGTCTACAAGAACTATGATCCGAGGGCCAAGATCCTGAGGAAGACGGCGGAGGAAGTCTTCGAGGTGACGGAGAGGAGCCCTCTCCTCGATATTGCCATCGAGTTGGAGCGGATCGCCTTGGAGGACGAATACTTCGTCAAGCGGAAGCTCTACCCGAACGTAGACTTCTACTCCGGCATCATTTACCAGGCGATGGGATTCCCTACCTCTACTTTCACGGTCCTGTTCGCCATCCCGCGAACGGCCGGGTGGTTGGCCCAGTGGGAAGAGATGCTCCAGGACAGCGAGCAGAAGATCGCCCGGCCACGGCAGGTCTACCTCGGCCACGGCCAACGCAGCTACATCCCCACCGAAGAGAGAGGTTAATCCTACTTACGAATCTCCTGCGGGAGGGGGAGGAGATCGGGGCGGGGGCCCCTCCTCGGGCCCGGCGGCCGATATCCGGGGGCGTCCGGGCGAGCGGCGCTCCAGCCCTTCCGGCTCTACATGGATCAGGATGTCGCGCACGTCCGGGTACTTCTCGATGATTCTCGCCTCGAGACGGTCCATCAAGGCGTGGGATTCCTTCACCGTCTGATCCGGGCGCACGACGACGATCAGATCGAGAAAGATCGAATCGGAGTGGTATCGGGTCCTGATCTGCTCCGCGTCGTGGACGCCTTCGAACTCCTTGCAGATCTCCCGGATCTTCTCGGGGGGGATCGCCACCACGTCCGAGACGGACATGATACCCTCGGAGAGGATCTTCCAGCCGGTATAACAGATGAAGCCCGCTATGGCCGTGGCCACGATGGGGTCGATCCACGCGAAGTTCATCTGAACCGCGAAGAGGGAGAAGATCACGGAGAGGGAGACGAAGACATCCGAGCGAGTATGCGCCGAATCGCTGATGAGGATACGGCTCCCCACTTTCTTTCCGATCTTCCACTCCACGAACGAGATCGTCCCGTTGAAGATCATGGTCCCGATCATGACTGCGAAGGCCACGCCACTCACTGCGGGGTCAACTCCTTCGTCGATCACCCGATTGATCGTGGCACTGATCACTTCGTACGCGGCAAAGAAGAGCGTTATCCCGATAGCCATCGAGGCCAACGTCTCGAATTTCCCGTGGCCGTAGGGGTGGTTCGAGTCGGGCGGTCGGCTGGCCGCCAAGATCCCTACAACTCCAATGATATTCGATGCCCCATCGAGGAGAGAGTGATACCCGTCGGCGATCATGCTGAGGGAGCCGAGGCCGAACCCGACGATCAGCTTGAGTGAGGCGACGAGGATATTGAGGAAGAACTCGACCACGAGGACGATCACAGTCACCCGGGTCTTGCGGGAGGAGGAGAGCAACTTCAGGATCGTCGTGTCCGATCCCGGAACTTTATCCTGGTTCGCCTCCATGTCGGGCCATGGTAGAGAATGAAGATCGGGACGGCAAGACCCGGGAGGAGGACGGTCTACTTGATGTACCCAAGCGAGCGGAGTCGCTCGAGGGTCTCCGGATCCAGCTCGGGCCTACTCTCTCCGGGGCGTCTCGAGAGGGACGCCTTCAACAGTTCGAGGGCCTTCACGACCCCCTGCAGTTCGGCGATCGCCTCGCGCGCCTTCGGTTGCTCCTCGTCGCGGATCGGGAAGCGTTCTCCAGGATCCGCCTTCAGGTCATAGTATTCCCACTTCTCTCGCACGACGTCCTGGATCACCTTCCAGGAGGAGGTGCGAAGGGATCGAAAGAGCGGGCCCCTCTCCTGGTTCGAAAGCTCGCTGAAGGCGGCGACAGGAGGGATCTCGTCGCGGTGCTTACCCAGGAGGGGGACGAGGCTCCTCCCGACGAGGCCTGCCGGTCGCTCCACCCCGACGATCTCCAGGATCGTGGGATAGAGGTCGATCCCGCGCGCCTGGGCGGATGTGCGGAACCCGGCGGGAATCTTCCCCGGAAGCCGTAGTATCAGGGGTACTCGAATCGACTCGTCGTGAAGGTTATTCCGGTGGGCCTTTTGCCAGTGCTCGAAGAATTCCTCCCCATGATCTGCCGTGATGACGAGCAGCGTGTTGTCGAGGACACCCTTCTTCCCCAGGAATTCCACCAGCCGGCCGATCCACTCGTCCGTCGACCGGATCTCGCCGTCGTACAGGGAGACGACATGGCGGAGATCTCGCGGATCCATCCGGCCGTGGATCGCCTTGTTATTCGGGTAACGAGAGACATCGATTTCCCCCTGATAGTCCGGATCGAACATCTTGTCGTACGGCTCCGGGGGGTCGTAGTCGTAATGAACATCCCAGTAATGGATGAACAGGAAGAAGGGTTGCTGAGGTTTCTCCCCGATCCAGCCGGTGACCTTCTCGTAGATGGATGGGTTGGTCACATCGGCCCAGGCGACCGGATGGAGCTCTGCCGGCGGATTCAGGACTTCATCCGTCGGGGCGTCCGCCGGCCCCGGGTTGGAGGCGCAGTTGATGTATTCGTCGAAGCCCCGATCGAAACCGAAGGCCGGATGAAGATAGGGTCCCGAGTAGAAACCGACGGAGGTGTAGCCGGCCTCACGGAGTGTCTGGGCCAGCATCGGATGATCGAGCGCCAGCTTCACCCCATTCCGATCCACGCCGTGGAGAAGGTCGGGAAGCGCGGTGAACATCGCCATGTGAGACGGCAAGGTCCAGGACGAGCTGGATATCGTCCACTCGAAAACCGCCCCCTCCCTGGCCATCCGGTCGATGTTCGGACTCGTCTTCGGGCCGTAGCCATAGCATCCCAGATGATCCGCTCGAAGGCTGTCGATGCTTATCAGGATGACGTTCGGCTTGCCGCCGGCCTCGATGGCGGACGACGGAGCCGCATCCCCGGGACCGCCCGGGAAAAGCGCCCCGCACAAGGCCACGCAGGAAAGTACGAGGAAGCGCCCGACCACCTTCGAGACCATCAAGGACTCCCCTGGATCGCGCCCTCATCGAGGAAGCGGATCTTGTTGTACGTGGAAACCATGACCGCCGTCCTGCAACTCATGGCAGAGAGCATATCACCTCATCCTTCTACATCTCCACGCCTAGAGGGAAGCGCGCCACGACCGCGGCGCCCATCGAGACGACGATGAAGAATACCATCCAGTGCGTCTCCCAGCCGAGCAAGCTCACCGCCCCCTTCGGATATTCGATCCGGATCGCGCGGAGCCCAGCCGCTTCCCGCAGCGGGGGCTCGATCGGATGGAGAACCTGTGCGAGCATCCCCCCTCCAGGCCTCTCGACGGAGAGCGTCTGAACACCCTCCCCGACCCGAACCGTCTTCTTGTACGCCCTCTCTCCGACGTGGACCACGAGGGTGAAATTCCCGGGCTCCTTCGCCCGGATACGCCATGCCAGCTCCTGCTCGCTCGGGATCCTCACCGGCTGCGGAGTCTCGACGATCAGCCCCGGGTCCGCTACGAGAAAGACATTGGGTCGAAAGTCATCCGTGAGACCTCCTTCGAACAGGACCGAGAAGACGGCCGCCTGTCCCGGTCGAAGAGGAATCCGACCGAAGCGAGCCTCCAGCTGAATCGCCACGAGGAGGAAGGGGACCATGGCCCATACGGTCGGCAGGAGTATCAGGATGAGGTATCGCCCGGTGGCCCCGGCAACCCTCCCGTAGATCCGGAACGCTAGCCCAACCTCGTGCGGGTAGAGCGAGAGGGAGAGGAGGTGTCCCTTGATCCGATTCTTGGATTGACGGATTGCCTCCTGGTTCGATGTCCGCCGGAAGAGGATCACCATTCCCACGCCGAACAGCACCGAGACGAGCAGCAGCCCTGCCTCACGAAAGAGCGCGGACGGCACGACGACGAGGACCTCGAAGACGGCGCTCATGATCGCGTTCATGATTCGCATCCGGGGAGCCTTCTCTCTACTTCGCGCCGAGCAGTGGCCGGCCCTTCATCGCCCCCGGGGCTGTAGCCCCCAGGAAGGAGAGAACCGTCGGGGCCAGGTCGGCGAGGACTGGATTCTCGACCAGTATGCGTCTGTTGGAGATCAGGATGCCTGGCACCAACGCCGGGTCGATGCAGTGGTCCCCGCTCCACTTCTCGAGATTGTCGGAGATCACCTCTTCCTGCCCCGTGCCACCCCCCAGAACCGTCTTCCAGGAAGCGCGGTAGCCGTCCTCGTAGCCGATGATCAGATCGGGGGCGCCGGACAGCTCATCTCCCTCGTAGACACTGGATGTGCGGAAGACCCTGCGGATCACCTTCCCGCCCGATTCCGGGTCCTCTAGCTCGAGCAGCCCTCTCTCGATGGCGCCGAGAATCCTCTTCGCCTCGGCGCCCGAGTAGACGATCCCGGTCTTCTCTCTCCCTTTCAGGTTCAGATAGAGTCCGTTCAATCCCAGGCCGTAGGCCGTGGTCCGGGACCAGTCGACGTCGACGAACGAACTCTCGGCCGCAGGATCGGAATCACTTCGAAGGACAAGGTACCCCTCTCGAAGAAGCCACTGGTTGAGAGAAACGCTGCGCCGGAAAGAAGTGAAGCCATGATCGGACATCACGACGACGGCGGTCGACGGACCCGCCCGATCCAGCACCTTTCCGATCGCCCGATCCATCGCGTCGTAAGTCTCCGGGATAACGTGACCGAAGTTTCTGGCAAGCTCCTCCGTGTAGAGGGGATGCTCGGGATCGATCGCCCTCCAGAAGACGTGGGAGTTGGGATCGATGCTGGAGAGGTAGTAGAAGAGCAGCCCGCCTTCGAATCGATCGAGGAAATAGTCGAGCTGACTCGTCTGCTCCTCCAGCACCATCTGCGCCTGGCTCAGGTATTCGGCATCCGTGAGAGCGCCGTTCCGGATGGCGGAGGTATCTTCCGCCATCCCCTGCGTGTAGAAACGGCCCTCCTCTCTTGCCAGCTCTTCCGCGAAGTCCTCCGGGACGGAGATCGGCACGGCGGGGTCCAAGGGATCTATGTTGATCGGGGTCACGTAAAGCCGAAACTCCCGGTGGCACCGCTTCAGGTAGAACTTGCAGATCCCTGCCACGGAGACGATGTGAGGGATCACGTCGAAGCGGACGGGGATCCAGTCGCTCCATTCTCCCTCCTGTAGCAGAAACACCGAGTCCTGGACGCGGAACTTCGCCCCTCGACCATCCGGATCGATCCACGCCGTGAACCCCACCTCGAGAACGGGCCGGCGGACCTCTTCGAAATCTTGCCGCAGGGGATGGGGAGGACCTCGTAGCGCCGCCTCCACCCTGCCCTTGCGCGTCTTCACCGGGACGAACCGCCCTCCTCCCGCATCCACGAAAGGCCCCGGCGGGCCGTCCGAGTAGATCGTGTACGTCCCGTAGCCTCCCAGTATGTCCGGAGTCCCCATCCCCGAGATCGACGTGGCGTCAGGTCCGACAGGAGGAAAGTTGACCGGGAGCCTCACGATCGTCGCAGCGACCCCGGCCTCCGTGAGGGCCTCCCAGAAGGTCTTCCCCCGCCGCAGGATCTCCACCTTCCCCGACCCCAGTGGGACGACGTACGATCGGAAGGCGATCCGGCGCTTCGTCTCCCGGACACTCGCCATCGAGCTGAACGGAAAGAGGGAGGTTGGGTCTCGATGGATGAAGTCGAACACTCCGTGATGGCCCGGATTGGCGCCTGTAGCGAATGTCGACCAGGCCACGGCACTCTGGGGAGGCGTGGTGGTGGCGAGGCGGGTCATGCTGCCCGTCTCGAGCAGCCGGCGAATGTTCGGGAGCCTTCCTTCCTCGAGGTATTTCTCCACGAGGCGCGGATCCATCCCATCGATGCCGAGGATGATCATCCCGCGTGTGGAAGGGGTTCTTTCCTCGCAGGATGAGATCAGTACCGCCGCCAGGACGACCAGAGCAATCCGGATCGTACGATGACCCTCGGAGGTAGGCGGATGATTTCGGACGTCCGATGGGAGCGACCGAAGCTGGGAGTGGTCGGACCTGATGATTCTTTCTCCTCGAGGAGGCGATTCTAATCGGCCCGGCGAGTCCCGGCAAGACGGTCTCGGTCTCGGATCCCCCGTCTCCCTTGCCCCATCAACATCGCCATGGAGCCGCTCGGGTGAGATCGCTTGCCTCACTCCAGTCTGCAGGACGCTCCCTTATCGCTTGATCGAGCAGAATCCCGGGCTAAGATCATTAGCATTGGGGGATAATCGGGGAGATCCTCTCTCCCTTCAACGACGGAGAATCCACCTCTCGAAAGGAATGGGCCTATGCGATCCACCATGAAGTGGGTCATCGGCGGCGCTTTTTTGCTTACTCTCGCAGCGGGCTGCGGTGATGACGGCGACACGATCATCGTGGGAGCTAGCCTCCCTGGAAAATTCCCGGGCAACGCGGCTTCGGACAACAACCACGCCTTCGACGGGAACGCCTTCAGCGAGAACGGGGAGACGATAGCGAGCCTACCCAGGGTGTTCTACTCCTCCCGCGCAAACCGCGGCATCATCCTGTATACGACCGTCTCTGCGATCGGCACCGCCGAATTCACTCTCTGGGCGTCCTACTTCAATGGCAGCTCCGTCACGCCACCGGTCGAGATCGTGACGGTCTCCGACCCGGGCACTCCGCAGGAGAAGCAAGGCCACTTCCTCGCCCCGATCTTCATTGATGGGGCGATCGTGATGTTCTATCAGCCGTCGGGAATCTCGGGGAACACGGACTCCTCGCGCGACGGCGACGCCGTGATCCTCTTCTCACGTCTGGACGTCGACACATCCGGACCCGGGGCGAACAGCGACGCCAACACCCGGCTCTGGTGGTGCTACTTCGACCGATCCCTCTCGAGCCAATCCAGCGAGGCCCACGGGTTCGGAACCTTCGACGCAAGCGGCGGTTTCCTCCCCGGATACGCGCAGATCGTGGATAACGACGATGGGGACAACACGATCACGAACCAGCCTGACAACAAGGTTTCGGATGACGTCGAGACCTACGGCATCGTTTCGGACGGACTCCACGGGGAGGGGCTCTTCCTCTTCTCGACCGACCCGGCGGCCTACGGCCCGCTCAATCTCTACGAGCAGACGGACTTCCAGCACTACCTGGTGGCCGTCTGGACCCAGCTGGATGAGGTGGATGACGCCTTCGGAGGAGATCGAGCGGACAGGCACCTCTTCTGGGCGCGATTCGACTTCTCTGCGAACGGAGGCTCACCCGGCTTCACGACTCCCACCCGGATCTTGACCGACTCGAGCTCGCCCGAATCATCGGGCAATCCGACCGACGATTATCTCACCTCGGTCTACCCGCTCCTGCCGACGGGAGGCGGCCCGTCGATCTTTCCTCTGTTCTCGACGTACGAGAACTCGATCATCTTCCTGATCGGAGAGCGTCCTGACGGGGACCAGGTCTGGCAGTATCACCACTTCAGCGGTGACTCGACCAACGGCTTTTCCCAGGGAGCCTTCATTTCGAACGCGGTCGAGCTGAGCCCCGCGAACAACCCAAGTGACGGCATTTTTCCGTTCATTACCTCGCTTCCGATGATGTACGGGGCTGATCACAACCTGGAAAACCTGATAATGATCTTCGGGCACAACCTGAACGAGACCGTCGATGACGACGCGGACGTCCTCGTGGCGCGGATCGACCCGAAGATCACACCGCTACAGTTCGACCCGATCACTGACATCGACGACGAAGTGGATTTGACGATCGCGGGGATGGGTGGACAGGACGTCGGTGAGATCGACAGCCGCATCTCACGAGATAACGATTATATTTTGATCATATTCAACCAGGCGGAGTCGTCCGCTCCGGGCGCTCCTTTTCAGCTCAAGGGCGTACGAGTAGCAACGGACAAGGCGGGGGGAACCCTTCCCCCCGACATCGCCGGATCGACCGGCGGCGTCGTCTCCATCTCCCCGACAGGTGTCAACGCCAGCGTCTTTTCATTCGCCTTCCAGGAGGAGCTGGGATCGAGCTTCGTCCCGCCGAACGAATCGGGGGCACGGGGAGTCGAGAGGAGCGCGATCCAGAGCGACAACGATTTCATGTACGTCGTGTTCGAGCAGAACGACGACAGCGTGGGCACTCCCGTCGATATCCTCAACATCACGCAGTTCGAGTACACCGGCGCCACTCTCGACGGCACGGCCCGGCCCATCCAGGTGGACGACTTCCCGAACGGCGGCCTGCAGCCGATGCCGAACGTGATCCCCATCCAGGACCTGGTCCACGCTCTCGATGACGGCCAGGGGGGCGCCGTGATCTACTACGTGCGGGACCTGAACTTCAAGTTACCGGCGGTGGATCGGGATCTTCGACTCTATGCTCGGCATTACGACGGCATCTCGATGTCAATGCCCATCGATCTGAATTCGCCCGGCCTGCAGATGACCGGCGGAGAATTCACCGCCCTGACGCGCGGGACCGAGGACCCGGCGGGCAGCCGGCACCTCCTCTTCTTCGCCGAGGATCGATACGCCACGTCCGGTGGCTTCCCGGCATCCTCGATCGCCAGCCGCTTCGTCCGTTTCGACAAGCTCGGCGCAGGAGATACTTTCGGTTCCCAGCAATTCGGTCAGATCCACACCGTCGATACGGGCCAGTCTGCCGACGCGCTCACCGTCGGCGGCACTTCGCGGGGCGGAACTGGAAGAGTGGCCGTCTACATCCAGCAGGGCGGACACCTTTACTACAACGAGTACAACCCCTCGAGCGACTCCTGGCTCGACGCCGGGGACTACATCGTGGACAACAACAGCGAGACGGATGCCCTCCTCGGTCTGGTGACCTCCTTCGAACGCTATCTCACCCCCGGGGGGCTAGGGGTGGGCGAGACTGCAGGCGCGCTCGTCTTCTGGTTCCGGTTCGATCCGGATGGCGCCATCCGGATCCATCTGAGGATCCATAACTAGCCTGCGGGGTTACTACAGGAGAGCGGGTTCGACTCTCGCCATGACCGATATGCTACGAAGAATCATGATGTTCGCTCTCCCCGCTTGCCTCCTCCTGGGCGGCTGTCCCGACGGGGGAAGCAGCAAGCGCGGCAACTCCCGGGTGGAGGTCCTCCTGACCGGCCTCGAGGACCCGTGGGGGATCGCCTTCCAACCGAGCGGCGATCTGATCATCGTCACCTATAGCGGCACCGGCAGCCTGGTACGCCAGGTGAAAGACCTCGGGCTCCCGACCCAGACGATCACCATGGACGGTAGGGTCTTCACGCCTTCCTGCGTCGCCGTCTGCTCGAACGGGAATTTCGTGCCGCCGTGTGACATGCCGAATGTCACCGATCTCTTCGACGGGGTGGACATCACGGCGACCTTCATCGACAGGAATACGCCGGCGGACGCTCTGGTCGAGGATCCGACCGGGATCTGCGCATCGGGGACGGACACCGACCCCTGGTACCTCGTTCAGAGCTCGACCGGAGATCTCGTCGAGCTTCTATTCAACAACCTCGGAGATCAAACAGACAACACCGTGTCCACGATCGCTCCGGGGATCATCACCCGGATCCCGGAGGCCCCCACCCATCTCGCCTACCTGGCCGGAACCGTGTACGCCGTCGATACGGGCGGCGACCGTCTGCTGGCGATCGATCCGGGAACCGGCGCCACGACGGTGCTGGCGGGGAGCGCTGCGGGCCTCGATCGCCCTGCTGCCCTGGCCGTCACCACGGGGGGCTCGCTGCTCGTGGGCAACTTCGGAAATGGAAAGCTCCTCGAGTTCAGCACCTTCGGCGTGCTGATCCGCACGATCGAGACAGGAGTGGGCGCGAACCGACTCCGTGCGATCGCCGTGGACTCTTCTGGCGAGATCTATCTCGCCTACGCCACGTTCGCCACTCCTGACGGCCGGGTCGCTCGACTCAAGTAGGCCGCCCTCTCGCCCCCGCACAGACCCGGCAAGGTTTGTGCTGATAAGATTCACTGTTCCCGGGGCGCTTGATCGGGCCTCGCCTGCCCCTATCCTTGTCTCGGGGAGGACGAAATGATCCGGATGCGATCGATCTGCCGCGATTTTCGTCTCGGTGACGAGACGGTCCACGCCCTCGCGAACGTGGATCTCGACGTGGCGGATGGTGAGATGATCGCCCTGATGGGCCCTTCCGGCTCCGGCAAATCCACGCTCCTCAACATTATCGGATGCCTCGACTCCGCGAGCTCGGGCTCGTACAGCCTCGCCGGAGAGGAGACCTCCGGTCTGTCGGAGGGGCGTCTGGCCGACATCCGTCAGAGGCGGATCGGATTCGTCTTTCAATCGTTCCACCTGGTTCCAAGACTCACCGGACTGAAAAACGTCGAGCTCCCCATGGTCTTCGCCGGCGTCTCATCCTCCGAGCGGAAGGAGAGGGCGCGCGGGGCGCTACACTCCGTCGGCCTCGACCACCGGATGAATCATCGACCCGACCAGCTCTCCGGCGGGGAGAGACAGCGGGTGGCGATCGCTCGATCGATGGTGATGAAGCCCGACCTGCTCCTCGCCGATGAGCCCACGGGAAACCTGGACACCCGGGCGGGCAATGAGATCATCTCCGTCATCGAGGAGATGAATCGCGGCGGTCTCACGGTCGTGCTCGTGACTCACGACGCGACTCTGGCCGCCAGGGCTCAGAGAGTCGTCCGCCTCGTCGACGGCCGCGTATCGGGCAACGGAACGGAGAGCCCCTCTTGAGGACCGCCGACCTCATCTCTCTGGCCATCGGCGCAGTACGGGCTCACAGGGTCCGAACGACCCTCGCCGTCTCGGGAACCGCCGTCGGCGTCGCCTCGGTCATTCTGCTTATCTCCCTGGGGGAAGGAGCCCGAGCCTACGTCTCGAATCAGTTCATGTCACTCGGATCCAACCTCGTCATCGTGATACCGGGAAAGACGGAGACGACCGGCGGCCTCCCCCTCATTGGAGGAACGACCCGCGAGCTCACCATCGATGATGCCTTCGCCATTCGAAGAAGCAGCCTGAAGGCGAGATGGGTCGCCCCCGTCTCCCTGGGGCAGGCGAGCGCCCGCTACGCAGGGAAGGGGCGATCCATCACCGTGATCGGCGCCACGAGGGACTACTTCGAGATGCGAGACATGGATGTGGCCACCGGTCAGACGCTCCCCGACACGGATCCGCGGCGGGGGGCGAGGGTGGCAGTGATCGGGCGAACCGTCCAGAGAGAGCTCTTCTCCGGCTCCAATCCCCTCGGTCGGACCCTCCGGATCGGCGAGTGGCGGTTTCGGGTGATCGGCGTCCTCCAGCGGAAGGGCACTTCCCTCGGGATGGATATGGACGACGTGGTCATCGTCCCCGTCCTGACGGCGATGAAGCTCTTCAACCGGGAGGGGCTCTACCGGATCCTGATCGAGGCGGGGGCCTTCCAGGAGATGGAGAACACCAAGGAAGAGGTGAAACGGATCCTCACTGACCGGCACGGGGAAGAGGACTTCACCATCTTCACCGAGGGGGCCCTCTCCTCGGCGTTCGGCGACATCCTGCGCGCCCTCACCCTCGCTCTCGGTGGGATTGCCGCCGTCTCCCTGTCCGTGGCGGGGATCGGAGTGATGAACGTGATGCTCGTCTCCGTGTCGGAGCGGACCTCCGAGATCGGCCTGTGGAAGGCGCTGGGAGCGAAGCGGGCCCAGATCCTCCTGGCGTTCATCACCGAGGCCGTCGTGATATCCGGAATCGGCGCTCTTGTCGGGGTGATCCTGGGGCTCCTGGGAAACTGGATCCTCATTCGAGTGATCCCGGCGCTGCCGCCGATAACTCCCGCCTGGGCTATCCTCTCGGCCATCGGCGTCGCCATGAGCGTGGGGGTCGTATTCGGGGTGCTGCCCGCGCGCCGCGCGGCGGCTATCCCCGCCGTCGATGCCCTTCGGAAGGGGAGGTGAGAAGGATGGGTCTCTTCGACTCCCTTCGATTTGCCTTCGGCTCGATTCTCTTTCACCGCCTGCGGTCGGTCTTGACGGCGGTGGGCATCACGATCGGGATCGCCTCGGTTGTTCTCCTGACCTCCATCGGGGAGGGAGTCCGCGTCTACCTTGTCCAGCAGTTCAGCCAGTTCGGTACGAACATCATCGCAATCAATCCGGGCAAGATGGAGACTTGGGGTATCCCGGCCGCGATAGGAGGGACCACGCGCAAGCTGACCCTGGACGATGCCCGCGCCCTCGGATCCGTGAGAGGCGTCAAGGCCTTCGTTCCGGTCACGATCGGCAAGACACGGGTGGAACGAGGAGTTCGGGGGCGATACGTCTACGTCTATGGCGTCACCTCCCAGTACCCGGTGGTCGTGGACTGGGGCGTGCGGAGCGGCCGATTCCTGCCTGAGGAGGAGATGGAGCGAGGGGCCCCCGTCTGCGTGATCGGCCCGACCGTCCGTTCAGAGCTGTTTCCCAACGAGAACCCCCTGGGGAAGAAGATTCGAATCGGTGGTCACCGTTTCCAGGTGATCGGGATCATGGAATCCAAGGGCAGGATGCTCGGATTCGACATCGATGATTCGGCCTTCATCCCCATATCCCGGGCCATGAAGATGTTCAACCGGCCCGAGCTGGACGAGATCGATCTGATAGCCCCCCGTTCCAGCGAGGTCGATATCGTGGCCGAGCGGGTCAAGAAATTCATGATCAAACGGCACGATGGGGAAGAGGACTTCACCGTGACGACGCAGGGAGCCATGCTCGATGTCTTCGGCAACGTGATGAACGTCATCACCGGCGCGGTGGCCGGCATCGCCGGAATCTCCCTCTTCGTCGGAGCGATCGGGATCCTGACCGTACTGTGGATATCGGTCCACGAGCGGACCCAGGAGATCGGTCTCTCCGTCGCACTCGGGGCCCGCAGGAGCCAGATACTCTTCATTTTCCTCACCGAGGCCGTGATGATCGCCGTCGCGGGAGGCGCGGTCGGGATTGCGGCGGGTCTCGGGGGGGCGGCTCTGATCCATACTCTCGTCCCGGGGCTCCCCGTGGAGACGTCACCCAACATGGTGGCTATGGCGCTCGGCGTCTCGATCCTGGTCGGAATCCTCGCCGGGATCGCGCCCGCGGGGCGAGCGGCGAGAATGGACCCGGTGGACGCCCTGAGAACGGAGTGACGGATGCGCATCGCGATCACGGCGGATCTGCACTGGGGATCGAGGGAGCAGGGAGACGCCTCCACCCGAACCCTGGTTCACGACCTCCGGGAGGAAGATCCCGACGTCCTGATCCTGGCGGGGGATATCGGCAGCGGGCGGCAGGAGACGATCCATCAATGTCTCGACCTGTTCTCGGACCTCCCGGCTCGCCGGTTCTTCGTCGCGGGCAACCACGACATCTGGACGACCGATGGCGATTCCGAGCGGATCTTTCGGGAGACCCTCCCGGAAATCGGGAAGGAGCACGGCTTTCATTACCTGGAGGGATGCCCCGTCACGATAGAAGGCGTCGGGATCGCCGGGACCATGGGATGGTATGACTACTCCCTCCGTGACGAGAGTCTCGGGATCGATCTGGTTCACTACGAGCGGAAATACCTCCGAAGGGTGGCGTCGTGGAATGACCGGCGCTTCGTGCGCTGGCGCTTCTCCGATCGTGAGCTCACTGACCTCCTCGTCGAGGAACTACGCGGCACGCTGGCAGCGCTCTCCGTGGATGCCGAGGAGATCGTCGTGGTCACCCATCACCTTCCGTTCGAGGAGCTCGTGATCCGATACCCGGGACACAGGGCCTGGGCCTTCGCGAACGCTTACCTGGGGAGCGTGAGGCTCGGGGAGGTTCTGCTCGAGTTTCCGCGGGTCCGGCACCACTTCTGCGGCCACAGCCACGCGCGGAGCGTCGTGCAAAAGGGCGCGATGCGATCCGTCAACGTCGGCAGCACCTACCTGAACAAGCGCTATGAGCTGCTGGAGGTCGGCCCTGACCCGATTTGACGCCGGCGAGATTCGGCCGTAAGATCGGATGTGAGGTTGCTATTTTCCATAATCGGGTCCGCGTGTCTTCCGATCCTTGCGCTGGCGGACCTCCCCTTTACAGCCGAACCGGATCATTCCATCTGGGAAGTCGAGATGCGCGACGGGTCGGTGCTCCACGCGCGACTCGAACGACAGTCGATCGTGCTGGTCAACGATCGCGGACCGCGGCAAATACCTATCGAAGAGGTGGAGGAGATCTGGTTCGCCGATCGATTCGAGCCGGGACTGAGGAAAAAGATGCGAGGTCTGATCGGCGGGTTGGGAGACGCCGACTTCCACGTGAGGGAGATGTCCTCCGAGAAGCTCGAGGCGCTCGGAGGGGCGGCCCTCGCCGAGATTCGCGCGGCGCGCGCGAACGACGACCCGGAAGTGCGTTACCGGGCTGGCATACTACTCACTCGCCTCGAGGCGAAAGGCGCCGTCGAGATCTCGATGATGGATGGGATTCGAACCGCGCAGGGGGTCCATGAAGGGTTGATCCAATCATCCTTCATGACGGTCGAGGTGGCGGGGCGGCGGATCGAGCTCTCCGGGGTGCACGCGAGCCGGGTCTCGCGCCGCTCGTCGCCGAGCGAAGTCGTCTCGGTCTACGTTCCCTCGGGGGCCAGGTTCATCGACGCCGGGCGCTCCGTGCAGAACGGAGAGCGGCTAACCGTGGAGGCGATCGGACGCTCCTCACGGATCGACGAACTGGAGGGCCAGTCTGGCCCTCTGACTCCGTCGGGTTTCATCGTCCGCATCGCGCCCTCGAAACAAAAGATCCGGATCGGAGACGGAACGGAGTTTATCGCCCATCAGGCCGGCCGTCTCGAGATTCGCCTGGCCGATGAAGCTCCAGAGAGGGGCCTCCTCTGCAAGATCCGGCCCGGTCTCGACGCCGCGCCCTCCCCCGTTCGCCGGGTCGGACCCAAGGCCTTTCCATCACGCGACTCGCGAATCGACTTCAGCCAGGGACCGGACGACGCAGTTATCCGTCCTGGCGACAACGTCGAGCGCCTCTACGCCCCCTGGGGAGTGCTGCTCGAGACCTCGGCCGCTGGCTCGTATGTGGCGGCCGACAGTTTCGCCGTTGCCTCTCCTAGCCGGGGAAACTCGGCGGCGAATCGTGAGCCCAGATGGAAGGGGGACATCACGATTCGCTTCATCATTCCGGGCTCGTACCGTCGCGCCACGGGCGCCGGCATACCGGCGGGAGTCCGCCGGTGCGGAGTCTATGTCGCGGCGGTCGCCCCGAACGGCACGGGACTCCATGCCTTCGATCTGCGGGGGAGACGCATCGGGACGATCCACACGACGACCTCGGGCACGGACTTTCTCGGAATTTCCTCCGAAGTTTTGATTCATTCGGTACGGGTGTTCAACGTACCGTCCATCGATCGGGACTTCACAATCGATGACATCTGTTTCGATACGCCGGTTCGGGCCGCTCCCCCCCTGTCATCCGTGCGGCTCCGGGACGGCCAGCGGCTCGTCGGCCAGCTCCTCGGCTGGAACGGCAGAGCCATCCGAATCCAGATCGAGGCGATGGAGGATCCGATCGTCCTCCCGCTCGCCCGGGTCGACGCGATAGACTTCGGTTCGACTTCGTCCCGCGTCGTCCCGGACGGATCGCGCTGGGTCCGTCTCGACATGGCCAACGGCGATCGGCTCAGTGGGAGGCTGGATTCCTGGGAACGGGGTCGAGTGCGACTCCTGCTCTGGGGTGGTGAGTCCATCGATCTGCCCGAGGACCAGGTCGTCACGTTGAAGATGCCAGGGAAGTTCGCCAAGGCGCCGCCGGGGGAAGGCGTCCGGATCGTCCGGGGAGATGAGAAGCTGGTCACGGGGTCCACTCTTCGCCTGTCGGAACGCCGGGGGGAAGCCGTCTTCCTCCTGGGCGATGAAAAGGGCGGGTCCGTGATCCTGCCCCTGTCGGAGATAGCGAGGATCGACCTGCCCCTCCCGAAGACCGAACCGAGGGACACACCGCTCTCCGCCGTCATCCGATCCGACGGCGGGCTGATCACCGGTTCGATCATCGACAGGGGAGAGCGCCGAATCCGCATCCGAACGCCTTACGCCGATCGGGTCACCCTCTACCGTTCAACGATCACCCGCCTCGAATTCTTCTAGCCCAGATTCTCCAGGAAGCCTTCAGGGCAGCCCGTAGACGGGCGAGGATCAGGGGCTGGGAGGATGGGGTAAGCGGAACGGTGACTGAACACATCCCATCGAAGATTCAGTCCTCATGCTTCAGAGTTATAATGACGTTTCCCTTCTTGCGACCGGTGTCCACGTAGCTGTGAGCCTCGGCGATTTGCTCGAACGGATAGCGCCGATCAATGACCGGTTTGAATTCTCCGGCCTGAGCCAGCTCCGCGAGGAAACGCAAATCCTCTGCGCGCCCGGGTGCTGGCCCAGCGATGACTTTCTTGCTGCTCGTCATCGACACCCATGGAATCTGGAGCATGTCTAGCAATCCACCTAAAACCAGAAGAAGGCGTCCTCTCTCCTTTAGCGAATCCTTGCTACGGGAGAACGGAGCCGTGCCGGCTGTATCGATAATGACGTCATAGCTTTCACCATTTTCCGTAAAATCCTCTTTGGTGTAATCGATTATGTGATTGGCGCCCAGAGATCTCACCATTTCCACGTTCGTTGTACTGCACACCCCGGTCACGTCTGCCCCGAAATGCTTGGCAAGCTGCACCGCCGCTGTTCCTACCCCTCCGGAAGCGCCATTGACGAGCACCTTTTCCCCGCTCTGGAGTTTTCCTCTTCTGAAGAAATGCAACGCCGTTGTTCCGCCAAAGGATATTGCGGCGGCTTCATCGTAGGTCAGATTGGCCGGTTTTAGTGCCACCGCCCCGTCTTCTGGCATGCATTTGTACTCCGCATGACAACCCATGCCGGCATCGTCGAATGCAAAAACTTCATCACCGACTTTGAATTTGCTTACGTCCTTGCCGACCGATTCAACTTCGCCGGCGAGCTCTGTCCCCAGAATTGGTTGCCTTGGTTTCGAGACTCCAAAGACCAATCGTCCGATGAGGCCGAAGCCGGCAGGGAATTCGAGAGCTCGCACCCTCCAGTCCCCTGATGTTACCGTCGTGGCAAATATTTTGATAAGTACTTCATTGTCCTTGATAGTAGGTTTTTCAACCTCTTTGAGCTGGAGAACATCCGGTGGTCCGTATCTTGTGTATACAATCGCTTTCATAAGTGGTCCTGGAATCAAGATGACATGAATAGTCCAGGCGAGGACGCCTTCTGCAGGCCCCGCCTGAATCTAGCAACTGTCCCTTCCCATTCATCTGCGCTCGCTGGCCGTTCTTTCCCGGGCCATCCGTCGGACGCGTGCTCAGGCGGAGGGGGATCATTGCCGTCGATCGCCGCCAGGCAATACTCTTGCCAGTAAATCAGGTGATTCACGAGCTGGTAGATGCTGTGCGGCGAACTCGTCGGCCACCGTCCCGCCACTTCGCAGGTGAGTCCTTCGAGTGCGCTCACCGTGTCCACATGCGCCTCGAGGCCCGAGAGAGAGCGAACCAGGTTCTCTCCGAGGATTTCCTCAGGTGTGCTCATTCTGCGCTATCTCTTCTCGGTCCTGTAACCGTATAAGCGCATCAACATTCAATTCTCATCGACCGCCGCGGAGCATCCGATCCCGTTCCGAGACTTTGCCCTGAGAGTCGAACGAGACGGCGAGGTACGGATAGGAGACGGCATCGTCCGGATCGATCAGGGAGCGCCGTGCCCCCGCGGCCAGGGCGCTGTTCGGGAGCCACTCCTCCAGCAAGGCGGCCAGGTTGCCGGCCGCGGGCCAACGAACGATGTCGGCGTTGGAGTCGCGAATCGTCTCCCCCTGGTAGCTGGGAGTCCAGGGATGGTAGGCCCCGATCCATGCGAGCGGCAGGGAGAGGCCTAGAAGACAGGCCATCACGAGCGCTGGCCTTCCCGACCAGATCCGGTCGGGGAGATAGACCGCGAGGTAGAGGAGCACCGGGGCGAGCGGTACAAAGAATCGAAGGCCGTAGGCCCACCCACCGTACGAATCGGTCGCGACGGCATAGAAGGCGATCACCACGACAAGCCCGAGCCCGAGGGCTGTGACCTCCCACCTTCGCGGCTCCTCCCGCCGCCGCCAGAGGGAGACGAGCCCGATGAGACCTGCCAGCAGGACCGGAGTGGTGGAAAAGAGACCCCGGATCCCCAGGATGTTATGAAACGCGTAGGCGACGATGTTGGACGGGATACGCGTGGATTGGATCACTCCCGCCTCTCGTTCGGCGAACACGCTCCCGTCATAGTCGTAAGCCCCCGGGATAAGATAGGCGGGGCGAGGATCTCCCCATGCGATGAGGAGGATCACGGCGGTGACCAGGATCGGAATCGCGAATCCCCCAGCGAACGACCCGGCAAGGGCGAGGCGATGTCTACCGGGCCTCGGCGCCATCACCAGAGAGAGTCCGAACGCCCCGCCGAAAGCAAATCCGGTAGGCATCTCCGACGCAGCGGCCATCCCGATCCAGATCCCTGAGAGCAGGGCTGCCTTCCCGTTTCCCTCGCGAGCTGCTCGGATCGCTACGAAGCCGGCGAAGAGGAAGACCGCCGTGATCGTGTGGTTCTGGTATGTGCCGGCATAGGTGAGCACCAGAGTGGCCAGGCCGAGGACCCCCGTGAGCAGCAGGGCCCTCCTTCCTCCGAGACCCGCCCGCCGGACCTCCCGGTAGAAAAGGGCGACGAGCACGATAGTGGCAATCCCGACGGTGAGATAGGTCAGGATGAACAGGGTCAGGCCCGGATGGCTGTCGAAGGTGACGCCCAGGGGATGGCACAGGACCGCGTAGATCGCCGCCGTGGCTACGGGCAGGATGGGGAGCTTGTCACAGTAGAAGTGGCCATCGATTTGAACCTTATCGACGGTTCGAGAGAAACGAGAGTCGTCGATCGCGAAGGTGCCGCGCTCGACGAGGGAGTCCACCAGGGCGAGCCGGGAGAGGAGCGCCCCGGATGGCGTGATCCGCTTGTCGGTGATCGCCAGAACGATCAGCGCGTAGAGAACAAGCAGGACCGCTCCCCGTCTTCGTCCCACCACCAGCATTTCCCCCCACCATCTCACACGGACGGGGCCCCGAGAGGCTGACCGTCTCAGGATAGCTGCCGGATGCGCGTGGCGGCCCGTCGAAGGATCATGCGCTCGGATGGGAAGGTGGCCCGGTCGAGCGCGTCAGGGAGAGAGAACCAGCGGACCTGCTCCACCTCGTGATCGTGTCGCGTGATGTTGCCCTCTAGCCGTACCATCAGATAGAACGTGACCCGCTTGGCGACCTCTACAGGATTTCCCCACCTGTTGTTTCGGCGGTAGCGGTATCGGGTCTCTCCCAGTCGTTGCAGGATCTGAGCGACGACCCCGGTCTCCTCTCGCACCTCGCGGAGAGCCGCTTCCCTCACCGTCTCCCCCGACTCGATCCCTCCCTTGGGCAGACACCAGACCCGTCCCCTCCAGCGCCGGCAGAGAGCCACGACCGGCTCACCCCTGAGCGTCCGGAAGACCACTCCTCCCGACGAAACCTCTCTCTCCTTGCCGACCTTTGACTTGCCCATATCGGCCGCCCATTATACCCACCACTCCGTATCCGGGCTTGCCAGCCGGGGCCGAGCTTACTAGCATGAGCGCCTGCCTTCGTCCGGCGAAGGTGAGTGGAGCGAACCGAGCAGACCCAGCAGCACGGGAGGGAAGGGATGCCCCCCGTTGTTCGACCCAAGCCCCGTGACAGGTTCGGAGCCCTGCAGCGACGCCGCAGGGCCGTGAGGCGGGGAGTGCCTCAGGACTGCAAGGCGTGCAGCGGCCGGTTCCGATCCCGCAGTCGTACCCACATCTATTGCACTCGCAAGACTTGCCGCCGAAAGCGTCGTCTGGAATACATGCGGAAGTACATGGCCGAGTGGAAGAAGAATCACCCCGATTACTGGAAGACCGAAAAGCAGAGGGAGTACCTCAAACGCTGGCGGAAAGAGCATCCGGACTACTTCCGTAAGTACCTCGCCGAATGGCGCAAGCGTAATGTGACGGCCCGCCGCACTGGCTCCAGAGCACGAGCGAATCCGCCCGCTGCCCGCCGTTGACCCGTACTCTCCCGCTCCGCGCGGCCCCCGCTGTCCTGATCATCGTCCTCTGTTATCCCGTGATACGGCCGCTCCTCACAACGGAACTCTTCATCGCGCACGACGTCTTCTTTCACATCACCCATCTCCATCAGTTCGAGAGGGCATTCCACGCCGGTGCGATCTATCCCCGGTGGTTTCCCGACGTCTTCGAGGGGTACGGGGCTCCGGTGGGCGTCTTCTATCCCCTTCTCACCTACTACGTGGCGGAGATCCCCAGGGTTCTGGGCGCCGGTATCATCGATTCGTGGAAGTGGTTCGTCGCCCTGGGATTCATCGGTTCGGGGATCTTTCAATACCTCTGGACGAGAAAGTGGCTGGGAGAGGCGGGGGCATGGGTCTCGGCGATCGCCTACATCTATTACCCGTATCACATCCTGGATGCCTATGTGCGCGGCGCCTTCCCCGAATTCCTTGGCTTTGTCTGGTATCCGCTGGTCGCCTGGGGGGTCTGTAACGTCGCCTCCCGCCCGACGCGCCGCTCGATCGCGCTGGCGGCCCTGCCCATCGCGGCCCTCGTCGCGACCCACTTCCCATCGGCCGTGCTCTTCCTGCCGGTGGCCGTGGCCTTGGGCGCAGCGGTGATCCCGGAAGGCCAGAGCCGTCGGTGCGCCCTCGCCCTGGCCGCGGCGGTCTCGATCGGGGTTGCCCTCGCCGCGATAGCGTGGCTCCCTTTCATCGCCGAGCTGAAGTGGGTCGGTCTCTCCGCAAAATCGCATCACTCCTTCGTCCAGTTCGAGAACCACTTCGTGAGGCCGGGTCAGATCGTCTCTCGCTACTGGGGCTTCGGGGGCAGCCTGCCGCCCGGACTCGAGGACGGGATGTCATTCCAGGTGGGATGGCTTCACCTCGCCCTCGCGCCGATCGGGGTCTTCGCGCTCATCGTGACCGAGAATCGCCGACGACTCGGCGTCATCCTGGCCGCCCTCCTCGTCCTGGGCTTGTTCCTGATGCTCCGACCATCCGACTTCCTCTGGCAGGCGATCCCGGTGATCCGACAGGTCCAGTTCCCCTGGCGGATCCTCTCCCCGATCGGCCTCATCACCGCCACCCTGGCCGGTGCGGCCCTGTCGTGGATGATCCGGCAGCGGCCTCTTCCGTCGGCTGCCTGGGGGCCAGGCCTGGCCGCAGGAGCGGCCGGGATCCTTCTGATCCTGTACAGCCTCCCCTATTGTGTCGCCTCCTACCGAAATCGGCCGGTGGACCCCGAGAAGTACCCGGGCGCATACAGGGGATCGCTCTGGCCGGCCAGAGTTCTCGAAATCCGGGATCGGTACCTGAACGAGGAAAGTCTAGAGGAGATTGCCTTCGAGGATCCTTACTACCTGCCCGTCCACAGGACGGAGGCCCCGAGCAAGCGCCCGCCCGCCCGAGTGGAGGGACCGAGGTCATCGGAAGGGATCGAGATCATCGATGAGCGTCCCGGCCGGATGGCGTTCCGGGCCGACTACGAGGAGGAGGTCGAGGTCCTGGTCCACTTGTTTCACTATCCCGGCTGGCAGGCTCGTTCCGACGTGGCAGGCCGACTGCCCTTGCGATTGGACGCGGCGACGGGCGGCATACATCTGACCATCCCGCCCGGACCTCAGGTCATCACTGTCGATTTCAAGACCACGGCGCCTCGTGCGTACGCGGCGGTCCTCAGCCTCGCCGCGCTGGCTGTCCTGGTCGGGCTTCTCTTGATTCGACGGGCCCCTATTTTACGTCGAACAGGGCCTTGAATTCCGCGATGGGGAGGGCCGCCATCGTCACCGCATTGAAGTTTCCCTTCGCTCCCACCCGGCCGCTGAACTTCATCATCGCCTTATCGTCGGGCGCCTCCAGGATCGCCACGAAATCGTACTCCCCCATCGTGGCGTACATATTGACGATCTTGACCTTCTCCGCTTCCGCAATCTCCTTCACTTCGCCCATCACCCTGTCGAGGTCCTGAATCCGGCGGACACCATGTTCCGTCATCTTCGCGAGTCTGATGAATATCGCCATTCTTGCTTCCTCCCTTGCATTGGCGCCGCCCTCGGCTTCTGATGGAGTAGAGGGGACGAGGATTCGAAACAAGCTGCCGTCCCCGAACGTCTAAGGGTACGGGCTCGCAATGAGATCGAAAACGAAGCGTATTCTCATCCTTTTTGGCCTCGCTGCAAGCCTCTGGGCGTGCTCGACACGAGTGGAGGACAGAGCCAGCTCCTCCAGGATGCAGGAAAATCGTCCCTTCGCCGTGGAGATCCTGCCTCCGATGAGCGCCGCGGCCGTGGCCCCGACGGAGAAGATCCGGGTCACTTTTTCCGAGCCTATCTTGCCCGCGACCGTGGACTTCTCCTCCTTTCAGGTCACCAACCTGTCGACCCTCATTCCGGCCACCGGATCTCTCAGCTTCAACCCGTTTTCCACCGAGGTCACATTCACTCCCGACACTCTCCTTATCATCGGTGACACCTATCAGATCATGCTGACGATCGCCATCGAAGACTCCGACGGGAGCGGCCTGTTCATCTCCAGCGCCACGCCGGTGCCGAGCCAGTTCACCGTCGATACCGCCGTCGACACCGTGGAGCCGATCTTCTCGGGGGCCGCCTCTGCGACGGCCGTGAGCGAACAATCGATCGAGCTGATGTGGATCCCCGCGGCGGACCTGGTGAGTCCGCAATCGGAGATCGTCTATTTCATCTATTCATCGACCACGTCGGGAATGCAGGACTTTCAGAGCCCGGACGCGGTGACGAGCCCAGGGGGCACGGCCTTCCTCGTGACCGGTCTACTCCCTTCGACGAACTACTTCTTCGTTGTCCGTTCGCGGGATCTCCACGGAAACTTTGATTCGAACGCGACGGAAGTATCGGCCTCGACCGGCTCGTCGGCCGATGGGATCCCTCCGAGCTTCGGTGGGATCGGCTCGGCCGCGGCGACCGGCCCGACATCGATCCTCCTCGTGTGGACCGCGGCGACGGACAACGCCGATATCGCCCCGCATATCCGTTACCGCATCTACGCGAGGACGGCCGGGGGCAGCCGCACTTTGAGCAACCCGTCCGCTGAGACGGAAGGGGGCGTCTCCTCCTTCGATTTCGGAGGCCTGGCGCCGGAAGCGTACCTGTTCATCGTCCGGGCCGTGGATTCCAGCGGGAACGAGGACGGCAATCTCGTCGAGATTCCCGGCGTCCCCGTGATGAGCTATGGTCGGAGTATCCAGCCCATCTTCGACATGCAGTGCACCCAACCGGGCTGCCACGAGCTCTCGGTGGCGCCGGCGGGCGGCCTGATGCTCAACACGTACGGGGGAATCGCCGCGGGGGGAGGCAGCGGCCCCGCATTCGTGGCCGGGAATCCCCCCGATAGCCGGATCGTGAGGCGTATCGACGACCAGATCCAGGCACCCGATCCGCCGTTCCTCCCGACCCGTATGCCGAGCGGCGGCTTCAGGCTCGACTCGCGGGACATCCTCAACATCCGGGAGTGGATCCTGCAGGGCGGCCTGGACAACTGATCTCCTCGACCTGCGGTGACGGTCACCAATCCTTACCCTTCAAGAGCTCGATCAGCTCGGCGTTCGCCGGCGGGAAGGACCTCTCCTCGAGCTCGTCGGGCCGCAGCCACCGCAGGGTCTCACCTCCAGGCGCGTCCGTTCCCTCGGGCAGGCTGCAGAGGTAGAAGGTGATGGCCACCCGCCGGTCGGGATAGGCGTGCTCCACCACCATGAGCTCTCGGGTGATCTCGACGTCGATGCCCAGCTCCTCCCGGATCTCGCGGCTGAGGGCGGCCCGGCGGTCCTCGCCCCACTCGACCTTCCCTCCCGGAAACTCCCAGAGCCCCGGGAGATGCCCCGTGGGCGGCCGCCTCGCGATGAGGACCCTTTCCTCGTGCAGGATCACGCCCGCCACGACGGGCACCATCAGCGGGGCTCTCGCCGCAGCTTGACGATCCGGACCAGAGCCTCGGCGGATAGCCATACGGCGAGAATCAGGATGACACCGCCCACTCCAAGGAGGAGGAAATCCTCCCGTGTCTTGTCCTCCTGGAGGAGTCGCTGCCGCGTGTCGGCAAGGATAGCCACGATGGTCGTCACGAGCATGAAGACCATCGGGATGGCCGTGTAGAGGATCGGACGCCCTTGCCCGAGAAGGTAGACGGTCACGGTGAGAAGAGTGAGCCCTCCCAGTAGCTGGTTCGTGCTTCCGAAGAGCGACCACAGGGGCAACCCCGCCACGAAGGCGAAAAACCCTATGGCGGCGACCGCGACCGCTGAGCCGAAGAGTGGTTGCTTCAGGAGAGGGAATCGGATCGTGTCGGCCATCTCGGCGAGGTTGAACCGGAGGAGACGGGTCGCCGAGTCGAGCGAAGTAAGCGCGAAGGAAACCACGATGAGCGACATGAACGCCTTCGCCATGTCCAGGGATATCGAATCCGAGATGCTGGAAACGAATACACCGGTCCCCGTGATGAAGTTGCCGATCTTGGCCTCGAGGCCGGCAGCGCTCTTCCACGAGGCATAGGCGCCCTCCCACTCGGCCGTCGAGGCGAAACCGGCCGCCGCCGTGCATGCGAGCACGGCTAGCAATCCCAGCAGGGACTCCCCGATCATCCCTCCGTATCCGATGAAACGGGCGTCCGTCTCCTTATCGATCTGCTTCGCCGTCGTCCCGGAGGAGACGAGGCCATGGAATCCGGAGATGGCCCCGCAGGCGATGACGATGAATACGAAGGGAAACATGGACGGGCTGTCTTCGGCGGCATGCCGGGCCGGAGCGGCAAACTCGGGGTTCAGGATGAAGAGGCCGACGAAGGCCGCCCCCAGCCCGAGGTACAGGAGAAAGGAGTTGATGTAGTCCCGGGGCTGCAGAAGGAGCCAGACGGGGAGGGACGAGGCGATGAAGCAGTATCCGAGGAGGATCCACTTCCACCCGGTCGCCGGGAGGTCTGGCTCCGGCAGACGCAAACCCAGCACCATCGCCCCGAGGACGAGGGCGAACGCCACAACAGTCAGCGGAAGGATCGGGACATTTCGCTTGTAGATCAGATATCCAGATACAACGGCGATGATCATCAATGTGAATGTCGGGAAAACGGCTTCGGGGTGGCTCGTCGCGGTTCGAACGCCGTCCGCCATCTCGATCGAGAATAGCTTGGCGACCACGTGCACGAAGACGCCCATCCCCAGGCAGATCAGGAAAAAGATGATCAGGTGGAAGAGCGTCATCGCCCTCCGACCGACGAGGTCCTCGGCGACCTTACCGATCGACATCCCCTTGGCGCGCATGGAGACGACGAGGGCCGAGAAGTCATGCACCGCGCCGATGAACAGCGATCCGAGAACAACCCAGAGAAGGGCGGGGAGCCAGCCCCAGATCACCGCAATCGCCGGACCGAGCATCGGGGAGAGTCCGGCGATCGAGGCATAGTGGTGCCCGAAGAGGACGAACTTCTTGGCGGGGACGTAGTCGAAGCCGTCCCTCAGGGTGTGGGCCGGGGTCGGCGCGTCCGGATCCAGCGCGAACACGCGCCTCGCGAGGTGCCGCGCATAGAGGAAATACCCCGCCGCATAGGCGGCGAAGCAGAGGAGCGTCACGATGACGGGGCTCAAGATCCGTCTCCTAGAAGGAACCGATCGGGCACTATATCGTCCCTCGGACGCGCCGATCAAGCGAACCCCGGCCCGCCAGGCGTAGGTTGCGCCCTTTCTATCCCGCCGATAGGATCTTCCCCCATTCGACGGATCGAACCGAACCGCTTTCTCTGGTGTCGCATCTTGCGCGGAAGGGATTCCGATGACTCGACGATTCCTGGGAGTTCTCCCCTACCTGATGGTCATCACCGGCTGCGTGACGGTAGCGAGGACCCACGAAGGAAACCCGATCGACAGCTCGCGAGCAGAATCGATCAGGCTGGGCGAGACGACCAAGGCTGAGATAACAGACTGGTTTGGCGCGCCGTTCCGTATCGAGAAGAGCGACGTCGCGGCCCTCGCCCAATCGGCCTTGAGCCGCTTCGTCGGAGATCAGCTCACCCTGAAGCTCGATCCTGCCCTGTACAACGACGTTTACCTCTACCAGCAGGAGCACGGCAGGTCGATCTTCGTCGTCGGCATCCTTTTCAACTACTTCGGGAGCGACACGCGGTTCGATCGGCTGGCGGTGGTCTTCGACCAGGATGACAAGGTCGTCGCCTACGGTTGGACTCCCGTTGACTGGAGCCGGTGATATGCGGACGAGCCTCCTCATCCTGACCCTGGCCATCCAGGGATGTATCGTCATGGGAAGGAGCCAGAGCGGCGCCGTCCCCGATCTCGGTCGCATCGAGATGAAGCCAGGCGAGACGACGCTTCACGAGATACTCACCGAGATAGGGACTCCCGATGAGTGGCACGGGACCGGCCAGGGAATGCTTCTCCTCTGGAGAGTCCGCGTCCACAGATTCGGTCGGTACGGGATCAACTTCGCGTTCTTCGGCAACGTAGTCCCGGGCAATCTCGCCGTCTCCGCCGTCCTAGACAACGTTCGCTTCACGTACGATCGAGCGCAGCAGGCCGAGTTTCGGCTGGGCGTCCTCGTGGATCGCCATGGAAAGCTGCTGAGCTTCAGCAGCCGGGACGGACGGGACAGGATGACCTTCTTCTGAGGAGCGACGGATGAACTGGAGCCTGCGACTGGCTCTTTACTTGATCGGCTCTCTCCCGATCCTCTCCGCGTGCACCATCACCTCGACGGTCGCCGGCGAGGAGCTCCCCGCCTCGGCCCTCGAATCCCTTCAACGGGGCGTCTCGACGGAGGCGGACGTAATCCGCGCCCTCGGACCGCCGTCGGATCTGGGCCGCCTCCAGACCGGGCTGATGTTCGTCTATCGGCTCACCGAGGAATCGCTCCGGAGCTTGAGTATCAGTTTCTCGATTGGATCCGGGGGTTACACAGGGGAGGTGAAGCGTCCGGGGACTCTGGTGGTCTTTTTCGACCGAAAGGGCGTCGTCACCGGTTGGGGCCTGTCAAGAATCTAGGCAGCAATCGGGGACTGTCACCTTTTCGGTGGCTACGGGTGTGTCACCGGACTCGAGCAAAAAGGTGACTGTCCCCTTTTCCCGAGCACCCCGTTGATTCTATTCGATGTAGAAGGACGAGCCGCAGCCGCAGGTACCCTTGACCTGCGGGTTTTCGAAGCGGAAGGAGGAGCCCATCAAGTCCTCCTTCCAGTCGAGGACCGAGTTGATCACGAACAGGTAGGATTTGTTATCGACGTAGACCTGGAAGCCTTCCCCCTCGACGATCTTGTCGCCTTCCTGGGGGCCCTTGTCCAGATCCAGCTTGTACTCGAGTCCGCCGCATCCGCCTCCTATCACGCGGACGCGAAGGCCGCCCATCTCCGGCTTTTCCTTCAGCAGGCTTCGAACCCGCTCCTGAGCTTTTTCCGTGACTGAGATCATAGAACCTTTCCTCCCTTATAGGATAATAGTACTGCCTGGGAGTCCTCGGATCAAGCCGGAACTCGCGTGAGTCCACGGATTGACTTGGGATGTTCGTTTGCTAGGCTACAGGAATCATGAAGACCCCCATCTACATGGATCATCACGCGACGACGCCCGTGGATCCGGCCGTGCTGGCGGAGATGATGCCCTGTTTCGAGGAGGCGTTCGGGAACGCCGCCAGCCGAAACCACTCGTTCGGCTGGGCGGCGGAGGAGCTGGTCGAGAAGGCGAGAGAGAGGATCGCCCGACTGATTCACTGCAGTCCCAAGGAGATCGTCTTCACCAGCGGGGCAACCGAATCAGACAATCTCGCGATCAGAGGCGTGGCCGAGGCGTACCGTTCAGATGGCAACCACGTAGTCACGCTGGTGACGGAGCATCCAGCGGTCCTCGACACAGCCAGGTCCCTCGAGAAGGTCGGCCTCGAAGTGACGTATCTGCCGGTGGATCCGACCGGGAGAGTCGAGCTGGCCCGCCTCGGCAAGGCTATCACCGACAAGACGATCTTGATCACGATCATGGCGGCCAACAATGAGATCGGGACGATCCAGCCGATCGCGGAGATCGGAAAGCTCGCCCACGAGAGGGGCGTGATCTTTCACACCGACGCGGCTCAGGCTGCGGGGAAGATTCCTCTCGACTGCCAGGCGATGGAGATTGATCTGATGTCCCTCTCCGCCCATAAGATGTACGGACCCAAGGGGGTAGGGGCCCTGTACGTCCGGCGCAGGGGCCCCCGGGTGCGACTCTCTCCGCTCATTCACGGGGGAGGTCATGAACGGGGCTTCCGCTCGGGGACCCTCAATGTCCCGGCAATCGTCGGGTTCGGCAAGGCCTGCGAGATCGCCCTCGAGGGGATGGAAACGGAGTCGAAGAGGATCCGGTCACTCCGGGACCGACTCCACCAGGGGATCACTTCACGCCTCGCCGATGTCACCCTCAACGGCCAACCGACCGAGGGACTGGCGGGAAACCTGAACCTCTCCTTCGCCTACGTGGAGGGAGAGTCCCTCCTGATGGGAATGCGAGACGTCGCCGTCTCCTCCGGCTCCGCCTGTACCTCCGCCACCCTGGAGCCCTCCCATGTCCTCCTCGCTCTCGGTATCGGGGACGACCTGGCCCACGCCTCGATTCGCTTCGGGCTGGGGAGATTCACCACCGAGGAAGAGGTCGATTACGTGATCGAGCGCGTCGTCAAGGAAGTGAACCGTCTGCGCGAGATGTCCCCGCTCTACGGGGAGTCGAAGCGCCATCCGCGAGGCGCGACCCCCAGGCGATAGAGGACGAGGAGGAGAGGCGAGTGGCAGAATTCGTCAAGGCCCTGGAGAAGAGTGATCTGCCGGAGGGGCAGGGCAAGCGAGTCGACATCCAGGGGAACGCGATCGCGGTATTCCATGTGGATGGCCAGTTCTACGCGATCAGCAACACCTGCCTTCATCAGGGAGGCCCGCTCGCCGAAGGAGAACTGGAGGGAAACGTCGTCTTCTGCCCGTGGCACCGCTGGCAGTACAACGTGACCACGGGTCACAACGATCTCAATCCAGAGATGAAGGTGCGCGCCTATCCGGTCAAGGTAGAGGGAGATTCGATCTTCGTCGAGGTCTGACGAGACAGCGATCCGTGAGCCATGAGCGATCCAGGTGATTCCCACAACTTCGTGCCGGTGGCCCGTGTCGGAGACATCGAATCCGGCAAGGGAAAGCTCGTGAAGGTGGATGCTCGCGAGATAGCACTCTTCTTTATCGACGGCGAGTACCTCGCGATAAAGAATTTCTGCCCGCACGAGGCGGACGCGCTGTGGCGAGGCCGAGTGGAGGAGGGGGCCGTGATCTGCCCCAACCACGGTTGGCGATTCGAGCTCAAGACCGGAAAGTGCACCAGCCTCGGAGATCGCGACGTTCGCACTTACCCGGTCAAGGTGGAGGGAGATCGGATCCTCGTCGGGATCTGATCGATTCCCAGCAGGGGAGCAGTCATGAGAATCGAGAGCAAGGTAGCGATCATCACCGGCGGGGGCAGCGGCATAGGGAGGGCGACCGCTCTATTCTTCGCCAAGGAGGGAGCCAGCGTCGTTGTCGCGGGCAGGAGGGAAGACCCCCTGGTCGAGACCGCGGACGAGATGCAGAGAGAGGCGGGCGGGGACGCCTACTACGTGGTCGGAGACGTGACGAAGGGTGAGGACGCCACCCGCATCGTGGAGGAGACGGTCTCGCGATTCGGGAGGGTGGATATCCTCTTCAACAATGCTGGGGAAATCCGCAGGGACCTGCCTCTCGACAAAACAGAGGAGGATGTCTGGGACAGCGTGATACGATCCAACCTGAAGGGTGTCTATCTCGTGTCTCGCGCCGCGATCCCCGCCATGCTGAAGAACGGCGGCGGATCGATCGTGAACAATGCCTCTTCCCTCGCCCTCGTGGCGATACCAGGCTCGGCCGCCTACTCCGCCGCCAAGGGCGCCGTCGTATCGCTCTCCCGGAGCATGGCTCTCGATTACGCCCCGAAGATCCGTGTGAACGCCGTCTCTCCCGGCCTCGTCCATACGCCCCTTTCCTACGTGGATCGTCCGAACTTCGACGAGCTCAAGGGGGACCTGGCCGCCGACTTCCCCATGGGACGCATCGGATCTCCTGAAGACGTGGCCTCCGCCGTCCTGTTCCTCGCCTCAGACGAGGCCTCCTGGATCACCGGGACGAATTTGGTCGTCGATGGCGGCGCCATGATCCGTTAGCCACCGGACCGGGCCTCGCGGCCGGGAAGCATTTCCCCGATTCCATGGCTTGTCCCTTTGACACTGAGGGCGCCGCGGACTAGGATTCCCTCGGTTCCAGGCTTGTCGGCCGGGTCTCCCCCCGGACGCAGGGTGGACCATGTCGCCAAGAGAGCATGATAGGTTCGGTTCGACCCTCCGGATACGCGTCCGGGTTCCGGGGGTGGCCTCCGCCACGGATGCCGTCTGCCGCAACATGAGCTTCAGCGGCATGTTCGTCGAGCTTGAATCGCCTCCGGATCGCGGAACCCGCGTCTCGGTGGAGATCCTCCAGAAATCTGCCACTCCCCTCGAGGCGGAGGGAATCGTCGCCTGGACACGGCCCAAGATGCCGGATCCCAAGTTCCCCCCGGGTATGGGTATTCGTTTCGTCGATCCCAGTGAAGAGGTCCGGAGGTTTCTCGAGGCATACCTATCGACGGACAAGAGCTCCGACCCGCCCAAGGACTCCTCCGGGACGGCGTCATCTCGATAGGCTCATCGCGAATGGGCGGACCAGACGCCGCGCCTTCGGCTCGAACGATCCATGATCAAGGTATCGACGATCCTGGGGACACGACCGGAGGCGATCAAGCTCGCCCCGGTGATCCTGGCGCTCGAGAGACACGCTGATTTCAAGAGCCATGTCTGCGTGACTGCCCAGCACCGGGACCTCCTCGACCCGATGCTCGACGTCTTCGGCATCCGACCGGGCACGGACCTGAACCTGATCCGGCCGGATCAGACGCTGGCCAATCTCACATCACGGGCCGTCGAAGGGATCGACGCCTACCTCGAGGAGCAGAATCCGGATCTGGTGCTCCTCCAGGGAGACACGACCACGGTTCTCTCCGGAGCGATCGCCTGTTTCTATCGCAAGATCCCCTTCGGCCACGTCGAGGCCGGGCTCCGGACAGGCGACCTCGAAGCCCCGTGGCCCGAGGAAGCCAACCGGTCGTTCGTCGATCGGCTCGCGACGCTCCATTTCGCGCCGACAGAGTCCAACAGACGAAACCTCTCCAGGGAAGGTATTCCATCGGAGCGGATCCACGTCACGGGGAACACCGTAGTCGACGCGCTGCACCTCGCGCTCGAGAGAATCGATGCCGAGCCCCCGGAGGTCCTGCCCATGGAAGGACTCGGCGAGACACGACCGGTCCTGATCACGGGACACCGACGGGAGAGCTTCGGGGCCGGCCTCGAATCGATCTGCCTGTCGATCGCCGACCTGGCCGGGAGATTCCCGGACGTACCGTTCGTGTATCCGGTACATAGCAATCCGAACGTCCGGGGGCCGGTGGAAAGGATCCTGAAGAAGGACTCAGGTCGGCCCAACATCCACCTGATCGACCCCCTCCCCTATCTGCCCTTCGTGGCGCTGATGAAACGGTCGCGGTTCATCCTTACCGATTCGGGCGGGATCCAGGAGGAAGCCCCGAGCCTCGGGAAGCCGGTCCTCGTCCTGCGCGAGAAGACCGAGCGGCCTGAGGGAGTCGAGGCCGGTACGGCCAGGCTGGTGGGAGTGAATCGTGACCGGATCGTGAAGGAGGCCTCCCGCCTGCTCACCGACGACAAAGCGGTCCAATCGATGTCGCCGTCGCACAATCCCTACGGCGACGGCAAGGCGACTGGCCGGATCCTCGAGGCGTGTCTGAAGCTCTTCGAGCGAAACCGCCCGTAGGGCTCGGCTCCGGGGACGCCCGGGGGGTACGACGGACCGACTCATGCATGTGGCCCTGATTTCATCGGACTGCCTTCCCAACCCCGGGGGCGTCGCGGCTCACTTCTACCACCTGGCGATCGCCCTCGACTCCCTCGGCGTCCAGGTGACGGCCCTCGGAGGATGCCAGGACGAGCGGCGATCGGGTCCGTTTCGACCTCCCTTCCCCGGCTTCCGGGTGAAGACGATTGGCTCCCACAACAAGTTCTCGACCGCGAAGTTCATCGTGTGGGCCAGGCGGCGCCTTCGGGAAACGATGCGGACGTCGCACATCGACCTGGCTCATGTCCACAATCTCATCGGCGATCCGGTAGCGCTCATCGGGCTCACCCGAGGGATGAGGCGAGTTGCCACGAATCATTCATCCGGCTTCCTCATCGCGTTTGACCGGGGTAGGAAGAAGCACCTCTATCCCCTCCTGCTCGGCGGCTACGACGCGGTGATAGCTCCGAGCCGCGAACTGGAGAGAAAGAGCCCCTATCTGGGTGTCCCGGAGAAGAGAGTGTTCTACGTTCCCAACGGCGTGGATGGGCGGCGCTTCTCTCCGGGGGATGCCGGAGCCGATGCATGGAGCCGGATCGCTCCCTTCTCTCCGCGTCACAGGATCGTCCTGGCTACTCGCCGCCTCGAGCGCAAGAATGGGATGCATGTGTTCCTACGATCGATCCCTACGGTCGTGAAGGCCTGCCCCGAAGCTCGATATGTCCTTGCAGGGGACGGGTCACAGCGGCGAGCGCTGGTACTGGAGGCTCGCCGGCGCGGGCTGGAGCGGTTCCTGCTGTTCCTGGGGACGGTCCCGAACGACAAGCTCCTCGGCCTTTATCGCCTCGCAAGTGTCTGTGTGTTGCCATCCCTGATCGAAGCGACGAGCATCTCGGGGCTGGAAGCCATGGCCTGCGGAATACCTCTGATCGGAAGTCGCGTGGGCGGCATCCCTGAAATCGTGCAGGATGGGGTCACGGGAATCCTCGTCGAGCCGAACCATCCGGACGACCTCGCCAGCGGAATCGTCCGCCTCCTGCAAGACCGTGATCACTCCGAAGCGCTCGGGGCCAGGGGGCGTGCAAGGGCGAAACGCGACTTCTCCTGGGCCACCATCGCCAGCAAGACCCTCGCCGTCTACGAAGACTGCATGAGGACCTGTCCGAAATGAGCAAGGACGGAAGATCCCAGACCGCCGAGCTCCTCATCTTGACCGGGCTGGGATTGGCCTTCATCGACGAGTGCGTGAGAAAGTCGATTCAGGACGCGCCGGTGATCGTCACGGGGGTGAAGGACGCCTTCTTTCTCCTGGCCGGGTTACATATCCTTGTGCAGCTGCGCTGCGTACCGAGGAAATACGCGAAGTACTTCGTGCCATGGGTCCTCGTCTCGTTCGTCTCCGGCCTCTGGGTCTTCGGACGGTTTCAGTCCTTGCTCCTTCTGGGGGCGACCCTGCGGACCTATACCCTGACCCCTCTTCTCTTCGCCGTCGGCTACTACCTGGGCCGCCACGAAGAGGCCCGTCGCCGTGCGGCGCTCGTATTCATGATCGGCGGGCTGGCGGCGATACTCGCCGCTATCCTGCAGGAGCACGCGAAGGCGTCACTGCCAGACTTTCTTACCATAAGGATCTACAAGGAAAGGCACAGCGGCACCGGGGGGGACTACAACGAGTCCCTCTTCGCCTCTCCACAGACGCTCAGCCACGTGGTCATGGTGATCGCCGTCTGGAGTTTCGCGGCGCTGGCCCTGCCGCACTTCTCTCGACGTCGAATGATGGCCTTCCTTATCTTGCTGGCTAGCCTGTGGGGCATTTACCTCTCCCGCATCCGGACGGCCATATTCGCCTTCGCCGCCATGGTCTTCATCACCTGGCTCGGGTCCTGGAAGGTCGAGACGCGCCGCAGAGAGATGCCCGCCCCCCTCATGGGGATCTTGCTGGCACTCGCGTTGGTCTGTCTCGGCTGCCTGTTTTATTTCTTCGCGTACGCCGATCTATCCGACTCGATGCACACCACCCTTGCCCAGGACGCTAGATCCTACGAGGTCCTGTTCGATCGGGAAGTGCTGGGGCGAAGGATCATGGTCTTCCTGTGGGAGTTCACGACGATCCCCAACCATGATTGGTTCTTCGGCACTGGCGCGGGATTGGGAGGACGCACGAGAGAGTTCGTGGAGATCGAGCATCTTGACATCCCTCCGGTGAGAGACTCCGGCATGTTCCTCCTTTACCATGAGGTCGGGATACTGGGCATGATGGCCTTCCTCATCTGCTATGGCGGCCTGACCCTGAACTGCGGTTTCCGGCTGTTCGCCCGCCCGAAGCCGATGCTTGCTGCGATCCCGGCGTTCGCCCTCTCGATAGGATTCCTGGCCTGGTTCCTCCTGAAATCGCACACTTGCATCGCCAACGGACTCTCGCACGCTCTCTGGTTGGGGCACATCGGAATCTGCTGTGGCTTGCTGGATGGGGAAAGACCGCGGGAGCCATCCATTGCGAGCGTCTCCGCAACGGTCTTGGCTGGGAAGGCAGAAGATGCGCGTCGTCCAGGTGGCTCCTAGCGTCACACAGAAGGCCAGCGGAGTCTCCTATTCCGTTCCCTCTCTCTGCCGGGCCGTCGCACGGACCGGGGCCGACGTCACGCTCCACGTCCTCGCCCCTCCACCCGGAATCGACCTCTCCCCTGCAGCCCTGGTCGTTCACCCCGTGGCAGGGGTCCTCCCTCGCCTCTCCTTCTCGGCATCGATGCGCCGATCCCTCGCTGCGGAGGCACGCACGGCCGAAATTCTCCATACTCACAGCCTCTGGATGATGCCGAATCTCTATCCAGCGTGGGCCGTTGAGGGAACGCGATGTCGACTGGTCACCTCGCCCCGTGGGACCCTCTGGCCACAAGCGTTGCGTCACCACCGTTGGCGGAAGCGGGCGATGTGGCTCGCGTTGCAGCGTCGCGCGATCCGAAGATCCGACTGCTTCCACGCCACCTCGCAGGCGGAAGTCGATGTTCTCCGGCGCGCCGGCCTTGGCGCGCCCGCCGCCGTCATCCCCAATGGAGTCGATATTCCCGTTGCCGAGGACCGGCCGTCGGTTCGGGACGCCCATCGACGCCTGCTCTTCCTCGGCCGGCTTCACCCGCTCAAGGGGGTCGACATCCTGCTCCACGCGTGGCAGCGAGTGCAGGGGGAGTTTCCTGAATGGGAGCTGTTTATCTGCGGTCCTCCGGACGCCCCAGGCTACGCGGAGACGATGAAGCGGCTCGCCTCCACGATCGGGGCCGAGCGCGTGGAGTTCGCCGGGCTGGTCCAGGGGAACGAAAAGGCCGACATGTATCGGAGCTCCGAGATCCTCGTGCAGCCGACTCGCGGAGAGAATTTCGGGATGACGGTGGCAGAGGCCCTGTCCTACGGGCTCCCCGCCATCGTCTCCAAGGGCGCGCCCTGGTCCGAGCTGGAGAGCCGGGGCTGCGGGTGGTGGGTCGACAAGGGGGAGGGCCCGCTCGCGGAATGTCTTCGAGGCGCCCTGGCGCTTTCCCAGCAGGACCTCCGGGACCGCGGGGCCAAGGGGCGGGATTGGGTATCGAGGGATATGTCATGGGCTCGTGTTGGCGCGATGATGCGGGAAACCTACGACTGGCTCGTGGGAGGCGGCTCTCCACCGGGCTGGGTGCAGTCTTGACACACGCCGCGCCAGGGCGCGATCTTGATGTCCTTCGGCCCCGGGTGGCAGATGAGGGCGAGAACAACGAGTGACAATGAAGGGTGCAGGGTCACGCAAGCTGTCGGGTTCGAACAGGGGCAGAGATCATCTCCCCAGGGTAGGTTCCATATGCATCGTTTCTTCCTGCGGCGGCCACCTGACGGAAGTGCTGTCTCTCAAATCCGTATACGGACTGTATGATCACTCCTACGTCCTCAACGAGCGGATACAGCTCCCCGAGGATATGAGGGGAAGGACACATTTCATCGTGCATGCAGAGCGCGACTGGCGAGTCTTGATCAACCTCTGGGAAGCGTGGCGGTTCTTGCGCCGGGAGAGACCGGCGCTGATCCTGAGCACCGGGGCGGGTCCCATCGTGCCCTTCGCCATCGTGGGGTTGGCCTTGGGGATTCCCACGGTGTATGTCGAGTCCGCCTCTCGAACGGGACCTTCGCTGACGGGGCGGATCATGTACAGGATCGCCGACAGGTTCTTTTGCCAGTGGAAGGAACATTCACGGCGCTTTCCGCGGGGGACGTACGGGGGGCTACTGCCTTGATCTTCGTCACCGTGGGGACGGCGTTGGATCCCTTCCTTCGCTTGCTGGAAGCGGTCGACCGATCTGCAGGAGCCGGTCTGATGGGATCCGAACCTCCCTTCGTCCAGAGTGGGTGCGCGAAGGCCTGGCAACCTCGACATTGTGAGCACCAGCCCTTTCTCTCGCCCGAGGAGTTCACCGAACGGATGGAGAGCGCGGACCTCGTCATCAGCCATGTGGGCATTGGCACGATCCGGCAGGCCGTTCGGCTCGGCAAGGCGCTCGTCGCCGTGCCGAGACTCAAGAGGTACGGCGAGGTCGTCAACGATCATCAGCTCGAGCTTCTGAAGGCAATGGCGGACCAGGGGCTCGTGATCCCCGTCTACGATCTCGACGATCTGCCCAAGGCGGTGGCGAAGGCGGAGCGGAGCGGCCCCGCGCGGTGGCCCCGGTCTCCGATGCTGGATCTCGTGCGGCAGGCCATCGGAGACGTGCTCGGCCCCCCCCCCGGGGGATGGCGTTGAAGGTGACGATCGTCACCGCCGTGCTCAACGGAGCAGGCACGATGGAGAATTGCCTGCAGAGCGTGGCGGATCAGAGTTGCGACGACATAGAGCATGTCGTCGTCGATGGGGGATCCACGGATGGGACCGTGGACCTGCTACGCGGATGGGGCGACGGCCGCTTGCGGTGGATCAGCGAGCCGGACGATGGCCTTTATGAAGCCCTGAACAAGGGGATCTCGCTGGCCCGGGGCGATGTCCTGGGGGTACTTGGCAGCGACGACCTGTATGCGGACGATCACGCGGTCGGTCGAACGGTGGCCGCCCTGGAGCGGACGGGCGCCGATTCGTGTTACGGCGATCTCGTCTACGTCGACCCGGTGAACGTGGGTCAGGTCAAGCGATACTGGAGGGCCTCTCCTTACCGACAAGGAAACTTCCGGCGAGGATGGATGCCACCCCACCCGACCTTCTTCGCGCGGCGGAAACTGTATGAACGATACGGGGGCTTTGATACGCGATTCAGGATATCGGCCGACTACGAGCTGATGCTGCGCCTGCTGGAGCGGCACCAGGTGTCCGTCTGCTATGTGCCAAGGGTGCAGGTCAAGATGCGCACAGGAGGAGTGAGCAATCGCGACTTACGGAGCCTGTGGAATCGGACGGTGGAGGACTACCGGGCCTGCCTGGAGAACGGCATTGCGGGGGGCCCGCACATTGTCTTGCTGAAGAAACTGAGGAAGATCGGACAGTACCTGGGGTAGCGGAGGGTCTGGGGCGATCTGGACGCGAACCGCTGCGTATTTCTAGCAGGAGGAGAGTGAATGTCACGCGTACTGGTCACCGGCGCCGGCGGATTCATCGGCCATCACCTGTGCAAATATCTCGTCGAGAAGGGGCACGAGGTCCGCGGGGCGGATCTCAAGCGTCCTGAATTCGAAGCCACCAGCGCCCAGGAATTCATGCTCCTCGATCTCCGTCGATTCGACGACTGCTTGCTGGCGACGCGCGGCATAAGCCACGTCTATCACCTGGCTGCCGATATGGGGGGCATCGGGTACATCACGGCCGTCCACGCGGGGGTGTCGAGGAACATCGCTCTCATGAACCTGCAGATGCTGGAAGCAGCCAGGATGAACGAGATCTCACGTTTCTTCTTCTCGTCGACGGCCTGCGTCTACTCCCTGGATTGCCAGGAATCGCCCGACGTGACGCCACTGAAGGAGGAGGACGCCCACCCCGCCAACCCCGAAGAGGGGTATGGATGGGCGAAGCTGTTCACCGAGAAACTCTGCCAGTACTACCGCGACGACTACGGACTGCAGACACGCGTCGCCCGTTTCCACAACACCTATGGCCCTATGGGAGCATTCGACGGTGGTCGGGAAAAGGCCCCGGCCGCCATCTGTCGCAAGATCGCCATGGCGCCTCGAGAGGGCGAGATCGAGGTCTGGGGAGACGGCAAGCAGACACGGACGTTCATGTACATCGATGACTGCGTCGAGGGCATCGTTCGAATCATGCAGTCCGATCACTCGGACCCGATAAACCTGGGGAACGAGGAGCTGGTGACGATCAACCAGCTCGTCGATTACATCGCGGACGCCTCGGGCAAGAAGATCCGCCCCCGACATGACCTCTCTCAGCCGCAAGGCGTACGAGGACGCAACAGCGACAATTCTCGTCTCGAATCGGTTGTCGGGTGGAAGCCGAGCATTCCCCTGCGCGAGGGACTGGCCCCCACCTATCGGTGGATCGAGGACGAGCTACGAAAGGCAGGAAGGATTACTTAGCCTCGTGGAACAGGTCGTCCAGAACATCCGGACCGGCAAGCTCGGCGTGATCACGGTGCCGGAGCCCGTGGTCCAGCCGGGTCAGATCTTGATCGCCAATACCTGTTCCGTCATCTCGGCGGGGACGGAAAAGATGGCGATCGATCTGGCAGCCATGTCCCTCGTCGGCAAGGCACGCCAGAGACCGGATCAGGTTCGCCGGGTTCTGGAAAAGATGAGAAGTGAAGGCTTCCTGCACACGCTGGCCACGGTGCGGGACAAACTCGACGAGCCGCTCGGCCTCGGGTACAGCTCGGCGGGAGTCGTCCTGGCCTGCGGCGCGGGGGTCCAGGGTTTCAGGCCCTCGGATCGAGTCGCGTCCAATGGCCCGCACGCCGGGGTCGTCTCCGTGCCCAAACATCTCTGCGCGCCCATCCCATCGGAAGTCCCGATCGATCACGCGGCCTTCACCGTCCTCGGGGCCGTCGCCCTGCAGGGGGTTCGCCTGGCGAAGCTCGACCTTGGCGAGACCGCCTTCGTCATCGGGCTGGGTTTGATCGGACAGCTCACCGTCAGCGTGCTGAAGGCGGGAGGCTGCCGCGTGATTGGAACCGACCCGATCGAGGCTCGATGCGACCTGGCGCTCCGGATGGGAGCCGATCAAGCCCGGCCGCTCGTCAGCGCCAGAGAGGTGGAGGAAGCCACCGGCGGCCTGGGGGCGGACGCGGTGCTGATCACCGCGTCATCGAGATCGAACGACCCGGTGGCGAAGGCCGGTGAGGCAGTGCGAAAGAAAGGACGGGTGATCGCGGTGGGCGATGTGGGACTCCACCTTCCGCGACGATCCTATTACTCGAAGGAGGCCGAGATTGTCGTCTCCTGCTCGTACGGTCCCGGCCGGTACGACGCCGACTACGAGGAGCGCGGCCACGACTACCCCGCCGCGCACGTCCGCTGGACGGAGCAACGAAACCTGGGGGCGATCCTGGACCTGATGGCGACCGGTCGACTCGACGTCTCCCCCCTGATATCCCATCGGTTCCCTATCGAGAAGGCAGATGCCGCCTATCGGCTGCTCGAGAAGGAAGAAGAACCGTACCTCGGGATCGTCCTGGAATACCCCGACCGAAGCGGGACGACGCCGAGCCGCAGCCTCGAGCTGAAGGCGGCTCCGTCCAGCGGCACGATCGGCATCGGATGCATCGGTGCGGGTCGGTTCGCCCGTACCACCATTCTCCCGGCGATACAGGATCGCCACGTACTGCGCTTGCAAACCCTCTGCTCGGCGAGGGGACTCTCGGCCACCGCAGTGGGAGAGAAATTCGGCTTCGAGCGGGTCACCACGGATGAGGACGTGCTGTTCGCGGATGAAGGGGTCGATGCGGTCTTCATACTGACTCCGCACCGCGAGCACGCCCGACAGGTGTGCAAGGGGATCCGGGCGGGGCTGCACGTCTTCGTCGAAAAACCTCTTGCCCGGACCATCGACGAGCTTCGCCAGATCGAGGAGGCCCTGACGGAGGCCAGCGAGCGGAGACCGATGCTGACCGTAGGGTTCAATCGTCGGTTCTCACCGGCGGCGCGCCTCGTCCGGGAGGCGTTCGCCGACATTTCATCGCCCCTCACCATCTCGATCCGATTCAACGCGGGACGGATCCCGCCGGATCACGAGGTCCAGGACGAAGAGACGGGAGGAGGCCGAATCATCGGTGAGGCATGTCACGCCATCGACCTCGCCACGTATCTGGCCGGGTCCCCTCCGGTCCGGGTCTTCGCCGAATCGGTGGGCGGTCCGCGTGCCCCTGTCGTCACGGACGATCAATGCTTCATCACGCTGCGCCATGCAGACGGCTCCGTTTCCAGCGTCGCCTACCTCGCGGGGGGCGACCGGGCCTTTCCGAAGGAAAGGGTGGAGGTCTTCGGGGGTGGGAAGGTCGCCGTGATCGATGACTTCAGGGACGTGTTGATCAGCTCGGAAGGGAAGAAGAAGCGAACCCGATCGCTGAATCAGAAGAAGGGGCACCGCGAGGAGCTGGAGGCTTTCATCGATGCCATCGCTCGCGGCGGCGACGCCCCGATCTCCTGGGATGAGATGCGGGCGGTCTCCCTCGCCTCCATCCTGGCCGTCCGGTCCCTTCGAGAAGGGACGCCATTCGACATCGCATGAAGCTCCGAGACCTGGCCCCGCTGCTGCGGATGGCACGACACCTGCGAACGTCGCAGCTCATCTGGAGGCTTCGACGCCTCACCTCGAAAGGGATCCGAACGGCCAAGCCGCCCTTCGACCACGCCCGGGCGGCCTTGCGCGCGGAGCCTTTCCCGGCGATCCCCGTCTTTCATCACCTCGGCAAGGTGGGAGAGAATTCGATGGAGGCTCTCGAGAGAGGGGAGTTTTTCCATCTGAACCACCAGGTCGACCTGGGCAGCGAGAGTCCCGACTGGCGTCTCGGACCGCAGTCCGAGCATCGCCTCTGGACGATCACGCTCCACTACCACGAGTGGGCCTATGAGCTGGCCGAGGCGGCCGTCCGCGGAAAGGAACCTGCGGAACGACTCTACCGGCACTACCTGGCGGACTGGATGGACCGGTCCGCCGCCACGGTCCCCGGGGCTACGGCGCTCGCCTGGAACCCCTACACGGTCGCCACACGGATCGGATGGTGGGTACGATCCTACCTGGCCCTCGGCCCGCGGCGGTGGCAGGAATGGTCAGAGTTCCATGACCGGTTCCTTCAGAACCTCTGGCAGCAGGCGGCGTACCTCGAGGATCACCTGGAATGGGATCTGCGGGGAAACCACTTGGTGCGCGACGCCCTGGGGCTCGCCTGGGCGGGCCGGTTCTTCCAGGACTCCAAGGCAGATCGATGGCTCGAGCAGGCGGCGGAGTTGATCTCCGATCAGATCCCCGAGCAGGTCCTCCCCGATGGGGGGCATTTCGAGCGCAGCCCGATGTACCACCTGAAGGTGATGGAGGATCTTCTCACCGCTGCCCTGCTCCTGCGCGACGACTCCACCATCAACGAGATCCGTCGCGCCTGGAGGCGAATGGCAGATTACGTCGTGTGGGTACGCCATCCGGATGGCGAGATACCCCTTCTCAACGACTCCTCCTTCAAGGGCGCATGTGATCCGGAGACAATGCTCGAGCTCGGAGGCCAGATCGGCGCGAGGCCGGAAATGATGAGCCCACGAGGGGGCCAGCACTTTGCCGAAACCGGACTCATGGTCTGGCACGGGGACCCGTGGTCGTTTTTCTTCGACGTGGGACCGATCGGGGCGGATTGTCAGCCGGGCCACGCCCACGCGGACTCCCTCACGATCGAGGTCTCCTTCGAGGGCCAGCGGCTGATCGTCGATCCGGGAACTCATGGCTATGACGACGACGAACGCCGGCGGTACGATCGATCGACGGAGGCGCACAATACCATCTCCGTCGCAGGGAAAGATTCGAGCGAGGTCTGGGATATCTTCCGCGCGGGCCGTCGGGCCGTCACCGATCAGGTCCGGGCGGATTTCACGAACCGGGGCGCCCTCTGCACCGCCAGACACGATGGGTACCGGTTCATCTCCGCAGACCTCCGCCATGAGAGACAAGTGCGCGCCCTCAATTCGGGGGACTTGACGATCTCCGATCGGGTGACCGGAAGTGGACGGCACGACCTCCGTGGAGGGTATCTCATCGCCCCCGGCTGGTCGGCAAGCGCGGAGGATTCTGGCTGGATGCTCCGATCCGGAAACCGGGGGGTGCGTGTGAAGGTGGATCTGCCGGATTCGGTGCGGAAGACCGAGGAGCACCGTCGATACCATCCCGAGTTCGGGAAGGAGCTAGACGTGGTCCGGTTGGGATGGGCAGGGTCCCCCCGACTGCCCGCCAAGATCCAGTTCGAGATGGTCAAGGCGTGATGAAGATTCTGTACGTCAGTCAGTACTTCCCTCCGGAGATGGGAGCCCCATCGGCCCGCGTGCACGAGCTCTCACGGCTTTGGGTACGCCGCGGACATCAGGTGACCGTCCTGACCGCCTTCGCCAACCATCCGACCGGAGAGAAGGCCCGGCGGGACCGAGGGGTCCTCTCCCGGCGCGAGGTCCTGGACGGGATCGAGGTGCTCAGGACCTACAGCTACGCCACTCCCAACCGGGGCGTTTTCAGACGGATGGCTTCCTATGCATCGTTCGGGATATCGGCTTCCACGCTCGGCCGCCTTCGACTGCGGCGCTACGACGTGGTCATTGCCACCTCGCCCCAGCTCCTCTGCGGCCTGGCAGGTTACACGCTCGCTCGCACACTCGGATCGCCGTTCATCTTCGAGGTGCGGGACCTTTGGCCCGAATCTATTCTGGCCGTGGGAGCGATGGGAGAGAATCTCGTCGTGCGAGGTCTGAAGAGGGTCGCCGCGCACCTCTATCGCCACGCGGATCGGATCGTGACGGTAGGAGAGGGATACAGGGAGAAGATCCACGAGCTCTACGGAATCGACCCTTCCCGGATCGATGTCATCTCCAACGGGATCGACAAGGACCTGTTCGTGCCGAACGGTCGAGGAGAAGGGATCCGGCGTGAGTACGGCTGGAAAGACAGGTTCGTCGTGATGTACATCGGGGCCCACGGGATGGCCCACGCCCTGCACAGGGTCCTCGAGGCGGCGCGCGGCCTGGCACGCGAATCCGAGATCCTGTTCGTCTTCGTCGGTGAAGGGGCGGAGAAGGCCCGGCTGCAGCGCAAGTCGAGGGAATGGGGCCTCGGCAACGTGCAGTTCATCGATCCTCAGCCCCGTTCCCGGACGCCGCAATTCTACAGCGCCTGCGATCTGGGATTGGTCACCCTGAAAGACTCCTCCTTGTTTCGCGCCGTGCTTCCATCGAAGATATTCGAATATCTGGGGATGGAGCGCCCGATCTTGATCAGCGTCGATGGAGAGGCCCGCGAGATCGTGGAGGGATGCGGGGCGGGCCGATATGTGCCCCCGGAGGATGTTCCCGCCATGATGGATGCGATCCGTCAAATGTCGCGCAGCCGGGAGGAGCTTGAACGGATGGGCCGGCGAGGCCGTCGGCATGTTCTGGAGAACTACGACCGGGATCGGCTCGCCGGTCGGTACCTGGAGATCCTGCGGGGCGGACGGCGTTTGGCGCTCGCTCGGAACTGAGAGGCTCGACGATGGCGGATGTTTGCGTCCTGGGACTCGGGTACGTGGGACTGCCCACGGCGAGCCTTCTTGCCAATTCGGGAATGGCAGTCCTCGGGGTCGACATCGACGAGGAAGTGGTCACGTCGCTACGCTCTTTGAAGATCCGCCTGGGCGGAGCTGGACTCTCCAGCATGGTCAAGGCGGCCATCGACAGCGGGAACCTGAAGACATCGACGGCGCCGGAGCGATCCGAGGTCTTCGTCCTTTGCGTTCCCACACCTGTTCGTCCGGAAGGCGTCGTGGATCTCGGTGCGGTCGAGGCGGCGACACGTTCGATCTTGCCCATACTCAAGAGAGGGAATCTCATCCTGCTGGAGTCGACCTCACCCATCGGCACGACGAGGGGCGTCGTGGGCCGGATCCTGGCCGAATCCGGGCTCGTGCCGGGAGAAGATTTCGATCTCTGCTACTGCCCCGAGCGGGTCCTCCCCGGCAAGACGATCGGCGAGTTGATCAACAACGACCGGATCCTGGGAGGGGTCACGGCCGCCTCGGCCCAGCGGGCGCGCCGCGTCTACGAGCGCTTCACCGAGGGGGAGATCCTTCTGACCGACGATCGCACCGCGGAGATGGTGAAGCTGATCGAGAACACGTACCGCGACACCAACATCGCACTGGCCAACTCCTTCGCCCGGATTGCCGAGGACGCGGGCGTCGACGTCTGGGAGGCGATCGCCCTGGCGAATCGACATCCGCGGGTCCAGATCCACGATCCGGGACCCGGAGTCGGCGGGCACTGCCTCCCGGTGGATCCCCTGTTCCTCGCCGAGAGATTTCCCGATCACGCTGCGATGCTGCGCGTTGCGAGAGAGATCAATGATGGACAGACCGCGCGGATTCTAGGTCGCCTGCGGGAGACCGGCAAGCTCCAGCCCGGGGACCGACTGGCGATCCTGGGCGCCGCCTACAAGGAAGACATCGACGACCCTCGCGGCAGCCCGGCGGTCCGGCTCGCCCGTGAGGCGAGGGAGGCCGGGCTCGAGGTGGCGATACACGATCCGCTCGTGAAAGCGGAATCACTCGACGGCTTCGAGGTGAGCCGGGACCTCGAGGCAGCCCTGAAGGGCGCGGCGGCGACTGTCCTGATCACGCCTCACGCCGCGTACCACACCCTCTCCCCCGAGGTCTTCGCCCGATGCATGAGCGGCCGGCTCATCGGAGATGCTCGAAACTGTCTCGACGCTGTCGCCTTTCGTCAGGCCGGATTCGAGGTCATCGTGACCGGCGTGGGGAAGTGAGGCGATGCCGAGCGCGGACAGAGGAGATCGCCGTCTGACGATCGCCTTCGTCTCCCTGGCAGGCGCATTCCTCATCGGAGCAATCGCGCTCTCCACGATCAATCGCTCCTCGGGCAGCCCCGACTCGCAGAACTTCCTCGACACCGCCCGGAACATTGCCGCCGGAGCGGGCTTCTCCAGCCACATCGTCCAGCAGCACTTCGTCCAGCAGTCCCTTCCCCATCACGAGAACTTCCGCCCTCCGGGTGCGGCCTACGTCACCGCGGCGGCGTTCCGCCTCTTCGGAGTCTCCCTGGCGATCCCGGTGATCCTGAACGGGATCGTGGTGATTCTCGCCGCGCTCCTCCTTCGGCAGGCGATCAGGGTTGCGGGCTCCCCGCGCCTCGGTAGCCTCGCCGGCATCCTGCTTCTCGTCTCGGGGAACTATTCGCTCATCTCCGTCTGGAACAACAACTACCTCGTCCTCTGCACCACGGCTCTCCTTCTCTGTCTGGCCATCGCCGAGAGGAGGCGTCACCCGGCGTGGGTGTGGGCGATCTGCTGTGGTGTGATAGGCGCGTTGGGTTTCCTGATGAAGCCGACATTTCTCCTCACGGCGATCCCGTTTGCCGTCTTCCTCGTCGGCAGGACGGCGAATCCGGAGGGCAGCAGCCTCCAGCGCAGGGCTCCTGCGACGGTGCTGTTCCTCGCCCTGTTCATCGTCCTGACCGCCCCCTACTGGGGAGGAAACCTCCTGCGCACCGGCAGGCCGATCGATTCGCCCGTGATGGCCATCCGCCTGTCCGAACGTTATCGAGCGCTCCCCTACAAGACCTGGTGGACCGTCCGATTCGACCGTCCCCTCGGGTACGGGGAGCTGGTCCGTACCTTCGGAGCGGCGGAGGTCCTGCGGAAGGAAGGGAGCCGCTGGCTCCGAGCCGTGGGAAGGATCATTTCCCTGAACCCACCGATCTTCTTCCTCGCCGCCGTCGGATGTCTGATATGGCTTCGACGCGAGCCATGGGGACGCTACCTCGGTCCGATCCTCCTCATGACCGAGCCGATCTTCTCGGGGGGACTCTACGCGAAGCCGATTCATCGATACTTCTGGCCCATCCTCCCGTGCCTCCTCTACATTGCGGGGCTGCTGGCTCGAGAGCTGTCGGAGCGGTCGTCCGAGGAGCCGCGGACCTCGCACCTACGAATAATCGGCGTCCTCCTCCTGATCGCGGCCGTCCCCTTCGGCGGATTCCGCGCTCTGAAGATCTGGACTACAAGCTTCCGCGAGGCGGTACAGCCCCCACCGGCCTGGGCCCCGCATGTCCGGAGCCTGCCTCCCGACGCCGTCGTCATCACCGAGAATCCCTGGCAAGTCGCGTGGGAAGGAGAGCGGAGAGCGGTGATCTGTCCTGCCGGCAGCCGGGAGGACTTGCTGGAAGTGCTCCGGAGATACCGACCGGATTACTACGTCTACACGGGCCGGGGTTTCGGGCGAGGCGAGCCGGCCTGGACGGAGGGCGATCTGGAGCCGGTGATAGTAAGCGACGAAGGTTGGGAGGTCCATCGATTGAAGCTCCGGATTCCTCGAGAGGAATGACGGACAGGGCGTCCAGGGCAGAGGCCTCTATCGCACGCACCGATCCCTTGGCTGTTGCCTCGCCGCGAGCCTCCGGTAGACTGTCACCTGCCTGAACATCGATCTTCCGATCTCGCTTCATCCGGAAGGGTTTACCGGTGATCATACTGGGATTGAATCTCCTTCACGCCGACTCGTCCGCCGCCATCGTGGTGGACGGTGTACTGCTCGCCGCGGCGGCGGAAGAGCGATTCAACCGGCGAAAGCATTACGGCGGATTCCCTTCCTCCGCGATCCGGTTCTGCCTCGATCACGTCGGAGCTCGAATCGAAGATGTCGACCATGTCGCTATCGGCAGGGACACCGGCGCCAACCTGGAGCGCAAGATCCGGTATGCCCTCTCCCACCCCGGCGAGATCCTGAACCTCCTGAAGGTCCGGTCGAAGGGGGCGAAGAGCGCGAACCTTCGCACGTTGTTCTCGGCGGAGCTGGATCTCGACCCGAAGCGCCTTTCCTTCGAGGAGCATCACGTCGAGCACCACCTCGCGCACATTGCCAGCGCCTACCTGGTGTCGGACGCCACCCATGCTGCCGGTTTCTCCTTCGACGGCTCGGGAGACTTCGTGACGGCGATGATGGCGGAGTGCACCGAGGACCGGATCGAGGCAAAGCGCCGCACGTTTGTCCCCCACTCCCTCGGCTGGCTCTACACGACGATTTGCCAGGTGCTCGGCTACGGGAAGTACGGCGACGAGGGAAAGGTGATGGGCCTAGCCGCGTGTGGCAGCGATGAGTTCCGGGAATTGCTCGAGGAGATGGCCCCTATCGATTCCGAGGGGTTTCGTCTCAACCCCGAGTACTTCCGACCCTTTGGCCATGACGGCGGGCTCCACATCACATCGGAAGGCGAAGTGAGCCTCGGACGTCACTACAGCGACAAGCTGATCGAAAGGGTGGGTCCGCCCCGGGAGCGCCACGGCGAGATCGGAGCGCGCGAGCGAGACCTCGCCTGCAGCCTCCAGAATCGATTCGAGGAGGTGTTCCTGCACCTCCTTCGGATCCTGGAGAAGGAGGTTCCGAGCCGAGACCTCGCGATGGCGGGGGGCTGCGCGCTCAACAGCGTCGCGAACGGGAAGATCTTCGACCATACAGGTTTTGAGCGGACGCACATCCAGCCCGCGGCCGGCGACGAGGGGCTCGCCGTCGGGGCGGCGCTCTACGTCTGGTGCTGCAAGCTGGGAAAGCCGAGGCGTCATGTCCTCCGCGACGCCAGGCTCGGGCCGGAGTTCGACGAATCGACGATTCGAGCCGCCCTGGATGAGGTGGGGCTCGAGGCCTCCAGGCTGGAGGGAGATGCGCTGCTCGACTCGGTCGCCGAGCGTCTCGCGGCCGGCGATATCGTCGGTTGGTTCCAGGGAAGGATGGAGTGGGGACCTCGCGCCCTGGGGGCGCGCTCGATCCTCGCGCATCCGGGACTCGCGGGAATGAAGGAGACTCTCAATGCCCGCGTGAAGCACCGGGAGCCGTTCCGTCCCTTCGCACCATCGATCCTGGCGGACCGACAAGGCGACTACTTCGAGGGCAGCCATCCCTCGCCGTTCATGCTCCACGTCTATCCGATCCGACCCGAGCGTAGAGGGGAGCTCGCGGCGACCTGTCACGTCGATAACACGGGAAGACTTCAGAGCGTGGCCCGGGAGGAAAATCCGATCTACTACGATCTGATCTCGGCGTTCGGCCGCAAGACGGGTACTCCCGTCTTGCTGAACACCAGCTTCAACGAAAACGAGCCGATCGTCTGCCGGCCCGAGGAAGCGATTGCCTGCTTCAGCCGGACCCGGATGGACGCCCTCGCCATCGGCCCCTACCTGGTACGCAAGGCAGAGAACCCGGACCGCACATGGAAGGATGAAGCGGTCTAGCCGAGGAATTCCCGAAGAATCGGAAGGAAACGGTCCCGGAAGGCGCTGTATCGGAAGTGTTCCTGCCAGCGCTGGTGGCCAACCTTGCCGAGCCTCTCTGCCAGCTCGCGGTCACGAAGTAGCCGGATGATCCGATCGGCCAGCTCTCCAGGCCGATCCAGATTCACGTTGTAGCCCGTCTCGCCTTCCAGATTGATCTCCGGCGCGGCGTCATGCGTGCTCCCGATCACCGGCAGCCCGTGTCTCATCGCCTCGATGTACACGAGCCCGAAGCCCTCTCCTCGACTCGGCATGGCGAAGACCGATGAGTCGGTCCAGACCGATTCGATCCGGTCCTCGGGCACGAATCCGCGCACGTCGATCGACGCGGCCATGGGAGAACCGTTCGCCTGACTCCGGACCACACCCAGCCCGGATCCGCCTCCGACGACGACCAGCCGCGCCTCCGGCACGGCCTTCACGACTTCGGGCCAGCAATCGATCAAGGCGGCGTGACCCTTGTCCCTCCCCTCCACGACCCTCCCCAGGATGAGGACCGACGGAGGGCCATCCTGCCTACGGCGGGTAGCGGGAGGGTCGTCGCTTTCGGTGCCTGGCCAGCAAACCCTGGCGCGGGAGAACCCTCCGTGGGCGCGCTCGGCGCGCTGGCGGGTGTACTCCGAGATGGACACGAGAAAGTCCGACCGCCGCGCCACCCGCACGCGGTCAGGTCGGGTCCCCTCCCATACATCGATGCCGCAGAGAAAGGTCATGAACGGTCGCCGCAGGAGCGGCAGCCTGCAATGCGCCCGGGCCATACCGACGAAATCGTAAATAAAATGGGAATGAGTAAGGGCCGCCTTGTGGACCCGGTAGACGAAACTCATACGCGATCGGCGAGCCGCCTCGACCGGCAGGCCCAGGTCCGAACCCGGGACATCGTCGCTCAGGGCCAGCGCCGACGCCTCGAGTGCTCCCCGACTCTGCTCCTCGCCCAGGACACGGCCGACGAGGCGAGCCACACGGCTGATTCCCCCCCCACCCGCCAGAGTCGATTCACAGGCGAGGAAGACGCGGGGAGAGCTCATGGTTCGATCCGATCGACGGGCAGCTTCATGCACCCACTCCATCCGGAGGCTGCCCGGAAAGGGCGTGCATGTAATCCGCGGCGATGCGCTCCCAGGTGAAGTGTTGCCGGTAGGTCTCGCGACCTCCGTCCGCCAGGCGGCGTCTTCCATCCGGGTCGTCGATGAGCCGGTCCAGGGCCGCGGCGAGCTCGACCGGGCCCGCCGAATCCACCAAGAAGATGTTCTCGTCGTGCACGAACAGGCTGTCCGTGATCGGACCCCGGTTGGCGACGACGGGCAGCCCGGCGGCGAAGGCGGCGACGAGCACCGTGCTCTTGGCGCTTATCCCCCCGTAAGGCCCTGCGTCGATCAGAGCGAAGATGTCAGCCACCGCGAGACGCCTGAAGACGTCGCTCTCCTCCAGATAGCCCGTGATCCGCACGGCGTGATCGATTCCGAGCTCCTCGGCGATTCGCGAGAGCGAGCGCCCGCCCGGCGGCGTCTCCAGTCCTCGAGCTCCCAGGACGAGAACCTTCACCTCCTTCCCCCGGGTTTTGATCAAAGCGCTCGCCGCCTCCAGGACCACGACGGCCTTGTACCATGCGCCTCCGGCGAACGTCGCGATGATCGTCTCGCCTCCGGGAGCGATCGCTTTGCGTAGCCGCCGCCGCTCCGGTTCCGGGACGTCCACGGGAATGATGTTGCTGCCCACGGGAATCGAACGGATCTTCGAGCCAGATCGTCCAAGCATCGCTCGATAGAGATCGACCACGACGACGATCTGAGACGACAGGAGGGCGAGAGCGTGGGCGATGACCCGTTGCAGGAGCACGATCCCCCAGTACTTCGGGCGGGCCCACCTGAAGCAGCCGCCCACTTCGTGAATCGTGGTCACCAGGGGGATCCCCATGGCGCGTATCCCCGCTGCCAGCGCCGCTATTTGCAGCGGCACGCCGTAGGCACTGTACATGTAGGGGACGTACTGGAGGTTGCAGACATCCGGGCGGGCCCTTCGTATCTTCCGGAGAACCGCGAGCATCCCGAAGGCGTTCCACGAGCGGACTTCGCGAAGCACCTCCACGCCGCCCTCTCGACGCGCCCCGGATCCGGCTGAAGTGAGGACGACGGTCCGGATGCCCTTTCCTGCGAGCGCCTGCCCGAGATGACGGGTGTAATCGGCGACTCCCCCGCGCATCGGCGGGAACTCCTCGGTGATGATCAGCAGCTTCACCCTTCCCCCGCGGTCACACCCTACGAGCCTCCCTCAGGGATGAAGAAGAAGTTCTCCTTCTCCCCGACAAAGCTCCCCAGCCCACCCTCGACCTCGCGTAGCTCGCCATCGAGCAATGCGTGACAGCGATACCGCAAGCCTTCGAACAGGGCCGCCGCCTCGGAGCGGTTCCTCTTCTTGATTTCGACCAGCACGACGGGCCGGCAGCGCTCGATGGTTTCCGTCGCGCCCGCCAGCACCTGTAGCTCATGCCCCTCGACATCGATCTTCATCAGGGAGACTCCATCGATGGAGAAGGCATCCAGTGGACGGACCTCCACCTCCACGGACCGCAACTCGGTCGCGCCTGGCATGTTCTTCCTGTCGAAGCTCGCCCAGCCATAGAGCTCCCGGCCATCGACGATAGGAATGTAGAGCGTCGCGACCGATGGGGAATCGCTGAGCGCGACGTTTTCCACCTTCACGTTCGACGGCTTGGTCCGTTCCATGCGGGCCGTCACCAGGCGATTGGGCTCGAACGCAATCACGTTCTCGAAGAGCTTCGACATTTTGTACGTGTAATGACCCTTGTTCGCGCCGACATCAATCGCTGTCTTTCGCTCCGTGGGCAACCGCTCGAGCATGAAGATCTCCTCCTCCAGGCGCCCCATCCAACGATCCACGGCGAAGTCGTAGGCCATCCAGTACTGCCGTGGCACCAGGGGATCGATGCACTTCCGGATCAGGGTCTGCAGACGCATGGAGGATTGCCTCTTATCCTGCTCGAGCTTCCGTAGCCGCCGAGCCGGGGGCGCCCACGAGCCTCCAGACCGCCCCGTACATCAAGATCATGTCCATGCACGTCCGAACGAGCCACGCGGTCGCGGCGCCGGCGATCCCCATGCGGGGGATCAGGATCGCGCCCAGCGCCACGTAGACAGGCAGCTCCAGGATCTGGATCTTGGCGATGATGTCCGTCCGGCCCAGCCCGAGCAGGGCGGCGATCGGGATCGCGGCCAGCGCGTTGGGCAGCATACTCGCCGCCAGGATCTGTAGCACGGCGCTTCCCTCTCGACCGTACGCCTCCCCCATCCAGATCGACAGGATCGGGTTGGAGAGAATGATCAGCAGGAGCACGATGGGGGCCAGCACGCAGAAGAGCATCCCCGCGGACTTCAGAAGGAGCGACCGGACGGCGGCGATGTTCAGCGTCGCCACTCGCTCGCTGAAGGCGGGGAAGAGAACGGGCGCCATGCTCGCCGAGAAGATCAGGAGGCGGCTCGCGATCCCGAAGGGGACGGCGTAGAACGTTACCGCCTCGGCGGAGAGCAACATTCCTATAAGGACGCGGTCGGAGCTCATCAGGATCGGCCAGACCATTCCGGAGACGATCAACCACGAGCTGAAGCCCATCAATTTGCGGAAGGTGGCTCCGTGCCACGAGGGCGCGGCCCGAAACTCTGGCAGGATACGGACGAGCAGCAGGGCGTAGGCGACGCAGGATAAGATTCGAACGAGCATGTGAGCCAGGACAACCTCTATCAGACCAAAGCCCAGGAGCAGGAGCCCCGCAGGCAAGATCCCCTGCAAAGCGCCAGCGGCGCCTTGCACGATGCTCACGAGCCCGAAGCGTTGCAGAGCCCCCGCGATCCCCTGGAGGGTGTTCTGCACCAGGACGAAAGGGAAGCTGATGGCGAGCAGGTAGAACGCTCGGCGTCCGGTTTCCTGCAGGGGTTCGGGTATGTTGAAGAGCCCGGACACGAAGAGAGGAGCCAGGGCGGCGATCAAGGCCGCTCCTATCACTCCCAGGACTAAGTTCACGATCAAGCAGGTGGACGCGACACGGCGGACGTCTTTCGCCTCCCCGCGGGCGAGGTGATCGGAAACGAACTTGACGACCGCGTGGTTCAACCCCAGGTTGAGGAAGACGAAGAACCCGAGGACCACCAGGGTGAGGGACAGGACCCCGTACGCCGCGTCGCCCAGGCGGTGCACGACCACAGGCGTCGTGAACAGGAACACGAGGATCAGCCAGATCTGAGTGAGGAGGTTGAGCCCCGCGTTGCGGATCAGGACGCGTGCATGGCTCCGGAGGCTCATGGGAATCCTCGCGGGGCGGGAGAGCCGGGACCTGATCGCGCGAGGCCTCTAATCGGTGACTTGAAGACTTCGATCATCCTGGGCGATGTCGGCGCCGAACCACCCGAGGAGGAAGTCGACCAGTTCCCCCGGGCTGAAACCGACCTTGGTAAAGAGAAAAAGAGCGTGAACCTCCGCCTCGATATCGAAGGCGTGAACGTGGGCTCGCGGACTCGCGTTCAAGGCCTGATTCGTCCAGAGATTCTTGTCATTGACGCTCGAAAAGATGGCCGGCAGTAGCCCGAAACAGAAATGTTCTTCAAGGACGAGCTCTTCCTCCCTGCCCCGCCTCGGGACCAGCTCCTCATGAAGATCGAAGTTCAGGATCGTGAATCCGCCTTCCCTATCACTCCCCTTCTTACCGGACGCTCCGGCGCCGAAGGCATACCCGCTGCCGTAGACCCAGCCGATGCCGAGATCTCTCGAGCTCCCCCCGAAGAGCAGGCCAGCGTGGACCAGGCCCCCGGCGCGGACGGCGCCCCCGACTCCCTTACCCGCGCCGACCTGAAGGCGGAAACACTCGCCAAAGTCGCGGGCGCGATTGGCGAAGTAGTTCCCGATCGTCGTCTGGCAACCGGTCCCCAGGACCGCCGCCAGGAGCAGGCTCGCCAGAGACCAGGATGGGACGATCCGTCGCGGCATCTCAGAGATTCGTGTAGAGGGGCCCGCCGCCCCCTTCGGGGAGGACCCATTCGATGTTCTCGTACGGGTCCTTGATCTCGCAGGTCTTGCAGTGGACACAGTTGGAGGGGTTCAAGTGCAGGCGAACCCCTCCGTTGTCATCGACGATCTCGTAGACGTTTGCGGGACAGAAGAACTGGCACGGGTTGCCATACTCCTCCTTGCAGCGGGTCGCGCAGAGATCGGTGTCGGGAACGATCAGGTGTGAAGGCTGATCCTCCTCGTGGTTGGTGTTCGAGTGGTAGACGTCGGTGAGCTTGTCGATCGTGATCTTCCCGTCGAACGTCATCCGATGGGGGGAGGCGTGGTCGCCGTGGACTTCCGAGATCTTCTTCATGCCAAGGTGATCCTTCTCGGCATCGAGGCGCGACCAGAAGCCCCGCCCCTTCGTGATCAACGCGAAGCCGGCGTTCAGGATTCCCGTCAGGAGCCCGTAGCGGAACGGCTGCCGGAAATTCCGGGCACTGTACATCTCTTCCATCACCCAGGAATCATCCAGAGCCTTGCCGTAGGCAGAGAGTGTCGCTTCCGAAAAATCGTTCTTCTCGAGCGCCCCGACGATCGCCTCGGCCGCCAGGGCACCAGACTTGATCCCGAGGTGAATCCCCTTGAGACGCTGGCCGTTCAGCAAGCTCGCCGAGTCCCCCACGATCAGGGCTCCCGGAGCATAGACCTTCGGCACGGCGAAGTAGCCTCCCTCGGGGATCGTTTTCGCCCCGTAGGTGAGCATCTTGCCCCCGTCGAGGATCTTCCGGACGAACGGGTGATTCTTGAATTGTTGGAACTTCTCGTGGATGTCCAGGAACGGGTCCGGATAATCGAGGCCGATCACGAATCCGATCGAGGCCAACCCTCCCGACATCATGTAGATGAAGCCGCCCCCGAAGGTGTCCGACTCGAGGGGGAAGCCCATCGTGTGGATCACCTCCCCCTTCGCCAGCCTCCCGTCGGGGACCTCCCACACCTCCTTGATCCCCGTGGCGTAGACCTGTGGGCTGCGCCCCTTGTCCAGGTCGAACTGCCGGATCAGCTGCTTCGTCAGGGTGCCGAGAGGGCCCTCCCCCAGGACTGTGACCTTGGCCTTGATGTCCACGCCGGGCTCGAAGTTGGACTTCCTCACTCCGTTCTTGTCGATCCCCTTGTCCCCGGTGCGGACTCCGACGACCCGGCCCTCCTCCGTGAGGAGCTTGACCCCCGGGAAGCCGCAGAAGATATCGACGCCTGCCTTCTCGCACTCCGAGGCGAGCCAGATGACCAGCTTGTTGAGGGATACGACGTAGTTGCCGTGATTGCGGAGGGGTCCCGGTGTGATCGGAGCCCGGAACTTCCAGTTCTCGAACATGACGACGAGGCTGTCCGGTCCGACCTCCGACTCGACGGGGGCGCCGCGCTCGATGAAGTCCGGGATCACTTCCCTGAGGCCCTTCGGGTCCATCACGGCGCCCGATATCGCGTGGGCTCCTATCGGGTCGCTCTTCTCGATCACGGCGATCGAGACCTCGCCTAGCTTGTCCCCGTCGGCGGCCTTCTCGTCGTGCTTCTTGATCTGCTGGGCGAGGTGGTAGGCGCCCGCGAGGCAGGCGGGGCCGGCACCGACGAAGAGGACATCGATCTCGAGAGTTTCGCGCTCAGTCGTCATCCGTTCCTTCTCCCGGTTCCTCGTCGTCGTTCGAAATCCCTTGCCGGATAGGATACTCTCCTCGCCCCGAGATGAATACGAGGTCGTCCCCCCGCTCCTCCGTCCGATCCCCGAACTGCATCATGGCCGCGGGCAGGAATCGCGCCGTATGGGCATTCCCTTTCACCCTGCAGAAGAGGGCGTCCTCTCGAGCCAGGTTCAGGGTGGAGGGGTCCAGCCTCTCCTCCGAGCCGTCGCTCAGGGTAAGGGCCGGCAGCTCCCCGACGACGAACTCGAGGCTCCGGACGAAGTACGGGCATTCGTCCACCTGCACGATGGCCTTCTGCCAGCCGATCTGGACGGAGTATTCGCCCGAGGCCTCACGCCGGATGCCCCGGTGAAGAGCCCTCAGGATCCTAGGGTGGGTGATCTCCTCTCCGTCCTGGAGCCATCGACCCCGGTGGTCGAGCCTCAGATTGGCCGCGGGAGGATTCGCAAGAGGTTTTCTTCGTGAAGAAGGATCGGCGGTCATGCCGCTCCTCTCCGGTTCAGGCAAAGTCCTTCAGGAGACCGGTGTGATCCTGTCCCTCGATGGGAAGATCCACCATCGGAGTCTCCGTGGCGCCCGGCCGCGCCGCCTCGAACGTCGGACGGTCGATCTGGTAGAAGATGCCGAGAGGCAGCTTGTCCGACCGGAATGCCGCCTCGAGCGCCTGCTTGTGATTCTTCGGATCGTGACCCTCCGCGGCGAGCTCGTACGCGTTCTCCCGGAACCACTTGTAGGTGTTGACCTTGTTGTACGTGACGCATGGGCTGAAGATATTGATCAGGGCGAACCCCTCATGCTGAATGCCGGCCTTCATGATGTCGACCTGACTCTTCTGGTTGGCCGAGAAGGCGCGGGCGACAAAGGTGGCTCCGGCCGCGAGGGCGATCGCCAGCGGGTTCACCGCCGCTTCGATGTTCCCCTCCGGAGTCGTCGAGGTCTTGTAAGTGAGATCCGACGTCGGAGAGACCTGCCCCTTGGTCAGGCCGTAGGTCTGATTGTCCATCACGATATAGGTGATGTTGAGGTTTCTGCGCACCGTGTGGGGAAGGTGACCCAACCCGATAGCATACCCGTCGCCGTCACCGCCGAGCCCGATCACCGTCAGGTTCGGGTTGGCGATCCGGACCCCCGTCGCAATCGGAAGAATTCGCCCATGGGTCCCATGAAAGTTGTTCCCGTTCATGTAGGTGCCGATCTTCCCGGAGCACCCGATGCCGGTGACCAGCGCCAGGTCCTGCGGTGCGATCCCCAGCTCGCTGAGCGCGATCTTCAGGGCCTTCAATACGCCGAAGTCGCCGCAACCGGCGCACCACCAGACGGGCGAGGAGTGCTCCTCGTATATCTTCACATCAATCTTTTCCGGAGGCTGTCTCAGGGCCTGACTCATTCGCTCAACCTCCTCTTCAGACTCTTCCTCAGGCCCTTGGCGGTGAACGGTCGCCCGTCATAGCGAGTCAACTTCTCCGCGTCGAGGCCAATCTCTCTGCGGAGGAGGCCAGCGAACTGGCCGCCCATGTTGTTTTCGACGCAGATGACCCGGCGAGGTGAGCCGATCGCCTCCTCGACCTTCTTTCTCGGGAGCGGCCAGATATACGAGAAATGCAGGAGGCGGAGGGTGATCCCTTCTTCCCTCAGGATCTCCATCGCCTCGAGTATCGCTCCCTTCGTCGAGCCCCAGGCGAGGATCGTCGTATCGCTCTTCTGATCGCCGTGGACCTGCGGGCCGGGAAACTCCTCCCGGAGCGGCTCCATCTTCCGGAAGAGCTTGTCCATCATCCGGACGCGCACCTCCGGATTGTCTCTAGGGAAACCATCCTCATCGTGAATCAGGCCCGTCGCGTTCAGCGTCGCTTCGACACGGCCGGGGAGAGCCCGAGGAGAGACGCCGGAATCCGTCACCTCGTACCGGCGGAAATCCTTGGAACCATTCTTCGGCGCCATCTGACCCCTGTCGATCCGGACGGAGTTGATGTCGAGGCCCGGCAGTGTCTTCTTCGCCTGGCCAAGGAACTGATCCAGAGCGACAAAGACGGGACACTGGTACCGGTCCGCCAGATTGAACGCCTCCGCGCCCATCCGGAAGCACTCCTCCGTGTCCGAAGGCGCGAGGACGATACGGGGCGCTTCTCCATGGGCACCGTATACCAGGAGATCCAGGTCTCCCTGCTCCGTCTTCGTCGGGACGCCGGTGCTGGGACCCGCTCGTTGCACGTCCACCACGACGATCGGCGTCTCGGTCATCGATGCGAGGCCGAGCCCCTCCACCATCAGGGAGAGCCCGGGCCCCGAGGTCGACGTGATCGATCGCACGCCGGCCCATGAGGCTCCGATGATCATGTGGACGGCGGAGAGCTCGTCCTCCGCCTGGACGCAGGCGCCCCCCAGCTTCGGAAGGCGCTTCACCATGAATTCGAGCACGTCGGTCGCCGGGGTGATCGGGTAGGAGGCAGTAAAGCGGCAACCGGCGGCGATCGCCCCCAGAGAGAGAGCGTCGCTCCCCGAGAGGAGGAGGAGATCCTTATCCGCGCCTTTCATCAGCGGGAGCGGATGCGCGCCGTTGAGCGATTCCGACACCAGCTCCTTGCCTCGCGCCGCCGCCTTCAGATTCTTCTCCACGATCTCACGGCCCTTGCGGCCGAACCTCTCCTCGACCATGGTCCCCAGGATCTCGAGGTTCGGATCGAACTCGAGAGCCCTGAATGCAGCTCCCGCGAGGACCAGGTTCTTCATCACGGGCATCTTCAGTTCTTTTTGCGCCACCTGCTTGGCCGGGACGGGAAGGAACGTCACGTTGCCGTTCCCGACGATCTTCGGATCGACCTCTCCGGCCGAGTTGTCGTAGACGACAGCGCCTCCCGGATTGACGTTCTTGCCGTGTAGCTCCACCGTGTTCAGGTCGAGACCGATCACGAAGTCCGGGTGATCGCCCTGGCTCTGCAGAGGCTCGTCGGAAACGCGCACGGTCGTGTAGATGTGTCCGCCTCGAATCCGTGACGAATAGATCTGGCTGGTGAAGACGTGCAGGCCCGCTCGCGAGAACGCCTTGGCGATCATGTCCGCGGTGGAGAACACACCGTCCCCCGCTTCACCGCCTATGAGGAGCTTCAACGAGCGAGTCGACATCTTCTCTGGTCTTTCAGGACGCTCCGGAGTTCCTACCGGGCGTTATCCTTTGAACTTCCAGCGCTTGGGGAAATCGGGGTAGCGGGACGGTGAGCCATCGTGAGGGAACACCATGTCGATGGTGTCCCACGGACAGTCGACGGCGCAGATCGTGCAACCGATGCAGACTTCCGTGTCCACACGACAGATGGGATTGACGCCCGCGGGATGCTCTCCGGGCACTATATGAATGCAGTCGACGGGGCAGACAACGATGCATGCCTCGCAACCGGTACAACCTTCTTCCCGGATCACGGCGATCGGCCGCGGCTTCTTGGCCTTCTTCGGTTTCGTGGCTGGTGCGACTTCCGCCATCGGCTAGACCTCTTCACGGAACCTCGGCGGGAGAGACATCCCGCCCGTTCTTCCAGATCTATTATACCACCTTGCCGGAAACGGAAAAGCGGTTCCTGGCAGATCCACCCGCTAATCCAGGCGTTTCACGCCCCGGATGATTCGCTCAGAGGCATCGCGCAAATCCGCCTATCTCAGAGATAAATCTTCGATCCCGAATCGCGGAACTCCTTGCTCTTCTCCTCGAGACCCTTCTCGATGGCCTCCCCGTCGGTGAGGTTCTGCTGCCGGGCGTACTCCCGGACCTCCTCTGAAATCTTCATCGAGCAGAACTTCGGCCCGCACATGCTGCAGAAATGCGCCTCCTTGGCCGCATCGTGGGGCAGGGTCTCGTCGTGGAAGGCGCGGGCGGTCTCCGGGTCGAGGGAGAGATTGAACTGGTCCTCCCAGCGGAATCCGAACCTTGCGCGCGAGATGGCATCGTCGCGCGCCTGGGCGCCAGGGTGGCCCTTGGCGAGGTCGGCGGCGTGGGCGGCGATCCGATAGGCGATCACCCCGTCCTTGACGTCCTTCCGGTTGGGCAGCCCGAGGTGCTCCTTCGGCGTGACGTAGCAGAGCATCGCGCACCCGTACCACCCGATCATGGCGGCGCCGATCGCGCTCGTGATGTGATCGTAGCCTGGAGCCACGTCCGTCGTGAGAGGGCCGAGGGTGTAGAACGGCGCCTCGTGGCACCACTCGAGCTGCTTCTGCATGTTCTCCTGGATGAGCTGCATCGGGACGTGCCCCGGGCCCTCGTTCATCACCTGGACGTCCTGTTCCCAGGCCCGTTGAGTCAGGCCTCCCTGCGTCTTCAGCTCGGCGAACTGGGCCTCGTCATTCGCATCGGCGATCGAGCCGGGCCGCAGTCCGTCGCCGATCGAGAACGATATGTCGTAGGCGGCCATGATCTCGCAGATCTCGTCCCAGTGGGTGTAAGTGAAGTTCTCCTTGTGATGGGCGAGACACCACTTGGCGTGGATCGACCCGCCCCGGCTGACGATACCGGTCACCCGGTTTGCCGTGAGGGGTACGAACGAGAGCAGCACGCCCGCGTGGATCGTGAAGTAGTCGACCCCCTGCTCCGCCTGCTCGATCAGTGTGTCCCGGTACAGCTCCCAGGTCAGGTCTTCGGCCACGCCGCCGACCTTCTCCAGGGCTTGATAGATAGGGACCGTGCCCAGCGGGACGGGGCAGTTCCGGATGATCCACTCCCTCGTCTCGTGAATGTTGTCGCCGGTGGAGAGATCCATGATCGTGTCGGCGCCCCAGCGGATCGCCCACACCATCTTCTCCACCTCTTCTTCGATGCTGCTGGCCACGGCGGAGTTGCCGATGTTGGCGTTGATCTTCACGAGGAAGTTGCGGCCGATGATCATCGGTTCCAGCTCGGTATGGTTGATGTTGGACGGGATGATCGCCCTCCCCCGAGCGACCTCATCGCGGACGAACTCGGGCGTGATTTCGGCGGGCAGCGAGGCGCCCCATGACTGGCCGGGATGCTGGGGCCTCTCTCGAATGGCCTCACGCAGGCCGTTTTCTCGGATCGCGATGTACTCCATCTCCGGAGTCACGATTCCTTTCCTGGCGTAATGCATCTGCGTGACCCGATGCCCCGACCTGGCTCGCCAGGGTCTCCGTGCGGACGGAAAACGAATCCCGTTCAGGGATGGGTCTTTGAGTCTCTCCCTTCCGTACCGGCTGGAGATCTCGGGTAGCTCGTCCGAGTCGCCGCGCTCCCGGATCCAGGGTTGACGGAGGGCCGGAACACCTTTCCGCACATCGAAATCGATGTCGGGGTCCGTGTACGGCCCCGACGTGTCGTAGACGACGACGGGTCGCTCGCCCCCATCCGGACCTGCGGTCGGAGAGATCTCGCGCATCGGTACGCGGATGGCCGTGTGTCGGGTCCCCCCGACGTATATTTTCCGGGAGGCCGGGAAGGGCTCCCTCGTGATGATGGAACTGTCCTCCGGGGCGCTGGCGCCCTTCCTCCTCGCATCGCTCGACTTCATGACTCCTCCCACGATCGTCAGCCGCCTGGCCCCAAGAAAAAACGCCGTCGAAGGACGGCGCGACCCAAGGCAGGCGAGCTACCTTTCGCTTCCCTACGCCGGTCCCAACCGGTTCAGGTTCGAGGGGTTCGGGACGCCCATACGGCCCGTCTCAGAGGCTTTTCGCCTCACCCCCAGCGATCACTGGTATGTTAGTAAGCGGTGCGTCCTCCTGCAAGCACTTCCAGGCCATCCGGATCGAGTCTATTCGACGCGACCCGGCACAGGTATGTCGTACTTGGCGACGCGATAGCGCATCGTCGGGCGCGAGATGCCGAGGAGCTTGGCCGCCGCGGACGTATTGTACTGGGAGCGCTCGAGGGCCTGCAGGATCAGGCTCCTCTCCACCTCGCCGAGCCTCACGCCTGCTTCGGGAAGGGTGATATCTTCGGCCCTCCCGTTGCCGGAAAGGGCGGAGCCGCGGTCCGCCGCGAGCGGAGGCTGGAGGTGTTCCGCCTCGATCTGGTTCCCCTTCGTGAGGATCACCGCGCGTTCGATCGCGTTTTTCAGCTCCCGGATATTCCCCTGCCATGGATGCTGGAGGATGAATCGCCTCGCCTCCTCCGAGAGGCCCGGCACCTTTCGGCCCATCTGGTTGGCCAGCTCGATGGTGGCGGCCTTGGCGATCGGCAGGATGTCCTCCCTCCGCTCCCGAAGCGGAGGAAGCCGGATCGGATAGGCGCTGACCCGGTAGTAGAGGTCGTCCCGGAAAGAGTCTTCCGCCACGAGCTGGATGATGTCCTTGTTCGTGGCGCAGATCAGCCTCACGTCGAAGTTGATCGTCTCGTCGCCCCCCAGCCTCTCATACTGCTTCTCCTCCAGGACCCGGAGCAGCTTGGCCTGCACCGCCCCGCTCATGTCGGCGACCTCGTCGAGGAGGATCGTCCCCCCCGATGCGACCTCGAACTTCCCATGTCGACGCCGCTCCGCTCCCGTGAACGCTCCTCGCTCGTAGCCGAAGAGCTCGCTCTCCAGAAGCGTGTCGGGGATGGCGGCGCAGTTGATCGCGAGGAAGGGCCCTGCGCGGCGAGGGCTGTTGTAGTGGATCGCCCGAGCGAACAGCTCCTTCCCCGTCCCGCTTTCCCCCAGCAGGAGGACCGTCGTGTCCGTGCTGGATACCTCTCCCGCGAGGCTGAGCGCGTCCAGCATCGCCTTGGAGGTTCCGATGATCTTGTTGAAGTTGTATTTTCCCTCCAGCTCCTCCCTGAGAACCCGATTCTCGGTGAGGACGGTGGAGACCCTCAGCGCCCGGCCGATGATCAGCTTGATCTCATCTTCCTTGAACGGCTTCGTGACGTAGTCGAACGCCCCCTCCTTCATCGCGTCGACGGCGGTCTCGATCGAGCCGAAGGCCGTCACGATGATCACAGG
>JAPUJT010000164.1 GCA_027296055.1 Planctomycetota bacterium | reverse complement strand
ATGCCGGTGCCGAGAATACCGTCCACCATGACCGAGGCGGCACGCAACACCGTATCCAGGTGCCCCGAATCGTGTCCGAGCCCATCGTCCTTCTCGAACGGGATATGCCAGCCACGCAGCAAATTCCCACCCGCTGGCGCAGCCGCTCGCTGCTGCCTGTCGGCCACCAGAACCGCTCTGACCGGGCGGCCCCACGCGTGCAAGGTTCGGAGCATCACGAGGCCATCCCCACCATTGTTTCCAGCGCCGATCAGCGCGAGAACCTCTCCCTGCGGAAAGAGCCGGACGAGGACTTCTGCGGCGGACCGCCCCGCACACTCCATGAGGGCTGCCTGCGGGACCCCTTGGCGCTCGATGGCGGCACGGTCGAAGGCGGCGGCCTCCGTGGCCGTGGGTGCCCAAACTCGCGAGCGTGCAAAGGGCCGGAGTTGCGTCGAACTCATACCCGGGCCCCCTGAGGAATCCAGCCCACGAATCCAGCGGAAGGGGAAGTCAGCCCAAAGGGCGAAGGAGGTAGCCTACTTGTAGCTCTCGCCGATACTTCGACCGAGCGAAATCTCCCCATTGTCGATCCGGATGTTGAACCCACACACTGGGTTGGAGCACACCCAGGCCTTATAACGGATGGAGGCTCCATCGCGGCCATAGTCAGAAAGAGGAAGCAGGATCCCCGTATCACACTTTTGACAACGAGGAAATCCAGATTCGTCCATGTTAGCCCCTCCCCGCTTCGTGACGATTCCCCGATTCCAAAGACTTCAGATCCCTGGACTCCACGGATAATCTTGCTCGAACGCCTCTTCGAAATCAAAGACGTCCCGAAAATCTTCTCGGGAATCCCCCTCCTGACGGATAAGCACGCCGCACTCCACCAGAGCGAAGACGATATCGCCCAAATCCTCCGTCGAGTGGATCCCCCAATGCTGAAGCACTGTCCGGGACAAGGGTCCGAAGCGGCTCAACGCGAGTCGGCGGACACCGTCCGCTAACTCCGCCCCGCTGATGTGCCGGGGTTCCTCCAACCCTTGCATGACTTCCTGCAGAGCCGAGAGCAAGAAGACGTAGGCCTTCCCGTGAAAGCGGGGGTGCTTTTCCTGGAGCTGATCCAGAACGTCTTCGGCAAACTGGAGTTCAGTCATACGGCAATGTCACCCGCTCGCGATCCTCGCGCCAGGCCAAAAGCCTCCTAGACACGTCCAGCCAACTCCTCATATAGTGGAAAAGACGTACACAACGCCTCGACCTCGCCACGTGTCTTTGAAATCACCCCTTCGTCCGATACGTCTGTTAGCACAGCGGCGATCCAGTCTGCGATCTGGTGCATATGCGGTTCCTGGAGGCCCCGCGTGGTCACAGCGGGTGTGCCAATCCGGAGCCCCGATGTGACGAAGGGCGACCGGGTCTCCCTCGGAACGGTGTTCTTGTTGACCGTCATGCCAGCGCGTTCGAGCGTGTGCTCCGCCTCCTTTCCGGTGAGCTCCTCGTGGCTCTCGCGCAGATCAACGAGAAGGAGGTGGTTGTCCGTGCCATCGCTGACCAGCGAGAACCCGTTGTCGATGAGCCGATCCGCGAGTGCCTTTGTGTTGTCGAGGATCTGGCGCTGGTAAATCTTGAAGTCGGGTTCAAGAGCTTCTTTGAACGAGACCGCCTTGGCCGCGATGATGTGCATCAACGGCCCCCCTTGCAGACCCGGGAACACGGCCTTGTCCACCGCCTTCTTGTGCTCCTCCTTACATAGGATCATCCCCCCTCTCGGGCCCCGAAGCGTCTTATGGGTCGTCGTCGTGACGATGTCGGCGTGCGGGATCGGACTTGGATGGAGCCCGGCTGCCACGAGGCCCGCGATGTGGGCCATATCGACCATGTGGTAGGCGCCCACCTCACGGGCGATATCGCTGAACCTCTCGAAATCGATAACCCGAGGATAGGCGCTAGCACCGGACACGATCATCTTCGGACGAGTCTCCAACGCCGTCTCGCGAAGGAGGTCGTAGTCGATGCGCGCATCCGAATCCCGCACTCCGTACGACACTGCGTTATAAAGCTGTCCGCTGAAATTCACCGACGACCCATGGGTCAGATGGCCACCGTGACTCAAGTCCATCCCCAGGATCGTGTCACCCGGCTCGAGCAACGCGAAGTAGGCGGCCAGGTTGGCCTGGGCTCCGGAGTGCGGCTGTACGTTGGCATGGTCCGCCGAGAAAAGCCGAATGGCCCGGCTGCGCGCCAGTTCCTCCGCCTCATCGACGAACTCACATCCGCCGTAGTAGCGCCTTCCGGGAAGCCCCTCGGCGTACTTGTTGGTCAGGACGGACCCCATGGCCTCGAGAACGGCCCGGGAAACGAAATTCTCACTCGCGATGAGCTCCAGCTGTGAAGCTTGACGCGTCGCTTCGCTGCGGATCGCCTCGAAAATTTCGGGGTCGGTAGTTTGTAAATGATTCATTAGAAGGCAGTAGAAGGGGTACAGTGGGCGAACCTATCGCACCATCCTGGTTCGAGCCATAAGCAGATACCAGAGGGACGCCAGTTCGGTGA
>JAPUJT010000163.1 GCA_027296055.1 Planctomycetota bacterium | reverse complement strand
GATCGGATGTGCTCACTCGCTCCATGTCGACGAGCTCGATCTCGGGAGGATCGGCGTCCGGAGAGAGGCAGATGGCGTTGTTCGGATCGAAGTCCTCCTGGAGGACTCCGCTCTCGTGGACCTGGCGAGCGAATGCCCCGTAGGCCCCGAGGAGGAGGCGGCGCTGCGTGCCCTGCGCCTCCCGGTCGAGTAGGAGGCGATCGATGGCGACGGCCCCTCCTACCGGCCGCACGACGAGACAGGATGCGCCCTGGAACCCGATGGCCCTCCGCTCTCCGGCGGCGACCGGGAGAGAGAGCGGCACGCCGCGACGGTCCAGTTCACGGAAGAGTTCAACGTCACGGAAGGCGGGGGACCGCCTCCGGTAGGTGAGGAGCCGCCGAAGGAATGTCGGGGCGTGATAAACCTTGATCAGAAAGACTTCCCCGGCGCTGGGCGCCGCGAGGATGGTCTTCTTGACGGAGACCTTCCGGATTTCCGCTCCCCGTATGGATTCCCAGCCGTCCGCCCATTCGAGAAGGGGCAGCTTTTCCTCCCAGCCCTCCAGCACGAGCCATCGGATCCCAGGCCGGCGGATCTCGCGGTAGCCCGCACTCATTGACTCACTAGAATCCTTGTGATGTTGTGCAGGACCCCGATCGCGGCGGGCTCGACGTTCTGAACCCGGCTGCGAACGGCGATGATCGGCGCCCTTTGAGTAGTGAAGATCAGCGGGACCTCCTCGGCGGCGATCTCCTGGAAACGTCGGTAGAGCTTCCGTCGCTTCTCATCATCTAGCTCCCGGCGGGCATCTCGAAAGATCTGATCGATCTCCGCCTCCCAGGGCGTCGCCGGCTCCGACTGGCTCGGGTTCCAGTAGTGCATCGAGGCGTCGCTCGCCCAGATTCGCGAGAGGAGTTGCGGATCGATCGCCTCGGGGATCGTGTGAACAATGGCGTCCCATTGCCCCGATTGGATGGCATCGAAGAGCCGGTCCGGAGCGATCGGTCGGCTCCGGGCTCGGATGCCGATGGCGCGAAGATTCGCCTCGATCTGTAGCGCAATGTCGAAAGTATGGTTGGTCGAGATGCTCACCAGAATATCGAAGGAGAGCGGCTGGCCATCGGGGGTCTCGCGGACCCCGTCCCGATCCCGATCTTTCGCCCCGATCTCATCCAGTCCCCGCATGGCCAGGACCGGATCGAACGGATAGGTCCGGACCTCGTCGTGATGAAAATAGGGATTGGCCTTGCTGATCGGAGACCGCTGCACCCGGCCTAGCCCGCCGAAAATCGTCTCGACCATCTGATGTCGGTCGATCGCATGAGAGATTGCCTGACGGAACTTCTTTCGAGCGAAGAGTCGGCCGAGGCTCGTCGGTCTGTGCCGGAAAACGAGGAACGTCGCCTCTCCGAGGGGTCCCGCCTCCAGGAGGTCAATGGAAGAGCGGCGTGCGTGGGGTCGGATCTCGTCGATTCGATGGGAATCGGCCACGAGGAGATCGATCTCCCCGTCGAGAAGGGCTTGAACAGGGTCGCGAACGACCCGATAGACGATCCGGTCGAGACGCGGGAGCCTCGAGCCGTCCTCGTCTCGCTCCCAGTAGTACGGGTTTCGGCGAAGTCGGACCTCTCGCCCCGGGTCGATATCGTCGAGAATGAACGGCCCCGTCCCTACGACCTCCCTCACGGAATCGCTCATCCGCCAGGAAAGGTGGATCATCCCCTGAGCAAGATCAGCCTCGAGGCGGTGCTTGGGAAGAATCGGAATATAGGAAAGTGCTCGAAGGAGCGGGGGAAACGGAGCGGGGAGGGTCAGGCGGATCTCGGTTTCGCTCACTCGCTCCAGACTTGGAAATCCGCCCCCCCCCGGCGCGGGGACCCGAAGGAGTTCCCGATACGGGTTCCGGATATCTTCGGAGAGGACCAGTCGGTCCAGGGTGAAGAGAACGTCTTCGGGGCCGAATGGCCGGCGATTGCTCCAGAGGACGTCGGATCGTATACGGAAAGTATAGACCTTTCCTCCGGGATCGATTTGCCACGATTCGGCGAGAGCCGGGATAGGGGCCCCGGTGGTTGGATCGAGACGGGTCAGCCCGTCAAAGATGAATCTCACGACTTGCGCGTTGCGAATGTTGAGAGGATTCAGGGTGTGCGGCATCCGAGCTATCGGCAGCGTGAGGGACATGGGTCCCTGAGAAAACGGCAGGGAGGAAGGAGACGACGAGGCTACGCAGGCGATCCCCAGAGTAACCAAGGGGGCCCAGGCGGCGATCCATCCGATACCGAAGCGGCTCATCGCTTCGCCTCCCGCAAGGCAAGGGCTACCGCCTCCTCGGGAGACGAGGCAGGGAATACCACGTCTTCGGGGAGGCGACCTTCGTCCAGTCTCCAGCTTCCCAGACCGATGACCCGTTTTCCGCTGAGTCGGGCGAAGGCGATTTCGCTGAGAGTCCCGATGCGGCCCCCGATCGCGATCACCGCCTGCCCGGCCGAGACGACGAGCGTGTTGCGCAGATGACCGAGGCTCGTGCAGATCGGAATCGTCACGTGGGCGTTCGCCGAGGAGGGGTCATCCCCTGGAAGAATCCCTACCGTGATCCCCCCTGCGCGGGCCGCTCCCTCGGAGGCGAACTCCATCACTCCGCCCAGGCCGCCGGTCAGGAGGATCGCCCCGCAGAGGGCGATGCGCTCCCCCACCTCTCGCGCATCCTGCCCTTCCTTCTCCGAGCAGGGATCTCCGCCGATGACGGCAATCAACGGGCTGCTCAACCGCCCTCCTCCTTCTCCGGGCTGGAGTCGTCCGATGGGGGGCCGTCAGGATAGGTCTCGGCGTACCATTCGAGCCACTTGTCTATCGCCTGGCGGCGCTCTTCGTCAGGGCCCGAAGGGTTGTACCCGAAGAAGAGGCGCGTGGCATCGAGAAGATAGAGGCTCGCCGCCTTTCGGGTGTCGAGATCATCGCTGTTCAAGTCCTGGATTCTCGACTCCAGCTCCTCCGGACTCGTTTCGATCGGCGCCGGCGCCAGCCAACCAAGAATCATGAATCCGAGAATGATGAGAGCGACGATGGCCAACGAGCACCACTCCAGGTATTTTTCTACCCAAGGTTTCAGGCGAGGACCGAACCACCGGATCGCCAGGGCCACGATGAAAAAACGTCCCCCGCGCCCGATGACCGACGCGAGCATGAACCACCAGAAGTCGAGGCGGAAGAGCCCCGCCAGTATCGTGAAGACCTTGAACGGGATGACGGTGAAGGCGGCCACCCCGACCGCCCACACATCATACCGGTCGTAGAGAATCCCAGCATGCGCGAACTGTTCCGACCACCCGATCTGGCCGACGATCTTCACGACTGCCGCTCGAAGAAATGTGTGTCCAAGCGCATAGCCGAACGCACCTCCAAGGACGGAGCCGGCGGTACAGATCAAGGCGTAACGTAGGGCCCGCGAGGGTTTCGCGAAGGCCAGGGCGAGGAGGAGGACGTCAGGGGGGATGGGAAAGAAAGAGGATTCCGCGAAGGCAATGACGAACAGGGCGAGGTCGGCGTGCTTGGAATCAGCGAACCCGGCCACCCATTGGTACATCCTGCGGAACCAGTTTCCCTGAACGATGGGGCTCCCTCCTGGCCGTCGTTCTGAAGCGGGCATGATTGTAGGTGGGATGTTCTAGCTGGACAAGGGTCACCAGGCGGGATTGTTGACGGATTTTCGCGAACGGGTTATGCTTAGAAGGTCTCAGGAGGGGGCATTCTGAAAGGCGGCCAAGCCGTGAAAAAGATCCTCGTGGTCGACGATGAGGCCAAGATTCGGGATCTCCTGACCAGTTACCTCTCCAGCATCGGCTACGCTGTAGAGACGGCGTGCAGCGGCAGCGATCTGCTGCTACGGAATGCCGCCGGCTACGATCTGATCCTGCTGGATGTAAAGATGCCGGGACTCTCGGCCTACACGTCGTTCAAGATCAGCAGCCTGGACGTGGCGGAAAGATCAGAGTTGCCCTCCAAGACATATACCCCGACGATCATCGTTACAGGGTATCCCAACGACATGGAGACGAAGCTCCTGCTGAAGGACCCTGCGATCATGGGCATCGTACAGAAGCCCTTCGAGCTGGATCACCTCCGGGCCAAGATCGAGGACGTCTTGGGTCGCGAGGAGCCTGTCCCCGACCCGGTCTAAGCCCGAATTTCTCACAGAGCTCCTGCTACGCGACAGGTAAGCCCCGGTCGCCGCAGGCGATTGCAACCGTCCAGCGGACGGTTGCAAAGGGGACCCCCTGTGAGAAACCCGGACTGGCTCCCTTCCAGCGCCTGACCGTCCCTGCAAGCCATCCGGCCGTACGCCGGCCAAAGCCTCTGAAAAATTCAGGCCAGTTGATCTTCTAGCAGCACATCCTGTACGATCCGGCTGTCGCCGAGGTCATTCGAGCATCTGTGATTCGCGCGGGTTGGAGGACGACCGGGCCTTAGTGTGATCCGGCCCACCTTCTCTGAACGCGGATTCGCTGCCCTGGGAGGTTTGGCATGAGGCTCTCGTGCATCACTTTGCTGGCAATGCTTTTCGTCGTGTCGCAGGCCCTACCCGGCTGTGGGCGCAGCCGGAGCGCTCCCCCGGAGACGGAGAAGGATGAGGCCGAGACGGAGGAAGTGAAGGAGGAGCCTCCCCCGGAGCCGGAAAAGAAGCCGGCCGAGGAGATAGAGCCGGAGCCGGAGCCGGAGGAGCCATCGACACCCGAGAGGGAAGCGCGGGAGCTATACCAGACCGGCAACAATCTCTATCGCGAAGCCAGGGAAGCCTGGAGGACGTTCAGGGACGGCGGCAAAAAGATGGCTGACTGGGAGCGGGCGAACGACCTGCTGGTTCAGGCCCAGGAGCGGTGCGATGAGGCGGTGGAGAAGGACGAGACCTTCGAGCGAGTCCACGACCTTCTGAGCCAGATCAACGAGATGCGCAGGACCCTCATGGACACGAAACCGGAGTAGCCGACGCGGGTCGCCCGACCTTTTTGTCTAGGAATACCGGCGGTGCCGGACGTAGCGGCATGTGCCCCGGGTCGACCCGCGGATGAAGTCGATCAGGTGTCGAACCTCCGGGGAGACCCCGTTCTCCTCGAGGATCGCCAGAGCGTCCCCGGTCGGATTGGAAGATCGGTAGAGCACCTTGAACGCCTTCTTCAGTTTTAGGCGCGAGGCGTCGTCGATGCCAGCGCGGCGAAGCCCTTCCCGGTTCAGTCCCATGATCTCCGCCGGACGGCCCCCGGCAATCATGTACGGTGGCACGTCGAGGTTCACGGCGGAGAGACCCGAGATGAAGGCGAGACGTCCGATGCGGCAGAACTGGTGGATCCCGGTATGGCCGGATAGGAAGACCTGGTCATCCACGACAACGTGTCCCGCCAACATCGATGCGCTCGCGAGAATCACGTTGTTTCCAATTTTTGCATTGTGGCCCGCGTGCGATGAGGCCATGAAGTAGTTGTCGTCGCCGACGATGGTGGACGATTCTGGCTTCGCTCCCCGGTGGACTGAGGAATACTCTCGGAAGACGTTCCGATCTCCCACCTTGAGGAACGACCGCTCTCCCTTGAAGGACAGATCCATCGGCTCGTGACCGAGGACCGCCCCCATGTGGATCTGGCAGTTGCGGCCGATCTCGGTCCAGCGCGCGACATAGGCGTGGGGCCAGAGCTTGGTGCCGGGGCCGATCGTGACGTCCGCCTCGACGATCGCGTACGGACCCACCTCCACGTCTTCCGCAAGCTCCGCGGTCCTGTCGATGACCGCCGTCGGATGGATTTTCATTCCTGAACTCCCCCGGATCCGTGGGCGACCATTCTAGCAGGTCAGCCGTTCCTCGCAAACTCTCTCTGATCGACGATCTCGCACACCGCCTGTGCGGCGGCCATGGAGGCGTCCCGGCGCGCCAGCAGGCCGGAGCGGACTTCCCGGAGCCCTGCGCGGATCCGTTCTCGCTCCTGCGGATCACTGAAGCAAGAGGCCGCGGTGTCGACGAACCGGGTGTCCTTATCTCTCCAGAGGACGAACTCGGGCACGACTTCTCGTCCTGCCAGAAGGTTGGGGAGGGAGATGTGCGGAATGAGTTGCCACGGGCGGGAGGCCCAGTAGGAGATAGCGGGGATCCGGTAGAGGACGAGCATCGGGGTGGTATGAAAGACACCCTCGAGGGTGGTTGTCCCCGAGGTGACCAGCGCCAGCCGCGAACTCCGGAGGATCCGTCCCGTCTGACCATCGAGGATCTCGATCGGGATTCCCGTGGGTCGTAAGGCGGCCTCGATCCGGGATTTCAGCTCCGGGCGGCTCGCCGAGGCCATGATCCGAACATCTGGATCCCTTTTCCGGATGCGCACTGCTGCCCGCGCGATGTGGGGTAGAGATGCCACGACTTCCTGTTCCCGACTGCCGGGGAGAACGCCAAGTACCGCCGGTGGATTCTCGTCCGCAGAAGGAAGCTCCTCCCCCCACTCTGCTCGGAGATCGTCCATCAAGGGATGCCCGACGTACTTCGTCGGAATCCCCCTCGCCTCGAGGAACGCCTCTTCGAAGGGGAGGACGACGAGAGCCTGATCGACCATCTTTCTCAACTTGATCGCCCGGTACGGGTTGTAGGCCCAGATCTGCGGGGTGACGTAATAGATCGATGGGATCTTCCGCCGCTTCGCCTCGCGCATCAGATAGAAATGAAATCCGGGGTAGTCGATCACGATCACGGCGTCGGGCTTTTCGAGATCCAGAAGTCGCCGGCACTTTCGCAGAAGGCGGGCCATGCGTGGGATCAGCAACAGGCTCTTCAGGAGCCACATGGCCGCATGCTTGGTGAGGTCGCTCACGACCTCCTGACCCTCCTTCTGCATCTCTCTTCCGCCGATACCGATGAAGGTAGAGTCCGGACAGATCGACCGGAAGGCTCGGATGAAGGCGGCTCCGATCCGGTCGCCGCTCGGCTCCCCGGCGGAGATGAATACCCGCGGGCCCTTCTTCCCGGAACTGCCTCGATCGGATGACATCATCCCGCCGCCGTTCGGAGCAGGACGGCCGCAGCGTTGACGACGAGGAGCACCGGTGTGATCAGCGCCACGAAGACGATTCCGAAGAAGGTATCGAGGCAGAAGAGGCCCCACCGCATGTCCGCCAGCACCACGATCAGGGTGAAGACGGGAAAGCCGGCGCCTGCGGCAATGAGAATCCAGTAAGCGACGGGGCTCCACGGGTGGATCACCAGGCCGGCGAGGTAGACGCTGGAGATGAGATAAGGAAAGAGCAGGAGGAACGGGATCCATCTGGATCCCTTCCCGTAGGCGTAGATCGCCGAGAACAGGAGGATAGCCGAGGCGAACAGGATCAGTCTGGCCTTCGCGAGCGGATCGATTTCTTCAGCTCCCGGAGTTCTTTTTCGAGGGCGCGCAGTCGTTCCACCGCCCTGGGAAGCACGGCGGTGGCGGCGACGATCCGGCGAAACTGCTCCGCCGGTCTCCCCGGAGTTCCGACGAAGGCTGTTCCCGGCGCTACCTTCTTGCCGGGCGGCAGCCCGCACTGGGCGGCCACGAGTGCCCCCTCTCCCACTTCCGTGCCCTCCGAGATCCCGGCCTGACCTCCCAGGGTCGCGTGCTTGCCAATCCGGGTGCT
>JAPUJT010000162.1 GCA_027296055.1 Planctomycetota bacterium | reverse complement strand
CGGAAGTTCCGCTTCCGCTGGCGCTTCTTCGCCATTACGACTCCGAGGAACGGGACGCTCACATTGCAGACGGCCATCGAAGCCACGGAGCGAGACCGGGTCCGAAGTGATATTCGCCGGCGGGTAATCGCCTCCGAGGAGTCCGAGGTCCGGGAGGTGATCGCCTCCATGGCGAAGGACCTCCGAGCGCAGCTCATGGGCCCGATCTCCTTCGTCCTGGAGAAGGTGAAGAAAGGCGAGTCGGTGAATGAGCGGTCTCTGAACAACATCCGAAGGATATGCGACCGAGTGAAGAGTCTGAATTTCCTCGGTGACAGAAACCTCGACGAGGCGCTCCGAGAGCTACAGGGCTCCCTCGTTGGGGTCACGGCCCGGGAGGTGCGGACGGTGGGAGAAGTGCGGGCGCAGCTCCAGACGGCCTTCACGGGCGTCGCCTCCGAGATTCAATCCCTCGCCGATGCAGACGTCGAGTCCATGGCGACCTCCCTGGCGCTCGGCATGCGCCGGTTCCGCCTCTGACCCGAGGCTCGCGGTCGACAACTCCATGATGTTCCCATGTGCGATCAACCGTCTCTCTCTTGCGGAGCAGGAGGATCTTCTTGCCACATCGGCCCACGAGACCAGTCCGCCTCTATCCCTCGTCTACCAATCCCACCGACGAGGAGATCCTCGCTCCGATCGCAGGCCTGTTCCAAAATTCCCAGGACGCCCGTAGGACGGCGCGGGAGCTGCTCGAGGTGTTCGGGGGCGTGCATGGCCTCCGGAGGGCCTCCATGCGTGAGCTGACATCCGTCGATGGGATCGGCCCCGCGACCGCCGCCTGCATCCATGCCGCCTTCCTCCTCGGCCGGCGGTCCCTGGAGATGGTTCGAGAGAGGCGCGGTCCGTACCGTGGCGCCCGAGATGTCTTCGAGTACCTACAGCCGGAGGTCAACGGACTGGAGAAGGAGCACTTCTATGCCCTGCTGCTCGACAGCAAGAATCGACTCCTCCGGGTGGATCTCGTGTCCATTGGGACTTTGACGGCGAGCCTGGTCCATCCACGCGAAACGTTCTGCGCGGCGATCCGTGAATCCGCTGCGAGTCTGATCGTGGCGCACAATCATCCGTCCGGAGACCCAAGCCCGTCGGCAGAGGATCTTGAGGTGACGGCACGCCTTCATAAGGCGGGCGACGTCATCGGGATTCCCGTGCTCGACCACGTGATCCTTGGAGCGGGTCGATTCGTCAGCCTGGCAGAGCGGGGGCGGATGAAGGGAGGAAGGTAGGACACGCCAAGGGGGCTAGGGTCCTTGGCGATCTGGGTGGCCCGAGGACTCTGTCAAGGAATCCAGGGCTTCGGATCGGCGTGGACCCTCTTCAGCTCCTCCCAGGCAGCTTCTGACAGCCAGCCGGTTCGTTCCCTGCGGATCTCGCCCACGATCGAGGGGTGCTTCGGCCCGCAGCGCCATTGCATGCCTATCATTTTGGCTTTGGCGCTGTGTCGAGGGGCGTTCTCGACAGAGAGACGCAGGAAGTCGCTCGGGTCCTTCACGATGTCCACTTCCCTCCCGTATTTCCAGGAGTCTCCGACCCCGATGATCACGTCTCCTTCTCGAAGGTTACCCACATTGAGGCTCTGGTGGACGTTGTCCGGGACGGAGAGAACGAGGGCGCCTTCGTCAGTCTCCAGACCGTAGCGCTGCCGTAGCCGCGGCGTAATACGCGCCAACACGAGGCCAAGCACTTCAACGGCCGCGAGATCGCCCTGGGCCGACTTCCGCATCCCCGATCGTATCTTGTCTCGAATCTCGCCACTGTCCCGGCTCCGATCACTGTCCTCCCTCTCCGCTGCTCTTTCGAGCAACTCCAGGGCAAAGATTCCGCACTTCTCGAGGCCCCGACGAGCCATCTTGCGATCAACCTCCTTGGTGGCACCGAGCCCTTCGATAAGCTCCGCGACCCTTTCCTCGATCACCGGACGTATGGGCTCGGTCGGAGAGAGGAGCTTCGGCTTCGAGAGGGAGCGGATCACGCCGAGGAACTTCAGGCCGATCAGGGCCCTCGCGGACTGCTCCGCCAGGATCGCCAGCGCCTCCTCTCGCTCCTCCGGGGTTGGCCCGTCCAAGAGAGCCGAAACGGCAGCGTGTTCTCCTCCCCCGGCCGTGCCGCCAAGATCGTCGGCTGTGAGGGGTGGGAACTCGGGCATGGGCGGGAAGGGCTCCGCTTCCTTCGGCTGGACCTTCTTGGACCCATAGTGGATATCGACGCTCCCCTCCGTGACCAGGACGAGATCGGGGTAACCGTTTCGATCCAGATCGGCGATGCGGGCTATGCGGGAATCGAGGGACGCACGCCAAGCGGGCGTGGTCGAAAGCTTGCCTTCATGGTTCTCGTAGATGGCCGATCGTTTCCCACCGAGGACGAAGAGGTCGAGGTCCCCGTCCCCGTCGAGATCCGCAAGTATGAGCTCGACCGGCAGGGCGTCAACGTCGTCGCTCATCCAGACGGCCGTACCGGTTGGTTCGCCCTTCACGTTGCCGTAGAGCCGGACGCGAGCATCGCCACCCCGCCCGCCGTACGAGCCGACGGCGATCTCGGGGTAACCATCTCCGTCGACATCGCCTGCAGCGAGACTCTGGTACTCTCCCCGATCCTCGGAACTCCAGTGGTACTTCCTCTCGAGGCCGGATTCCGTTCCGCGGAGGATTCCGTACGCCGGGCCACCCAGCCAGTGCGTCACGATGATGTCCTCGTGTTCGTCGGCATCGACATCCGTGCGGACGGCATGTGCGCCGGGACGCCCGACATCGGTGGACCAGGCCACGGTCTGGCTCGGCCCCGCCTTCGTGCCCGGAAAGAAGAAGTGTGTGGAGCCTCCCCCGACGATGAAGATATCTGCGTGCCCATCACCATCGAAGTCGGCAATCTGCGGGCCCCAGCACGCGCTCTGGTTGGACTGCTCCCAGAAGGGTTTGTCCCGGAACTTTCCCTTGCCCCGATTGCGGAAGGCCATCGCCCAGCCGGGGTTACTGCGCGACACGGCGAGAAGATCCTCATCCCCGTCTCCGTCCAGGTCTCCCATAGCTAGAGCGAGGCGTTCCCCCTTCTCCTCGACCGACCAGGAGGGCCTCTTGAACTTGCCTTTATTGGAGACGAAGAGGTGGATCTCAGTAGTCTTCTCCTTCGTGAAACGCACCGAACCGCCCCGCGGATGCTGTAAGGCAACGAAGAGATCCAAGTAGTCATCTCCCGTCACGTCTTTCAAGAGGATGTCGCTCACGCGTTCGCCGAGGTCGATGGACGTGGTGGGATTTTCAGGGATGCGAAACTTTCCGGCCTCCCCGGCCTCGGTCTCCCCAGTGATCGACCACGCGAAGATGGCGAAGAGGGCCAGGGCTGACATACGGCAAAGAGACATCTTGCTACCATTCCGGGGATGCCCGGTCCAGCCGCTCAAGCGCGAGCCGGGCCTGTTCCCGCACGAGTTCCGAAGGAGACTCCTTCTCCGCCCTCTCCAGGACGGTCCTGGCCTCATCTCTCCCGATCCGTTCGAGCACCTCGACCTCACGGTAGCGGCGGAGCGGCTCGCTCGGAAAGGTCATGAACGGCGGTCGAAGAGCCTCCAGGATTTTCCGGATTCGAGCCTTCGTCTCCGGAGAGGCCTTCTTCTTGAGCCTTTCGCGGAGCACCTCTTCCGCCTGACCCCCCGATTGGCGCAGCTTCGTGTCGACCTGGTCGCGGACCTCGAAGTTTTCGTCGTCCAGAGCCTCCATCCAACGGCTGACCTCGGCCTTGTCGAGGTCCTCCGGAAACAGGTGCTCCTCGATAAATGGCAGTGACAATTCTGGGTTCGCTGCTAGGTTCTCGATGGCGATCTGAGCTTGCCGCGAGTCCCCCCCGCCCAGGTCATCCAAGTAGCCGTTCAGCTTCCGGATCTCGAGGTGGCTCACTACAGGCGCGGGCTTCGGACGGATTCCGCCCACGTTCCACAGCCGCACAACCCCTTCCAGCCCCGAAGCGGCGAGGAGCTTGCCATCCGGTGAGAAGGCGAGGGAGAGGTTGGTCTTTCCGGTCTCTTCCAGCTCAACGACCTCCTCCCCTGAGCGGCAGTCTATGATTCGGATCTTGTCCTCATCGGTGGCGATGGCGAGAAGCCGGGCATCGGAAGAGAAGGCAAACGCCGTCGTCCAAAAGTACCAACCCTTTCTGGTGAGCAACACCTTCCCTGTCGCCAGCTCCCAGATTCGTGCCTTTCCGCGGGTGTCGACAACGGCCAGGCGTCGCCCGTCTGGTGACAGAGCAAGCCCAGCAGCAGACCCTAACTCGTTGTCCGAAAGAGCTGCGTCTGTCCCTTTCCCAGCCTCGAGCTCGGCGCGAATCCGACCTGTCTGCACATCCAGAATGGCGATGGACCGGGAGGACGCACGGCAGACCGCCAGTCTTCCGTCGGGCGTGAGGGCGAGGGTCTTCTCCCACGGGCAGAACCAGAATCGATCGAAATCGTAGATCTCCGGCTTTTCCCCCGACCAGGCAAATCCTCGCCCGAGGGCATACTCGGACGGGTGCTCGGGTGAGGCTGCGATGAGGGCCTGCTTCTTGCCCGACTTGACGGCGATCCGATAGACGGTGTGATCGAGCACAGCCGCGAGGAGGGTTTTCCCATCCTGCGAGAGGGCCACTGACTTGATGTGCGGTGGGGCGTCCTTGTTGGCTGTGGGAAGGGAGAGCTTCCGGAGACGCTTGCCCGATTCGACCTTCCAGACGACCACGCCCCCTGCCTGCCCCCCCGCCGCCAACAGCTTTCCGTTGCCCGAAAAGCCGATCGACTGCACCGGCCCCGTGGCCCGATCGGAGAATTGGCGCACCGGCGCCTTCTTCTTCAGGCTCCAGAGCTTGACCGTGCCGTCCGCGCTGCCCGTGGCGATGAACCGCCCGTCCGGCGAGAAGTCGAGAGCTGCCACGTAGTCCGTGTGAGCGCCGGCCATCTTGCCGGATCTTAGTTGACCCAGGATGGCGACGGGGGTGAGGGAGACGGGCTTCTGCCTCTCCTCGCTCTGTTGAAACGATCCGAGGAGGGGTAGGGCGAGAGACAGTCCCGCAACTCCGACAATAATCCGGCGGAGATTCTGCATGAGATTGGAATGGTCCTGAGTCCTACTGCTCCCCTTATAGCACAGCGGTCCGAACGGGAGCAAGGGGGGGCGGCTCAGACTGAAGGGGGATGCCCTATGGCGAAGGAGTATTTTGTCGTGGCGACGTTCCGTGCCTCGTCCGGACGAAAGTGGTGGCGCGTCAATCGTGATGACCTGGGCAACCTCTCCTGCACCTGCCCCGGCTGGTGTCGACGGGTGGCGAGGGACGGGAGCCGGAGTTGTCGGCACGTCCGGAAGGTCGAGGACCGGCAACAGGCCGGAGAGAGGGCCAGCAAGGGTCCGACTGCCCGCACCACGGCCGAATGCGTGCCTGGATGGATGGGCGACAAGATCGTCCTGGAGCCGGGCACCCTTAGAATCCAAAGCAATTAATCGCAAGCAGGTTGCCCGGTGACCATCGGCTTCGGAGCTAGTTGGGGACGGTTGTCGGCGTACACATGTCTGAGAGGGAGGGGAATCATGATCGACGGAAGACACCACGAGGACGCCGCGGAGTCGGAAGCGGAGTTCCTCGTCGAAGCGATCGCGGAGCAATTCCTGGAGCGACTCCAGGCGGGTGAGGCTCCCGACAGGAGGGCGCTGGCATCGACACTACCGAGGATCGGCGAACTGCTGGAGAAGCACTTGTCGCTGATCGAGCAGATCTACGCAGCCAGGCAATTCCTGATGCGCGAGGGCGATCGAACATCACGTCCTGAGCACTGAAGGGGGACACCGAAGGCTACCCGCGAGCCTCGCCTGACGAGTTACTTCCTCCCTGCTCCTTGATGGACCCCCTTCTCTCTGGTGTGCGCAATTCTCGCCCAGAACTCTTCGAACCTGAACTCCTTGTTGAATTCCTTGGTGTGGCAATCGAGGCAGACTCCCTTTTCCACCAGGAGCGGCAGCTTCGCCTTCTCCCCGGGATGCCCGACCCCCGGTCCATGGCAGACCTCGCACTGGACATCTTTTAGATGCCCCACGGCGGCGGGGCTCTCAAACCCGCCTTCCTTCCTGTAGCCCGTCGCATGGCAACCGACGCACTCGAGGTCCAGCTCCTGGTCCGTCGCCTCCAGGGTGGCGTAAGCGTGAGCATGCTGTGTCGTCTTCCACGAGTCGTACTCCGCTTGGTGACAGCTCTTGCAGGAATCGGCTCCGCGATAGAGGCTCTCCTGCCCATTCGCCTCCGCCACCTCCTCCCCGGCTAGGCGTCGTACGCCGAGTTTGTAGCTCCGTATGATCTCGAGGATGCCCTCGTCGTCTTCGAGGTCCTTCCTGAGCGGGATG
>JAPUJT010000161.1 GCA_027296055.1 Planctomycetota bacterium | reverse complement strand
CGGAGGTCCTTCGCCATGGAGGCGATCACCTCCCGGACCTCGGACTCCTCGGAGGCGATTACCCGCCGGCGAATATCACTTCGGACCCGGTCTCGCTCCGTGGCTTCGATGGCCGTCTCCTCGGTGAGCGTCCCGTTCTTCGGAGCGGTGATGGCGAAAAACCTCCAGCGGAAGCGGAACTTGCGGGATAGCTCCCGGGGGTCTGGGTAGGCGGACTCGATGCGAGACAGGAACTGCTGCTCGAAGACCTCCCGGTCCGTCCCGTTGCCGTTGGCGATCGACCGCCACACCTCGTCCGCCGCCTCGACAAGAACGGGTCTGACTTCCTCACGGAGCTGTGGGTACTCGAACGCGAACTGCCGGGCTGAGTCCTCGAACTCGGACCGCAGGGCGACAAGCCCCGCCTCGAGCTCGGCGACCTTCTCCGTCGGTATGAACCGCGCCCCGGCCAAGGGGAAGGGGAGGGACGCGGTGTCGACGGCCTTGCGTGCGGCGTGCTCGACCTTCTGGAAAGAGACCATCTTCTCCTTGGGGATGAGTCGCTTTCTGCCGAGGGAGAAGACCCGCTCGGCGGCAGGGCCCAGCTCCAGGTTCAGATCCTCGGGGAGCAGCTTTCGCTGCCCCCGCCAGAAGGAGATATCGAGATCGATCAGGGAACCGTTCAGGAATAGGTCTTCCCACTTCATGAATCTGTCCTCGAAAGGGCTCTCGCGGAGTCGACGGGGATGGCGTTTGGATTCTCCTCCCAGCGGGAACAGGCGGACGCAAAAGAGCATCCCGAACACCACATCGATCCATCGTTCGGATGGAAGACGTCGGCGGCGACTCCACGCTCCGCGGCCCTGACGAGCTCGAAGAGGCGGGCGTCACCATCGCTGCCCCGAACAAACTCGATCTTCTGGATGCCCGGTCTCTTCGTCTTCACGAGCACTTCCCACCGCATCGGCACAGTGTCGACACGGTAGATGCTCCGGATGGCGTAGCCGTAGATCGCGGCCTGGAGGTCGAAGTCGAGCTGTGAAGCGGAGAATCTACGGGCGGAGGTTTTGAAATCCACGACGAGGGGGGAGGAGGAGCCCGGGACCTTCACCAGGAGATCGATGATTCCCGTGAGCTCCGCGTCGAGGACCTCCCCGGTCTTCGGGTGCACCACCGGGACCGAGAACTCGTGCTCCGCATCGATCACCTCCTGGTACTCGGCCTCGTCGGCCCACGCAGCCAGAAGCCCCTTCCCCTGATCGATGAGGCCCTCGGGAGTCTCATCCTTCCTGAACTCGAGGATCGGGTCATTCAGACGGATCTCGAGGTCGGCAGCGAACGCGGCCTGGGCGACCTCAAGGGGCACGGGCTCACCCGACTTCCAGGATCGGTGGGCCTCCTCGAGGCCGGCGTGGATCGCTGAGCCGAAGGCGAGGCGGCTGGATGTGCGTTCGGGCTCAATCTTGGCGACGTAGCGGAAATAGTACTGAAGGCTGCAGCGGGAGAGGTAGGCGGCGAGACGCGAGTACGACCACCGCGTGCTGTTCGTCACCGGCGGCCTCCCTGGCCCGACGTCATCCCGCGGAACTCCTCGATCAGCATGGATGCCTCGGCCTTGGAGAGGTCGTAGATGCCGCTGTTCCCGAAACGGTTCTTCACGAAGGACTCGAGCTCCGCGAGGCCCCAGTTCTTGGCCTTGCGGCCCAAGAGGGTCAGGTAGTTGATCTGCCGCGGGGAGGCGCGGTCGTTGCCGTTCTCCGGGGCCTGACCCTTGACCGCAGGGGGCATCGGGGCGGGGTTCCCGTTCGACTCCTGGATCTGGGCCTCGACGGCGGTCTGTAGGTCCCGCCAAATGGTGCGGAGCTTCTGCTGGAGCTGGTCGCCGTCCTTGGCGATCTCGTCGGCGACCTCAACCTCGAGGGAAGCGTGGAAGGACTTGGAGCTGTACTGAGACTCGGCGGGAATCTTTTTGGAGTAGGACGCGTGGAGCTTGATCAATTTGCATCTCCTTGTGACATGGAGGACTCTAGGATCAGATGCGGAGGAAACTCGAGTACGGATCGGTGGATTACTTCTTCGGGTTCTTGCGGCGTAGTAGCAGGGCGGCACTGATGGCGTCGAGGCCGATCGCCATGGCCGTCAGCATCACGTTGACGGCTACGTCGGCCCAGTCGATCTTCGAGTCGTCACTCATTGACCCTCCCCGGACGCGTAATCGGGCCTTCAGGTAGCAGGCGGGACGAGGTTGTCGGATATGGAGTCCGACCGGCGAGAGGACCGGGATGACACGGAATGAGAGGGGAGATGGTGGGAGGGATCCGAGGCTTGATGAAGGTAAAGCAGACGGGTCGCGTGGGCCTCAAACCCCCTCAGCAAGGTCGTTCAAGTGCACCTTTGGAGCTTCATCATAGTTATACGGGTTTTTCAGCGTCTGTGCGAAGTAGGTGGTCCTGAGCTGGGACGAGATCTGGTTCGGGGAAGGTCTGGGGGGGCCTTCAGACTCTTTCGAATCTTCGCTACGAGACTGGTCCGCGAACCGGACGTGGTCCGGTACAGGTGGGCGGACTAGAACGGGTCACTCGCTCGGGATGACCGAGGCAGGGGCGGAGGAGACCTCGCGAGGGGTTGGGGAGGGCACGAAAAGGCCGTTCAAAAGCGTACCTTGGGGATCATCAAGGTTATACGGGGATATTGAAGGTCTGTGTGCGGAGCACGTTAGGCCAGAGTCCGCTGCTACTGGGTGTCCGAGGCCGGAAGCGAATCCGCCGGGCGAAGGCCCTCGATTGCGGATTCAACCAGGACGGCGAGAGCACTACGGCGTTGATCTGGTTGACCTGGTAGTGGCCTGGTGTACTCGTCCCTATCTAATGCCTCGAGCCGTTTCTCCAGAGCGTTGTAGACGAATCTCAAATCCGCGGCAGGGCCGCTCTCACTCGAGTAGATCTTGAAGTCCCCATTACTAATGTGGGCGACCTTCACTTTGCCGACACCCGGCAATGCCAACCAGACTCCTCCGGTTCGGATGTCTCTCTCCGTGACGAAACCAGCCTCTCCATTCAACTGTTCCTGGAACTGCTCGAGGAGCCTCGTTCCAGCATCCTCCCGAAGATTGCGGTCGGGGTTCAGTTCATCGGCTGCTCTGGAGAGCAAATCGAGCGCCTCCCTGCTGTCGTATTCCGTGGTCATCGCTAATGAGCCTCCACGCGGCGCCGGGCCGCTCAAGCAAAAGGATGATCGAGTCATCGAGCCCGCGCGGCTCCCGACAGCAGCCCTGCGCCAAGAAGAATCCCTGCGGCGCCAAACAGCGTCACATGCAGGGCATCGGTGAGGGCGTGACCGACGAACTCACGCTTTCCGGCCTCCGGATTGAACCGGTCAAGTTGGACCGTCCAGTGATCTTTGTACTCGCGAAGCTGGAGTGACCGCCTACCTCGGCGATCACGATAGACGGCTCGGGCGCCGAGGGACAGGCTCCATTTCGATCGCCGGAAACCGAAGGGGACATCGGGCATGACCGCCTTGGAGATCCGAAACTTCTCACCGTACTCCATGTAGAAGGACACCACCCCCGGAAGCCGGACGAGGGTCCTTCCATTCGAGATTCTCAAGCGCCTCATCGCCTACCTCCATCGCCAGCCGGACCGGCCCGGCAAGGCATGAAAACGTGACCAATTTCCCCTCACATGGGTCTGGGGCTCGACACAGAAGCCCCCATGAGTTTACAAAGCTCCTCTGACATCCTACCGCCACCCGGTCTCCCGTCAAAGATCAGAGGGCCGGCATTGACTTCTTCCAGAGCCTCCGGCAGCGGGTCGCGGTAGAGATCGAGGCGGGGCTTGGGGGGCTGGTCTTTGGGCGTTTGCTTCTCGGCGGCAGGCGGCTCCTGGGCGAAGGCGAGGAGGGGGAGGGCGATGAAGACCACCGCGAGGATTGCGGCGATATGCGAAGATCGGTACTGCATGCTACTTGCCTGTCCCGGGTGATGCCGAAGGAGATTATGGCAGGTGGGGCAGAGGAGGGATAGGGGGCGGCGTCCCGGCCGAAGGCCACAATGGTCAGAACGACGTTGGCCGCGGCGTCGGCCCAGTCGATCTTCGAGTCGTCACTCATTGACCCTCCCCGGATGTGTGATCGAGCCTTCAGGTAGCAGGTGGGACGAGGATGTCGGATAAGGAGTCCGGCCGGCAAGAGGGCTGGGATGACACGGAATGTTAGGGGAGATGATAGGAGGGTTCCGAGGCAAGAGGAACGCAACGCAAACGGGCCGCGAGGGCCTCAAACCCCCTCAGGAAGTTCGTTCATGAGCGCGTTGGTACCTTCATCACAGTTATACGGGTTTTTTGGGCCCTATGCGAGATCGAGGGCTTGATGAACGAGCACAGGGAACATCTAGTCCGTTCATGAAACGAGGAGGGTTCAGGTGCTCAACTCCGAGCCTATCTGGCAAGGATTTCGGGGGGAAGGTTACTGGAGCGGCCTCAGGAAGCAAAATGTCCCTGCCCTGTCACATCAGGGGCCACTCTAGTCTGCAGTGAAGTGTTTCCTGAAGCTCTTCTCGAACTCCTCCTCCGTGACCCACTTCACTTCTCCGCTAGCGAAAAGTAGATTCCTTCCCTCGGGATGACAGTCTTTCTTGCAGGCCGCGAGAGGCGCCGTAGCAGGGCTTGCATTCGACAGGAGCTTCCGAGTCCAGAGATAGGAACAGGAATCGGACGTGAGCGTGAAAGTTCCGTTCGTGTTCCTGGTGGCGGGACGGTCCTCCGATCCAGGGCAGATCACGACGTCGGACTTGTTCAGGAATCTGGCATCGAAAATAACTTGAAGGTGGTCGAAGCCGCTGTGGGCGGGTCGTGATGATTCGTTGGTTGCCTGGTCCGTCTTGTCCGACGCCAGGGGAAATGTCCCGTAATCGTTCAGGTAGAGTTGCGAGGCAATCCCTATCATTCTGAGGTTATGGACACAGGCCACCTTGTATGACTCGGTATGAACACTTGTCACTGCCGTCCCGCTCTCGGCGCCAGCGGGGCGCCGCCCCTCCTCCATTTCGCCTGGGGCGTCGAGTCCTGCGGGCTCTCGGACCGTCGCAGGGGTCCCGGTCTTCGAAATCCCTGGGGGCTCGACTTTGGCATGCCGTATTGCTATCCAAAGGACGCCGCCTACAAGAAAGACCGCGGCCGTTATGATCGATCCGGATTTGCGGAAGCTGATCCTGGTTCTCAATGGTCCTCCCTCCCGCCGGGGGCAACCTGCGGAGGCCGGGAGACTCCCCGGGGTAAATGCCTGACGTGTGGGCGGGACCGGAAGATCCCAGGGGTCATTCTACCCTGTGCTAGCCGCGAGTCCAGGAAGCGGGCTCTGTGGGTTGGCGGGGGGTGAAACTATTCTGACGGCCCTAGATGGAGCAGGATCTGGCGATACTAGTTAAAGCTGTCGAGATCGGCATCTAAGTCGTCGTCCGAAGCGCTGTTCATCCAGGCCATTCGTCTGCCTTGTCTCCCAACGGTTTGCGAACGCCTTGATCCAGACCCTCTACCTATTGATCCAATCCGAGCTCCGGTTGTGACTCGATGGAAAACTACACCTCCGCTTACAGCTCCCCCGAGCGCAAGGGTGGTGCCGTCGGGCGAGAACGCCACGCAGTAGGCATACTCATCTTTGTCTCCCCCTCCAAACTGAAACACCTGCTTCTGGGTTGACACTTCCCATACGCGGGCGATTCCCCACATGCCCGCTGACGCCACGAATTTGCCATCCCTTGAGAATGAAACGGAATAGACATCACCGCCCTGACGGAATTTCAGGGAGCCCAGGCGGGCGATCGCCCCCTCCGGCAGGGGGTTGCCGTAGAGATCGACGCGGGGCTTCGCCGACTGGTCTTTAGGCGTTTGCTTCTCGGGGGGAGCGGCTTCCTGGGCGAAGGCGAGGAGGGGGAATCCGATGAGGAGTACCGCCAAGGGTACCCCGATGTGCGAGGATCGATAGATCATACTGCCTGCCTGTCCCGGGTGTTGCTAGAGGAGATTATGGCAGGTGGGGGAGAGGAGGGGTAGGGGGATCGAGGTTGGGCAGAGGACTAACGGATGTGCCGCTCACCTGCCAGCGGCGCTCCCATTTCCTTAAAGTCCTCAGCTCCCACTTTTTCCACGCCGCTGGTCAGTTGCAGAAGCGTGCTGGGCCGCCTGATTCTAGTCGACTCTCTGTTGAGTCATCAGAATGCAAATACGCTGGCCTATTCTGTGGAGTCCCAGACGTACTTGCCGGACTTGTCAATGTACCCCATCTTGCCGAGAACCAGTCGTCGGCCCTCCGTTATGCCCGGCGCTTCGTACTCTTCCCAGCGATTGCCCAGGGTCACGCTGGCCAGCCCGTTATGGAAGGAACCCACGGAGTCGAACTTCGGTGGGATCACCACCTTTCCTTGCCTGTCGATAACGGCCGGCTTGCCCCCTTCCTCCAGCTTCACACGGGCGAGTCCTTCGCTAAACGGATTCGCCCACCAGTACTGGAACTCGATCACCCGCTTGCCCGTCTTGTCGATATAGCCCCACTTGGCGGGGATATACTTCTGCCCCTTGGGAACGAAAGTGGGGTGGTTCCATCCGATGGCGACTGCAGCGAGTCCCTCGGAAAACTCACCCACTCGATCGTACTCGAGGGGGATGACGAGTTTCCCCTCACTATTGATGAACCCGATCTTGTTGACGTCCTTGCCATCCTGCCGAATCGTCTGGGCGACGGAGGCTAGCCCTTCAGAGAAGCTCCCCGTGTATGTGTAATCCGTGACGTCGATCACGACCTTCCCGGCCATATCGATGAACATCGCCCTTTCGTCCTTCCAAACCTTGGCAAGACCATCTGAAAATGGGTTAGCCATCTCGTACTCAGGAAGGATAGCAAACTCCACTGTCTTGTCGATGTATCCATTCCGCCTGCCCCCGCCGAAGGATTCCTTCCTTACGTGTAAGGCCTCGAGGCGAACCAGGGCGCGTCCGTCATGAAAGCCGGCTTCCCGAACCTCGCCGTAGTACTTGGACTTGATGACGACCTTACCCGACGTATCGATGTACGCGACGCGCGCCGGCCCGCGGAGTTCCCCCATGGGCTTCGGCCAGAGGAAGCCATCCGACTTTGTGACAGCGGCCAGACCCTCGGAGAAGGAGCCAGCGATGGCATACTTCGGCGGAACGACGAGGATGCCGCGCCCATCGATGTATCCAAACTTCTTTCCAACCTTGACCAGGGCGCGGCCATCGTGGAAGAGATTTGCATAGTCGTAGGCGGGCTCGATCACGACCTTTCCTTCTCGATTGATGTATCCCCACTTGCCTCCCTGCTTCATCGGGAACAGGATCTCGTCTTGGTCTTGATCGGATTCGTCCAGTATGAGCGGCACGGGAGGAGTTGCTGCAGACAAGCCGGGGAAGGACGTCCCCAGCATGATCAGCATCATGCAGATGGAAGCGAAACCGGGACGACCGTGGCTCGCACAGAGTCGGTATCTGTCTGTCCTCGGCGACATTGGGTTGCCTCCTCTCCTTGGAGTGTAGGGAGAGAGCCGGTGGCGAGATCTTCGAGTAGATCCCTGGCTTGATCCGTACGGATCACTTCGAGCACCTGGATCGCCCGTGACTTGCGGACAAGCTGACTGCGAAATCTAGAACCCTCGTCGTTTGCGCCGCCCCTTGCGGTCCATCCAGTCCGGTTGCCCGGGAATCACCTCCGACTTGCAGCCCGGAATTCTCCCCTTCGAAGCGAAGCGCACCTCACCATCGGCACAGATGATGAAGGAGTGGAGATCCGAAGTCACGCCCGCGGGCATGGCCACGCATCTCCAGTCGTATCTCCCCCCGACCAGCGTGAAGGTGTACGCCCCCTTGGCCCCTTCCGCAAGCTCCTCGTCGATCAGACGGGACAGCTTTAGCTGAGAGAGGTTCGGGGCGAAGGCGAGTACCCCGTCCTTGTCCTTGTGCCCCTCCCGGAAGATCGCTTGGGCCCGTGTCAGGTCCCGAAGGCTGCGGATAGCGTCGATCTCCTCGTCCGTGAATGCGGGGAGCTTGGGCACGTAGCCCTGCTCCTGCATCTGAGTCCTCGCCCGGACGGCCAGCTTCTGGGCCCAGATCTTCCCTCCCCAGATGAGGCTGTGCAGCAGCTTCCGCTGCTCCGCACGGACCTTTTTTCCTGCCGGGCTCTTGAAGAACTTCAGGATCTCGTCGATCTCCTCCTCGTTGAAATGCAGGCCGTAGATCTGTCTCCAGGATTCCTCAATTTGTCCGGTGTCGACCTCTTCCATGAACTTCTTCCAGAACCCCGCCGGGATGTCCTCCCCGTCCTTCTGCGAGAGCATCAGGAACTCGTGGAGCAGCGTGGAGATCACCTCCTTCTGATTTGTCAGGTCCATGAGTTTCTTGACCTTGGCCTTCTTGGAGTCCGCCTCACGATCCTGAGTATCGGTTGGCGTCGCGTGTTGCATGGGGCCCTTCGGCCTCCCCTGGGAGTACGCAACAGCTACATGTAACCATGCCGCGATGGCCAGACCGACCAAGACTCTTCTAATTCTCATAGGTCCTCTCCTCCCATCTGCTCCCGCATCCTCAGCGGGAACTGGCCTGTCCGAAGCAGTAGTCCGGTTCCGGCATCGCCAGAGCGGTGTTCGGGTTCTCCATCCTCTAAGACACGGAATCGAGGCGGGAGGGGGGGAGGTTGCCCAGAGATCCCCTTTCCGAGGGGCGGAACCGCCTCCACCTTCTTGCCGCAGCGCACGATCACTGCTACTGGCGGAACTCTTGGCCGCCGGAAGACGTGTCGGCGTTCCAACTACCTCTTCTTCCGCGGCCGCCCCGATCGCCTCTTGCCCTTCGTCTTCCCGCGCTTCTCCCCCGGCCCCGCTGCTGCAAGCAGCTTTTTCGCCTCCCTCGCCCTTAGCTTTCGTAGCCCAACGAGGACCCCGCGTCTCTTCTCTCTTGGCGAGACCTGGCCCACCTCCCACAGATAGATAGTGTTGGCGCTTACACCGGCGAGCTTGCCGAACTCTTCCCGGGTGAGCTTGAGCCGCTTCCTTTGTGCCTGGATAGACCGGGGACCGATGCGAACGCCTTCGAGCTCCTTCGCTCCCGTCCGGATCGAAATGATCTGGCGCGCTTCAGCCTCCTTGCTCAGGCGGGTGACCTCCCGCTCGAGGGCGGGGACCGTCTTCTTCAAGGCGGCGTTGCTCCGCGTCAGTTCGGCCACTCTCTTTCTCAAAGGGCCTACGGTGGCTCGCAACTCCTTTCGGGCGAGCCGGACGATCTCTTCTCGGAGCACGGCGGCGATGTTCGGCATGGGATGGGAACTCCTGTTGGCCTGGCAGCAGATCGGATGCGAACTGGGAGTAAGAAGGAATTGACCGGGGCAAACCTACACGCTGAACTTCGGAAGGCCAGCCGCATGGGCACAGGTAAACCCCTGTTGAGTCTTGGGAACATGATACCTACTGGGTCCCTGCTATCAAAATCCTCTCTCCTGGACGATTCATAGCCAATCGGCGGCGCAGTTCGAGACTCTCTTGTCCCGGCCTGCTCGCATCTCCATACTGGAGATGAGATGGACCAGCAGAGCATGAATTCAGATGGATTTCAGAAGCTCGTACGGCAAGCCCAGGCCGGGGATCGTAAGGCGATGGACCAGGTGCTGTCGATTCTGAGACCTCATCTAGAGAGGTTGGCCCGTCCGTACGCCGATCCCTTGCGCCCCGTGATGAGCACCGCGGACCTGCTGCAGGAGTTCTGCCTGCGCGCGTGGACCAAGCTAGATTCATTTCAGGCTGGCCAGGATGACGAGGAGACGTTCGCCCTCTTCCGCGCCTGGGTGGGTCAACTCGTCCGTCGCCTCGGTATGAACGCCCATCGCGACCGCAAGAGACAGCGTCGCAGCCCGCCCCAAAAAGTCGTCAGCATCGATGCCCAGCCCGTCGGTCAGACGACGACCTCGGGTGGCCCGGCCCAGCCGGCGGCTCGGGACCCGTCGCCTTCCTCGCACGCCCGGACGAACGAGGGAGCCCAGCTGATCCGAGCTGCCCTGGAGAAGCTGCCCGAAAAGACGGATGCAGCCATCGTCCGCATGCGGCTGTTCGATGGGATGACCTATCAGCAGATCTCCGAGCAGCTGGGCCTCGGATACGAGAAAGTCCGTGTCCGCTTCGAGTCGCTGATGGGCCGCCTCGAGCGGGACCTGAAGGGACTCTTCTAGCCCCGGGTCCTCCATTCGAGACCTCCCAACCGGAAACACCCCGGAACCATCTCAGAAAGTTCCAGGATCCAGCCGCCTGGCGGTGTATTCCCCCTTGGCGTCGATGAAAGGTCCATCAAGAGACGAGTGCGGCCCGGCCGCAGGAAGGGGAGGAACCTCATGGATTCTGCATGGAAGCCCTGGATCCGAGCCTGCGTGACGTTGGCATTTCTTTGGAGCCTGCTAGGCACGGCTCAGGCGCATGGATCGGACTGGACGATCCAGGTTGTGGATCCCGACGGCGGGACGGGGGCTCTTGCCTACGACACGGCAGACGGCCATCCCTCCGTGGCCTACTACACCAAATCGGTCGTGACCAAAGGGAAGAAGGAGAAACACGTCACGGAGATGATGTTCGCCCACTGGGACGGGTCGGCCTGGCAGACGGAATCGGTGGACTCCCGTATCGGATCGGGAGACAAGACCGCCGATATCGCCTACGACGCCACGGGAGCCCCAACGCTCGCCTATGCCTGGAACATTGGCGAGGTCACGTTCGCTAGGTTCGACGGATCTTCCTGGGGGATCGAGACGGTCGACAACGAGCAGGATGTAAACGGTATCTCCCTCGCGTACGACGCCGACGGGAGCCCCGCGGTGAGCTACGTGGCGAGGGTTCGCAAGACACTCGAATTGAAGTTCGCTCGCTGGACCGAGTCCGGGTGGGACGTCGAGACAGTCGACGACGACCTCTGGTCGCCAGAGCGCAGGCTCACGATCTTCATTCATGACAAGAAGAGTTCCCTCGCCTTTGATCCGAACACGGGAGACCGCACCATCGCTTACTCGGCTCGCACGGGCGACTCGCAGGCCGCCGACACGCTCCGGTTTGCCCGCTGGAACGGCTCCACCTGGGAAATCGAGGATGTGCACCGGAGACCGGACCTCTTCCCACTGCGCGATCCCAGCCATGCCTACGATCCGCTGGACGGTCGGCCGTCCATCGCCTGGGCCTCGGGAACAGGCCCCGAAGGAACCGTAACCGTCCAGCTTGCGCACTGGAACGGGTCCGCCTGGGACAAGGAATCCGTTGAGGTCCGCGCCTGGGCTTCATCCCTGGCTTACGATTCCGACGTCGCCTCACCGGACTTCGGGACCCCCGGAGCGACAGTTCCTCCGGATGCGGCCTCAGCTCGATCACCACGCCCCAGGTCTCACGTCCGAGCCTTGGCCATTGGATGGGCTGATTCCAATCTGATAGGATGCCGACCATGGGCAAATGGAGTTCCAGAATTGGAATGCTTCTGGTGAACCTCGTCGTGGTCCTAGGTTTCGTTTGGTTCGCGCATCAAGTCCTCGTGCGCATCGGAGAGAAGCCTGCGCAACCTTGGTGGGAGACTGCAATTCATTTAGTCCTGGTGATCAGTCTCGGCAAAGCGGCGGTCTCCCTCCGCTGGTCCTGGTCTGTAGTGCCTAAGGAACCGCGGGAACCTCAGAGGAAATCAAGTGCCCCCCGCGATACCGCTTCAAAGTGACCCACTACCCGACGGGGAGCGGTTTCCAGAGAGAGACCCAATCGACTGACAGAGATTCTCCATCTTCGAAGTGCCTCGCGGCCTAGGACCGGACGAAAGGGGCCGTGCGAAACCGTGATCAAGGATCTTCGGATGCCAACGGTAGCGTACTTCGCAATAATTCCGGAAGGCTTCGGCCACTCCTTTTTATCGAGTGAAGGCGCCACCGACTCATCATCCTGAGGCTCACGGAGACCTCGAAAAGACGATTGGACAGATCCGGAGACCCTTGGAATCGGCTAGCGCAAAGCGGTCTACCGAAAGAAGGGTTGACCTCCCCTAGAGGGAATTATTGCGGCCAACGAGGCGCCGGGTCGTAGCCAGAGCCCGATGCGCCGCTGAGTCTGTCCATGTGGGCGGCGGAATTCGGCGCTTCCTCATGTATAGGAAGCACTCATTGCCGCCCCTCTATCTGGCACAAACCCAAACAGACAAGACAAATGCGTCCGGTCGAACCCCTTGGGTCCGAATGGCGTCGCGGACGGTCCAAACCGACGCCAGAGACTTGCGAATTCGTCTGCCGCTCCTCTCCCAGCGCCGAGCCTTGGGGGCGATTTCTCCATGTCATTTCGGCCACATAGGAGGCATTCCCATGCCTACGCCCAAAGAGGACCGTCGTGGGATTGATCAGCTAGATAAGGAGATCCACACCATTGGAGCGACCCTACTCCAACCCCAGGAGGACCTGCTCGAGGTCGATAGGGTCACAAGACCGGCCGCAGGGCGTGATCGACCTGGAGTCCTTGAATCAGGTCGAGGAAGTTCGGGAGAAAATCCGTGCCGTTGTTTCCCGTCGAGACAAGGTGCAGGCCAGGATCTCAGTCTACCGGATTATCACACCAGCAGTGACAAGCGATCTTGCCACTGTATTTGATGGTCCAACCGCCCCCGCCATTATCGCAATTCGCCTCGTATTTCTTAGCGAGTAGCCCCGCACCAGCGTGTATCCCGGCACCAACCACAAATCCAACAGCCACGGAAGTGTGAAAGACGACCCCTACGACGGACCAAGAGAGGGCGGGGAGCGCAGCACTCACTATGGCCCCACGAGAATGCGCAGCAGCGACAAATGTGCCTGCCCGGTAGAGTTCCCTTCGCGCCGACCGGCCAAACCTCCCACCATGTGCCGGCGTGCCCGGCGTGACATCCACATCTACCCCATCAAACCCGATGACTTCGGTGCACACTGATAGCAACTCTGCGCCCTCGTCCTCGCACCACCCAGTGCAAACTCCCGCAGTAACTGGATTATCTTCACGGTGCTTACGGCAATAAGGCCTCAAAGCAGACTGAATTAATGGAATTATACCTATTGACTTACAGGCCCACATATCTATTGGATCTGGAGAGAGGGTTATTGTGTTGTTTGGGCATTCCTGCTCCCCATCCTGGCCCCCTCCGCACGTCCCGAGCAGACCCAGCGGATCCTGCACATTGGTAGAGCCATTTGCCCCGAAGACATACGCATTCCCAACATTTCCTGGATCACCGTGCACTCCCATAGGATCCCTCTGCAAGAATCTACCCGTGTCCGCATCATAGTACCGATTCCTGAAGTAGTAGAGCCCGGTCTCGGGGTCATACCGTCTCCCCTGCCAGTGATAGGGATTGTCGAGGCCGCTGAGAGATTGGGGGGTGGTAAAGTCACCGAATGCCTTGTAGTCATACTCTTCTACAACATCGTTCGTCGTTGTGTCGGTAAGCATCTCGGTGGAGCCCATGGAGTTCTCGTGGAAGTAGTACGTAGACCCAGACGCCTTTTCCATCTGCAGGACTTCGTCGATACCTCTTCCATAGACATACTGCTGGAGCATAGTTCCCGAGCCATCTTGCTCCTCGATCACCTGCCAGCCGTCGTAGAAAAACAGCGCCGTCCCATTCAAGCTTCCTGAGTTCGTCACGACCTTCTTGATTCGACGATTATTGTGGTCGTAGGTGTACTCGGCGATGACCTCGTCCGGGTCCGGTGTGGTATTGGTCACCTTGATCAGCCGATTCCAGTAGTCGAATTCGAACTTGTTCGTGCCGTCATTCGTGAGGTTTCCGTTGTCGTCGTGGGTGCGTGAAGTCCCATCGATGTCGTTGATCTCGTTCATGTTGTCGGCGGTGTAGACGTCGCTCACGTGGTTGTACTTGACCGTGGTCCCATTCCCCACGGTCTTCCGATTTCCCACGTCGTCATACGTCGGCTCTTCCTTAGAGTCGTATGTCGTGTAGTCGCCATAGCTGCTGGACGAACTGAGGTTGGTCACCCCGTACTTCACGCCGGTGAGCTCCTCGATGTCGTCATATCTGTAGGCGTCTCCCTTGCTATCGTGGGTCCGGTCCTCGTACTTGCGGGTGCTGTCTTTGTGCCAGGAGTAGTCGAAGCCTGCGTGGACGACCCAGACGGGAGGGTCAGCCTGGTTCAGCCTCTTGTGGTCCCAGTCGGTGGGCCGGTAGGCCGCGTCGTAGGTCACCTCGAGCTTCGTGTCGTTGTCAAAAACTCGCTTGACCGTCGCTTGCCCCCAGAACTCGTAGTCGGCAATGACGGTGGCTCCGTCCTTGACCTGATCGAGTCGGTAGACGTTATCGGGGACGAAGTCGATGACTCTCGTATCAGGGTAAGTCAGATCCGTCTTGAACCCCACTCCGTCATAGGTCCGCTCGATTGTCCGGACGGACAGGGCGACTACGAACTGCTCTTCCTTGTCGACCTGACCCAAGGTGTCGAAGAAGTACTTCACCTTGCTGGTCTGCGTGGCACCTTCCTTCTCGAAGGATTCCGTGATTCGACCTAGGCCGTCGTAGGTGTTCGTGATGGAGTCCGTCCCTCCAACCCCCGTCCCGCGAGATATGCTCACCGAGGTCACCCAGCCGAGATCGTTCATCGTGTTGGTCACGACGGAGCCGTTGGGGTCGGTGACGGTCTTTACCTTGTGGATCTTGTTGTAAGTGAGCGCGTGCGTCTCGGCGTCCGCGTAGGTGATGGTCTTGGGGCGATCGAGATCGTCGTAGGCGTAGGTGGTCTTGTTGTCGTTCCCATCCTCCTGCCACTCGAGACGGTCGTTGTCATCCCACGCCTGCTCGACGGTGATCTGCAGCCCCCCTCCCGTGTCGTCATAGATGGTCTTGGTTAGGAGACTCCTGTGGTCGTAAGTGTGGGTCGTAATGATGTCTTCCTCGTCATCCATCCAGACTACGTTGTTGCGAGAGTCATATTTTGTCTCGGTTGTGAGGTTCAGGCCCGAGGGGTCGACCTGACTTTTTATGGCACGCCGGAGAGCATCAATGGTCGTGTCGATCCGTAGCGTTTTCATGGTGGATGTCTTCTGGTTGTACTCCTTCTGCTCGATCTTGGTGATATCGCCGTTATTGTTCAAGGTGAAGACAGTATAATTTCACACGGATTCTCCGAGGTCGTCCACTGTCTTGGTCCTTTGGTTCGCCCCGTCGTAGGTGTGGTACGTCTCGTGGTCCTTGTCGTCCTTCTCCTCGGTGAGGCGGCCGTTCTTGTCGAAGAGATACTCGTACCTCTTGAGCCCATCGCCGACGTTGGTTCCACTGGAGTCCTTGAAGAGCATCTCGACCTTGTACCGGCGCTTGACCTGGTCGTGGAAGTAGGTTCTCTCTTCCAGGATGTTGTTTGATGAATCCTTCTTTGTGATCTTCTTCTCGATCTTGCAGCAGTCCTCGTACGTCTTTACGGTGTAGTGGTTTTCCACATCGGTAATCTTTGTCACGCGGTCGAACCCGTCATATTCGTACGTGTAGAGCTCGTTGCTCGAACTCTCTCCTCCGAAGTGTTTCTTCAGGTTTCTGTTCTTGTCGTAGTCGAATTCTTCCGTGGATGCGTCCCCGGTGCCGTCGCCCCGCGTCCTCTTGAAGAGCAGGTTCCGTTCGTCGTATTCGTTCTTCGTCTTGTTCCCCTCGGGATATGTGATCAATTTCACGAGGTCGTTATCGTTGTAGGTTCTGGTGGTCGTGACGTAGACTCCCGATGAGACCTCCTGCTTGGAGCTCGTCGGCTTGTTCATAATGTTGAAGACGTGCTCCTGCTGGACGATCCACTCGTCGCTGTACGCCACGCCATCCTCGTCGAGGTTTCTCACTTCCACCTTCTCTACAAGGTTGTTCTCGTCGAAGTAGGTCCTTATCTGGGGTGCGTTGGTGTCCCCCGAGGGCTTCGGCAGCGTCTTGAGCACCGTCTGGTTCAGCTCGTTGACCTCGAACGTGGTGACATTCAGCTCAGGGTCGGTGATCTTGGTGACGTTACCCACGAGGTCGTACTCGTAGCTAGTCTTGAGGGCCAGCCCGCCCCCACCCGAGTCCACCGTCACGTCTTTGAGATACCCCTCGGACGTATTTGGCGACGTGTAGTAGGTGTAGGTCCTCTCGTAGTTCTCCGGATCGGTGTACTTCGTCACCTGACCCCAGGTGTTGTAGGTCCACTCGTGCTCGATCGTCTGCGATGCCGGCTGGCCGGATGTGACCGCGGGAGCCGTGCTCTTCGTCTTGTTGCCGTAGGCATCGAAGACATACGTCCACGTCCCGAAGGGGTCGTTGAATGTCTTCTCCATGTTGAACCCGTCGGTCGTGAAGGTCCTCGTGTAGACTTGGTCCGCCTCCGTACCGGGTGTGTCGGAGATGTTCTTGAGGGTGAGCGGGTTACCCCGGCTTCGGCGGTCGCTGTTGGTATGGTCATAGGCAAACGTCCTCTTGTTGCCTATGGGTAGGAGGATCTCGGTGATCTCCGTCTCGGTGTTGTGCGTGAGGGTGGTGACAAACGTCAACGGGTCGCTCGCCCGCAGCCCCCGGGTCTTCTCCGTCTTCTTCGTCGTTAGCGCCGTTGTGGCATTGTAGTCACGGATGACCTCGTTCGTCATCCGGTCCTTGAAGGTGGTCTTCTTGTTCGTCGTGTCGTAGGTGATGTCGATGTCTTTGCCGTTGAGGGTCTGCTTGTCCAGCTTGTCGATGTCGTTCCCCGTCCCGATGTAGGTATTGGTGAGGTAGGCGCTTCCCGAGCTGGCCACCTCACGGGGCCGCTTGATCGTCAGCAGGTTGTTGTTGAGCGTGGAGAAGGGGGAGCCGGTGGTGTAGGTGTACTCCGTCTTCTTGCCGTTTGCATAGTCGTTGTCGATGCTCACGTCCACCGAGGGGGAGGTGACGCTGTCCAGTCTTTTGCCGGTGTAGGTATACTTCACCGACCGGTTGGAGAAATCGATGATCTCGTCCAGGAGCCCGACAGACGTGTGGAAAAAGAGGATGCTCCGGCCCAGGGTGTCCACGATCTCCGTGAGGTAGCCGGGGACGTCGTAGTAAAAAGTCATGAAGTTGCCGTTTCGGTCGGTGATCTTCGAGACCTTGTTGTTGGGTCCCCCGAAGTCGCAGATGGTCCCCTTGCTGTCGGTGATCCTGAAGACACCCGAGATCTTCTCCAGCTTGGTGTAAAACCCCGCGGGAGGGGTGTAGGTCGGAGGGGTGTCCCCTAGCCAGGTGTAGGCGTCTTTGCGACCTCTACCATAGGAGTAGACGTATCCCCCCGACTCCTCTACGTACATGTTGTAGTTGGTCGTCCAGTTAGCGCCATAGGGGCCTAGATATGACACCTGACTCCGGTACGTCCTCGTCCAGACGAAGTCGAACCCGCGGCCCCGGATGTACAGGTCGGTGGCGCTGGTGATGTACTCCCCGTTGTGGGCGAAGATGGACGGCTCGCGCACGTAGACGTCGGATGCGTTGATCGCCTCCTGCACCTTGCCGACGTTGGGGACAAGCTTCGCAGCCGCGGGCGTGTCGTCCAGGATGAACAGATAGGCCAGCGACTGGGTCGTCCCCCCGTTGCTAATGTCCACCTTGACGTCGCCGAGGGTCGCCGAGGTCCCCACTGTGAGGTCCACGTCCCAATGGCTGGTGTCTTGGTAGTTGGTGTTATCGATTGTGATGTTGCCGTTGTCGGTGGTTATGACGTCGCCGCTGGCGAAGGCGGCGTCGGCACTGTAGAGGGTGATGGAGGTCTGGTTGCCCGTGGGAGCGAGGTTGATGACGTCGGAGAAGCTGATCACGGTGGCCGAAGGAGCGCTACCGTCGACCCGGAAGGCGGCCCGCTGGATGATCATCCCCGAGCCGGCCCGGCAAGTCAGGGTCACCCACTGGTCGGCGGCCCCCACAGCGACGGTCACGCTGGCCGTCACCGAGGTCGTCGAACCGAAGGTAACACTGCCCACCGAGACCGCTTGATCGTCAACGGTCCCTTCCAGAAAGAGTTCGGTGTCGCCGTCTACGAAGAAGGCGGATGCGGCTGTGGCCGTGATGGTGAAAGTGGTGTTGTTGGCCTTCAGGCTCGGGCTCAACGTGATTATCGGCTCATGGGAGAGCGATCGGGCTCGCCGACCGAACCCAGCCTCACCCCCGGAGAGAGTCTCCCCCGGTGTGGGTAGCACCAAGACGATCGCCGTCGAGACAAGCAATATCGTGACAATCAGACTCCACCTGGCAGCGCCGCGCATACAGACCCCCCTTCAAGTCGTCCCACTGGCCGCAACGGCTGTGGCCGCGCGTAAGGGGCGGGACGAATAGACAACTAGCTCGCTAGGAATGATTCCTGTGGACTACTAGGCAATCGCTGGGCCAGCGGCAGGATTGTGCGAAATGTAGGCGAATGCGGAGACGTAGGAACCGAGGGGACCTGGGGTTAGGGATGTGAGTTAGGGATGAGGGCTTGCCTCGCGTGGGGAGAGCTTGGTCTATGCAACTGTTTCACATTGAAACACCCATCGCGTCCGAAGTGAGCAGCGCTTCCCACAGGGCAAATGGCGATCACGAGTTAGGTGTGATCTGAGGAGGTGTTTCATAATTGAACAGCTCGCGCTGCACGAAAAGAAGATCGGAGCGTAAGAGCTTTGACGGCTTGAGATTGACTCGTTCTTCTGGACTGTTCCATTTTGGAACAGTGAAATACGAGTCTAGGAATCTTCGGTCGAGGTACGCGACTTTCTCCAGAGCGTAGTTCGAGAGATCCCGAGGCTGCGGGCCGCTTTCGAGAGGTTCCCTCCGTACCAGTTCACCACACGCTTCATGTAGAGTCTTTCCCACTCATCCAGCGGGATGATGTGCTTCGGCATCTCATGAGCTAGCTCAGTGCTTGGACCGGACCAGAGGACATCTGCGGGAAGGTGAACGACTTGGATCTCGCCGGGCTCACACAGAACCGCGGCAGTCGTGATCGCTGTCTTTAGCTCGCGAACGTTCCCCGGCCAGGGGTACGCGAGCAGTGCCTGTTCGGCCTCCTGTGAGAGGGGGATCTCATCGCGGGGATACTTCTCCAAGAACCGCTGCAAGAAGTGGCGGGCCAGGATGACCACGTCATCGCCGCGTTCCCGCAATGGTGGAAGATCGATCTGATGGCCCTTGAGTCGGTAGTAGAGATCTTCCCTGAACGCGCCCGATTTGATCGCCTCCAGCAACTTGCCGTTCGTGCCAGCGATGAGTCGGAAGTTCGTCTGGATAGAGTTCGTCCCCCCAATCCGTCTGAACGGGTGACCCTCGACGACCCGGAGCAGCTTGACCTGAAGCTCCGGTTTCATTTGCGAGACTTCATCCAGGAATACGGTACCCCCTTCGGCCTGCTCGAAGAGCCCCGGCTTCGCCTTCTTCGCATCGGTGAACGCGCCCCTTTCATGCCCAAAGAGCTCGCTCTCCAGGAGTGATTCCGAGAATCGCCCGCAGTTGACTCTGATGAATGGGCCATTCGACCTGGATGACAAGTGGTGGATCCACTCGGCGACCGGCTCCTTCCCCGTACCCGTCTCCCCGTAGACGAGGACGGAAGAATCGAACGGCGCGATTTTGCGTATCTGATCTCTGACCTGCTCGATGGCAGAACTTTCTCCGACAATCGGACTTGGGGGTTTGTCCCCCGGGATCTCCGCGCTGCGGGGCCTCGTGGGCCGCGGTTCTCTGTTTCGGCGGGCACTCTGAATCGCCTGTCGCAGGTGATCTGGATCGATCGGTCTGTCCAGGACGTCCGTCGCGCCAGCCTTCATGGCACGGACGACCGTCCTCGCATCTGCACGGGTTGCGGTCACGATGACGGAGACGTCAGCGAAGGCATCGGGCACTTCGGTCAGAAGATCGAACCCGGATCCGTCTGGAAGCTTGACGTCGAGAACTACCAGATCAAACCTCTGCTTCCCCAAGGCTCGCCTCGCGTCGGCTAGCGTCGTCACGGCAGTAGCGTCACTGCCCTCTGACGCCAGGACTTCTTCGATGGTGGACCTCGAGGCCTTGTGGGCCTGGACTATCAGACTCGCGTGGTTCATTGCCTGCTCCGATCGTTACATCCTCCGGGAAGTGGGATACTCGCTTGCCCCCGGAAGCCCCGTCCCCGCGCTTGGCCCAAGTCCCGCCCCGAAGGGCGGACCGCGCGTTGAAGCAGCGGCAGACCCCGGGGAGACTGCTCGACCCGCGCGCAGCACAACTGGCCGCGCAGATAGCGAGGGGAATCGGCTTCCTCTGATGAGCTTTCGTTAGCTCTGCCTTGGTTCCGTGAAAGGTTATGCTCAGGAGTATTCCAACGGCTCCGACCGAAGTCAAGTCACGCTGTCCGTACAATGTGCGGTGCTCGGTAGTCTCAGTCCACCGCAATCGAATCGGGTACGCTGCTCGGAGGCAGGTCTCTCTCTTCCCATAGAAGTAATGCAATGGGTATATCGGGTGTAAGGCCACGCTTCAGAACGAACGAGTATTCCTTGGAAGGGAACGGCTTCCCGGGGACCACGCGAACCGAGAAGAACCGACTCCTGACGGTGAGTTGACGCCTGAGCCTCTCGCCCTCCGAGAGGAGATCTGGTTCCTCTCCCTCTTCATCTGTCTCAGACCCGGCTGGTAGGCCGCCGAAGAGGTCTGCAAGTTCTGGAATCTCTCGGGCGAGCTGATCGACGGTGGTGAAGATCCCACCCCGCGGGACCTCGGATTCTTGGGAATCATCCTCTCGTTCATCGGTAGGTTTCTCGGCAGGCTCCGCCACCGGAGAGGCTCGATAGTCCAGTATCCGATCGGCGTATTCGGCCGCCTGTGACGGAAATCGCGCCGAGAGGCAAGCAATCAGGACTTCCCTGGATGCCGTGTTGATGTTGACCTCTCCCATGGAATGCAGGGTCAGGAAGTCGGCGAGGCCGGCGTGATGCCCGAACTCGTCCGTGTGACCGTGGAGGAGCCGGGACGTGATGCCGTCAATGCTCTCCAACTCCGCAAGGGCCCGATACGGTGCTCCGTCCTCCATGGCACGAACAA
>JAPUJT010000160.1 GCA_027296055.1 Planctomycetota bacterium | reverse complement strand
GGATTCGTCTGGAAAGATAAGCGACCGAAGAGCAGGACGGATATCGACGCAGGAGAACGAGAGGCTCTGCATGAGATTGCGAGATTCGGTTCAGGCCCCGGCCGGGACCGAAGTGTTCTTCGAAGTGGTGAGCGAGCACCGGGCGCTGCTCGTGATCCGAGGGGAGGGGCTCTCCGGCGCCATCGCGGACACGGATCCGCAAGAGACCGGTGTCGCCCCCCTCCCACCGCGGGCCCGGAAGCCCGAGGCGAGCCGGTCCGTCGAAATCGTCTCCGAAGTACTCAAGGCGGCACAGGAAAATCTCAAGGACGAGCCGAAGGCCAACGGGATCCTGGCGCGAGGTTTCGATCAGATCCGGGCGATCCCTACGCTCCGGGAGCGGTTCAAGCTGCAATCGGTCGCCATCGCGCGGTATCCGATGTACCGCGGACTGGCGCGGCTGGTGGGGATGGATCTGGCGGCGCCCTATCAGGACCTGGAGGATGGGCTCCGAAAGCTCCGCTCCCGGGGGGCGGACGACACCTTTGTCTTCTTCCACGTCAAGGACACCGACAAGGCCGGAGAAGATGGAGATTTCGACGCCAAGGTCGACGCCCTGGAGCGGATCGATCGAATCGTGCCCGACATCGTTGCGACGGATCCGGACGTGTTCGTCGTGACCGGTGACCACAGCACTCCGGCGTTGCTGGGTGGCCACTCGTGGCACCCGGTGCCCGTGATGCTGCATGCGAGAACGGCTCGGAAAGGCGGGGCATCGCGATTCACCGAGGCGGAATGCGTAAAGGGCGGCCTTTCCAGGATTCCGATGACGGCCCTGATGCCGATAGCGCTGGGGCATGCGGGCAAATTGATGAAATTCGGCGCGTGACAGATCGCGCCCTGGAGGTGGAACATGATCAAGCAGATCGCAGTGGGTTCGTTCGTCGTGGCGGCGCTCCTGTGGCTGGGGTCGATTACCCTGGCTCAGGAAAAAGCGGGTCACGGACCCGTGCTGAAAGAAATCCTCCGCCACCAGCAGGAGTTGAAAGATCGACGCGCGGCGGTGGGCGCCAATGAGGGCGAGGAGTCGGAGGAGGCGAAGCGTCTGGATGATAGGATTGCGGCCCTGGGGGCGGCGATCACCTCCCTCGAGCAGGCGCCATCGTCGAAGCCTCAGCAGACCCTCATGACCTTCAACTTTCAGGACATGTCGCTGAACGAGGTCCTGGTCTATCTCGCCGAGAAGGGCGGCCTCCACTTCGTTCACGCCAAGGGCGCGATCGAGCCCGAAGACCGGGTGACGGCCAAGATGAAAGGCGTCTCCGCCGTACATGCTGCCGAGATGGTCCTTATCTCCCTGGGGTATCGATACAACCGGGGCGGGGAAAACTCCGTGACCATCCAGTACAAGGACCATCTGATGTTCATGAAGAGGGAGCGCAGTATCCTGGAGTCTGAGGTGAAAATCCTTCAGCTCCTCAGCAGGAAGCAGTTCCTCGAGTCGGAGATCGAGAAGGGTTTCCGTGTCGGCGAGACGGTGGAGAGAAGGCTCGAGCTCGTCGGCGTCGTCGCGCACAAGGGCGAAGAGCGAATCTTGATACAGACGGAGGAGAGAGGCGAGGTGGCGTGTCGCCTGACTCAGCAGAGGACCGCTTCGGGGTGGCGCGTGCATCCGGAGATCGCCGCCCTGCTGAAACCGATCCAGGTCGGAGATCGGGTCCGATTCAAGTGCCGCATGGGCGATGGAGAATGGTTCTTGCAGTGGCTGAAGAAGACGGAGTGACGCCCCGATTTGCCGCGATTTCGACCTTGGGTTATACTCACCCGGACACTGTGGTTCCTGATTCAGGCGGAAGTTCGCGGAGGTTCGTACATTGAAGAAAGCAGATCTGGAGAAACGCATGTACAAACGAGTGGCGATCGAGGTAAGTCTCAGATACCTCCTGCCTATGACGACCTTCGATAAGGTGTACACCGCTTCCACGTTCGACATCGGCAAGGGTGGTATCGGCCTGACGTGCGACGAGGCGCTCGACGACGGCACCGCGATGGTGATCGAGATCGACCCCAAGCAGCGCGACCTCGACCAGCCAGCGTTCAGGGTCCAGGCCCAGTGCATCTGGTGCGAGCCGAAAGACGGCAAGTTTCAAATCGGCGTGATGTTCTACTACTTCGACGACGATCTGCGGACGCAGGTCTCCTGCTTCGTCGACGCCATCGATTCGATGGCCGCTTTCAGCGCCTGAGTTCCCCCAACCTCATTTTGAAGTGGCTCTCATCGCTGCCTCCAGATCGGAGACGGTGAGGTAGGTGCGCAGGCCCGTCCCGCTGTCGGTCGGCGCCGTGCAGGCGGCGGCTATCTCCACGCCGGCATCCTTCAGATCGAGCAGGATGGCCTCCAGGGCGTCCGGGTCGGAGGATGTCTCCACGACGATGACCTCACCTACCCAGGCCTCGATCCCCACTTCGCGCAGGGCGGCAAGGGCCAGGTCTGGATCATCCACGACGATACGCGCACGGTCCCCGTCCAGCTGAAACGCTCGCATCCTGATGTGGTTCTTTGCGAGTGCGCTCACCAGGAAAGTGAACGACCCCCGAGGAGAATCGAGGGTCGTCGTGATCTGACTCGTCTTATCGATCAAGCTCATCAACTTCCCTTCAGTTTCTGCAGAATCGAGGCGTAGGTTACGCACTCGTCATCCCCCGCAGCCGTCGGGAAGCCTGATCCCTGCCAGCCTTCCTGTATCAGATTTCCATACGGGTCTCTGGCCCCAAGAAATCCGCCGTGCATATTGAACAGGTGTTCGTACCCATGCGACTCCAGCATGTGGCAGGCGGCCTGCGAGCGACCGCCGGCCGCGCAGGCAAGGATGAGCTTCTCTCCCTTGGGATAGACCTCCAGCATCACCCTTTCGAAGTCCGGATTCGGCAGCATCTGACCCGTCGCCGCGTCGACCTCCGCCAGAGGGACGTTCCGGGCGCCCGTGGCGTGGCCCTCCTTGAACTCGTGGCTGGATCTGACATCAATGTAGAGATGACCGGAATCGCCTTCGAGAAGCTTCTTGGCTTCCTCCGGCGTGATCCTCTGGAAGGACATGGTCTGCTCCTCTCGTGACCCGGATCTGGCGAGTCTCGGGCGGCCCGCCCGAGAACGGGATCCTACATTCTGCAAGCCCCACGCACAAGCCGCACTAGGGGGTGGATCGCAAGGGAGAATTTGGGTACGAAGGGTCATGAGCATCGAGCCGTAGCGGGGGGGATCATGACTCAGGCGAAGTGGAAACATGTCACGGGGCTGTCTACCTCCGTCATCGTCCTTCTGGGCACGGCGGAAGTCGTGATGATGATCAGTCCCTTCGCCGGCTTCTTCTACAGCGCCTTCCGCCCGGCGCTCAACTTCATCGCTGAGCATCGGGCGACGGCGTGGCTGGACGGCTTCTTCCTCAACCACGCCTTGATCACGACGAGTCCGATCCTCGAGGGGCAGAGGCTGGTCGGAAAGTATATTTTCGCCATCGGCATGTGGGGATTCCTCGTCGGGTTCCTGCAGATCTACGGGGCGAAGGTCTTGCGACGCCCCGGCGTGATGCGGTGGGGCCTCTACTGGTTCGTCCGGCACCCCCAGTATCTCTGTCTCATCGTTGCCGGGTGGGGTCTCCTCACGATCTGGCCGCGCTTTCTCCTCTTGGGCCTCTACGTCACGATGATCTTCCTTTATGTTCTGCTCGCTCGGCTCGAGGAGTCCCGACTGGAGGAGAAGTACCCGGAAGATTATCAGGCCTTCCGAAAGTGGAAGGGGGGTCTCCTCCCCGGCAGTCCGGGAGAGAAGCTCTATTCGCTCACCTTCGGACGGATCTCTTCCCGCCCCCTGGGGTTCATTCTCTGTTACCTCTTCTGTCTTTCGGTCGCCTTCGGAGCCGCCTTCGGTGTGCGGGGGTACCTCAAGGCTTCGACCTCATGGTCCGTCCTGCCGGAACAGAAGACCGTGGCCCTCTCCGTCTGGCCTCGGCCGGTGTTCGACATCAAATCCATCATGAGCAGGGTCCTCGCCGTCCCGGAGGTGCAGCTAAGAATGGACGCGGATGGGGGACCCCATTTCGTCGCCCATATCCTGCCCGACGATTACGGGATGGTGGGGATGTACGCCGTGATGCCTGGGAAGGACAGCAAGCGCACCTTCGGGGAGGAACTGCAACGGATGTGGCGACTGGCGGGCCATTTCCTCATCCCGCGCCCGCCCGGGCCGACCGGATTCGCCCTGATGGGGAGACCGATCGACAGTCTGAAAGTCGTCATTTCCAACTGCAGGAAGGCCTACAACCCGTTCATGACGCTGGAGGAGTGTCTCGACCCGGGCGTGAAGCTCCAGCCGGTCATCATCGTCAAACTCCATGCCACGGGAGAGGACGAACCTACCTGGCAGGTCCCCTTACGTCGGAACCGTTGGGGCGACATCGCGATGCCTATCTTCTGAATCCGGACGCATCACCAGCACGACCCCGCCGGAGACGAGCAGCATGCTCAGGACCAGGGGAAGCGTGATCGGCTCTCCGAGTATCAGGACACCGAGAAGAACCCCGGAGACCGTCATCACGAAATTGAAATAGGATATCGTCGAGACCTGCATGTACTGCAGGACGTACATGTACGTGAGATAGACGAAGATCGTCACCGGAAACACCATGTAGAGAAAGGCCGAGATGGTCCTGGTATTGAGAACGACGGCTTGCTCTCTCTCGAAGATGGCCCAGAGAATCCACATCACGACGGACGAGAGGGCGATCTGCCAGACGACGATCGTGAACGGGCGGTAGTTCGGGAGGATCCTCTTCTCGTAGATCGACTGGATGGACCAGACGATCGTACCTCCGAGCACGAGCGCATCCCCCCGGAACGCCCAGCTCCCCTCAGCCTGCACATGACTGCTCACCACGAGCAGGCCGATGCCTGC
>JAPUJT010000016.1 GCA_027296055.1 Planctomycetota bacterium | reverse complement strand
GAGAGGATCTCGACCCGCTTGATCGAGTCGATCCCGAGGTCGGCGTCGAGGTCCATGTTCAGCTCCAGCATCTCTGCTGGATATCCCGTTTTTTCCGCCACCACTTCGAGGAGGACCTCAGCGATGCCCACAGGCGGCCTGGGCGCCGAAGCCTCAGCCGAAGGCTGCAGCGAAGGCGGCCCCCCCTCCGTGAGGAAATCTACGATGTCTCCCAGACTGTGGAGGGAGCCGAGATGTTCCGGCTGGACCGAAGGCGCCTCGGGTAGCCTCTCCCGCAACGCCGAGAGGATCTCTACACGCTTGATCGAGTCGATCCCGAGGTCGGCGTCGAGGTCCATGTTCAACTCCAGCATCTCTGCTGGATATCCCGTTTTTTCCGCCACCACTTCGAGGAGGACCTCAGCGATGCCCCCAGGCGGCTTGGGCGCCGAAGCCTCAGCCGAAGGCTGCGGCGAAGGCGGCCCGGGCGCCGGGGTAACCGCTGGGGCAGAAATCGGCGGCGGCCCCACGTCGGTCTTCACGATCGGCGTCTCGATCGGCGTCTCGATCGGAATCGGCTCCTTGGGCGCCGAAGCCGCAGCTGAAGGCTGCGGCGAAGGCGGCCCCCCAGTCATGATCAGCTGTTGCTCCACGAGGGCCTGGATCGATCGTTGAGCAGCGTCCTGCCCATCCAGGAACTGTTTGTGGAGCTGAGCCGTCTGATCCTGGATGTTCTGTAGGGCGGCCATGTGCTCATGCAGCAGCTTCAAGGCCTCCTCTTTACCTGAGGATGAGGAGGGCGATGAGGAGGGAGACGCGGCAAGGAGCGCGGCGTTCTTCTCGAGGGCCGGGAGCCTGGGCATTTTCTCCGACGCGGGCCGTGCGGCGACAGGCTTCGGCACGAAGGTGTTCGCCCCGCCGATCCGGACCGTCATCCCGGGCTTTTCCGACGAAGGGCCGCTGGCCGCAGCCGCGGCGAACTCGGCGTCCCACAAGCCGAGATCCACTTTTCTGCCCATCGATGCGATCCGGGCCAGGACCACGGCAAGATCGAAGATTCCCGATCGCTTGCCCCCCGAGGCGTCCAGGGCCATCGAATGATGCTCCTGGCCCTCGAGGATCGACTGGACGAGATGGCTGAGGCGCGCGCCCGGTCCGACCTCCAGGAAGGTCCGAACGCCGTTTCGAACCATCTCCTCGATCTCTTCCACGAACTCGACGGGGTTCGCCAGTTGCCCGGCCAGCAAGGTCCGGGCGCTCTCCGCATTCTCAGGATACACACGCGCCGACGTGTTGGCGTAGACCGCGATCCGGGCCTGAGCGAAGGAGATCCCCTCCAAGGCTGCTTCGAAGGGCTTGCGAGCCTTGGCGACGCTCGGGCTATGGAACGCCGCGGCCACCGGGAGCCGCTTGCTCGGGATCTGGTGGCGGCCGAAGACTTCCGCCGCCTTCTCGATCTGCGAGGTGGACCCAGATAGCACCGCCTGAGTCGGCGCGTTCTTGTTGGCTATCACGAGCTCGAGGCCGGACTCTCGCAGAATCTCTTCTACCTTCCCCAGGGGCGCCTGCACCGCCAGCATCGAGCCGGCGTCGCCGTTGTCGTTCGCCATCAGCTGGCCGCGTAGATTCGAGAGCGCATGCAGGGCCGCCGCATCGAACCGGCCGGCGGCGCACAGGGCAGTCAGCTCTCCGTAGCTGTGCCCCGCTGCGGCATCGGGCCGCACACCGAACTGATCCAGAATCCTGAGAGCGCCGAGGCTCACCGCTCCGATGGCCGGCTGGGCAGCCTCGGTCGCGCGCAATGCGGCCTCGTCCCGGCGACGGTCCTCCTCATCGAACGCTGGCTGAGGATAAATCAGGTCACTCAGCTCCGCTCCCCCGCGCCGTTGATCCTCGAACGCCCTATCCGCCTCTCCGAGGATCTCGAGCATCCGGGGGAACTGGCAGGCCAGATCCCGAAGCATTCCTACGTATTGCGATCCCTGACCGGGAAAGAGGAAGCCGAGCAGTCCGTCGGGGTCACCGGATCCGAAGTAGATGCCGTTCGGAGTGCTCCACGATGTCGCGTCGGGTTGCCGGGAGAGCATCTTTCTAGCATCGGTGAACAACTCTTGCAGGTCTGTGCCTCCCCGCTCCGCGACGATGAGAAGACGGCAAAGGTCTGCAGGGTCGAATGAAGCGCGAGACAGCGCCGCTTTCTCGCGGAGATCATCCCAGTCGTCGATCGTTAAGTCGAGGCGCGCCGACAGGTCGCCGGAGCTCTTCGCGGAGAAGGCGAGGATCTGCACGGCTCCGTCCCAATCGATCGCCTCCTTCGAGGCTTCGTGCTCCTCCAGGACGCAGTGGAAATTGCTACCGCCGAATCCGAACGAGCTGACCGCGGCCCGCCGCGGGTAGTCGGGACGCGCCACCCAGGGTCGCTTCTCGATGTTGAGATAAAAGGGAGACGAATCCGAGGCGATCGCCGGTAGCGGTCGGTTCACGTTGATCGTCGGGGGAAGAACCTTGTGCTTGAGGGAGAGGACGGCCTTGATCAGTCCCGCCGCCCCTGAGGCGGCCTTCGTATGCCCTATCTGGGACTTGACGGAACCGAGAGCGCACCAGCGGCCGTTCCTGCGAGTCGCGCGATACACCTGGCTGAGCGCCGCGTGCTCCACCCCGTCACCCACCGAAGTGCCGGTACCGTGCGCCTCCACCAGTTCGATGGTGTCGGGAGTGATGCCCGCGATTCGGTAGCCGTCGCGCAGGGCTCGCATCTGGCCCTCGGCACTCGGGGCGTAGACGGCGTTCCCCTTGCCATCGCTCGAGGCGCCGATCCCACGCACGACAGCGTAGATGTGATCGCCGTCAGCGATCGCATCGTCGAGACGCCGGATCGCCACCATCCCCACGCCTTCGCCGATGATCGTCCCGTCGGCGTCCTGGTCGAACGGCTTCGCGGAACCCGTGGCGGAAAGGGTATGAGTCTTGCTGAAGCACATGAACATGAAGATGTCGTTGAACGAATCGACGCCGCCACAGATCGCCATGTCGCAGCGTCCGGCGGCAAGCTCCAGCGATGCGAGATGGAGAGCGCTCAGCGAGCTGGCGCAGGCGGCGTCCACAACACAGTTGGTGCCGCCCAGATCGAGCCGGTTGGCGATTCGGCCGGCGACCACGTTGCCCAGCAGACCGGGGAAGGAATCTTCTTGCCAGGGGACGTAGCCCGCCGAGATCCGCTTCACGATGTCGTCTGCGACGGAACCTTCGATTCCGGACTCGGCGAGAGCTCGCCGCCAGATCGGATGACCGAGGCGGGCTCCGAGCGGAATCACCAGCTCCAGGGCACCGGTCACGCCGAGGACGACGCTGACTCGACTTCGATCGAAGGCCCGGCCCGAACCGTATCCCGCGTCTTCCAGCGTCTGCCGGGCGACGTAGACGCCCAGGAGCTGCGAGGTGTCCGTCGCCTCGATGGCCTTGGGGGGAATCCCGAATGACATCGGGTCGAAATCCACCGGCGTCAGAAACCCACCCCGTCTCACGTAGGTTCGATCCGGAGCGGCTGGGTCTCGGTCGTAATAATCCTCCGGACGCCAGTGGGTCTCGGGGACGTCGGTGATGGCATCCACACGGTTCTTGATGTTGCTCCAGTAGGCATCCAGGGAATTGGCCTTCGGAAACAGGCACCCGATTCCGATGATCGCCAGCGGTTGCGTCCCGGGGTGTGCCATCAGCGAATTCGCTCCATCAAGGTTTCCAGGTCCAGGGGTCTGGGGCTCCCGGCGCCGGATGGGATGCGCGCCCCCTGGCAGCGCAATGCGTGGACTCGCGAGAGGACGGCCGCCCCGTGGAGAATATTGAGGGCCATCGTCACCACAGTTCGGTTCCGGAGCAGCTCCAGCGGAGAGCCGGCCACCCACTCATTGAAGGCGCCCATCGCCGGCCCGCACCAGATCTGGTAATCCATCTTGCGGGTCGGCTCTCCGGAGTTTGCCCAGATCGAGGACATGCCGAGGTACCACCGGAAGATCAACCCCATCTTTCGCTTCGGGTCCTTCCTGGCGCGCTCGATCTGCGACGGATCGCGCTCATCGAAGAAGGCGATGGTCTTCTCCCAGATCTCCTCCAGAGATGCCCGAAAGAAGTTCTTCTCGATCATCGACCTCTCCGCCACTGGAATGTCCTCGATGGAGGAGCAGGAGCGGTACAGATCGTAGAGCTTCGAGGCCCGCATGCCGAACATCGTGCCTCGCTTGAGCACCTGCAGCTTCACGCCCATCTCGAACATATCTGCAGCGGGCGCCATCATGATGTCCGCCTGTCCCGCCCCGGCGAGCATCTCCCGGACGAAGTCCGACGTGTCTGCCTCCACACTCGCCTGGTTGACCGATCCGGTGAGGACGTAGCCCGCGCCCATCGCGAACGCGGCGGCCGCCGAAGCCGGCGTGGAGATGCCTCCGGCGAGGCCCACCCGTAGCCTCGGCTCGTATTCGTAGCGGGACTGCATCCGGTCCCGGAGGGACAGCATCGTCGGGAGCACCGCGAGGGCGGGTCGATTGTCGGTGTGTCCTGCGGAGTCGGCTTCGACCGTCAGGTCCTGCGCCATGGGGATGGAAGCCGCCAGCGCGGCTTGCGCCTCGGTGATCTCGCCCATCGCTACCAACTCGCGGAGCCGCGCCTCGGGAGGCGGCGAGAAGAACTTCGTCGCCACTTCCACCCGCGATGCCTTCGCGATGATCTGGTTCGGCGTGACGATCTCGCCCGACGGACGCCGATGGATCCCGTTGCAGCGGTACCGGATGATCGGCAGGGTAAGATCGAGATACGCGGAGGCCTCGACGAGATGGACGCCGCGGCGGAGATACAGTTCGACCACGGCGGCTTCGAGATTCGGCTCGTTGGGACTGTGGATCAGGTTGAAGCCGAACGGGGTCTCGCCCAGGTCCCGCTCCAGTCGATCGATCGCCGCTTCGACCTCTGCCGGCAGAAGCCCGGCCGAGCCGAAGAAGCCGAGCATCCCGGCGCGGCCCATCGCGGTGACGACTTCGGTGGAGCCGATGCCGTTGGCCATCGCCCCTGTCAGGTAGGCGTAGCGGATCCGATGGGCCTCGAGGAACGATGGGTCGCCCAGGTTCTCCACCTTGCAGGCGGGAACGTGACCCACGATCTTGCGGGCTCCCGCCGGAGGGCCTTGCTCGCCGACCTGAGCGACACCCCCGCGTCCCACGGCGAGGCTCCCGTCTCGCAAGGTGACGATGTAGAAGGGCCGTCGCAGGTCCGCCAGCGCCTCTGCGATGAAGGACTCTACGGGCTGCGGCGCCTCGCCATCGGCGCTCCACCACCCCAGCGCGGATTCAGACTGTGTCAGCTGTCCGGATGCGTGCATCGATTGTTACCAGTGTACCGGGGGCGGGGAAGGGGAATCCGGCGCGTCGCCGCCGTGCCCGGGTCGGGTTTTCCCCCTTCCGATCAGGTCCCCATCTTAAGTTGATTAGCCCTTTCCGCAAGGACCGGGGCCGCGGGGCCTCGGCCGCACGAAATCCCATGAGAGGGCTCGTGCCCCTGGAGAATCACCCGCTCCCCGTTGGAACAGAAGGACTTAAGCGGGGCGGGGTCTCCGGGTGAGAAGGGATTTTACCCAGACTGCGGGCCCAGGAACAGTGCATTCTGGGCCGGCCGCCAGAGGTCCTCCTGTCTGGCCAGGACCGGCTCATCGGATTCCGGGGTCAGATTTGGACAGGAAAATCAGAAAACGAACCCGCTCATGAATTCAGGTGACTGGCAGTGGGCGGGACCGGCTCGAGAGGCACGGACCGTGGCGTCCGGGCAAATCACGAGATTTCTGTAGTCGTACGATCTGCCACAGTTCGACGATGGCCAGGTCCTACTGCAGCGCCATCCGGGGACCTGTGGGGTCGCATGGCAGCTCCAAGTTTTACCGTCACTCGACATCTCGTATGCGTAAGAACCCCGGGTCCCCCCCGCCAGGTAGGGGTCGATGAGACCCACGCCACCTAGCTCGGAAAGCGACCTGGCATAGTTCTGGATGCCATCCCCATCCGGGTCCTCCTTATAGAACCGAGTCTGGGCTCTGCCTATGGAGTAGAGGATTCGACCGGCGTTCGACTCGCCGGACCTGTGGCAGTGGGACGAGGGATCCATCAGGGGCACCCCGAAGCGGATGCCCAGAAACAGGAGACCTACTGACATCATGAGCGTGCGGAGCGTGTACCGCTGGGATTGCGAAGTCTGGGTAGACCGGTCGGCCATGGATCCTCTCCGTACAGCTCCCGAGACTCTCCGCGTGGAGCAAATTCGATACCGACCACTCGTGCCTCGTTTGCCTGTGTGGCTGGACAGGGGACGCCCTCCGAGTGACGCGAACCGTCACCTGGTACCACAATATGCGTCGGTGGAAATTCGGGAGGGTGTGATCCGGTCGCGAAGCGTCCAGGTCGACTGCTACTCGACCTGCCAGAGGCGGATCCTCTTGTCGTCCCCTGCGGAGGCGAGAACCTTCGAGTCGCGGCTGAAGGCGAGGGCCTTCACCGCACCTCGATGGCCCGTGAGGGTGGCGGCCTCGGTCCAGTCAGCCACATTCCAGACGCGCAACTCCTCGTCTTCGCCGCCGGAGGCGAGGTATTTTCCGTCCGGGCTGAGGGCAATCGCGAGCACGCCCCTGAAGTGGCCCTGGATGGATCGGATCTCATCGCCGGTTTTCGGATCCCACACTCGAAGGTAATTCACTGGGCCTCCAGTGACGATGGACTTGCCGTCCGGAGTGAAGGCGACCGCCTTCGCCATCCGTGAGAGCTGGCCGAGCACTCGGACCTCTCTTCCTAACTTCACATCCCAGAGACGGACCGGATCCGCCGTCCCCGCCGTCGCCAGGATCTTCCCGTTCGGGCTGAACTCCATCGCCACGACGTCCCCTTCGTGTCCAGCGAGATTGTGGATCTCCGACCCGCTGCCCACCCGCCACATCCGGAGCGACCTGTCCTGCGCTCCGGCCGCGAGGAGCCTCCCTTTCCGGTCGAACGCGACGGAGGTGAATCGGCCCTTCGGCGCCCCGATCGATCGGATCTCGGTCCCGGTGGCGATCTGCCATATGTGGAGGACGTCGTGCATCCCGTCCGCGGCCGGGGTGCTCGCCGCGACCAGCTTCCCCGTCGGATCGAGGGCCATCGTCCATCCCCCCCCCTGCTGACCCGTCAGGAATCGGATTCCGCGGCCCTTGCGAACATCCCAGACCTTGACGCCATCGTCGCGCCCGGAGACGAGCATCCGACCCTTCGGGCCGAAGGCGAGGCTATGCACTCGCGCCCGCGACTCCCTCTTCTCCTCGAAGACGCGAACCCTCCACTCCGCCGGTTCGTCTTCCTGAATAAAGGAGGCGCGCGCTGCAGCGCAGAGGCCGGCAGAGACGCCCGCGATGACTGCCGCAGCAGCGAGGATGCGATGTTTCACGGTGATCCTGCTCAGCTGGCCCCTTCGTACTTGAAGGAGACCTTCAACTTCGTCCGGTAGAGCTCGATCTTCCCGTCCTTGATCTGCACGTCCATCTGGGATATCTCGGCGACTCGAAGATCCCTGAGGCTCTTCGAGGCCAGCTCGATGGCGGCCGAAGCGGCCATCTCCCAGGACTCGGTGCTGGTCCCGACCAGCTCGACCACCTTGTACACGCTACCTGACATGCCCTCCTCCTTTCGTGAGATGTCTCTCTAACCCGATACGGCCAGACTAAACCCGGCCATGACCTTCCCGCAAGTCTCGCTATCGCCGGCGCGCAAACCTCCTCCATTTCGCCGACAGCTCGACGAGCCGCCGAAGCTCGGCGATCGGTTCCTTGTGATCGTCCACCTGGAGCCGCAGGACCCGATCGTTGTTGAGCCAGGGGCCTCCGTTCTTCTTCACGATCAGCATTGCCGCGGATTGCATGCCTCGCTTGTCGCCACCCGCCTTCTGCCCCGCCTCGATGGCGGCGAGTAACCGCAGGGAGAGATGACCTTCCGTCGATTCGAAGGCCTTGACCGTCCCCTTCACCACGTCTTCCCCCGCGAGCAGGTTTCCCTGGGCGGAGCAACCCTCGCCAATCCGGTGTCCCGCCCATGCGCTCGCCCGGGTTCCCGTGTGTGTCGCCACCTTGCCTTCGGCGTTCATCACGGAGAACTGCCGCCCCGTCTTCGGCCATCCCCTCGGTTGGGGATCCGGATCCGATTCGAGCACGCGCCGCAGTACTTCCTCCGGCTCGAGCCCCTCTTTCAGCAACTCCAGGGCCTTGGGACCGTAGCTCACGTCCACATACGCCTGTGTCGCCACCACCCCCACGTCCGCCTCGCCCCAGATCACGCCCCCTCCAACGGAGAAGACACGGGACTGAACGGCGACGCCGACCTCCTTCGTCTCCGGATCGTAGCCGACGATCGAGAACGTGGCGACAGGCTCGGGCGTCGCGCTGCTCGGCAAGCGACAGCCCGAAGTCACGAGGAGGAAAGTGACGAAGGCGGCCGGGACAAGAACGCGGGATCGCATCGACATCGGTTCGGCTCCCTTCTCCATACCTATTCGTCTTCGTTCTCTTTCTTGTCTTGCTTCATGGCGGCGACGAGCTTCTCGATGAGACCCTCGTCGTCGGGAAGCAGACCGGACGCGGGTAGCCGGGGCACCAACACCGCCCAGTTCTTGTCCTGGCGGTACGCCCGTATCATGTAAGGGATCGCCTCATCCAGTCTCTTCTCCCCCACCAGCGTGATGCCTACCCAGAAGGCAGCCTCGCCGTTGGTCGCCTCATCGGGGACAATGGTGGTCGCCTCCTTGTAGGCGGCCATTGCCTTGTCCATCTCCTTCTCGGTTACCCACTCGTCGCCCTCGTTGAGCTTTCGGTAGGCCCTCTGGAGCTGGACCAGCCTCCGAAGCTCCGCGACGGGCTTCGGGTGATCCTCCACCCGGAGATCGAACAATCTATCCGTCCACGGCTTTCCGGTCGAGGTCGCGGACACGACGAGGATCGCCGCCGACTGTCTGCCGCGAATGTCCCCGCCTTCCGCCTCGGCCGCCTCCAGGGCGGCGAGCAAGCGCTCGGCCAGATCTCCTCCCGACGCCTCGTAGGCCTTGGCCATGGCGGGCCAGACCGTCGGCTTTTCCATGAGATTGGCCTGGACCGAGTATTGGTTCCCAAGCTGATGGCCGGCGGCGAAGATCGCCCGGCTCCCCGTGTGGGCGGCCACGCGACCCTTGGCATCCACCATCGCCACCTGACGCACTGCCTCCCCCTTGTCCGTCGAGACGAGCGCCGACAGGGCCTCCTCTGCGCTACGTCCTGCGCGCATCAACTCGAGTCCCAGGGGACCGTATCTGGGATCGACGAAGGACTGAGTGGCCACCGCCCCCACTCCCGGTTCCGCCCAGGGGACAATCGGTCCGACCGAGAACCAGTGGGACTGCACCGCCACACCCATCTCTCCCGTCGCTGGATCTCGCGCCACGATCGAATAGGTCGCCACCGGACGCCTCAGGCCCGGCCGAGGCACCGTCTCCATCGAGGGAGGGGTCAAGAAGATCAGCATCATGAACAGGCTCGCTGGATGCATATCCTTCCTCCGATCCGCGACCCCGACCATGCGGGAGCGCTATGCAAAAGCAGGCTCGGCGAAACCCGGCCCGAGCGCCCGAGATCCGCCAACGTGCCTTACATTCACGCTGGACGGACCGCGGCGTATAGTTAAACGTGTGTCCCCTTAATTCGCAAGTGATTGCGTTACTGGTGTTTACGTCGAATAATTAAGTGAGTGTCCCCTTATCTCCCCTTATCTCCCGACGAGACGGGGGAGAAAGGGGATCCGGAAGGGGGTGCGGCGGGCGAGGGCGGATTCCACACAGGGCGGGCAGGCCTCCTCCGAGGCTTCCCAACCCGGGTGAACCTTTCTGATTCTTTCGGAGATGCTCTTCTTGGCGACGAGGTGGAAATGCGCCACTCGGGGACTGAATACCGACCCGCAGATCCCGCATACGGATGCGAGATACTGCGGTCTTGGCCTACTCGGAATCTTCCCCGGTTCGTTCACAGGCATCTCCCCCGAATTGAGCGGTAATCAAATACCCGCGGGGCATCCGACTGTCAATCCCTTTATCGATTTTTGCTACGAATTCTGGTTGGTGGAGCTCGAGTCTTTGACTCGGGGGAGGAGTGACTGGACGTAGCTACGCAGCTCGGCGCTCGACGGGGTCAGGCCGACGGCGATACCGGGACCTGCCGGGGTCTGGGCACTCCCGGATGAATAGATGGCCCGGACGATGACTCCCTCACCGACGACCCATTCGTTCGTCCCTTCGATCCGCGCCTCCAGGCTGAGACGGGTCCCCATCGGCCTCAAGAGGTCCGACCGGATGAATATCTCTTCGTTCGGCAGGGTGTGGGCAGCCGCTCCGCTGAATCCGTCATCTTCCGGGAAACGGACGCGAACCTCCAGATCGATCCCGATCTCGGTCTCGGCCGCGCCAGCGGGGAGGTTCTCCTGGATTTCACGATCCACCGCCTCCAGAAACCCGCCGGGCAGCTCGATGATCTGGGAGTGTCGATCGTTTCTGAGCTCACCGACGGCTCCCTGGATGGTCTCCCGGGCTTCGTTGCCCAGCATGTAGAATTGTATACCGACCCCGGGGGGGGTCCCGTCCTTGGATTGCTTGGAGATGGCGCGGACGACACGGCCCTCGGCCTGTACCGGCTTGTCCGATGTCGGTAGGGAGAATTCGAGATTAACCCGCGCGCCAATCCTCGGAGGAGTGGTCATGCGGACGAACAATCCGCCCTCGCTCAGGTCCACAGCCTCCCGGCAGGCGATTTGCTCTATTTCCGCGATACAGATCCTCAGGGGGAAGACCAGGGAAACACGCTTGTGCTTCCTCTTCTCCATCGGCCCAGTTCCTCCGGCAGGGGGGGGAGGCACCCCGCGGCCATGGCCTCGAACCTCCTCCCCGAACGCAGGCGCGTTCGCTGCAGAATCGCTGCAAAAGTATAACCCATTCGTTGAAATTCGGCCGGGACCGGAAGATCGGGCTAGATGGCGAGATTTTTGGCTCTGGCGGCTATCGAGGCGATGGTCTCGAGCAATTCCTCGCTCGAGGGGCTCAGGGTGACGGCCACGCCCGGCCCCGGCGGCGTCCCCGCCGTCCCCGAGGAGTAGACTGCTCGTGTGATCGCGCCCTCCCCGAAGACCCAATCCTTGGCTCCGTCGACCAGGACCTGGAGCTTCACCGTCGTCCCCATCGGCCAGAAAGTCCCGGACTGGACGAAGATCTCATCGCTGCCAAGGGTATGGGCGAGAGCCCCCGTGAAGTTCTCCTCCTCGGGAAAGCGGACACGGATCTCCAGATCGATCCTGGCCGGCGGCTTTTGATCCTCGAGGGCGCTCCGGATCTGCGCGTCAACATCTTCCAGGAATCCCTGGGGCAGCTCGATCACCTGGGAGCGGCGCTCATGGCTGTACCGCTCGATCACCGTACGGATACGGCTCCGACTCTCTCTGGGCAGTCCAGTGAACTGAACGCCGATGCCGGGAGGGCTGCCGTCGATCACTTCATGAAGCAGGGAGCGAACTATACGGCCCCTCGCGCGGATCGGAGCCGGAGCCCCCCCCAGCCGGAACTCGAGATCCACGATGGCCCCTTCTTGGGGAGGAGCCTTCATCCGGATGAACAACCCACCCTCGCTGATGTCGGCGGTCCGATGTTCAGAAATCTGCTCGACCTCACCGACGTAAATCCGGATGGGCAGGGCCTGGGGGACGCGCTTGTACTTTCTCCTCTCCACCGGTCCGAATCCTCCGCCAGAGGCCCCTGGATCAGGGCCTCGCATCTCTACCTCACCGCTGGCACATTCCCTGCCGAATCAGCAAACAAGTATATCCCATGGCAGGAAAACTGTCCGGTTAGATCGACCTAACTCCCAGAGAGCCGAGCATTAACGGCCTCGAGGGCAATCCGTGAAGCCGAGGCGGGAGCCGGTTCCTGGCCGGGTCCGGGGAGGGGCTGGAGCGTTGGGTGGCCATCCCAACAGTGATATACTCCGTCCTCCTCACGCCGATCGGATGGAAGAAGCCGGTGAGTCCGACCGGGATGAGAAAATCCAGCGCCCCCTCGGCGCGTCTCGATCGAAGAAGAATGGAACCCGTGATCTGCCTCCGGAATCTGACGAAGCACTACCGGGGTATCCGCGCCCTCGACGACGTCTCCATCGACATCGAGCCGGGGATCACGGGTCTCCTCGGACCCAACGGGGCGGGAAAGACGACCCTGATCAAGGCGCTCATGGGCTTCATCCGCGTCACCCGCGGTAGCGGAGAGGTGCTCGGATACCGCATAGGCCAACAGGCCAGGGAGATCCGCAGCCGCGTCGGCTTCATGCCCGAGGAGGACTGTTACGTAGCCGGCCTGACCGGGGTGGCGCTGGTACAGTTCGCCGCCCGGCTGACGGGCATCCCCATGACGGAGGCGCTTCGGAGGGCCCACGAGATACTCGACTTCTCCGGGATCGAGCAGGAGAGATACCGTCGCGTCGAGACCTATTCGGTGGGGATGCGGCAGAAGCTGAAGTTCGCGCAGTCGGTGGTTCACGATCCACCTCTGCTGATCTACGATGAGCCTACGGCGGGTCTCGATCCCGAGGCCCGGGCCGAAATGCTGGGACGGATCCGGACGCTCGCCGACAAGGCGAACAAGTCGATCCTCTACTCCACCCACATACTCCACGATGTCGAGGAAACCTGTGATCGTGTGGTCATCCTGGCAGCCGGGTCCGTCCGGATCGTCGAGAGGCTGGATGTGCTGAGGCGGCCATCCGAGGAGACGTTCGATGTCCGGGTCCTCGGAGATCCGGCGCCGTTCATCAAGAGCCTGGAGCAGCATGGACTGGAGACCCGTGTGGGTCTCGACGGAACTCTGACGGTCCGCACCGCCGACGTGGAACCTTTGTGGACTCACGCCCGGAACGCCGGCGTGGGGATTCGATCGCTCCACCCGTCCAGGAATTCGCTCGAGCAGATATTCATGGAGGCGATCGGAGGAGGGGACGATGCCCATCCATGACCTCGGTTATCGCGCCTGGAACGGCGAGCTGACCTCCCCTCTCCTCCGATGGTGGACGCTGGCGCACACGGGCATTCGCCTCGCCTGGAGGAGCCCCTGGCTCCGCAGGATACTGATCCTCGCCTGGACACCCCTCCTCTATTTCGGGGCCACCTTTTTCGTCTACGAGTACGCCGTGGTGCAGGACTCCGCGGGAATGGGCGGCGCGAATCTGATGCGCTCCATCGGGTTCATCCCGGACGAGGTAGTCGAATCCGTCGCGAAGGACCCCGTGGAGGCGCGCCCGCAGGTCTGGGCCTATCTGCTGCTCAACTTCTTTCGGGCGCCACAGGCGATCCTCATGGTCCTCATGGTCGGCCTGATCGCACCGGGCATGATCGGCGGTGACCTCCGGACACGGGCGTTTCTCCTGTATTTCGCCAGACCGATCACAGAAATCGAATACCTGGCGGGCAAGGCGACGGTGGTCTGCTTCTACGTCTTCCTCATCACGACACTTCCGGCGCTCGTCATCTACAGCGTGGGCATCGCCTTATCACCCTCTCTTTCCGTGCTCCTCGACACCTGGCACCTTCCGTTCCGGATCCTGATCGGTTCGGTGGTCTTGATGCTCCCGACGACGATGCTTGCCCTTGCCTTTTCTTCACTGACTACGGAGAGTCGATATGCCGGGTTCGCCTGGTTCGCCGTGTGGGTGCTAGGCTGGGTGGCCTACCTCCTCCTCCTTCAGCTCGATCGGACATGGCCGCTCCTCTCTCTATTTCACACCGTCGGGGTGGTCCAGAGCTGGATCTTCGGGTTCGGAGATTTGCCCATCAACCCGATGATTCCGTCACTCTTGCTCGCCCTCTTGACCGGCGCCTCCTTCTGCGTCCTCTACAGAAGGATTTCCGCGCCTATGCGGACGTGATCCGATGATCGAGCTAAGCCACGTCACCAAGCTATACGGGATGGTCATCGGGGCGAATGACATCGATCTGTCGCTGGAGCCGGGGGCGTACGGGATCCTGGGTCCGAACGGCTCGGGGAAGACGACGTTCATGAACCTCGTGACGGGACAGATCCGCCCCAACGTCGGGACGGTCCGCACCTTCGGCCAGGACCCCTGGGACAACGCCGAGGTCCTCGGGCAGATCGGGCTCTGCCCGGAACAGGACCTCCCCTACTCCAACGTGACCGGCGCGGCATGTGTCGAGTACCTGCTGCACCTCCACGGATTCGACCGGAAAGAGGCCCGAAAACGGGCTCGAGAGACTCTTGACCGTGTCGGGATGGCCAATGCAATGGACCGACTGATCGGAACCTACTCTCTCGGTATGCGGCAACGGACGAAGCTGGCTCAAGCGTTCGCACACCGGCCCAGGCTCCTGATCCTCGACGAGCCTTTCAACGGCCTCGACCCGGTCGGGCGACACGAGATGACCGAGTTCTTTCGTGAATGGATACTGGAGGGGAGGAGCCTGCTGCTCGCGAGCCACATCCTGTACGAGGTGGAGGCAGTGACCTCGTCCTTCATCCTGATATGCAGCGGCCGCCTCCTCGCCTCCGGTACGGCCGAGGAGGTTCGGCGGCTTCTGGCGGATGTCCCCCACGAGATCCGGATCCGCTGCGATCCTGCGCCCGTCCTGGCCCGTCTGCTCCTCGATTCGGGCCTGATCGAGGGGGTGAGGTTCGAGGGGCACGGCGACGTCGTTGTTGTCTCGACGAGATCACCGGCCAGTCTCTATGAACGACTGCCATCGCTGCTCGAGGGTACCGAGGTTCGTGTTCGCGAGGTCCGCTCTCCGGACGAGTCCCTCCAGAGTCTCTTCGAATCCCTCCTGTTGATCCATCGGGGAGGCCGGACATGAGGCCAGGAGGCGGCTGGGCCACGTTCCTCTTCGAGGCGAGACGCACGCTGACCTTCTTCCGGGTCGCCTGGTGGTTCGCTCTTACCCTGTTTCCGGTGGCCCTCGTCCTCCTGATGAGCTACCTCGAGTCTCTGCAGGACCCGAAGGGCACTCTCACGACAACCTTCGCCCCGTTGGTCATGATCTTGTTCATGCTGATCCCCAACGTCACCTGCATGCTGGCTGCGCTCCTCTGGGCCACGACGATCGTCCAGGCGGAACTGGAGTCGCGCACCTGGCTGTTCGTCTCGGTGAGGCCGCATGGCCGGACCTCCATTTTCCTGGGTAAGTTCGCGATAGCCTTCATCTGGACGGCATCGACGGGGCTCGTCTCTCTCGGTCTCATCCTGGCCCTGCTCCGACCGGAGCGAGGGCTGGAGATCCTCGGGGTGATGGGAGGCATAGTCGTCCTGTCCGCTCTTGTTTACGGGGCGCTCTTCGGATTCATCGGCGTGCTCACGGTCAGGAGGGGAATGGTCGTAGCCGTCATCTATGCCCTTCTCTTCGAGTTTCTCTTCTCGTTGATCCCGGTACTCATCAACCGGATCACCCTCTCGTACAGGATAAGAAGCCTGACGGCGCAGTTGTTCGACGACGCCAAGCTGACCGAGCTGATCCGCGCCCCCGTCGGCCCGGAGGGCTGGTGGTTTCACCTCCTGGTGGCCTTGGCGGTCGCCGCCGGCTTGCTCGTCGCCTCCATCTACATGCTGCGCTCGAAGGAGCTCGCCACACACGAGGGGTGAAGCATGGCGAAAAGCGACCGTTCCGCGTCGATCTCGGAGAGGGCTCTGGGCCTGGTGGCTCTGACTTCCTGTCGACACCCGTTCTGGATCCTCGGGGTTGCGGCGGTGCTGGGAATCCTGTCCATCGCCATGCTCACGCGAGCGCGGATCACGTCGGATGTGCTGAGCCTCCTCCCGGATGACCTGGAAGCGGTCCGGACGTTCCGGGAGGCGCAAGGATCCTTCGAGGAGTCGAGGCTCCTCTTCGTCTTGATCTCGTACGACGGCCCCGATCGCCTCTCTCGGCTTGGCAGTTTTGCCGCGTCATGGAAGGAGGCTCTTTCGTCTCGCGCGGAGATCGAGAGGGTCGAATTCAAGAACCCCGGTCGCCTGGGCGGCTATCTCGACATCTTCTCCCGCGCTTTTTTCCAGTACTTGCCGGAGGAGACCGTGGCGAAGGCGATCGAAGCCCTCGCCGATGATGATGAGATCCGCCGCCGGGTCCGCGTGAGCCGGACCGCGCTTCGAAGCGCTCCTGCCTCCTCGCAAAGGATCCGGCACGATCCTCTGGGACTGGCTGAATTTGCCCTTGGTGCGATGCAAGGCTCGGAGGGCACCTTCCGCCTGGACCTCGAGTCCGACCTGATGATCACGCCGGATCATCGTCACCTGCTCTTCACGATCGTCGGTCACGAGCCGCCGGCCAATCTCGACTACGCGCGGTCGCTCCTCGCCGCGGTGCGGGAAGGAGAAGTAGCGGCCCGCCGGCAGACGGACGCCGCGGATCGGATCGAGACGGCCTACACGGGAGGCTACCTCTTCGCTCTCGACGAGGAGCGAACCATCAAGAGGGACCTCCTCGTGACGATCGTGACCTCTCTCCTCGCGATCCACGCCCTTTTCATTCTTGCCTTTCGACGAATTCGAGCACTCCTGTTCGTCGGGATTCCGCTCACGCTCGGAATTCTATGGACCTTCGGGTTCTTCATCCTGTGCCTGGGCGAGGAGATGGTGGCGGGAACGGCCGTCTTCTCCGCGATCCTCGCTGGCCTGGGCATCGACTTCGCGATCCACTACCTGAACCGGTTCGAGGAGGAATTGCAGACGGGGGCCTCCCTCGAACAGGCGATCCACCTGGCGGTCGTGCGGACCGGCGGGGCAAATCTCGCCGCTGCGCTCACGACCTCCGCCACCTTTGCCGCCTTCCTGATCACCCGCTTCAAGGGATTCACGCAGATCGGATTTCTGGCGGGGTCCGGAATCCTCTTCTGCCTCCTCTCCATGACCACGGTCATGCCCGCCCTCCTTCGACTGCTGGGCAAGAAGCGCGCTGCCGGTTCGCTGCCGGGATTCGGGCTCGGCAGGCTCGGCGATTCGGTGGAGAGGCGGCCGGGGGTGTTTCTCCGCCTTTCGATCGGAGCGACCCTGCTCGCGCTCCTCTACGGGGCCCTCGGGTTGGGCGGCCTCGAGTTCGAGACGGACGCTCGCGAGCTTCGGCCGGAAGGGGACGTGACGGTCGCCGTCCAGGAGCGGATCGAGAGGACCTTCGGGGGGGCGTTCACCTTCGCCCTGATCGCCGTTCCGGGCGAGTCGGAGGAGCAGGTCCTGCAAGAGACCGAGGCGCTCCTCCCCCATCTCCGATCGCTCGTGGATCGTGAGGTTATCGCCTCCTTCCACGCCGTGACGAGCTTGCTTCCGTCGGAGTCCCGCCAGCAGGCCGCGCGCGATCTGCTTCGAGCGACCCTCCCGCCGGACCGGATCTCGTCGATACGGCGTATCCTCGACGAGGAAGGATTCCGGCCCGACGCCTTCGACGACGCTCTGCAGCGCCTGGACGAAGCCCTACGAGCGGAGCGAATCGTCACCGCCAGGTCTCTGGACGAGGCGGGGTTCGGCCCCCTCCTCGAGAGGTACCTGCGTGAGGGGGAACAGGGTCCGGTGGGCGTGATCTATCTCTACCCGAAGGTCAACCTGTGGGACGGCCCATCCCGCGCCAGGTGGATCTCTCAAGTGCAGGAGGTCCTGCCGTCGGATCGAGCGAAGCTCACCGGGATCGTCCTTCTGTCGCAGGAGCTGGCGGCGCTCGTTCAGGAAGACTTCTACCGGGCGGCGGGACTGGCCCTCGTCGCGATCCTGATCATCTCCGCCATCCACTTTCGCGATCCCCTTCTCGTGGGCCTCGCCCTCCTCCCCGTCCTCCTCGGGGCGATCTGGATGGTGGCGGGGATGATCCTGGGAGGGATAGATCTCAACTATATGAACATCATCATCTTCCCGATGATCCTCGGGCTCGGCGTGGATGATGGGATTCACCTCGTTCACCGCTTTCGAGAGGGCCCGCACCGTTCGAGCTTCCTGATCCGGGGGACAGGGAGGGCGATCCTCCTCACCTCACTGACGACGATCATCGGGTTCGGCTCCCTCACCCTCGCGAAGCACAGGGGCGTCTCTTCGATCGGGCTGGTGAGTGTGATCGGAATCTCGACCTGCCTCGCCACATCGATGTTTCTGCTTCCTCCCCTTCTTGCGACTCTGAAGAGCCGTATCGTGCGAGACCCGACCGAGGCAGGATCATGAGACGCGGGGACCACCCCACGCGCCGGGAGTTACTCGTCCCCCTGGAGGCCGCGGCGCGCTTGCTCCCCCGGCGGCTACAGGCATGGCTCGGGGCGCCGCTCGCGGTTCTTTCACTCCTTTTCTTTCCCAGGTCCCGGAAGGCCATCGCGCGAAACATCGAGATCGTGGGAGGGGGAAAATTCTCGCGCGGGGAGATCAGGCGTCTTACCTACAGGACTTTCCGCCACTACGGCCAGTATCTCCTGGATTACATGCTCCTCCCTCATATGGGCAGGAAAGAGCTCCAGGCAGTGATCCCGCGAATGGAGGGAGAGGAGGAGTTGAGAAGGGCCCTCCAGCGCGGCAAGGGGGTCGTCGCCGTGACGGCCCACCTCGGGAACTGGGAGATGGGGGGAGCCCTCCTCGCGTCGCATGGCTACCCGGTGAGCGTGGCTACGGCCCTGGAGCCGGACCCCGGCGTGCTCGCTCTTCGGGAAGCGATCCGCCGGCGAATCGGAGTGGAGACGCTTACCCTCTCCGACGGCGCGGGCGCATTCTCGCTCGTTCCCCTGCTGGCCGCCCTGAGGCGCAACCGTATCGTCGCCCTCCTGGCGGACCGTTCCCACTCGGGAGCCACGGCATGGGTCCCTTTCTTTGGCCGCTCGACGGGCTTTCCCCTCGGCCCGGCGATCCTGGCCAGGGCCTCCGGGGCACCCATCGTCCCCGTATTCGTAACTCTCGGTGATGATTGGATTTATGATGCCGTTGCGGAGGAGCCGATCTGGGTGGACCGGACCGACGAGCGCGACGCCGACCTCCGCAACGCCACCCAGAGGCTCGCCGCCTGCTTCGAAGCCATGATTGCCCGCCATCCTGACCAGTGGTATAATTTTTTCGATATCTGGCAGGAGGAGCGAGTCGATCGTAGCGCCTATGCCACAAAATCAGATTTGCCAAGGACTTCCGTATAGCCCCTCCCGTTCTTCCCGACTCATTTTCCTGCACGCTTGGCCGGGGACCGGGCCTGGGTCTCACGGGCGAAGGGGGTAGCAGTCAGTATGATAGGCTCCGGTTTGCTGGTTGCGGCGTTCCTCCTGGGTCTCCCGGGCCTCCTTGGTCCTGGCGGGCCGCAGGACACAGCGGACAAGCCAGGCTCGCCGCCTGCTGTCTCCCGGGAACAGGCCCGGGAGAAGGTGGAGGGGGTCCTCAGGGCCCTCGACGAGAAGCAGAAGGGCCTGAAGGATCTGGAGGCTGAATTCGTCCAGACCCAGGTGATCCACCTCTTGAAGGAGCCAGACGTCTCGAGGGGTCTGCTTTACTGGAAAGAGGGTAAGCTCCGGATGGACTGGACGGAGCCGTCCCGGAGCGTCCTGGTGCTCGACGAGAAGGGTATTCTCCTCCACGTTCCGGAGGAGAAGAGAGCTGAAAGATTCCCCGCGGGAGAGAATGAGAACTTCGGAGCCCTGTTCCCCGGATTCGGGCAGACGTCGGACGAGATGAAGAAGACTTACGAGATCGAGCTGATGACGGGACCGAAGGATGCCAAGACCTGGCACCTCCGCTTCCGACCCCGGAGGAAGAAGATGCGACGATGGGTCGGAAGGATTGGCCTGTGGGTGGACCGGGAGAAAGGCGTACCGGTTCGCCTCCGCCTGGTAGATCCGAACGGCAAGGATTACACGGAGCTGGTATTGTCCAAGACGAAGGTGAACCAGGGGATCAAGAAGGAGAGATTCATGCTGGATCTCCCCGAAGGGACAAAGGTCTCGACCCCGCCCGGAGGCCTGCCTTTCTAGAAGAGCTACAGATGCCCAAAGCCACCGAAGCCAAGCCGAAATCGAAGCCGAAGCCGAAGCCGAAGGCGAAGTCGAAGGCGAAGGCGAAATCGAGCTCGAAGAAGGCCGGAAAGAAGGCCTCGCCGTCCAAGGGAGGCAAGAGCCCGAAGCGACCGGCAAAGCCCAAGGCCCGCTCGGGGTCCGTCGTGATCGTCGAGTCCCCTGCCAAGGCGAGGACCATCGCCAAGTACCTCGGGAAGGGATACTCGGTGAAGGCATCGATGGGCCACGTCCGGGACCTGCCCCGGAAAACCCTCGGGGTAGACATCGAGAACGGCTTCGAGGCGCAGTATCAGATCATCCCCGAGAGGAAGAAGAACCTCGACGCCTTGAGGAAGTTGACCAAGGGGGCCGAGGCGATCTACCTCGCGACGGACCGGGATCGGGAAGGGGAGGCGATCGCCTGGCACCTCGTCGAGGCCCTGAAGATCCCCAAGGATCGGATCCGAAGGGTCGTCTTCAACGAGATCACCGGTCCCGCGATCCGCAAGGCCTTCGAAGAGCCCCACGAGATCTCCAGCTCCGTGGTCAATGCCCAGCAGGCGCGTCGCGTCCTGGATCGGATCGTCGGCTATCAGCTCTCCCCTCTCCTGTGGGAAAAGGTGATGCGTGGCCTTTCGGCCGGTCGCGTGCAGTCGGTGGCCGTCAAGTTGATCGTCGATCGTCAGAAGGCGATCGACGCCTTCGACGCCGAGGAGTACTGGTACGTTGACGCGAAGCTGAAGACGAAGGAAGGGGAGGAGTTCACCGCTCGCCTGAAGAAGAAGAAGGGCGAGGAAGCGACGATATCGAACGAGGCAGAGTCGAAGGCGATCGTCGATGACCTGTTGAAGGAGGAGTTCAAGGTCACCTCGATCGAGCAGAAGGACAAGCCGGACAGCGCCCCGCCGCCGTACTCCACCAGCACGCTCCAGCAACGGGCATCGATCAAGCTCCGCTTCAGCGCCCAGAAGACGATGCTGATCGCACAGCAGCTCTACGAAGGGATAGATATCGGGAAGGAAGGCTCCGTGGGCCTCATCACATACATGCGGACCGACTCTCTGAACGTAGCGGAGTCGGCCCTCGAAGAGGTGCGGAGCCACATCGAGTCCGACTATGGCCAGCCGTACGTGCCGGCGAAGGCGAACCGCTTCAAGAGCAAGAAGGGAGCCCAGGAGGCGCACGAGGCGGTGCGCGCCACGTCGGCCTTCCGGAAGCCCGAGGAGCTAGGCGCCTTCCTCACCCAGGATCAGTTCCGGCTCTACCGTCTCATCTGGGAGCGTTTCGTGGCGAGCCAGATGACTCCCGCGGTCTACGCGGTCACGCGCGCCGAGCTCGAGGCCGGCGACTATACCTTCGTGGCGCAGGGACGCCGGCTCCTCTTCGACGGACATGCCAAGGTCACGGGCAGCCGGATCCGAAAGGACGAGCAGGTCCTCCCAGCCATCGCGGACGACGAGAAGCCCGAGGTCCTCGAGCTTCTCCCCTCCCAACATTTCACCGAGCCTCCCCCTCCCTATTCCGAGGCGACGCTGGTGAAGACCCTGGAGAAGGAGGGGATCGGGAGGCCGAGCACCTACGCCCCGATCATCTCCCTGATCCAGAAGCGCGGTTATGTGGAGCGGAAGGAGAGGATGTTCCATCCCACCGACCTGGGCGTACTCGTCACCGACCGGCTGACCCGCCACTTTCCTCACATCATGGATACCGGCTTCACATCCAAGATGGAGGATCAACTCGACGAGGTGGAGGAAGACAAGGCGGACTGGCGCAAGGTCCTGGAGGACTTCTACAAGCACTTCGCCTCGGATCTTGAAAAGGCCAAGAAGGAAATGCGTAATCTCTCGGAGAATCCGGAACTCTCCGATGAGAAGTGCGAGAAGTGCGACCGGGCGATGGCCTACAAGTGGTCAAAGGGAGAGCGATTCCTCGGTTGTATCGGCTACCCCGAGTGCCGCAATACCAAGAGTCTCAAGAAGCGAGACCTGCCGGAGCCCGAGGAGACGCCGTACGTCTGTGAGAAATGTGAGTCGCCGATGGTCCTCCGCACCGGGCGTAACGGCCGGTTCCTCGCCTGCAGCGACTACCCAAAGTGCAAGAACACGAAGTCGGTGGATGACGAGGGCAAGCCGATCGAGGTGAAGGAGACAGGCGAGAAGTGCGAGAAGTGTGGGTCCGCCATGGTGGAAAGGTCAGGTCGCCGCGGAAAGTTCCTCGCCTGCTCCGCGTACCCGAAGTGCCGCAACACCAAGCCTCTCCCCGGGACGGAGGAGAAGGTGGAGAAGGTTGAGGAGAAGTGCGAGAAGTGCGGCAAGCCGATGGCGATACGTCGGGGACCGCGAGGGCAGTTCATCGCCTGCACCGGATATCCCGCTTGCAAGAACTCCAAGCCGGTCCGCGGGCAGCGGCAGGAGCCGACCCCGGCCGGGATCGATTGCGACGAGTGCGGCAGCCCCATGGTGTTTCGATTCAGCCGCCGCGGTCGGTTCATCGCTTGCTCCGCGTACCCCACCTGCCGCAATACCAAGTCCGAGTAACCTCCACTCCTCCTCAAGTTCGCCGCCATGAACCGACCGGTCGGATCGGAACCAGGCTGGGAGGGTACGGCCGGGGTCGCAGACGTAGTAACACTCCTGCCGCTGCCTAGCGATCCTGATCGGGGATTGGCATTTCGATAAGCCGCCTCCCTTCCGAGTCCCGGGTTAGCCTACCTGGCGCATCGAGCGTTCCCTTATTCCCCGTCTTGATAGGCACCGCTCCCGTCCGGGTCATCACCTTCCCTCGGTAGCCGCCCGTAACGAACACGTTCAGATACAGAATCCCCTCCTCCTCCGGGCGGACGGAGATGGTTTCGGAGAACGAGGCCCCTGCCGCTCGGGCGCCGTAATCGAACGTCGTCCTCTCCGAGACGATCCGGAGCCCCTTGCCTTCCGTGAGCGTCAACTTGAGGTTCTCTACCGCCTGGAGCACCTTGAAAGAAACCACGGCGTCGATGGCTTTCCCGACATCCGCTTTATCGGGGACGGTATAGGTGATATTGACGGGCGCCGTCGGCTTTCCGCTTATCGATCGGTTCGCTGGCCTGCTGTCAACGGCATTGGTACAGCCGGCCATCGCAGATAGCAGCCCGAGCAATGTCAGAAGCGAAAACTTAGTCCTCGGTCTTGAAGTCCGATGCATTGTCTTCCCTCCCGTGGCTAGGAGCGGCGCATTGACCACGAATCCCCGATCCTCCATATTAATTGACGGACACATTGTAGCACTCCTGCCCGTTGAAGCCCCCGCAACCCGGGTTGCCGAAACCATCGACATGGCACCATTCGTAGACTTCGCCGACGTAGATCCCGGGATTCAGGGACAGCGTCAGGGTCTCACTGAATCCGGGGGGGAAACTGTCCTCCCTCGCGAGCCGGACGCCTTGACTATAGAGGATGATCACCGGGTCTCCATCCACATCGGGGACAGCGGTGATCGAGTAGCTTCCCGAGGTGACGACCTGAAAGAAGAAGTAACTGCGGCTTGCGAGCTTGTTGTAAAACTCCATGCCATGGCTGCCGTTCACACAGAGTAGGTCCGAGGGACCCCCTACGGTTAGCTGTGAATAGACGGGCAGCACGTCCGGATCGAAGAAGTCGTTGATCTCCGTACCCGTGCTATCCCATTCGTCCACCGCTGTGGTCGTGATACTCTCGCCTGCGAGAAGGCTGTTGATCCCCGCAACGGCAGAAGGGTTGTTCTGTTTCAGGTGGGCGATGAAGGAGAAAATCGTCGTGAATGAATCCGTCGTTCGCTGTTCGTTGACGAGCACGTCGTAGATGGGAGCGAATCCCAGGGAGACCGTATCCGCCCCGTCGTTGGTGCTGTCGTAGAGGTCGTAGAGGATCACCCAGACCGAGGTCTCGCTGAACCAACCCTCAGTCGCCTCCTGAAAGAAGTTGTTCTCCAGGTTGAAGGAGTACTGGACCATTGACTGGCCGGAACCGGCCGTATTGATGAAGGTGGGGTTGTCGAGCATCATCCCAGACAAGGCGCTGCCGAATCCCTCCCCGAATGCCAGCCTCGGATCCAGCACGTCCCCGATCCTATGAGGACCCCCTTTGGAGTCGGTCCTCGAAAGGCCGTTCTCGAAGTAGTGCCCCCATTCGTGGACTATGACGTGGCTGTCGTACTCGTCCGTGTCGTTGTTCTCCGCGCCCAGGATGAAGATCTCCCTGGTCACGAGATTGAAATGAGAGCCTCCGATCTGGCCGAGGGTGACGTCCCCGGGGGTAGGGAAGTTGAGTACGCTCCAGTTGATCAGGAGCGGCGGCATGTTGACGCCGGGGTCCGCGCTGACCACCTTCTGAAAGGCTTTGTACACAGCGTCGAGGATGGCAAACGGAGCCGCGAGCCGTGGCGATGTGTAGGATGGAAACCCCCATCCTGAGGGGAGGTTGAGGTTTCTTGTCTGGGCGGCGGTCCCCGAGTCGAAGGTCGGTGTAAACGGGGCATAAAGACCCTTGCTCCTCGTGTTGTCTACGATCTGGAAATCCCAGGAAGGCGTGCCCACTGCCCGCATCTGGGCCTTGACTCGGACGTAGATATCCACGCTCTGGGGAACTGTGAGGGAATAGCCTCCCGCAGCATCTGTTGTCGTTGAATCGAGCACCGACGAATTGGAAGCCTGCACCGCCTCGACGATCACTCCCCTGCTCGGACTCTGAGTCGTGCTGGCATAGTCCAATCCAGACAGGGTCGGAGGCACTGAATCGAATGTGAGCGTCCCTGAGACAGTCACCTGCGGCCCCGGGCCGCCTCCACCGCCACCTCCACCGCCGCCTCCGCCACAACCGACGGCAAAGAGCGCCAGGAAGACGATGAGCCCATGTAGACATGCCCACATGATCTCGCCTTTCCCGGGCCCGAGAAGCACAGGCCCGCGTTGGGTAAAGAAGTATGCCGAGGGAGAAAGCCCCCCCGGGGGGTAGTGAGATCGCCGCCCGGTCACAATCGTCCCAACCTGTCATTTTGAAATTTTGAAAGGAGTACCCCCAAGACACTCTCCTCAAACAGTTCCCCCATGTCCTTGGAGGATACGGCCGGGGCCGCAGACGTAGTAACACTCCTGCTGCTGCCTAGCGATCCTGTTTGGGGATTGGCATCTCGATGAGCGGCCGACCTTCCGAGTCCTTGACTATCCTGCCTGGCGTCTCGAGCTTGACTTCATCCCCCGTCTTGATAGGAACCGCTCCGGTCCGGGTCATCGACCTCCCTCGGAAGTCGCCCGAAACGAATACGTTCAGATACAGAATCCCCTCCTCCCCTGGACGGACGGAGACAGTCTCGGAGAACGAAGCCCCTGCCACCTCAGCCCCATAATCAAACGTCGTTTTCTGCGAGACGATCTGGAGCCCCTTTCCCTCCGTGAGCTTCATTTTGAGGTTCTCTACGTTCTGGAGCACCTTGAAAGAAACCACGGCGTCGATGGCCTTCCCGACATCAGCTTGATCAGGAATCGTGTAGGAGATGTTGAATGGTGCCGTCGGCTTTCCGCTCATGGATCTATCCGATGGCCCGCTGTCGACGGCATTGGTGCAGCCGACTATCGCAGATAGAAACCCAAATAATGCCAGGATCGGAACCTGAATCCTCGCTCTTGAAGTCGAGTACATGGTCTTCCCTCTCGTGGTTAAGCGCCTCGCATTGACCGCAGCGCTACGATCGATCTTCTTAATTGACGGACACATCGAAGCACTCAAACCCGGTGAAGCCGGCGCATGCGGGCATGCCCCAACCGTCGACATGGCACCAATGGTAGACTTCGCCGACGTAGGTCCCCGGATTCAAGGTGATCGTCAGGGTCTCACTGACTCCGGCCGTGCCACTATTCTCCTCTTTGAGCGGCATGCCGCCTTGACTATAGAGGACGATCACCGGGTCTCCGTTCGCACTCCAGGGCACGGCAGTGATCGAGTAACTCCCCGATGCGGCGACCTGAAAGTAGAAGTAACTGCGGTTCGCGAGCTTGTTATACCCGCCGTTGTTGGCGTTCCCGCAGACAAAGTCCAACGGACCCCCTACAGTTAGCGGTATATAGACCGGCAGCGCGTCCAGGTCCCCGAAGTCGTTGGTTTCCGTGGCGGTGCTGTCCCATTCGTCAACGGCAGTGGTCGTGATGTTTTCGCCTGCGAGGAGGCTGTTGATCCCCGCCACGGCACCAGGATTGTTCTGCTTCAGGTGGGCGATGAAGGAGAAAATCGTCGTGAATGAATCAGTCGTTCGCTGCTCGTTGACGAGCACGTCGTAGATGGGAGCGAATCCCAGGGAGACCGTATCCACTCCATCACTAGAGGCGTCGTAGATGTCATACAGGATGATCTGAACCGATGCCTCACTGAACCAACCTTCCCACATCTCCTCCTCGAAGTTGTTCTCGAGGTTAATTGGGAGCCCGGCCATACCCTGACCAGGACCAGACGTGTCCAGATAGAGAGGATCGTCCAGAGCCATCCCAGACAGGGCGTTCCCGAATCCTTCCCCGAAGGCGAGCCTCGGATCCAGCACGTCGCCGGAGCCATGACTACCCCCCGTGGAGTCGCTCCTCGATAGCGCGCTCTCGAAGTAGTGCCCCCATTCGTGGACTATGACGTGACTGTCGTACTCGTCCGTGTCGTTGTCCTCCTGACCCAGGATGAAGAGCTGTGTGCCGTCCCAATGAGAGGTTCCGATCTGGCCGAGGGTCTTGTCGCCGTCAAATGTCACATTGTTCACGCTCCAGTTGATCAGGAGCGGCGTCATGGTAACGCCGGGATCCGCGGCGACCACCATCTGATCGGCTTCGTACACAGCGTCGAGAATGGCGAACGGGGCGGCGAACCGTGGCGAAGTGTAGGATGCGCCCCCCCATCCTGAGGGCAGGTTGAGGTTCATTGTCTGGGCCGCAGTCCCCGAGTCAAAGGTAAGTGTAATCGGGGCATAAAGCGCCTTGCCGCTCGTGTTGTCTACGATCTGGATATCCCAGGAAGGCGTGCCCACTGCCCGCATCTGGGCCTTGACTCGGACGTAGATATCCACGCTCCGGGGAACCGCGAGGGAATAGCCTCCCGCACCATCTGTTGTCGTTGAATCGAGCACCGACGAATTGGAAGCCTGCACCGCCTCGACGATCACTCCCCTGCTCGGACTCTGGGTCGTGCTGGCATAGTTCAGCCCCGACAGGGTCGGAGGCACTGAATCGAATGTGAGTGTCCCTGAGACAGCAACCGTCGCGCCCGGGCCACCTCCACCGCCGCCACCGCCGCCTCCTCCGCCGCAACCGACGGCAAGAAGCGCCAGGAAGACGACGATCCTATGTAGAAACGCTCGCATGATCTCTCCTTTCCCGGGCCCGAGAAGCACAGGCCCGCCTTAGGTAAAAAGTCTGCCGATGGAGAGAGACCCCCCTTGGGGCAGCTAAATTGCCGCCCGGTCACCGTGGTCCCAACCAGTCACTTTGAAAGGAGTGCCCGCACGACACTGTCCTCGAATAATTCTCTCATGTCAAGCAGGATGCCCACTGAGCAGAGGAAGCGCCTCCCGAGCCTTACACCACGTCGGACAACGAACGGATCGAGGCGACGGTCCCGGCCGGAACTTATTACATACGTGTTTTCCCGAACGCGCCTCCTCCCTGCATCGGAAATACCTACGATCTCGCCTGTGACGGGGTCATTCCCTGACGCCGGGTCGGAAGCCGTTGCAACCTGCCTCACGTCTGCCGGATCCCGCCGCGGGCGGGGGATCCTCTGCAATACTCGGTTGACACTCCGTCCGGCGCAATGTTAGTCTGTCGCCCTTCTCTGAGGGGGGACTCGCGGGCGACCGGGGGGGCGCTCGATTCGGCAAAAACCAGGCATGCCTTTTCTATGGCCTATCCGTTCGAAATCTGAAGGGGGGATCTCCTTGCGTAATATCGTTGTCGCGATCCTGGTCGGCATGATCGCCTTGGGCGCAGGCTGCGGGGGCGGAAGCAGCAGCAAGAAACGTGCTTCCTGCTCGGATGATCTCTACGAGCCGAACGATAGCTTTGGCACGGCGTATGACCTCACTTTCGACGAGCAGACATTCATAAGCACGATCGCCGGCCTTGGCGCCACCTGCGATGACGACGTCTTCGAGATCTTCGTCGATTCGGGCTTCGAGAACGTCCAGGTCGATGTGCTGTTCACCGACGCCTTCGGCGACATCGACGTCGACCTGTACGACTCCGGGTTCAACCTGGTGGCCGCTTCCACCTCGATCACAAACGACGAATTCATCGACGTCAACGTGGCCCCCGGCGGAGGCACCTTCTATATCTGGGTGTACGAGTTCGTCCCCTCGGGGAATACGTATGACCTCTGGTGGGACGACCTCCCTCCCACCGGCTGCCCGGACGACGCCTACGAACCGAACGATACCTTTGCGACGGCGTATGATCTCACTTTCGACGAGCGGACCTTCATCAGCACCTTGCTCGGCCTGGGCGCCACCTGCGATGACGACGTCTTCGAGATCTTCGTCAATGTGGGGTTCGAGAACGTCCAGGTGGACGTGCTCTTCACCGACGCCTTCGGCGACATCGATATCCAGCTCTATGACTCTGGATTCAACCTTGTGGCCACGTCCACCTCGATCACAAACGACGAATTCATTGACGTAAACGTGGCCCCCGGCGGGGGCACCTTCTATATCTGGGTGTACGAGAACGTCCCCTCAGGAAATACGTATGACCTTTGGTGGGACGACCTTGCTCCCACCGGCTGCCCGGACGACTTCTACGAGCCCAACAATGACTTCATCTCGGCCTACGACCTCAGCTTTGACGAGCAGACCTTCATCAGCGCGATCGCCGGCCTTGGCGCCACCTGCGATGACGACGTCTTCGAGATCTTCGTCGATTCTGGGTTCGAGAACGTCCAGGTCGATGTGCTGTTCACCCACGCCTTCGGCGACATCGACATCCAGCTCTACGACTCTGGGTTCAACCTGGTGGCCGATTCCCTCACGACCACCGACGACGAATTCATCAACGTCACCGTGGCCTCCGGCGGAGGCACGTTCTATATCTGGGTGTACGAGATCGGCCCCTCCGGGAATACCTACGATCTCTGGTGGGACGACATCGCCCCCGGTTGCGTGGACGACGCCTACGAGCCCAATAACACCTTCGGCACGGCGTACGACCTGAGCCTCGACGAGGGGATCTTTCTTAGCACGATCGCCGGGCTGGGCGCCACTTGCGATGACGACGTCTTCGAGATCTTCGTCAATTCGGGGTTCGAGAACGTCCAGGTCGATGTGCTCTTCACCGACGCCCAGGGCGACATTGACGTCGAGATCTACGATGCCGGGTTCAACTTGATAACTGGGTCCTACTCGATCACCGACGATGAGTTCATCGACGTCGTCGTGGCCGGCGGCGGAGGCACGTTCTATATCCGGGTGTTCGAGAACATCCCCTCGGGGAATACTTACGACCTCTGGTGGGACGACATCGCCCCCGGCTGCGTGGACGACGCCTACGAGCCCAACAACACCTTCGGCACGGCGTACGACCTGAGCTTCAACGCGGCGACCTTCATCAGTACGCTCGCAGGCCTCGGCGCCACTTGCGATGGCGACTATTACGAGATTTTCGTGAGCCCGGGCGCCTTGAACGTCCTCGTCGACGTCTTCTTCAGTCACGCCTCGGGCGACATCGAGGTCGAGCTCTATGACGCGGCAGGCTTCTTTGTCGACGGGTCTTTCACGAGTTCCGACGACGAGAGCATAGACGTCATCGTGCCAGCCCAGGGCACCTATTACATTTATGTATATGAATTCCCCTCGGGCACCGGTAACACGTACGACCTGTGGTGGGACAACCTCTAGACCAGGATCTGTGCCCAGCCGGGGCGACGGTGGCGTAGGATGAGCGTTTCGGTTCGAAACCCTCGTATTCACGCCGCCGGCGCCATGGGCGCGATGCTGGCTCTAGCGATCGGCTCCTTCGCGGCCTGCTCGGATAGTGACAAGAGGCGTGACCGGGCGGTCGAGACGATCGCGGTCCGGGATAGCGGCGACCCCGCGGGTCAGGCGAGGGGACGGCTCCTCGCAAGTTCGAAGACCGCGGCCGCCACGGCGACGGGCCGATTGCTGATCCGCGGCCTTCCGGGAGGGACCTCCCCGATCGTGATCGGGGATTCGGTTCGCCATCCGGCCTTCCTCTATCAGGCCACAACTTCGGGGTTCGGCGTCTTCCGTCTGGGCCGCGTCGCGTTTCTTCCCGATCTCGAATCCGCCGCCGCGACGCCGCTCGCCACGATGCCCGCCACCGACGTGATGATCGTCGACGCCGATCTCCCCGGGTTCATGATTCTCGTCACGGCGAGCTCGACCGTGGCCTATCCCACCGGCCTCTCCGGCAGCCTGTCCGTGATGTCTCTCGCCCCCGATCGACTCCCCGAACCACTTCCGCCAGGGGCGACTACCCGCGCCGCCTACGCCATCGAGCCGTTCGGAACGACATTCAGTCCGCCCGCGGTCATCGATCTCCCCAACGTCGATGGGCTGCCTCCAGGAGCGTCAGCGGATCTCTGGCGAGTGGATCCGCAGTCGGGACTATGGGAGAGGGTCGGTCCGATGCAGGTCGATCTGACAGGGGTAAGCCTCACCGGCGGGACCCTGGATGTCGCCACGATGGTGGCTGCTCTGCCGACACAGAGCTATCCGGTCGGAGAGATCACGGGAAGGGTCTCCGGTATCGGAGGCGTCGGGGCGGAAGGGTACCCCGTAAGCCTGCCCGGTTCGATCGGAGTCGTCTCGGCCCCGGACGGGTCGTTCCGGATTGCGGGCGTCCCGCTCGGCGCAGGAATGATCCGGGTCCATACGACGCCCCACTCCGGGAACCGTCCGGAGGCGGTGAGCGCCGGTCCCTTTCCCGCTGCCGGGTCGACGACGGACGTAGGCGACATTGCCGTGCTGGACCTGGTCCGGGACGTCGTTGCCCCCGGCTTCACCTCCAGCCCGGCCGACGAGGCCACAAGTGTGGACGAGAACATCTCGATCCGGCTCACGTTCAACGAACCGATGGATACGGGCCGTACGACGGTGCGTGTGGCCGGACCTCAGGGAGACGTCTCGGGAACCGTCCTTTTCTCGTCGGACGGCCTTGTCCTCGTCTTCGAACCGTCCGCAGCGCTCTCCAGCTTCGCCAAGTACTACATCATCGTGGAAGATAGCTCTCGAGACCTGGCGAGCAATCAGATCCCGGAGAAGGAGCGGGTGTTGTCGTTCCGGACGCGCCCCATGCCCTCCCCCCCACCCCTGACGATATCTCTCCTGGGTCTGTCGCCGACCGACGGGTCGGAGGGCGATCTGATCGACATCGTGGGCCGGAACTTTCCCGGGGGGAGCCTGGTCACGGTCGGCGGAGTCCAGGCGCAGGTCACGTCGGAGGCGAGTCAGCGGATTCGCTTCCGGATCCCACCGGGTCTCACGGCGGGCAATCTCCCGGTTTCCGTGGCCGGCATCGGGAGCCCCACCCTCTCGGTCCTGCCCGCTGTCGATGATCTGGCTCCGCCCTTCGGGGATCCGGGCGGCGGATATCCGATCGTGATCACAGGCCGCTCCCTCGGACCGTCCTCGTCGATTCTCATTCACGGGACTCCACCGCTCCTCTCGACGTCGCAGGTCGGATTCGACTTGGCAATCCATCCGGTCGCGACGAGCGAGCTGCTGCTCGCCACGGGAGGGGGCGGGACCTTCCGATCGACGACCGGCGCTAGCTCCTGGATCTCATCGGGAGTGGGCATCACGGAGTCCATCGCCCGGTCGGTTTCCTACGATCCGCAGAATCCGACCCGGGTCTACCTGGGGACGCTCGGGGGCGGGGTGATGGTGAGCGGCGACTCGGGGCAGTCGTGGCTCCCTTCCACCGTGGGACTCCTCGACTCGACCGTTCTCGTCGTCGAGCCGGATCTCTCGACCGCCGGCGTGGTACTCGCGGGCACCGCGGGTGGCTTGTTCCGGAGCGTCGACGCGGGAGGCTCCTGGTCCGCCTCGGACGCCGGAATCTCGGACCGTACGATCCTCTCCCTGGCGCAAGATCCGATCCTGCCCTCGAACTGGTTCGCCGGGACCACGGGGGGGATCTATCTGAGCATCGACGGGGGGATCACCTGGGCCCGAACCGGAGTCGAGGCGGGGCACGCCTCGATAACCGCGCTGGCCATCGATCCCGGTACGGGCACGACAGTCTACGCGGGGACGTATTCGGGGCGGGTGTTTTCCAGCACCGATGCGGGGGTTACGTGGTCGGACGTATCGGTGGGGCTCACCGGAGCGCCCGTGGCATCCCTGGCCGTGGATCCTGCGACCCCGTCGAGGATCTTCGCAGGCACGCTAGGCTCCGGGGCGCGGCTGACGACGGATTCGGGGCTTTCCTGGTTCGTCGCTGGGACCGGTCTCTCGACGGCTCACGTCTTCTCCGTGGTCATCGACCCCACGAACTCAGCGACGATCTACGCCGCGACCGAGGGGGCGTTCGTATTCAAGAGCGCCGATGGGGGGGCGACCTGGAGTGCTTCCGCTTCCGGGGTCTCCTACACGGAATCGCGGGTGATCGCATTCTGCGAAGGGACAGTGCCGACCGGCGCCATCGGGGCGGAGGTTGCCGGTCTTCGATCCAACACACAGCCCTTCCTGGCCCGCCGTTGGCCAGACCGGAACGGTCCCGCCGTGATCCGGGTGGACCCGCCCGACGCCGCGGCCGGTGTCGCCGTGAGCGCGACCGTGCGGATCGTCCTCTCGGAGACGGTGGCTGCAGGATCCATGTTCACCGTCGCCGATCCATTGGATCCATTGATGAACCCCGTCCCCGGATCGTTTGTGGTCACGGTCGTGGGTGACGTATCAGAGATCCTGTTCCAGCCCCTGGCGCCTCTGTCCCCCGCCACGACCTACTCCGTCACGGTCACCGCAGGGGTCACGGACATCGCAGGCAACCCCACCGACCAGGATGCTCTGACCCCGGGGCTGCAGGGCTTCACTAGCAACTTCACCACACAATAGGGAATCAGCGAACGGAGATGACCGAGTGGATGGTCCTGCGGTATCGGCTCGCGTACGTGCCGTACTTGAATGGCTCGTCCGAGACGCCTCGCATCGACTGGATCGTGTCGTGTATGAAGGTGATCGGAAGGAGGAGGATGTCGAGAGCCAGGAGACCCACAGCCCCGATAGGGGCAAACGTATAGGCCATGGGATGGTTCTCGTAGACCCGATTGTCATCCGGCGTTTTAGAGATCTGGAGGTAGGAGCAGGTGGCCGTGAAGGAGATGTGACGTGAACTGAAGGCGGCGCAGCCGCTTCCAAGGATCGGGATCAGGACGGCGAGGGCCAGCGCGGCAGACCTCATTGCCATTGGGCGGCCACAAATTTGACCGAGACGAGGACGTCCTGACGCGCCTCCGAAGGACGTAGCCACTCCGGCTCGCGCCTCCTCATGGATGGCTCCGGCTCCCGAAAGACAATCTTCGACGTCAAAGGAGCTGTGGCGAGCGCGCCCCAAAGCAATTCCTCCCTGGTAGACCGCGATGGGCCGTCCACCGGGTCCGCACGGCCCCTCTCCTCTTCTTCGACGACAGGGGCGGTCCCGAGGTTTACCACAAACTGAATCTCCGGCTCGGGCGTCTGCCTAGTCCGAACCACGAATTCAATGCTCGGATGGTGAACCGGCGCTCGTGTCGGGGTCTCCGGAAGGGATGGGGCCGGGATCGCAGCCGGCCTCGGAGCCGGGGGCGGCTGGTCCGCCACCCGAGGCGGCGCCACCCGATGGGTCAATTCGGAGAGCGCCGACTGCCGGATCACCGCGATGGGATCGCGACCGGCCAGGCCCGCGATCAGAACCGTCAGGGCCGCCGCCGCGGCGACAGGCCAGCTCCAGCGCGTCAGCCGGGTTTTCCTTCGTTGTCTCGAGGCTCTCTTGCTCTCTCGAATCATCCCCAGGATACCTGGCTCGAGACCTGGACGTGGTCTCCCTTCCCGCCCGGCCAGGACGATGCGACAGCCGATCTCCTCGATCTCCTCGAGGCGATCCCGGCACTCGGCGCACGTCGCGATGTGAATCCGCGCCTCCCTGGCCTCGAGCAAATCCAGCTCCCCATCGAGCAGTGTGGAGAGGCCCCGCGATGACACGTGATCTCCGGCATGTCTCATCGGATTCTCGCTCCCAGCATCTCCTTGCGGAGTCGTGACCGGGCCCGGTAGAGCAGCTCCGCAACGGCGCTCACCGTACAGCCCATACAGGCGCCGATCTCACGGTAAGAATACCCGAGCTCGGCGCGAAGCTTCATCGCCTGCCTCTGTCTGTGGGGAAGCCCCGCCAGGGCCTCCTCGATCTCCTGGTTCACTCCAGAGTCCCAATCGCGCGGGTCAGCAGGATCCTGGATGGACTCGAGGGGCACCTCCTTGACGGATGAGTGTCGCGCGTGGATATCGAGGACGACCTTGTCCAGAACCGTATAGGCCCAGGGGAGGAATCGCCTCCCGACCATGAAGGATGCGCGGTATCGGAACATCTTGAGGTAGGCTTCCTGGAGGGCGTTCTCCGCCAGGCTCCGGGAACGCAGAAACGACAAGGCCCTTCGGAAAAAGAGCTTCTCGGTGTGGGAGTATATCGCCGAGAAGGCCTCCTCGTCGGCCTGCTCGATCACCCTCAGGAATAGCTTCTCCAGCACGTCCGTCTTCTTCGTCGTCTCTCGACGCACCGCCACCTCCCTCTTCAGTTCTACCTTGGCTATTCCTGGATCCTCACGCCTGGATCAGGCGGTTCGGGAGGTAAATTCTGCGTTGTCCCAGTATTTCTCGAAGTCCTTGTCCTCGCGGAGGCGTCTCTTGGCCCCAGAATCTGCCTCCACCGACTTGGAAACGGCCTCGAGCATCTCTTCCTCATTCCCCAGGCGGGCGGCGATCGCCGCCTTGTTATACCAGGCGCGTGCGTTATTGGGATTCTGCTTGAGGGCGCGTTCCATGCAGATTTCTGCCTCTTTCAAGTTACCCAACATGGCCAGACAGATGCCCTTCTCGATCCATCCGTTCGTGAAGCCGCTGTTGATCTTGACGCACGAGTCGAACCATTCCTTGGCGATACGGAAGGAACCGAGCTCCTCGAAGGAGGTGCCGATGTTGAAGAGGTGCTGAACCTTGTTTTCATCGGACTCCAGCAAATGCTTGAAGGTCTCGAGGGATTCCTTCGCCGACTCGTCCTCCGACCCGATCGATAGCTTCGTGGTCTGCTGGGCCATCCGACTCTGGATCCTCTGGGCCGAGGCGAGGTCCTGGAGCTCCTTGCCCATCCGAACGACCTCCCGCGACAATTTGCCGGTTCGAAAGAAGAGGAGGAAGAGAAGAAAGATCGCCAGCACGAAGGAACCCAGCGCGAGCCCCGCCACGGTCGCCTGGGTCATGCCGAGCGGAAGCACGGATCCGGCTGTCTTCCCTGGAGGTCCTTCTCTCGCTATCTGCTCGATGGACGTGAGCTTCGTCTGGATGTCGTCGTGCAAGTGGTCGATCGCCGCCGCTTCCTTATCTCGAGGGAGGTTGGCTTCGATCAGTCCGATCCGCTGATCCACTCCTTCTAACTGGGCGGTCACGTCCCTCTTCGCCTTGTCCATCTTGGCACTCAAGGCCGCCGCCCCGTGCTCTGCAACTTTCGAATCGATTTCGCGCACCTTCCTATCGCTGGCGTCGAGCTGTGTGTCGACACCCTTCTTGAATTCCGCGACCGCCTCTTCCTGCTCCAGGCGAAAATCCGCCATCAGAGTTCCCTGCTCGAACGCCTGCGCTTTCAAGCGGTTGTTCGATGCGTCGAGCTCCCCGAGCTTTGCCGTGATCTGGACGAGCGTTCTTGCCGTCCCCTCTCCCGAGAGGTCGATCTTGCCCAGGGTGGCCGCATTGGCCTTGACCTGTTTCTGGACCGTCTCGATGGCCTTCTGGTTGGTCTTGATCTGGTCGGTGCTGCAACTCGAGATCGTCAGACACACGGCGAGAGAGATGATGGGTGACAGGAATCTCATGGGTGGTGGCGGCCTCCTTGGCATCTTGGCTTGGGCGGCCCCAACCGTATTAGCCTGCTAGGGGCTCTGCGGCAGGAGACGCCGACGTGGTCGGGCCGACCATACCTGGAGAGCCCGCCCGCAGGATTTCATTCATCGGCTTTCGCTCCCCGGTGAAGTGGTCATCACGATCCCGGAAGAGGAAGTTGAATGTTGTGAGTGTGCCATAAGCCTTGGTTATGTATTGCTGAAGGGTGATCTTCTCGCCGGCGCTGAGACTCCGGTTGGAGTTGATCTTCTGCTCGACGATCCGGAGACGATCCCGAAGCATGACGATCTTCCGAAAGAAGGACTCGATGGGGAGCCTCTTCTCGCGGGGGGTTCCCCGGCCGGACCGGATCACGATCTCTCCCCCCTCCCATTTCTCGGCCATATCGACCTCGGATGGCCCCAGTTCCTCGCTCAGGACCTCCCGCATTGCCGCCATCATCTCTTCCCGATCCATGGCTATTCCCCTCTTTTTGAACCATTAGGCCCAGGATGGCCCGGCCCGGCGGGATTCTAGCAAAGGCCCCGGAAAAGTGCCAAAGGAGTTTTTCTTGGCCAGATCCGCTCTCGCGTTTTATAATAGGGCCTCAGCGCGAACTTGCCGCCAACCCTCACTGAAGGCGAAGAAGCTCGCAGCCGGGTCGCCAATGACCGCATTCAATATCCAAACCCGTGCCCTCCCCGGCGAGATCTCGATTGTTCAGATCGAGGGACCACTCGACTTCGCGACCTTCGAGAAGCTCGAGGCAGTGCTCCAGAAGGTCGTGCGCGAGGGCCACACGCGCGTGGGAGTCGACTGCACGGACCTCGAGTACATGAACAGCCGCAGCGCGGGGCTACTCGTCGCCACGGCCTACAACCTCCGTGAGAAGGGCGGCGACCTGAAATTCCTCCATCTCTCTGGCCGGGCCCGGACCGTTTTCGACCTCCTGGGTATCACGTCCATCGTCGACATCTTCGAGGACGAGGCAGCCCTCCAGGCCTCCTTCGAAAAGCCCGCCGAGGGCTCGAAGTCAGCCAAGTAAGCCCCTCACACTTCAAACGATTCAAACGTTTCGTCTGTATGGCTGATGGTTCGAGGAGGGTCCCCCCCCGATAAGGCCCGGGCCTATTCCTGCGACCCGGACCGGAACTTTCGGCTTGCCTCTTCCAGGAAGCCACGCTCCTTCGCCGTGAGGCTGTCGATCCCGTCGCGTCCGACCTTCTCGAGAAGGTCGTCCACTCTCTGGCGCATCGCCGACTCTTCCTGGGCGGCCTGGGTCGCCTTCCGACGGAGTTTCAGCTCCCGACGCCGCTGGCGCCACGACTTCCGCACCGGCTTCTCCTCAGCTTCCAGACTCCGATAGCCGGCGGAGAAGTCGTGCCCGAAGATCTGTTCGGATTCGCTGTAGAATGCACCTTCCTTCACCCTCTGCCTCTCCTGGCCGCAGGTCAGAAAGATGTAGAGGGCGATCACGGCGACGAGGATCTGTTCATAAGCTATCGCCAGAACGCCAAGGACGATCGAGGCGACCTGACCGACGCGTGTGGCGATGAGGACGCTGCGACCGAACCCATAGAATATGGCGAGCACGCCTTGAAGGATCCTCCCCCCGTCGAGAGGGTATGCCGGCAGAAGGTTGAAGAGGAGCAGGACGAGATTCATCCGGAAGAGCCCGTCCGCGAAGCTGTGAGGCCAGGCGAAGGGGTTGAGCGACGGGGCACTTCCCGCCAGCATCAGGCCTCCTCCGATCAGGATGCAAAGTATGAGGTTGACGGCGGGGCCCATGGCGGCGATCTCGATCGTCGCCCCGGGGGTGTCACGGCCTCCTGTGATCGTGGCCAGGCCGCCCAGGGGCCAGAGGAGGATACTCTCCGCTCGAGCCCCGTTCCGGATCCCGGCCCAGCAGTGCCCCAGTTCGTGGAGAAGGACGGTGACGTAGAGACTGAAGCACCAGAACAGAGCATTGGTGAAATCCCCGTTCTTGTGCCCCCGCAGGAGGATAAAGGCGACCCCCATGACGAAGAAGAGGTGGAGTCGGATCTGTATCCCGAAGATCCGCCCCACCTTGAATGACCATTCGCCCATATCCGCCTCGCCGGGGCCTCCGCACGACTCAAGAGTCTTCCCGGAATCTTAGCCCGAATCTCCCCCACCGTCGAGCGCCGAAAGAAGAGCCTCGACTCGCTCCTTTACCGCGGGAGGGAATCGGTAGAGGAGAACGCCGCGCGAATCGATAAGGACCTGGGTCGTCGTCCCGCGGACAACGAGCTCACCGTCGTCCTCGCGAACGATCTCGTAGCATAGAGTCAACCGCGCCGCCTCCGAGGGTTCGGGCCAGCATCGAACGACGAGGGACTCCTCGTCCCGCGCCGGTGACAGGAGATCGCACTGGAAGCTGACGATCGCCGGGAAGAATCCCTCCTCCTTCAACCGGGCCGCCGAGAGCCCGAAGGGCTGGAGAAGATCGGTTCGGCCCGCCTCGAAATAGGAGATGTACCGCCCATGCCAGACGACCCCAAAGGCATCGACGTCCGAGAGTCGCACCTTGAGATGAGTCTCGCTCCGTTCCATGGCTGACCTCGAGGGAGAGTGAGGGCTCATTCCTTCGTGAAGACTATTCCCAGACAGTCGCCGCCGTCCGCCACCCCATCTTGAAGCACCGCTTCGATCCCGTTCACTTCCCGGGGGGCTCCGATAACATGATCCACTCCCACCGCCTCGATCGGCTCTCGCAGATTCAAGGTCGGGGGGATCACCCCGTCCCTCAGCGCGAGCAGCGAGGCGGCCGCTCGCAGGGCCCCCGATGCCATCGAGTCTCCAAAGTACGACTTCACGCTGCTTGTGGCTACCCCGCCTTGCCGCGCGGCGAAGACGCGGGAGATCGCCGACACCTCGAGGGGATCGAGGCCCAGGCTGGAGTTAGCGGAGGCGTTCAGCCATCCGATCCTGTCCGGCCCGATCCCCGCCGATCGAAGGGCGCCGGATAGGGCCCTCTCGACCGCAGCGTCCGATCGAGGATAGGCGAGGAGGTCGGAAGCATCCGACGCTTCTCCCCACCCGGCCATCGCCCCGTAGATCGGCGCGGAACGCTCCTTCGCCCTGGAGGCCGCCTCGAGGAGGAGGATCGTGGACCCCTCGGTCATGACGATCCCATTCCGCGAGGCGTCGAAGGGTCGCATTCCCTCCTCCCCCCCCGCCCCACCCGGGGAGAGGATCCCGAAGACGGAGTGGCCGTGAAAGTAGGCCTCGTTCAGCTCATCGACTCCGCCCGCGAGAACGTATCGAGCGCGACCCTGGCAAATCCAGCGGCTGGCGCAGATGATCGCCGCCTCCGCGGCGTTTCCCCTCTGGGCAAAAGTCGTGTTCGGGCCGGTCGCCCCGACCTCGATCCCCAGCATCCCCGCGGGAGCATTGGTCACCGTCGTGGGGAAGAGCAGCGGGTTTGTCGCCTGGGGACCGGACTCCACGAGACCCTGGAAGAATCGGTAGGTGCTCTCCGTCCCCGCCCCCCCTGTCCCGATAACGATCCCCAGATCCGACGGATCGATGTCGTCGAGGGAGAGCTTTCCGTCCTCGAGCGCCATCCCGCCGGCCGCCACGGCCATCTGACACGCTCGGTCCATCCGCCGGACACGCATCGCGGGAATGAAATCCCTCGGCTCGAACCCCTCCACACACCCGCCGAGCCGTGAAGGATAAGGCGTCGTGTCGAATCGATCGATCGGCTTGATGCCGGAGCGGCCCTCCCGGAGGGCCTCCCGCAGGCTCTCCACGCCGATACCCAGCGGCGAGACGACCCCGATCCCGCTGACCACGGCGCGCTCTGTGGTCACGAATCGATCCCCTCGAAGATCAGCACCGTGTTGTTACCGCCGAAGGCGAAGGAGTTCGACATCCCGATCCGGAGAGGGCGCCTGCGAGGCGAGCCCCGCACCAGATCGAGGGTGGGCATCGATTCGTCCTGATGCTCGAGGCCGTACGTCGCCGGGACTGCCCCCGACTCGAGCGAGAGGAGCAACGCCACCGCCTCGACAGCGCCGGATGCGCCCAGGCAATGGCCGACGGAGGATTTGATCGAGTGGACGGGAGTGTGGGCGGCCGACTCACCAAAGGTCCTGGCGATCGCTCGCGCTTCCACGACATCGTTGGCCCGCGTGGCGGTCCCGTGTGCGCTGATGAAATCCACCTCTTCCGGTTCGAGCCCCGTGGTCCGGAGCGCCTGCCGGATGGCCGCCGTCGCCCCCCTGCCATCCTCGGGGGGGGTCGTCATGTGATGCGCATCCGCGGTGATCCCGTACCCTCGCATGCGGGCCAGAGGCTTGACGCCACGAGATCGAGCCAGCGATTCCCTCTCGAGCAGAATCGCCGCCGCCCCCTCACCAAGGGAGAGCCCGTTCCGGTCACGATCGAATGGCCTGCAGCCCGCGGGATCGACGGCTCGCAGGGAATTGAACCCGGCGAAGGTCACCTCGCAGAGCGCCTCCGCTCCGCCCGCCAGGATTGCGTCCGCCTCCCCCGCGCGGATCAGATCGGCGCCATAACCGATCGCCGTGGCACTGGAGGAGCAGGCGGTCGATATCGTCGCCTTCGGGCCTTTCGTCCCGAAGCGCACCGCCAGCCAGTCGGTCGCTGCATTCGGCAGCTGGGACCCGAGACATCGCCAGCGGGCTCGCGTCGTCGCGCCTTCCTCGAGGAACCGACGAAAGTAACGCTCCGCTTCCAGCATTCCACCCGCCCCGGCCCCGAAGACGATTCCGATTCGCTCGGACGGAATCGACTCCCAATCCGCCGCTCTCAAGGCCTCCTCGGCCGCTGTCACGGCGAGGCGATCGCAGCGAGACATCCCCTTCTGTTCGCGCCGATTGAGCTCCAGCTCCGGAATCGTCGAGATCTCCGCCGCCACCTTGGTCCTGTACCTGCTCGTGTCGAAGATCTCGATGGGCCGGATTCCGGTGCGGCCCGAGAGGAGCCCGTCGATGAGAGGGCCTGTGCCGGCACCGAACGCGGTGATGGCGCCGATGCCCGTGATGACGACCGATTCGGCGGGGTTCTCGCCCACTCAGGTCACGCCTTCTCTTGCCGCCAGCACGAGGGCCCCCTCCGCCGCCAGCTCCCCCTCCACATGGGCGGCCACATTGAATCGCGCGAGATCGCCCCAGCGCTTCTCGAGCCTCGCCGTGGCGACCACCGTCTCACCCGGTCGGGCGGAGCGACGGAATGAGAGGGCGGGCACCGCGGCGAGGACACCCATCCTTCCCCTCCTGCCCTCCTCTTCGCTGAAGAGGAGAATGGCCGATGTCTGAGCCATCATCTCCACGAGATAGGCCCGCGGCCATGTAGCGACTCCGCGGCACTCGGAGTCGACGATCCGCTTCCAGGCCGTCGCCTCGCGGCCAGGGACGACACTGGCAATCCGATCCAGGAAGAGGAAAGGCTTTCGGTGGGGCAACCAGCGTGTCGGGTCGGAGGGATCCGGTTGCATCAACCCCTCTCCACCTGCGACTGGCGAACATATTCGGCGATCGATCGAACCGAGGCGAACACCTTCTTCCCCACGTCCGCGTCGGGGATCTCGATGGAGAACTCCTGCTCGAGGCCGACGACCAGCTCCAGGGCGTCGATCGAGTCGAGTCCGAGCCCCTCTCCGAACAGCGGCGCTTCAAGCTGGATCTCGTCCGGCGGGATCTCCAGCTTGAGTCGGCGAACGATCAGATCGCGGACGCGGGTCTCCAGCTCATCTCCAATCTCGCTCACGACTCGGACGCTCCTTCCATACCCTCCGCCTCCCGGAGGGCGGCCGCCACATCCTCGGGGGTATCCCCCTCCGCCAGCGAAAGGGCTCGGGCGCTCCTCAGAACCCAGCGAATGGACTTCTTCAGCATCGAGCCGGGGCCCATGTCGACGAAGAGCCACGCGCCCTCTCGGCCCAGCTTGAGGAGACAGTCGCTCCAGAGGACCGGATCGCGCAACTGCCCGGCAAGGGCCTCCCGGACCTCGGCAGAGGATGTCAGATAGGCCGCCCCTCTATGCGAGAGATACGGCCGCGCAGGGTCCCTGACCTCCATCTGTTCGACAAACTCGGCGAACTTCGGCACGATTGCATCCATCCTGTCCGTATGCAGCGCTCCCCCGGCGTCGATGCGCTCCACCTGGAGCGCCTCACTTGCCTCCTCCTCGGCCCGATCCAGGTCATCGATCTCGCCGCCCAGCACGAACTGGGATCCTGTGTTTCTGGCGGCGATCCTCAGGGAACCCCCCACGTTGCGGACGATCTCCTCCACCTGATCGAGGGACAGGCCCACGACGGCGAGCAAGGCGCCCAGCGACTCGTCCTGATGCTCCCGAAGAAGCTCGCCGGCCCTCCAGGCCGCATCGAGCGCCGCCCCGGGGGTGATCGCCCCGGAGGCGGAGAGGGCAGCATAGATGCCCAGACTGTGGGAGGTGATGACCGCCGGCTCTATCCCACCCCGGGAGAGCCGTTCGAAGGCGACGATCCCGATGGCCACGGTGCGCATCTGATCCTGCAGCCACGGGGGCGCGGACGAAAGGCGATCGCGCCACACCGGAAGACTCAAGGGGGAATGTTTCCCGGACGGCGTAGCGGGACCCTCGTCGTTGCCGACACTGTCATTACCGACACCGGGAAAGCAGAAGATTGGTCCCTTCACCCGCGACGAGAGCTCCCCTCCGATGGATTGTTCGGGCGCTACATTCATGCCGGAACATTCAAGCCGGAACATTCGGGCGGAACATTCAAGCCAGAGAATTACCCTCGGTGTCGCCGCTGCTTCCAGTCCCGAGCCGTCCACAGATCCGGAAAACGGCAGGCTATCAGACCCAGGATCCACCGTCAAGGAGTGGCGAAACGTAGCCTGCGCGACCCCCAGGGATCTCTCTTGTGCCCCGAGGAAGGGGCCGATATAGTCTAGCCACCCCGGTCATTTCTTGTGAGGAACGCTCGTGTCAGAAGGAATATTTCGATTGGCGATGCTGTCTCTCTTTCTCGGGCAGGCGAGTTCGGTCGCCCTGGCGGACGGCCCCTCTGGCATCTCCATGGAGGAGTACCAGTCTCGTCGCGAGACGGTCCGGAAGGAGATCGGCCCGGACGCCCTCTTCGTTCTCAAGGGCGCAGCGAAACGGGAAGGGGTCACGGATTTTCGCCAGAGCAGCAGCTTCTATTATCTGAGCGGGGTCACCGATCCCGGGGTGATCCTGATGCTGGATCCGGGGGGCCCGGACGGGGAGATTCTCTTCCTGCCGGATCGAAACCCCCGTGGCGAGAGGTGGGACGGACTCCGCCTGTACCCGGGGGAAGAGGCGGAGAAGGCGACGGGTTTCGGGAAGACCCGCCCCCTCTCCGAGTACGAGGGTATCCTGGCGAGGCGCGCCGCTCGCAAGAAGGTGATCTACTACGACTATCGACGCGTGGCCGTGAAGGAGAGCCTCCCGGCCGGTCTGGATACGATCCTGCGCCTCCAGCTTCGAGGCTCCCGGCCTGGCAGGGATCCGATCCGACTGGCGCATTCCGGGTCGATCCTGACAGGACTGAGGCAGGTCAAGTCGCAGGCGGAAATCGATCTCCTGACCCGGGCGATCACGATCACCTGCGATGGAACCCGGGAGGCGATGCGATCGATCAAGCCGGGAATGTACGAGTACCAGATCCAGGCGATCCTGGAGTATGTCTACAGGCGCGAGGGGGCCCAGCGCACGGGGTTCTCATCGATCGTCGGATCCGGACCCAATTCCTGTGTCCTCCATTACCGGGACAATACGAGGCAGATGAAGGAGGGCGATCTCGTCGTGGTGGATGTCGGCGCGGAGTTCGGCTACTACACCGCCGACGTCACCCGGACCTTCCCCGTCTCGGGGAAGATGTCGCCGCGCCAGAAGGAGATCTACGAGATCGTCTTGAGGGCACAGAAGGAGGCGTTCGAGATCGTCCGCCCCGGCGCCACCATGGGAGAGGTCCACCAGAAGGCCAGGGACGTGATCGACGCCGCCGGTTACGGAAAATTCTTCATCCATGGCACCAGCCACTGGCTCGGTCTCGACGTCCACGACGTCGGGCAGCGCCGCCGGAAGCTGGAGCCAGGCATGGTCCTGACGGTCGAGCCCGGGATCTACATACCGGAGGAGGAGATCGGAATTCGGATCGAGGACGACCTCCTCGTCACGGATGAGGGGTATCTTCACCTCTCGGCCCCTCTCGCCCGCGAGCTGGACGAGATCGAACGGATCCAGGCCGAGCCCGGCCTCGAGGAGAGGGCGGCTCGCGGGGGGACGACCCAGATCCGCCAGGTCCGATAAATTCCGGAACAAATCCGGAACAATTCCGGATAGATCATGGAAGCCGGGAAGATCACGAAGATTCACCACTTCGATCACCACGACGAGATCATGTTCGGGATCATCGCCAGCTACGAAACAATCGTCTACGGGTGGTAGTCCATATGCGCACCGTCCTCCGGGTCCTGGTCCTGCTGACCCTTCCCCTCCTCGCCACCGGCGGGGACGATCCGATGGGCGCGTGGGGCACCCTCTCCCCGGACGAGCAGAAGGAGGCCCTCTCCTTCGCCGAGGAGTACAAGAGGTTCATCAACGTCTCCCGCACGGAGCTGACCACGGTGCGGGAGGTTCTGGCCTTCGCCAGAGCCCACGGCTACAAGGATCTTTTTGCCACCGACAAGGCCTCCCCGGGGGATCGCCTGTTCGCTCTCAACCGGGACCGGGCGATTGCCCTGATACGGGTAGGAAGGAAAGGGAGCCGGGAGGGCCTCCGCATCGTGGGGGCCCATATCGACTCTCCGCGCATCGATCTGAAGGCCCGTCCGATCTACTCATCCGGAGGGTACGCCCTCTTCCAGACGATTTATCACGGCGGCATCAAGAAGTATCAATGGTCGAGTCTTCCCCTGATGCTGCTGGGCCGAGTGGATCGGAAGGATGGCACGACCGTCTACGTGGAGGTCGGGATGGATCCGACGGATCCGGTCTTCGTGATCCCCGATCTAGCTCCTCACGTGGACCGGGACTACAGGAGCCGGACGGCGCGCGAAGTCATCAAGGGGGAGGAGCTGGACCCGATCGTCGGCAGCCTCCCCGGAACGGACGGGGTGGAAAAGGCGATCCTGGCCATCCTGGCGGAGAAATACGGTATCGAAAGGGATGACTTCGTCAGCGGCGAGTTGAGTCTCGTCCCGGCGCTCCCCCCCCGTGACGTCGGCCTGGACCGAGCCCTTGTGGGCGCCTACGGCCAGGACGACAGGCTGTCGAGCTTCTGCGCCTATCGAGCCCTGGAGGCGGCTGGGCCTCCCGAGCGCTCGGCGATAGCCTTCCTCGTCGACAACGAGGAGACGGGAAGCATCAATAATACCGGCGCCACCTCGAGTTTCCTGAAGGATGCGATCGCCCGGCTCATCGAGATCGAGGCGGGAGAATTCGGGGAGAATGTGCTCCGTAATGCCCTAAAGCAGACACAGGTGATCAGCGCCGACGTGACGACCGGGATCAATCCTCTCTTTGCGGGCGTCCAGGAAAGCACCAACGCGGCCAAGGTGGGGCACGGGGTCGTCATCAAGCGGTACGGGCGAGGTCAGGACGCCCACTCCGAGTTCATCGCCGTCATCCGCGGAATCCTCGATAAGGAAGGAATCGCCTGGCAAACCCACACCTACAAGGTGGATGTGGGTGGTGGAGGTACGATCGCCAGGTTTCTCTCGAAGGAAAACATGGACGTGATCGACATGGGGGTGGCGATCCTCAGCATGCACTCCACCTTCTCCCTGTCGTCCAAGGCGGACCTATTCCTCTTGTACCGGTTCCTCACGGCGTTTTACGAGGGTGAAGGCGTCGGCGGCCGATGACAGGCCTCCTCGGCCGGACGCGCCGCCAGAGGGTGATCCGGGCGGCCGAGTTCGCCGCATCGCTTGGCGTTGTCGGAATGATCGTCCTCTGGACCATCCGGGGCGCCAGCCGTGTCGAGGGTGGGCCGAAGCCGTTCACGACTATTTACTACTGGCCGACCTGCTTCGCCCTGGTCCTGTTGTGGACGCTTCTCGCCATCATGGATCTAAAGGAAGGCCTACGGGACATTGCCGATCGGAAAGGGTAGCGTTGGGCCAAATCAAGCGGAGGAAAGATTCGATGCCAGAGCCGAAGAAAGGGGAATATTACGTCGTAGGCCGGCACCAGCCGGTCGTGGTCACTACCCCCCAAGGAGACATCATCGGGTATATCTACATCCCGGAGCTGAAGAGAAGACTCTCCGAGATCCTCAACGACGAGCGAGCGTTCCTCCCTCTGACCGACGTGACGGTCGAGGACGGAGGCAAGATCGAATACCTCGCTATCAACAAGAGGTTCGTGATCACGGTACGGGAAGGCTAGGACAGGATCTTTTCGAGGATCAGGGCCGCCTCCCTGCCGCGCACGGGCTTGAGGAGATACTCCTCCACGCCAGCAGCCAGAGCCTTCTCCGCCTCCCTTCGGCGCGCATGATGGGAGAGCGCCACGACCCGAACCTCCGGATGCATCCTCTTTATCATCCGAACGAGATCCAGGCCCGGCGGCTCTGTGATCCCCAGGTCCAGTAGCAGCATTCGCGGAATGAACTTCTTCAGATCCTCGAGGAGGAGCTCGGGGGTCCTCAGAGTCCGAAGCGGGGCCGAGGACCCGGTGACGTCGTAGATCGCCGTGGTGAGGATCTCCGCTACACTCGGGTCAGCATCGAGCAGCCAGACCTCCCTGGACGGAACGGGCCTCCGGCTCTTCGATCGGACGCTTCGATGGAGAGCCCGGCGGAACTCTTCGAGTCTGAAGGGCTTGTTGATGTAGAGGCAGTCCTTCTTCTGCAGGAAGTCGTGGGTGAGCTTGTTCGCTCCGTCCCCCGTGACGAAGATGAGCCTCCGGACGAGGTCGGGGTATCGCCCTTCCAGTATCTGGTGGAACTCCGCTCCATCCATGTTGGGCATACGATAGTCGCTGAGCACCACATCGAAGGCCCCGCCCGACTGCTCGAGGAGAGCGAGGGCGTCGGCCACGGTCGCAGCCGTCGAGACCCGGTGGCCCTCGGAACGTAGGAGGCGCCCGATCACGTCCAGCACGGTTTCCTCGTCGTCTACGACCAGGATTCTCCAGCTGCCACCGGGCGACGGATCGATCTGGGATGGTGTCCGGGAGGGAGCCTCCATCCCATCATGGATCGGAAGACTCACCTGAAAGGCCGCACCGACCTCGGTGGGTAGTATCTCGATATCGCCCCCGTGTCCCGTCACGATCCCGTGGGAGACGGACAGACCGAGCCCGGTTCCCTTCCCGACTTCCTTCGTCGTGAAGAAGGGATCGAAAACCCGATGGCGTAGCTCCTCGGAGAGCCCGACCCCCGTATCGGTGATCGTGATCCTCGCTGCTTCGTCGATCGTTTCGGTTCTGATCGTCAGCGTGCCCTTCCCGTCCCGCTCCGCCATCGAGTCGAGAGAGTTGTTGATGATGTTGAGGAAGACCTGCTGGATCTGCTGCGTGTCTCCCCTGACAGGTCTCAGATCCGGATCCAGCTCCTTCACGACCTTGATGTTTCCGTTCCGGAGCTCGTAGGCTCTCAGCTCCAGGATCTGCTCGATCGCCTGGTGAATGTCGACCCTCTCCCAGCGAGGCTTGGTCTGGCGGGAGAACCTGAGGAGATTCTGCACGATCTTTTGACACCGAGTGGCCTCGCGGTGGATCTTCTTCAGATCCTTTCGAATCTTCTCCTCGCAGTCCCCCATCAGGAGCAACTGGGAGAAGCCGAGGACGCTCGTCAGGGGGTTGTTGAGCTCGTGCGCCACTCCCGCCACGAGAGAGCCGACCGCGGAGAGCTTTTCGGACTGGACGAGCTGTTCCTGAGTTCTCTTCAAATCCCGCGTCGTGTCCTCCAGGCTCCGGTTGGCCTTCTCCAGCTCTTCCGCCCGCGAGTGCTCCTGCGCGGCCGCCTCCCGCGCCTTGCGCTCCGCCGCACGGATCATTCTCTCCCCGCGGAGGTCATTCCGGATATCGCGCACCGTTCCCGAGATCCCGAGGAGCCGGCCGTCCCTGCGCCGGATCACCGAGGCCTGGAACGAAACGGGGATTCGCTGACGGTCCTTGGAGATTACATTGATATGGGGGATCTTCCACCGGTCCGGGACGGGGAGGGAATCCGAGTCGAAGGGCTCGAGGGGTCGCTCCCCCGCTTCGAAGAGGATGTCAAGCGGCTCGCCGAGTAGATCCGATTCCTCGCAGCCCAGCAGATGGATCAGGGCCGGATTGATCTTGACGATCTTGAGGTCCACCGTCAGGACGAAGAGACCGTCAGAGATATTGTCCACGATGCTCTCGAGGAACTCCTTCTGGTGGACCAGGACCCGCTCCGCTTCGGCGAGGTCCTTCCCCAGAGTGATGAGGACGCGGCGGCTCAGCCGGGGCGCAGGCAGATCGCTGGTCTCCATCGCGTCCTCGGGCCTGCCAAGGACGCGAGAGATGATGCCCGTGCTGACCGAAAACTCCTGGTCAGAAGGCGCTCTCTCTTCCGATGGGCGCGCGCCGTCCAGCCGGCTGTCTTGTTCAGAGGTCAACGGCCGACCCCAAGCAGCTTGTGGACGACCCCCAAGAAGCGGGGAACATCCAGCGGCTTGGGGAGGCAGATCTTGGCGCCTGCTTCTAGAATGGCCTGGACGTTCTCCTCAGACGGGTATCCCGTGACGGCGATGATCTGAATGGAGCTACGCGCAGGATTGGAAAGTATGCGGCGGGTCACTTCGATACCATCGATTCCGGGCATCTTGATGTCGAGAACAACCAGATCCGGGGTTCTCTCCCCCACCAGGATGCAGGCCTCGTAGCCGCTCTGGGTGGAGAAGACCTCGTACTGCGTTTCCGTATCGGATTTCAGCGCTCGGGCGAGAAAGTCGGTCACACCAATTTCATCGTCGACCAGGAGAACCTTCGGGTGAGCGGTCTCGGTGAGCCCGGCGGGGATCGGAAAGCCTACTTTCTCGAGGAAGGCGAGCAGATCTTCGCGCTCGATCCGATGATGTCCGCCGGGAGTCGTATAGGCTTTCAGCTTGCCGTCGCGCACCCACTTCAACACGGTGAATCTGGAGACGCGGCAGTGCTGGGCGGCCTCCCCGACCTTCAAGGGGGCTTCTCGGCCCCTGTTGTTCACCGTTGACCTTTTCATGTCGAATCCTGGACGCTACGCCCTTTCAAATATACACGATTTACACGAATTTGGCCATTCGGTCAGAAGTGGTTGGGGATTAAAGGGTTGGGTAGCAGGATACCGGGCCTTCGGCACGGTGCGGGCCAGTTTCGTCCTGGCCCCGAATGCTAAGTGGAGAAGTACTCCTCGATGAAGCCGGTGTTGACCTCACCGCGTATGAAGTGGAGGTGACTGAGGACGTCCTGGAGCATCGGGATGGTCGTCTTGATGCCTTCGATGACGAATTCGTCGAGCGCCCGTCGCATGCACCGGATGGCCGAACCCCGGGTCTTCCTGTGGACGATCACCTTCGCGATCAGCGAGTCGTAATGAGAAGAGATAGTAAACCCGGAATAGATGTGGGTGTCCACGCGGACACCGATGCCACCGGGGGGGAAACAGACGCCGATCTTTCCCGGAGAAGGCTTGAAGTTTTCGGCCGGATCCTCTGCGTTGATCCGACATTCGATCGAGACCCCATCGAACGTGACGTCCTCTTGCTTGAGCTTAAGCTTCTGCCCGGCAGCGATCTTTATCTGCTCCTTCACCAGATCCAGACCTGTCACCATCTCCGTCACCGGGTGCTCCACCTGGATCCGGGCATTCATCTCTATGAAGTAATACTTCAGGTCGGGGTCGAGTAGAAACTCTACCGTCCCGGCGCCCGTGTAGCCGGCCGCACGGGCGATCTTCACCGCGTCATCTCCCATCTTGCGCCTCAGATCCTCCTCGAGGATCGGGCATGGGGACTCCTCGATCAGCTTCTGATGTCTTCTCTGCAGGCTGCAGTCACGCTCCCCGAGATGAATCACGTTTCCTTCGCGGTCGGCCAGGATCTGGAACTCGACGTGGCGAGGCCTTTCGATGTACTTCTCGAGGTAGAGGGTCGAGTCGTTGAACGCCGCCGCTGCCTCTGCCCGGGCGGCCAGATACCCGTTGATCAGGGAGATGTCATTGTGGGCGACTCGCATCCCTCGGCCTCCCCCGCCCATCGCCGCCTTGATGATCACGGGAAACCCGATCCCCTGTGCGATCTTCAACGCCTTGTTCTCGCCGTCGAGGGTGTTCTTGCTCCCCGGGACGATCGGGACACCCAGCGAACGGGCCAGCTCCCGGGCCCGGGACTTGTCCCCTACCAGCTTGATCGCCTCGCCAGAGGGCCCGATGAACTCGATCCCACAAGATCGGCATACTTCGGCGAAGTGGGGATTCTCCGCCAGAAACCCGTACCCGGGGTGGATCGCCTCCACATCCGTGATTTCTGCGGCGCTGATGATGCGAGGAATATCCAGATAGGAGCTATGGCTAGGTGACGGTCCTATGCAGACCGTTTCATCCGCGTACCGGAGATAGATCGCGTCGGCATCCCGCTCCGAATAGACCGCCACCGTTTCGATGCCCATCTCCTTGCAGGCACGAATGACACGGAGGGCGATCTCCCCTCGGTTGGCGATCAGAATTCTGGAGAACATTGCAGAAAAAGGGGGAAGGAGGCGTGAATCGCCCCTCCTTCCCTTGAATTCGATCTCCCTTGCTATTCGGTCGGATCCCTCTTGACGACGAAGAGCGGCTGGCCGTACTCGACCGCCTCTCCGTTGGCCACGAGGATCTCCTCGACAGTCCCGTCCACTTCCGCGCGAATCTCGTTCATCACCTTCATGGCTTCGATGATGCAGATAACGGAGTCTTTCTGAATTCGATCCCCTTCTCCCACGAACGGCTCTGCATCGGGGTCTGGCGCCCGGTAAAAGGTTCCCACCATGGGAGATGGGATGCGAAACCGGTCATCGTCGGTGAGAGCCATCTTCGCGAGGGCCGCCTCGGGCACCGCAGCCACGGGCATCGCGGCTGTCGGGATGGCCACGACTTCCCTCTCCTCCGTCTTCCGGAGCCGGATCTTCTTGCCCTCGTCCTGGACCTCCATCTCCTGGAGATCGTTGGCATTCATCAGGTCGATGAGCTGCTTGATCTTTTCGATGTCAAAGTCCATGTGGGTACTGACTCCACGGCTGTTGCCCGATGATTGCATCCTGGCGATTCTCCAGCGCCCCGGGGGGCGCCGGGATGTTCCCCCTCGCAGAAACGGCGGATGCTACTTTCGGTCCGCCCGATCTGTCAAGGTAAATCAACCCCTTTCAGACCTTCGAGTTAGGCGAGCAGTCCCTCCCTACTTTCCGCCATCTCGAATCTTGTGTATCCGAGCCCGCCACGCCGATGCCAGGCGGACGCGATCTTCCCCATCTTTCTCGAGGTGGGCCACGAACCGCTCGATGTCAGCGAGATACCCACCCCCCGCGGTCAGACGTTTCAGCGCCTGGTCGGCGATTATATCCGCTTGCATGCTGTGCCCAGCAATCGATATCGCCTCCCAGACCTTCTCGAGGGCAAGACGCTCGGGTTTGCTGAACTCTTCCGGGTTCAGCTCTCTGTCCTTCATCAATCGGATTCGCAGGTGCCGATCCATCGAACATTTCTGCAGCATGATGTATGCGGCGAGAGCAGGTAGCCGCCAGGAGGCGGGATTGCGAGACTTGCCCTTCTCGCAGAGAAGGATCCCCTGGCGGATGCTGATCCACCGCAACTCGGGCTGGTCGACTTCGGCAGGGATGTTCAGGGCGAGATTTCCGGCCGCGTAGAGCCACCCGGACTCGAGGCGTGGAACGAGGCGCGTGACTGCCTCGTAGACAGTCAGTAGCTCGTAGTAGCGGCCCTCTTCCATCTCTCTCTGGGCCCGCAACATCAAGAAGTCCACGGCGATCGCCCGGAATCCGCCTAGCAGGGCGATCCCGGCCACCTCCTCCAGCCCCGGGCTTCGTGTGGGACGATGCTTCTCCGCCATGCGGCCGAGCGGCCCCAGGATCGGAAGGGTGGCTCCCCAGAGGACGATGGACGCGATGAGAAATCTGGACGGAGTGGATAGGCTCACAGGAATTCGCTCCGCCGATAGAAGCACCATCCTCCCCCCAGGAGGAGGAAGCTCACGAAAGCGCTATACAGGAACAGGCCGACGATCCGCGAGGGTTCGATCGCGTAGGATGCGATGATCGGCGCTTTCAGATCGAATTGTTGCAGATCGGGGATGACCAGCGCCACCCGGGCGGCCAGGCGGATCAGTGTCGGGCTCGGGCTCGTCCGGACCTGGAAGACTTCGGCAATCGGGTCGTTCCATTCCGACGGCTCGGGGAGATCGGCGAGGAGACCTGCCCCCATCCCCACGACATAGAGGGCGAGGCCGGCAAAAAGCGCTACCGGGGCGGAGAAGAGGAGCGAAGCGGTCATTCCGGCAGCCGCGAGGAGCATCGCCTGCAGAGACGCCCCCAGTGCTCCGAGGAAGAGATTCCATTCGAGGCTCTTGCCCCCCCCCGAGAGGAACAGACCCTTGATCGGGGTGCCGTCCTTTTTCTCCTCATGGACGAAGCCCATGACGTCCAACGGTTCGAGCAATACCACCTCCACACGAAGATCTCCCCGCGCGGACCGGATCGACTTCGGGAGCAGAAGGCCCTTCGACCGGCCGTCGTGAAGGAACAGTCGCTCCGAGACCCGCGCGCCCCCCCGCTCCAGGGTCACGGCGGCTTCCATCTGGCCTCCCATACGAGGGACGACAACCGGATCGAGGGTCAGCCGCACCGCGCGGCGAGCGATATGTGCCGCGAACTCCCACACGGCTCGCCGCTCACGAAAGGTCAGATGGCCCGACCGCTCGTCGGCTCCCCATACCACCGGAGGGATCTCGGGGGGGATCTCCGCCCCGCCTCGATCGATGAGTGTCATGATGTTCTCCAGATTTCCACGGATCGCGACCTCTTGCCCGTCCGTGTGGAGAAGCTCGATCCAGAGTGGCGTGCCGGGCGGTTTCGTCGCCCAGTCGGGCAGGGGCATGGTGAACGATCCTCCCGCCTTGATGGGGAGAACAGTCCTCATCTCCAGATCCTCTGCCCACACGCTCAGCTGAAACGAGGATAGGAGGGAGGGGTCGACGTCCAGGTTGATACGGACAGCGACAGCCGGGACCGCGGGAAACCGGCAGTCGATCCGATCCGCCCGGAGCCAGGTAATGTTCCCTTTCTCGAGACCACGTGCGGGGGTGATCCCGAACGAGGCATGCCGAAGAATCGGCTGGGCGCGAAGTCCCCCGGGTATATCCCCGAATCGCGCCCGCAAGAGAATCGATTCGACGGCCCACAGGGAGAGCGAGAGGCCAAGGGCGACGGCGCAGAGGCCCATACTCTTGCCCAGGATGTACCCGGCGCGCCCCAGAGGGGTCGACGTGATGCGTCCAGTCCGCCCGGCGTCCCTGTCGGCGGCGACGCCGCTCGCCCCGAGGATCAGACAGACGAGCCCGACCCCTATCTGCAGGGCGCCGTGGCCGAAGGAGAGGGCCTGTCGGAACCGCGCCTGCTCGTCTATCGAGGGGTAGAAAAGGAGTACCCCGAGAAGGAAGGCGGCGTAGATCGGCACGATGATCAGGATCGAGCCCCGCCAGGCCTCGCGGACCGTGATCCCGGCAACCCCCGCGGCGGATCTCATCGCCTCCGCCCCTTCTTCAACGCCTGGAGGAACAGGTCGTGCAACGTCTGGCGGGCGGGTCGGCTGGACCGGACCTGCCCGCCGGCCGCCTCCACGGCCTCGCGGGCGGCCTCCTCCCCGATGCCCTCCAGAACGAGATCGATCGCTTCGGGGTCATCGAGCAACTCTCCGACGCTTCCCTCGAGGAGAAGGCGCCCCTGGCCGAGGATTCCGATTCGATCACAGACCTTCTCCACGTCGGCCAGGAGATGAGATGAGATCAAGATCGACTTCCCCTCTTCCCTCAAGCGGACGAACAGATCCGTGACCAGCCGGTGGGCGACCGGGTCGAGCCCCGACGTGGGCTCATCCAGGACGAGAAGATCGGGACGGTTGATCAGCGCCTGGGCGATGCCCAGCCGCCGCGCCATCCCGCGGGAATACTCCCGGACGGGTCGAGACCCCTGGCCCTCGAACCCGAGCTTCTCTATCAATTCCTTTGCCCGTTGCCTCCTCTCCTGACGATCCAGTCGGAAGAGCTTCCCGTAGAACTCGAGACTCTCCCGCGCATTGAGGAATCCGTAATGGGCCGGCTCCTCTGGAAGATAGCCGACTCGCGCGAGAGTTCGCGTATCGCCGGGCCCCCGATCCAGCACCCTGACATCCCCCGAGGTGGCGCGGATCAGGCCGACGATGATCTTCAGGGCCGTCGTCTTTCCCGAGCCGTTGGGCCCGAGAAGACCGAAGATCTCTCCTCTCTTCACGACGAGGCTGAGCTCACGGAGGGCCCAGGTCCTTCGAACCCTCCAGAACCCTCGGTAGACACGGGAGACGGACTGCAGGCGGATCGCCGGCCCGGGAGCCGTGTCAGTACGCTTCTTGTCAGGTATCTCGCCCATGGAAGGAAAATTGTAACCGTTCACGGGGAATCCACTACCACCTCAACGGTGAAGAGGGGCCAATCGTCGATTTGAAGAAGAATAGAGCCCCGTGAACGGTTACGGAATATTCAATCGACCCGGCTCCACCTTTGCAATACGGGTCCCTCCCGCTTAAATTCCGGTGGGGGTGCTGGCCATGTGGAGACTGATCCGTATGACGGGTGATAAGGTCGGGGAGGAGATCTGCCTGACGCTTCCGGCCACGATCGGACGGCACCCCAAGGCGAGCGTGGTGATACGCGACACGGGCTCCTCTCGATACCACACCCGGATCGTCTCGACAGGCGCCGGGGCGCGTCTCGAGGACCTGAAGAGCCGTAACGGTACCTACCTGAACGGGCGACGCGTCCAATCCTCCCGGATCGTGCATGGCGACTCGATCCGGATCGGAGGAACCGTTCTCGGCGTCGTCGACGACCGTGGCCTGGAGTGGGTTGGCAAGACCATCGGTGAGTTCGAGGTCCTCTCACGGACAGATCGATTGCCGAGCGCGGCCGAGTTCCGGGCCAGCCAACCCTCCATGGGGAGAGAAGTGACGCTCTTGATGCTCGACGAAGATCTGTCGGGGTCCCCGCGGGAAGAGATCCTCTATCAATCGCGACTCGCAGGAAAGATCCGGAGCACCGCCGCCCTCCGCATCTACGACATCGCCGAGGTGGAGGACCGCACGCTCATCATCTCCGAGCCCCCGTCCGGCGTCCCGCTGGAGGAGCTGCTCCGGATGCCTGGCGGATGCGATCTCCACTTCCTCGCCGAGGTAGGCATCCAGCTGGCAAACCTCGCCACCGCAGCCAACGATCATGGGGTCTTCCTTCGGGGGCTGGATCCCCGGCACGTCTATCTGGGCGAGCAGGGCGAGGTGAAAGTGGCGCATATCGGACTGGGGAAGGGTTTGAGCCGCGAACGGCACGTCTCCCCCGAGGAGCGGGCCGGTGTATCCCGCACGCGGGCCTCTGACGTCTTCGTGATCGCGAGCCTCCTGTCCGAGGGGAAGGGCGGAAGCCCTTCCCTCCAGAAGGTTCTCGCAAAGGCAATGGCAGAGGATCCCGGGCGTCGTCATGGCACGCCGGAGGACCTATCCACCGATCTCGGACGGGCCCTCAAGGCGCCCACGGCCCGTCCTCCGACTCCGGTCCGGAGGGATATTGCGAGAGATCCTCCGGCCGACCTTGGGCTGGCCCTCCGGTTCGTTCGTGGCGCGGCCTTCAGCCTCTTTCTCGCCACCCTCTTCTTCTTGTCAGCGCAGGTAGTGCGCGTCATCTTGCGATAAGAGGGAACAAGGACGGGGACTGTCACCTTTTCGGTGGCCACGAGTGGGTCACCCCTATCCAGCAAAAAGGTGACCGTCCCCTTTTGTTCGCGCAGGCTAGAGGGTGGTCAGGACCTCGCGGATGACGCGGTTCAGCTCGTCGAGAGTGAACGGCTTCGAGATATGGACCGCGCCGGTCGCGGTAAGGAACTTCTGGGTATCCGGATTGGACGTATCCCCCGTGATGAAGACGACACGATCCTCCATCCCCTCACCCTGATCGGCAAGAAGATTGTACAGTTCCTTGCCGCCCAGCCCGGGCATCCGGACGTCACTGACGATGAGGTCGTACTTGCCTGCCGAGAGGAGCTTGCTCGCCTGTCCTCCGCTGAGGGCACGGTCGACCTCGTGCCCCTCCTTGCCGAGCAGGTTCGCAATCAGATCGGCGATCGTCTCCTCGTCATCCGCGACCAGGATCTTGCGCTTCTTGATCCGGCCTGGTTTTTTACGCTCGCCGACCGAGGGCTTCTTCTTCTTCACTTCCTCCTCGATGATCGGCAGCTTCACCGTGAAGCTCGTCCCGTCTCGAATGTCCACGCTGAGCTCGCCTCCATGCTCCTGGACGATTCCGTAGGCGATCGAAAGTCCCAGGCCTGTTCCCTTTCCTACCTCCTTGGTCGTGAAGAACGGGTCGAAGACCTTGCGGACCAGATCCTTGGAGATTCCTGGTCCCGTGTCCGAGACGACGATCGAGATATGCTCGTCATCGGCCGATGTCCTCACCGTGAGGGTCCCCCCCTTGCCCCCCAGGCACATCGCGTCCATTGCGTTATTGATGAGGTTGAGGAATACCTGCTGGAGCTGGTGGAAATCGGCCATGGTTCTCGGCTGGCTGACATCCAGATCAGGAACGATGACGATGTTGTTTACCTTCATCTCATAGGCGCGGATCTCGATGGTGTCATCGACGATGCTGTTGATATCGACCAGCGTCTTTTCGGGTTTGTGTCTGCGGGCGAAGGTGAGGAGATTCTGGACGATCCGCCGGGCCCGCTCCGCCTCGCGGCTGATCTTCTGAAGGTCTCCCTTGATCTCGGCGTCGCACTCGGAGGTCAGCAGGAGCTGCGAGTAGCCGATTACACCCGCCAGCGGGTTGTTCAGCTCGTGGGCCACTCCGGAGACGAGCTGCCCTACCGTGGAGAGCTTCTCTGCCTGGATCAGCTGCTCCTGCAGGCTCCTCTCGCGAGTCACCTCGCGGAGGATCAAAGCGGCGCCGACTCGCTCCCCAGCGGAGCTCTTCAGAGGAAACGCCACGATGACGAAAGTCTCCCCGCTCTTCTCCAGCAAGACCTCCGTCTGGGTGTAAGGCTCCTCCCCGGAAAGGACGCCGCCGACGAACTCCTTGACCGACAGCTCCCCGAGGCGGGTAAGCGGATCTCCAAGCCGCTCGTCCGTCAGCCGGCCCAACATTTTTTCGGCGGCCGGGTTGACGAGGCTGATCCTCCTTTGATCCGTGAGCAAGATCACGCCGTCCGCCATCCCGGCGACCATCGATCGCAGCCGCGATTCCTCCTCTTCCCGCAGAGTCTTGAGTCTCAGGAGGGCAGCGGTTGCCTGATTCGAGATGGTGTAGAGGATGCGAAGATGATCCTGGGAGAAGGCGTTCTCCTTCAGCGAGGAGACGTTGATCACGCCGAGTAGTTCGTTGCCGGAGACCAGGGGAACATTGATGTAAGAGCGTATCTCCCCCTCCAGGGGAGGGACGTCCTCCAGGAAGTGAGTCGTCCGGCGCAGGGACGTCGAGACGTCCTTCACGCGGATCGAGTTTCCGGAGAGCTCCTTGCAGTTTCGCAAGATCAGGTCGCGCACCTGGCGGATGAGCTTCCGATCTGTGGGTCGCGTGCGTTTCACGATATAGCGGTGCTGATCGCCCTCCAGGAGCATGGCGCCTGCCAGGTCGTAGTTCACGACCTCGTGGAGTGAGACGAGGACGATCCGGAAGAGCTCATCGTAGTTCAGGGCGCCGACGATCTGATCGGAGAGATCTTTCAGTATCGTCAGCTCGTGGGTCCGCTCCCTCACCCTGTCCTCGAGGACCTGGCTGTGCTCCTCCACCTTCCTCTTGGCATCCTTCGCCTCGCGGAGGAGACGCACCATCTCGACCTGCGTCCGGCTGAGCTCCTGATTGGTCTTCTCCAGCGCCAGAACGGTCTGGCGCATGTCGTCCCACAGGCGAGCGTTTTCCAGGGCGACGGCGAGCGGTCCGGCCAGTTGCTGCAACAGATCGAACTGCCTCGATGAGAAGTTGTTCGGCCGGGTACTCGCCAGATTGATCGTTCCGATCACCTTGCGTCGGTGGGTGAGGGGGTAGGCGAGCAGTGAGATGATTCCATCCTCGGACAAGGTCTCCGCAACTTGCGAATCCAGGCTGCGGATGTCCCCCACGAGAACCGGCTCACCCTTCTCGAGGGCGGGGCGTAACAGGGCGTCTCCACTCAGTATCTGCGACCCTTCGGTGAGTCGCCCGCTCTCGTACGACTGGATCACCGCGAAGATCCGGATCGAGTCGGACTCTCGATCGTAGAGCGTTAGGCTCATCCTGTCGAACTCGATCACCTTCCGGATCTCGAGCCCCACCGACCGGACCAGGTCCTGGGGGGAGAGCCCGGATGCCACGATCATCGTGATGTGATTCAGGACCTGGCGTTCTTCCAGCGATGGGGATGCCGTCTCTATCATGGCCATGACCCCGGATTAGCAACCGAGTGCGCGGACTCGGCGCAGTGCCCCCCTCATCCTGCAATCGGCTCGATCCGTGCTTAGCTTGACCGATTTACCCCGGCAGCCCCCGGCGCCGGGTCGGCCCTGTCCCCCCGTAGGCCCCCCTGGCACAAAAACTACGGGCGGGTCTCAGGACCCGCCCGGAACTTCACCTGTCTCCAGATACCGATGCGTTGAATGCGTTACGGTTGGTCGAGCATACCGCGGACATTGCGTTGAAGCCGGTCCCTCTCTTCTTCGGACCCGTAGAAGAACTCGATCCCCATCCCCTTCCCGGCGTCGTTCCACTTGACGAGGCCGAGGGAACTGGAATTCTCCACGGGGCCGACCTGGAACTTGCAATCGGTCAGATCGCCTTCCCGCAAGGGCTCTTTCATCTCGAGGTAGAGGCCCCCCACGCTGGCGTTCTTGATCTGTGCCTTCAAGATACGTACCTGCATATTCTTTGGGTCGGAACCCGTGTAAAGGATCTTGACGTCGCATTCCCCCTCTACTTCGTACCTGGGGCAGAACCGTTTTTCCTGCATACCCTCAGCCCTCCGGATGCACTTCGCAACGGCCAAACCTGACGCAGGCAGTGGGAGCCCGCTATACCCTCATAGGTAGGCGGGATCTCATGTAAGTATACCCCCCTGATTGCAATTCTGGCAACGGGTTTGTATCGATGGCCCCACGGCCCCCTGCGAGCCGTTTCTGTCCCGGAGGTACCTCGTGGCCGGCCCTTGACCTCAGGGGGTAGAAGGCGTTATAAAGTCAATATGGGAAAGGATATGGGGAATTCGAACCGTCAGAGCGACAGGAGGCGGCCGCGGGGTCTCGTCTTGCTCGTCGCCTTCGGCATCATCCTTCCCGGGGCGATCCTCGGGGCCCTCAACCTCTCCAGCCTGGAGGGGGACCGTCTGGCCCGGGAGAGGATTCACGAGGAGAAGCATCGAAGAATCGCCGATGAGTTCGCCGTCCGTCTGGTGGAGGCCCTGGAGGAGAGGGTTGGGGAGGTAGAGTCCCTGACGTCGAGTCTCCGGCTCGAAGACCCCGAGGGAGTCATCGCCTTCTCTGCGGAGCTGGAAGGAATCCAGGAGCAGGTTCCGGAGGTAAGCCACTTCTTCCTCGTGGCGCCTTCCAGCTGGGAGCTGCTCGTCCCGGCGGGAGCGGATTCATCTGCGATTGCATGGAGCGAGACCGACCTCCGCCGGGGCCTGGACCGAGCGCTGATGGAGAAGGACCGAGGCAGGCGCGCCGAGGCCCTCCTCGACCTTTACGGGAGGGCGCTTGCCCTGGAAGGGGGGCACCTTGGTAGTCTCCTCCGGCGGGAGATCGGGCAGTCCCTGGAAAGTCTGCTCGAATCGGGGAGGCTGCAGGAGTGGGCGGATCGCTTTCTGGAGCTCGACTTCCGGAATCGATATACCGATGAGATCTGCGATCAGCTCCGCTCGACTCAGGTGGAATCGGAATTCTCCCCCGCCCGCTGGGATACGGCGGCTTCGATGGGATCGCCGATCCTGTATGGCATTCTCCCGGTGGCGGGACACGAGCCACGCTACCTGCTCGGTTTCGTGTTCGATCTGGACTGGCGGAAGGAGGTCCTCCTTCAGCGCATCCTGGCCTCCACCGGGGAAGAGGGATTGCGCGTGGGAGTCACAGACCTGGAGGGAAACAGGCTCACGGGCACCTCGGCCGGAGATTTCGTCCCGGCCACCCTCTCGCTCGGGATGGGACTGCCCCGCTGGACGGTGGAAGTCGGCGGCGATCGAGAGGCATTCGAGCGAAGTCACCGGACCCGTCGAGGTATCCTGCTTGGACTGATCACCGTGCTGGCGATCGCGATATTTGCCGGCGCGGGGTGGACGATTCGCGGCGTGACCCGAGAGATGGAGGCATCTCGTCAGAAGTCCGAGTTCGTCGCCAGCGTCTCGCACGAGCTTCGCACGCCGCTGACTTCGATCCGGATCTTCGCCGACATGATCCGATCGGGCCGGGCCCCATCACCAGAAAAGAAGATCGAATATGCCCGGCTCATAGCGCGTGAGAGCGAGCGTCTTGGCCGGCTGATCAACAACGTCCTCGATTTTTCCCGCCTCGAGGAGGGAAAAGTGCGGTTCGAAAAGGCAGCCGTCCCTCTGGGGGAGCTGGTCCATCGGGCGGTGGAGGACTTTCGGGAGCAGCTCCTCGAGGAGGGTTATCCCCTCGAGACACAGATCGACGAGGACCTCCCCACGCTCCCGATGGATCAGGAGGCGCTCTCCAGAGCGATATACAACCTGCTGGCGAACGCGGTGAAATACTCGGGACGAGACAAGCGGATCATCGTCCGGGCCTCCCGGAGAGGATCCGAGGCGCGGATTTCGGTTCAGGACCACGGGCCGGGCATTCCGGAAAGTGAGCAGAAGCATATCTTCGAGAAATTCTATCGAGCCAAGGATGTGGGGCCGTCGGGCTGTGGCCTCGGCCTGGCGATCGTGAGGGCGATCTTGAACGGTCACGGCGGCCGTGCGGAGGTGACCTCTCGCGTCGGGGAAGGAAGCACGTTCACTTTGATCCTCCCCGTCGCTCCCCCCGGGGCGCCAAAGGACACGCGAACTGATAGCGGCACTCCCGCGAGGAATGTATAATGCCGCCTGGGGAGGGGTGTCTGATGGAGCAAAAAAGCAGGGATCTGCTACGGGCCGGCGGAGATCTCACCTGCCGGTTTGCCGACGACATTGCCGTCGTCCGGCTGAAGGGGCGGCTGGACCTGGCCCTCTCGAACACCTTCCTCGAGTTTCTGCGGGATGACCTGAGCCAGGAGCCTCAGAAGCTCGTCTTGAACTTCGATCAACTCCAGTACCTCAGCTCCGCCGGCGTCTCGCTCTTGATCCGGCTCTCATCGGAGCATCAACTCAAGATCGTAGGACCCCGGCAAGAAATCCTTGGTACGCTGGAGACCGTCGGAATCCGATCGCTTCTCGAATTCTATCCCACGGAGAAAGCGGCCGTACACGCCTTCGTCTCCGACCCAACTGAATAAAATAAGTCAGGAGTTCGTCCCACTGACGGGGAGGACGAGGCGGAGGATTCTCTCGGAGATCTCCGCGAGAGGGAGGACGACGGTGGCCGCGCCCAGGGCGATGGCGGCCTGGGGCATTCCGTACACGAGGCTCGTGCTCTCGTCCTGGACGAGGGTAAATCCCCCGGCATCCTGGATCGCCTTGCATCCTTCGGCTCCGTCCTTGCCCATTCCCGTAAGGAGCACCCCCAACGCCTCGGGACCGTACTCGTCGGCCACCGACTTGAAGAGGAGATCGATGCTCGGCCGGCACGAATTGACCGGGGCGCCCTCGGAGAAGCGGATGTGCCCCTTCCTGATGCCGATGTGTTTATCGCTTCCCGAGATGTAGACGATTCCTGGCTGGAGCGGCTCCCAATCCTCGGCCAGCTTGACGGGCATCGACGACTCTTTCTCCAGCCACTGGCCGAAGGCCGGCGAGAATCCCTCCGAGATGTGCTGCACGAGGACGATGGACGCGGGGAAGTTCTCCGGCAACTCCGAGAGGAGCGTCGTGATGGCGCTAGGGCCTCCGGTCGACGCCCCGATCGCCACGACGCGGCGAGACGGGAGGTCGGCAGGATTCGCCGGGGGGATGGTCAATCTCCGGGACTTCCTCTTTCCCAGGTGGTGCGTGATCACTCGGATCCGGGAGAGGAGCTTGATCTTGCTCACCATCTCTTTCCGCACCGTCTCGAATTCCTTCTTGCTACGGATCTCGGGGGTCCTGACCACCTCGAGGGCCCCGAGCTTGATGGCCTTGAAGCAGATGTTGATCTCCTTCTCATCCGCCAGGGAGGTCACCACCAGGATCGGGGTCGGTCGCTGGGCCATGATGTGCGTTATCGCCTCGAGACCGTTCATCCTGGGCATCACGATGTCCATCGTGACGATGCTCGGCTCGAGCCGGAGGACCTTGTCGAGCGCATCTTGTCCGTCTTCCGCCTCGCCGACGACGCGGATCTCCGGGTCTCCCGAGAGCATGTCCCGGATCACCTTTCGGGTCATTCTCGAGTCATCGACTATCAAGACGCGCAGCATCGAAAACGCTCCCCTTCCTCACTCCTCGTAGCCCAGGATCCCCAGGGTCGAATCTCCCAACAGCCCGTCCGTGCCCATCTCACCGAGGGATCGGATCGCATCCCAGCCCTCCTCGCTGATGATCCGCTCCATATCGAGCCAGAAGATGATCTCGCCCTCGATGCGGTGGATCTGGCGGACTCCTCGCCCCCCCAGGCCCGGGACCGGATGGACGTCCGTCTCGATCTCGGGGCTCTCGTAGAGTCCGATCACATCGTTCACCCCGAGCGCCACCTGGCGCTCCTTCGCTGTCGCCACGACAGCCATCTCGGGATCTTCCGCCTCGATCTCGAGAATCCGGGAGAGATGGACGAGCGGGACGACCAGGCCGTGGAGGGGCAGGGCCCCGTCCACCCCGGGGATCGGACGGTCCAGCTCCGACCGAGGCCGAAGCCGCACGACCATTTTCACCTCCCCGACCCGCAGGGACAGCCCGCAGGAGCCGACCCGGAAGTGGACAAAGGCGGCGGACTGATCCGCATTTCTCATCCGATCAGCCTCCTGACCGTGTCGACGAGAACCTCCTGATCGAAGGCTCCCTTCGTGATGTAGGCGCGAGCCCCTGCTTCGAGCCCTCGGCGCCTCTCGGAGTCATCCGCCTTGGCCGTCACGATGATCACCGGTAAGTTTCGGGTCGCCGGGTCCCCCTGCAGGGTCTCTGTCAGCTGGAACCCGTCCCTCTTCGGCATATCCACATCGGTCACGACGAGGTCGTACTCCGAGCTGCGGATCATCTCGAGGCCCTCCTCTCCGTCGCGGGCAACGTCGACCGAGTAACCTGCCCTCTCGAGGATACCTCGCTGCACAGAGCGCGAAGTGACGGAATCGTCGACGACGAGCAGCTTCTTGGCCCTCCTCGGCTGGGCGGGAGCGCGGATCTCCTCCTCCCGACCTCGCGACAGGTCAATGAGATCGAAGACGTTCAGGATAATCGCCGGGTCGCCCATCCGAAGTATGGTGGCGCCAGAGACGAGGCTCATCCCCTGAAGGAAGGTCCCGACCGATTTCACCACGACCTCCTCCCGCCTGAGGATGCGGTCCACGACGACCGCCAGCTGCTCCCCGCGGCAGGAGAGGACCACTACCTGTAACCTTTTTCCATCGGTGCGAGTCTCCGTCTGGAACTGCAGGAACGGGCCCAGCTCGACGAGCAGGAGCGAACCCCCTCTGTAGGGCATCCGGCTCCGGCCCCCCTGGCGGATGATCCGCTCGCGGTCCAGGTGGAGCGTCTCCACGACGAAATCGAGTGGGATCACGCTCACCTGGTTCCCGGCATCGACGAGGAGGGCTTGCAGGATCGCGTAATTCACCGGCAACGACAACGTGAACCGGGTGAACTCCCCGAGCTTGGATTGGATGGAAACGTCTCCCTTCAAGGTCTCCACGTTCGCTCTGACGACATCCATCCCCACGCCTCGTCCCGATGTTCCGGTGACGCTCTCCAGGGTGCTGAGACCCGATCGAAAGATGAGGTTATATGCCGCCTCATCACTCAGATCGTTCGCCTCCTCCTCCGTCAGTATCGCTCTGGAGACCGCTGCCGTTCGCAGAGCGTTCGGATCCAACCCACGACCGTCGTCGTACACCTCGATCGACGCGTGATCTCCCTCGGCGATCGCGCGGACTCGGATCAACCCCGCTTCGCTCTTGCCCAG
>JAPUJT010000159.1 GCA_027296055.1 Planctomycetota bacterium | reverse complement strand
ACAAGGAAGCCTACGGCCAGGTCGAGAGCCATGTCAAACGCGTGTACTCTGCCCGTATCGGCTGGATGGGTTGGGATGTCTACGATATCAACCCACTTAGTAAAGACCGTTTCAGCAGCCAGGTCGTTGATGCCATGGGCGGTGCCGACAAAGTATTGGAAAGCGCTCAAGCCTCAAACGCGAAGAAAACACTTAAAGGGTGGCAGTGGTCGCTATACCTGACCTCACAACTGCTGCAGTTGGATAATGAGAACAGTGAGGCCAAAGCGGCTCGCGCGAAAGCGGCCCGTGCCCTGGGCCAGCGCACGACCTCAGCAAACGCCCGCGGTTTCTATATCTCCGAAGCACTGCTGCACGAAGGCAAGATACGTTTCGGGGAGCAAGTCATCAGCCACTACCAGCAACTGAGTCAGGCCCTGGGCAAAGTGACACCGAAAAAACTGGCCGCGTCTCCTCTCAACGACAATGTGCAGTACCTGCGCTTTATGGTTGATCCACGCCTGGCCGAGGGAAGGAGCGCTGAGTTCAACGTGGCGTTTACGGATGAAAAAGTCAACTATGCCATTGCATTACGTAATGGAGTCATTGCTATCACGGCACAACCCAATAAGGGCACGAATCTCAAACTGACCAAAGATGATTGGAGTCAGTTGATTATTGGCGAAAAGACCTTTGCCAGTTTGAGCAGTGATTTGATCGCTATTGACCAAGCGTTGGGGCGTTGACCACCTGAATCAGGAAAGACAGATGAGACTCATAAGTCAATTATTTCTCTACCTTGCTGGACCACTAAACCAACACGACCGGGCACCCATGAAACCCACCAGAAGGTTGATAACGAGCAGCAAAGCAGTTCTCGCTGTACTCACACTCTTCGTGTTGAGTGCGTGCACGTCTACCGGAGGCCGTTCAGGGCAGACCCCGGACCGTGCCTGGACCATCGGTAGCCGAACGCTGTCTGCGCCGGTCGGCGCGAGCGATGCCCTCAGAGCGGCAATCGAGAACACGCCGCAACCTAATGTCGCTGAGCACATCAGACAAACCACCTTCACGACGAAAGAGGAATGGATCCAGGTCATCCGGGCGGCAAACGCCGGCAACACGCAGAGAGCCGAGGCCCTGACCGAGCGTCGGTTGGTCACGATCAAGAAAGCTGAGATCGCAGGCGTGACCGTCCGCGCCGTGACACCTGCCGACATCGATCCGGCGAACGAGAATCGGCTGTTCGTCCACGTGCACGGCGGCGCCTATGTGATCGGTGGCGGGTCGGCGGGCCTAGGCGAGGCGATCCTCATCGCCAATCGGGCGAAGATCCCAGTGATGTCGATCGACTACCGCATGCCGCCGGAGCATCCCTTTCCGGCCGCCATCGACGACGTGGTCGCAGTCTGGAGGAGTCTTCTCAAGGACCGGGATGCGAAGTCGATGGCGCTCGGCGGCAGCTCTGCGGGCGGCGGTCTCACGTTGGCATCGACCCTCCGCTTCAAGCAGCTCGGCCTCGAGGTGCCCGGCGCGCTTTGGGCCGGTACGCCGTGGGCCGACCTCACCAAGACGGGCGACAGCCACTTCACGAACGAAGGCATCGACCGGATGCTGGTGAGCTATGACGGCCTGCTGGAGGGCGCGGCGAAACTCTACGCCGATGGCCGCGAACTGAAGACGCCGCTGATCTCACCCGTGTACGGCGATTTCGAGGGCTTCCCGCCCACGTATCTAGTCACCGGCACGCGCGACCTGTTTTTGAGCGACACGGTCCGCGTGCACAGGAAGATGCGCGTTGCAGGGGTGGTGGCTGACCTCAACGTCTATGAAGGCGTTTCCCACGGGGACTACGCGTCCGTCGCGGATTCGCCGGAGTTACAGCAGGCCATTGGAGAATTGGGGGCCTTTTTACTGCGGCATCTCGAGTAGCCGTGGGCGAAATTCCCCAGCCGCGATGGACCGAGAACGACGCGAGGTTCTTCAAGATCAAGATGCCGGACCGCGTCCGCATGACGGTCCAGGATCGCGCCTACCCCTCGCCGATCTGGTTCACGCCGAAAGCGGAGTCTGGGCAATAGAGGGTGATGTGAAGGGGCCGGAGTGTAGCACTATATGCGGGTCAAGAGAGCGACGACCCCGTCCTGTCAAGATGCTGGCCCGGTGGAAATCGCCCTTGGAACCCATGATCCAGATCAGAGAAGAGGCCGTCCTTGGGAAGAACGACATACTGAGGACCGAGATTCTGAGCAGAGAGGGGAGCGTTTACCCATCCTCCATGCCTGGTTCCGATCGGGGAAGGCGTTCTCCTCTCGCTCTTCTCAGAGTAGTGATCTGGTCCCATTAAGACACTCTTAGGACCAGAAAACCCTCTCCGGATTAGGGGTCCTGCTTTGAAAATCTACGGGGTTCGGTGGTACTCAGGTCCAAGCGGCATTGGACTCCTCGCTGGTCTGTTGCAACTGAACCTCGAATCCCAGGTTGCGCAAGCGCTTGACCTAGTACTTCTGCAAGCCGTCCCGATTCAGCTTGTCGAAGGAGTCTGCGCCGAGATCCTTGAAGGGGTTTCGGTGTAATGGTCCCGCGATATGAATAATTCGTCTGACTTCTCTCCTAACGGCTCTTGAATGCCTTGGCCTTGGAATCTCGTGGCTTTCCTGCCGCCATGATCTCAACATTATTGCCGCTCGACCGAGTCAGGGGAGCACTATACGCCCCCGTTCCGAGGAAAACTAACTCAGATCTTGGGAGCCCCCCCAGGCGCCTTCGCGGGGCTCACTCGGGCTTCAGTGAAGTAAGTTAGTTTACGTCAGGGTGCATTTGCCGAATAGCGCAACATACTGGCGAGAATGTGGATGTGTGTCGACAGGCGGAGGTCAGGATCAAGGAAGCGATCAACCCCAAATCGGATTTTAGGTCCCGTGCGTCTGCCAGTTCCGCCCGCCTCCCCAAACTACGCGGTGTGCACTACTACCGGAGGAGCACGCGGGCGTCTATTCTCCGGCGGAATCAACCGCCCAGCTTCTCGATGTCCGCGTGGAGGCTCTCGGGCACGAGACCGGCGTAATGCCTCTCCGTCGTAGTCACCGACGAGTGCCCCAGGAACTTGGAGATCTTGTGGAGGGAGACGCCCTTCATGGTGAGCCAGGAGGCGAACGTGTGTCGAAGGGTGTTCCAGTTGCACCGGCTGTCGATCTCGGCACGCTCGGCCGCGATCAGGAGCTCTCTCAAGGCGTTGCTTGAGTCCACAGGGGTCCCGTTTACGCTGGGGAAGACGAGCCCGTCATGGACTCCCTTTTTCTTCTTGAAGGAGAGGAGGATATCGCGCAGACGAGAGTGGAGAGGAATGCGACGCCCCTCCCGATCCTTGGGCACGAATGTATCGGAGACCCGGACTCGGATGAGTCCCCCGTTCGTCTCGAACTCCACGTCCCCCCACCGGAGGTGAAGGATCTCACCCAGGCGCAGACCTGCGTAGAGGGCGACCCCCACCATCTCGTGGAGAGGTGTCAGTCTCTCCCGAGATTTGCCGTTTCCCTTCTTGCCCGGGCCTTTGAACGGGACCGGTTCCTGGCAGGCTGCGAGGAGACGCTTGGCTTCGTCCTCCGTGAGGAAGCGAATCTCCCTCCGAGCAGGCAGGGGGAGACGCTTGACCTGATCTGTCGGGTCCACCTGGAGGTAGCCGGAGCGCTTGGCCCAGCGCATCCACGCCCGCACCGTACCCACATTCCCTCGTGCCGTCGCGGGAGAAGTTTCCTGGGCCCGCTTCATCTGCCAGCGCTCGATGATCCTGGGCGTCAGCTGGCGCAGCCGCTTCACCCCGCTCCAGGAGATCAAGTCCTTCAGCACCCTCTCCTGGTGCGCTGCCCACTTCGCGGTGTTCCGAGCCTTTCGGTCTTCGATGAACTCGTCGAGGGCCTTGTCGCAGATGAGGTCGAGTACCGCGAGCCCCGCGTCGTCCCGTACCTGCCGGCCTTGGACGTCCTTGAGGACGTCGAGGGCGATGCGCCTGGAGGGCCCCACGGCCCTCCGGACACGACGCCCGCGGAAGTAGTAGTCGACGTAGTAGCGGTTGCCTCTCTTTCGGATGGATGCCATTAGCAAGCCTCAAGTGTGGCCCCGCTGGCTGCCAAACGGCCCGACCACCTACCATCGGATGGATCGCGGATATCGCGCTGTGCCCAAACTGTGCCCACATGACCACCCGTAGGCACCTTATTCACCCTTGTTCGCCAAGGGGATCATATAGACATAAACCATCTAATACAAGGAGATTATGACAGTGGTGGTGATTTAGATCAAGTGGCTTGAGGGGCCTGCGTCAGATTTCTAATCCGAATGTCGCAGGTTCGAGTCCTGCCGGGCGTGCCATCTTTTCGAAACAGCAACTACCTCATCATCATCGCCTGTTGCCGGGAGCGGTTCCGCTGCCATAAGAGCCAGAGTGTCAAAGGGTTGCCTGTAGGTCGCCTCGATGCGATCGTCCTTCAAGGTACAGTTCGATAGTAGCAATCCGAGTAGCTTGCGCTTTTCGGCCGGAGGCTGCGTAAGGTAAAGCTCCTGCGCCCTTTGCGAAAGTTCGATAATTCGGACCCCATCATCGAGATACTGGCCGTCGGCCGCTTGAAGTCTCTCCATCTCGGCCATGAGGCGAGACTGCTCCTGTTGCCATTCACTCGACCTCTCGGCCCAGAACTCCTCGGTGATGTTGCCATCGACCTTGTCGAGGTAGGCCTGGTTCAGGCGTGACTTTACCTTCTCGATTCCCTTCGTGATTCTGGCAATCTCCTGCCGGTGGAAGGCGGTCTCCTCCTCGAGCGACTCCCGGAGGGCCTCTTTGATCCACTCTGCCATCTCGGCGTCGATTACTACTCGGCTAACGAGGTCTGCGAACTGCCCCTCCAAGGCTTCCTCCCGGATGTACTTCCGGTCGCAGTTCCTGCGGCCGTTCGTGCAGTGGTAGTAGATGTAACGTTTCTTCTTGAGCTCACCGACGATGCTGCAGCCACACTTCCCACACGTCATCAGTCCACCAAAGGCGAACCGGCGAACTTTCTGCTTTCCTCGCCGCAACTCGTGTGACTTGAAGACTGCCTGCACCTTCTCGAAGAGTTGCTGAGAGATCACGGGTTCGTGGTTTCCCGGATACAGCCCGCCCTTCCAGCGGAAGTGACCTGTGTAGAAGGGGTTCTTCAGAGTCCACTCGACCAAGCTCTTGGAGATCGGACACATTCCGGGACCGTTGGGTCTGATCCCAGCCGCCACGGCCCGCTTCCGAATATCCTTCAGGGAGTATTCTCCGGTCGAGTACCACTCGAACATTTTCCGAACGAACGGTGCCCTGTCCATGTCTACGACGATGGTGTGCTTCAGCTTGTCATTGATATAGCCCATGGGTGCCTGGTGAGGGAAATCGCCCTGAGCGACCTTCTCGGCCATCCCTTTCTTGACCTCTTCCGAGAGGTTGTCTATGAAGTTCTTGGCCATCAGGACCTTGATCCCGTGTATGAACTTCTGGTGAGAGCGGCTGTCCTTGCTCAGGACTTCCCCTTCCTTGACCAGGTGAATCTCCAGCCCCAAATCATCCAGGGTCACGTAGTCCCGGAAGTTGCGATAGAGGCGGTCGGTCTTCTCGACCAGGACGATCGTGCCGGGGGGATCCCGGCGGAGAAACCTGACCATCAGGTCGAACTGCGTCCGACCGGCTTGCTTGGCTGTCTCGATGTCTACGAACTCTTGGACCACCTTGATCCCGTGACTTGCGGCGTAC
>JAPUJT010000158.1 GCA_027296055.1 Planctomycetota bacterium | reverse complement strand
CCACCTCGACCGTCTTCAGATACTCGTAGCTGTTGGCGTCATAGACATCGATGGTGTGACCGGCGACATGGACATAGAGCAGCTCCCCATTGGTGCTCACCGCTAATCCCATGCGGGACCGGCCGGCGAATTCCTGGCGTTTGAGTACCCGTCGATTCTCGAGGTCGAAGGTCCAAAACTCGTACCGTCCGATCTCGTCGTAGAGCGCGTATGCCCTCTTCCCCCCCGGAGCGAGCGCAAACTCGCCAACGGACTCCGCCGGCCCTAGGGTGTAGAAATCGACCTCTTTGGCCGCCAGATTCACACGCGCGATCCCCATCATCCGTCTGTTGTTGATCGGATCGGTCACGCGGAAAAGCCCCGTGAAGAATCCCGGGTCGTCGTAGTAGTTGGAGTTGACCCCCCACCGGACCCGCGGGAGGCCGGGCTCGATCGAACGCGAGATCTCCCACCGGTCAACCTCCGTGAAATTCTCCGTCTCCAAGGCGATGATGTCGTCGGCGAAGAAATAAAGGAGCTTGCCGTCCGGAGAAAACATTAGGTTCGCCCCGGAGTAATAGCCGTATCGCTCCTGGCCGTCTGGCCAGGCGATCGTGTCCGTGACCTCATGCCGCTCCAGGTCGTATCGCAGGATGAGGTTGGGACTCACCTCGAAGCGGTCGGAATGCTTGATGGCCCTCTTTCCGACCAGAATCACATACTCTTCCCGGGGGTCGACCTCAACGCGTCCGATCCGGAACTTGGCGTTCCCACTATCCAACGTGAAGCTGTCGATGGAGCGACGCTCCCGACGGTCGATGACGTCGACGAAGTGCCCGGAGAGATCCAGGACGTAGAGCCGCTCACGATTTTGCGACATCTTGATCCAGCCCGGAATGCCGCTCCGCGTCTCGATCTTGTCGATGATTTCGAACGTAGATTCATCGATGACATTGAGAAATCCGTCGTACGCCCCAGCATAGATAGTGCCGTTACCCCCCGATACGCTCCTTGTCATACCCTGAGCCGCCAGCCCGATCGGCCCCAGTAGGAGCGCGATCGAAAGGAACCTTCCCGTAGGAGAGAATACGCCTGGCAGTCTATTCATGGTCGGCCTTCCTTCGATGGAGCAGGGGGATCAAAGCAGCCTTCGAGGACTTCACAGGGAGAGTCCGGCCCGGCAAGAGCCCGAAGCCTCTCATGTCTCCGCCAACGTCCAGGTCCACTATGGGAAGATCAGGTCTATTTTCCGCCAGTCCTGCTGTGCGGTCGCACACTTGGACGTCCAATCCGCGGCGTGATTGAGGTGGTCCGGGACCTGGACCGGCCAGAAGCAGCCGTTGTGGCAATCGAACAGGTCGCGCTCGACCGGTTGGCATAGACCGGCCGTGCCGCCGCTCGAGTCCACCTCCCAGCCGGGCGAGAAAACGAGAGAGCAGCCCAAGGGGATGTGAGGCCCCCCGGGCGCACCGCTTTCGAGTGCGACGACATCGTGCTCGCCGGTGACTCCCCCGCCCCCTCCGTCCCCGGTCCCCCGCTCGCTGCGCGCGAACGCTTCGATGCGGGCCGCCTTCTGGTTGATCGCACTGATGTGTTTCACGTCTTTCCTCTCATGCGGGCCTCCTCAGGCAGACACTGGTGCCGGGGTGTCGTACTGCGTCAGAAAGTTCGGATTGTGGGTCGCGATCTCTCCGTAGACCCGAAGGCAGGTATCGGTCCAGCTACGGATCCAATCGCAGTAGTGGAGGTTCGGCTGCGCCGTGGTCCCGTACCGTGTGTGGGCCTCGTGGTAGCACCCTCCGGCGCACAGTGGGCGAGCCCAACAGGTATGGCAGTCCGTCTTGTTCGCAATGTGATGCATCTCCAGGAACCGAGACTGCTTTTCCCGGTCCACTCCGGTCTGCACCGACCCGATCTTGTGCTCGTCCGATCCGGCGAAACGATGGCAGAGCGCCACATCGCCGTCCGTCGCCACACCCATCAAGCCCAAGCCGGCACCGCACGGAAACGCCTTGCTCATCCCCTTGTGGATCTCTTCGAGTGTCTCGTTCAGGTTGGAGAATCCATGGTGGCGATTGTCGAGAGCCGCATCCTTGAACTCCTCGGCGAGCTCGGCGAACTGCGCCAGCATCGAGTTGAAGCCCTCCCCCTCGATGGCGTAATCTCGCCCGTCGGCGGTCGTCACGGGTGCGAAGCCCACCGACCAGAATCCGAGATCTTCGGTGAGGTGCCGGAAGATCTTCATGATGTCCAGATTCTGCTTGGTCAGCGTCACCCGTGCGCCGATGAGGTGGGCGGTGTGGCGCTTCAGGAGCTCCTTGATCTTGGGCAGGACCACCTCGTAGCTGCCCATCCCGTTCTTGAAGACGCGGAACTGGTCCTGCGACTCCTTCGGTCCGTCGATGGAGATGGTCACACCCACCTCATTGTCGGTGAGCCACTCGATGACCTCCGGGCGTAGCAGCGTCGCGTTGGTAGTGAGGCTGAACTGCACCTCCTTCCCCAGGATGGCGGCCTGTTCCCGCGCATAGGTGAGGGTTGTTTTCAGCACCTTGAAATTGAGGAGCGTCTCCCCGCCGAAGAACGTCAGATTGGCGACCCGATTGCTGCCCGATTCCCGGAACATGAAGTCGACGGAGTCGCGAGCCGTCTCTTCGCTCATGAACTTCGGCTTCGTACCGAATTCCGTGTCGACGATCTTGTCCTCGCCGTACTCGTAGCAGTAGGTGCAGGCCAGGTTACACTTGTTCGTGACGTTGAGGACCATCGTCGTGAGCGGGAAGTCCTGCGGCGGGATGACCGGCAGGTATCCCTCCGGGGGCAGGCGCACGTCGCCGATGGCCCGGATCTCCTGGAGCTCCTGAATGGCATCGGCCACCTCATGGGCTCGATACCGGTCCGCCAGCTCCTCCGTCAGGTCGGTGGCGGACATGGGCCGCCCCTCCAACGTCCTCAGCACCTCCCAGGAGGGCGTGTCGACATGGAACACGCCGGCGCTGGGCACCATGTAGAG
>JAPUJT010000157.1 GCA_027296055.1 Planctomycetota bacterium | reverse complement strand
CCTTTGGCTCCATCCTCCTCTGCCGCCTCCCCCAAACGCTCGCGACCGACCGCCGCCCACGAAACCCGCGAGAACGGTCGGTCTTTGGCTCCGTCGCCGTAGATCCTGACCCGATCGCGATGCATCATGAATAGTCTCGGTTAGGGTCGGTAGTCCCGATGAGATGGTAGGCATCTGCGAGGGTTGCAACTATCTACGCTTGCTCGAACAGACTGCACGTGCGCTGCCGTTGATCAAGAAGGTGAAAAGGCAGAAGTGACCCTCACCCCCTCCGACGCGGCCCTCCTCACGATCCCCCCGGCGGCACAAGGCCCCCGTAGCTGATCGACTCCGGCATCCGGTTGAAAGCCATCCTGGTCGCCCGGCATGGGAAGCGCTGAACCACTACTGGACACGCCGGGTCAGGGGCAGTTCTCAGGACTATGGAGAGCGCGTTCTGTTCCGGGCCTCTTCCTCGACCTTTCTGTTCTCTTCCAGATAGCGGTCAATCATCCTGACGTCGATCCCAAGGGAGGACGCTATCCGGTCGCCGCGGGAATTTATCTTTGGGAGAAGAGCAAACCGCTTCCGCAGAAGGCCTATAAACCTTACAAGACCCCTTGCAGACTTGAAACTTGCTCTCAAGGGTAGTGCCTGGCTGCTCGAGACTTACTTCCTCAGATGCACCATACAGTATCGGAATAGGTAGTCAACAGGCTTTGCGCCCCGCACGCTGACGGGCTGATTCCTTCCGGGATTCCCTCCTAGATTTGTCTTGACAACGGAACTCTAAGGAATACTCTGGAATACATGAAACCGAAAAAGCGTAAGCGAAGTGAGAACATGGACACTCATCTCGTGCTGCGGTTGTCCGCTTCCTTGAAAGCAGACCTTGAGGAGGCAGCGATGAGTGATCGCAGAAAAGTGTCGGACTTCGTGCGGCTCGCCCTGGAGGACCACTTGAAGTGCCTAAAGAAGAGTAGGAGGAAGTAGCCGTGTCCAATGCAGTGATCTACGCCCGAGTCTCCAGCACCGAGCAGGAGAAGGAGGGGTTCTCCATCCCCGCTCAGCTGAAGACTCTCCAGACTTACGCTGTATTAAACGGTCTGAAAGTGGTTCAGGAATTCGTCGATGTGGAAACAGCGAAGCAAGCGGGCCGGACGACCTTCAACCTGATGATCGAGTTCCTTGAGAGGCACCCAGCCGTTCGGGTCGTTCTGGTCGAGAAGACCGACCGCCTCTATCGCAACTTCCGGGACTACGTGACCCTGGATGATTTGGGGCTGGAGATTCACCTGGTCAAAGAGGGGGAAGTCCTGAGCAAGGACAGCCGCTCTCACCAAAAGTTCATTCACGGTATCAAGCTGCTCATGGCGAAGAACTTCATCGACAATCTGTCCGAGGAAGTGCGAAAGGGCATGACGGAGAAGGTGGAGCGAGGCGAATACCCGCACCAGGCTCCGGTCGGCTATCTGAACGATCGGCTGAATCGAACCATCGTCGTGGATCCCGAGAAAGCCGGTTTCGTGCGCAAGATGTTCGAATGGTACGCCAGCGGAGAATACTCCTTGGAAGATCTGCGCAAGCGGGCTGTCGCCTCAGGGTTTCGGCCTACGAAGAAGGGGTTGCGGCCGATCTCGAAAAGCATGGTCGAGTGGATTTTGAAAAACCCTTTCTACACGGGCACGTTTCGATGGAAGGGCGGCCTCTACAAGGGGAAGCACGATCCGATCATATCGCATGAGCTCTTCGAGAAGGTCCAAGCGGTCTTCAAGAACCACGGAAAGCGCTATGGAAAGGGCCGGGTCCACACGTTCGCTTTCGGCGGACTGATGACCTGCGGCAAGTGCGGTTGCGCCATCGTCACCGAAATCAAGAAGGGCAAGTACGTCTACTACCATTGCACGAACCGCCGTGGCCTATGTGACAGAAAGAACTACCGCGAGGAGACACTTGAGGACCAGTTCGCTGACGTGGTCGGGGGAGTGGTGATCGACTCAGAGACCGCGGAGTGGATGAAAGAAGCACTGCGGGAATCACTGGCTGAGGAGACAGCCTTTCACCAGCAGGAAGTCTCCAGGCTCACGCGGCAGGTCGACGAGGTCAAGCGGCGCTTGAACCAAGCCTACCTCGACAAACTGGACGGCAAGATCGCCGAGGAGTTCTGGGCCGAGAGGTCAAAGGAGTGGCAGGGGGAGCAGGCCCGACTGGCAGGAGAACTGGTGCGGCTTCAGAACGCTGACCATCAGTACATCAATGATGGGGTGAATCTGCTAGAACTTTCGCAAAGGGCTAGAGAGCTTTACGTTACGCAAGAACCGGCGGAAAAGCTGAGTTTCCTCAAACTGCTATGTTCGAACTACACTTTCGAGGATGGACGGATCACTCCCACCTACCGGCAACCCTTTGACATCCTTGCCGTTACGGCTGCCAAGTCTGAAGAGAGTCTTGCCCGCGAAGGGGTCGGAATTGCGAAAACGCAGGATGGGTATCCCCGGCAGGGCTCGAACCTGCGGCCTGCGGTTTAGGAAACCGCCGCTCTGTCCAACTGAGCTACGGGGACAAGGTGGGCACGCACCATTATAAGAAGGATACCTCTCGTGGCAAGTGTCCCCGGTCGATCTCGTCGATACCGGTGACCTGAGGACCAGAAGACTTACCCGTCCGGTGATCTGTACGATATCACCCGCATCATGAGGAAGGCCCTTCTGATCGTCGACCCGCTGCATCAGCAAGAACTTTGGGGAATACGAAGGAGAGTCAAGGGCGGACAGAAGATCCTCTCCTGGGTGCTGGCGCGGATGACCGAGCACTCACATTGGAGGGTGTGGCTGCATGGGGTGTTGAGTTTGGGAAAGATGGGCATCAAGGAGCGGGCGCGGCTTCTCTGAGCGCCATCAGCGTCGGGTTCGTCAAAGACAAGGGGCCCTTTCGAACGCGAAAGGGCCCCTTTCTCGATGAGCGTTATTTCTTCTTCGCTGCTTTGATATTGTTCAAGGACGCGGACGGATCGGAGTCGTCGGGGATCTCCTCGCCGACCGAGATCTTGCCGCTCAGCTGGTTCGATTCGAGGAAGTTCATCAGCGAACTGGTCTGGCCTACCGCCGAACTGGTGTTGCCGTCATCGAGAGAGCTCTCGATGGACTCCACCCGGTTGTCGAAGGAAGAGATGAACCCGCCGCTGGTGATGTCTCCCTGAAGGATCTCCTCGGTGATCACCGTATTGACCACCTGGATGGTGGGCGAGAAGCTCAAGACGGAGATGCTGTCGCTCGCCTGGTTCGAGACGTACGCCGTCCGACCGTCGGCGGAGAAGATCACCTCGTTCGGCTGGCTCCCCACCGTCAGCTTGCGGACGACGGTCTGTGTGGCTGTGAGCACGACCGAGACGGACCCCTCGAAGAAGTTCGTGACAACGACGAAGCTGCCGTCGGGTGAGATCCCAATCCCGTGCTGAGCGAAGTCCTCGGAGACCTGGATCAGGTTCACGATCTTGCGGGATGCCAGGTCGAGGACGAACACCTCGCTCGTTCCGCCGAAGAAATCGAAGACGGGAACATAGAGCGTCTTCCGGTCGGCGGAGATCGCCACGTCCTCGATCCCGTGAAATCCGGTTCCCACGACATTGATGTCGATCCGATCGACGACGGTGTCGTTGCGCGTATCGATCACCACGACATCGGGCTGGGCGAAGAAATCGTTGTCGGGGAAGCCGAGCCCGGCGTAAGCGAGGCCCTTGCCCTCGTCGAAGGCGAGACGGGTGATTCCCCCGGCGAGGAGGATCCGCCCCGTCACCTGGTGGAAGGTCGTCGAGTCGTCATCGATGTCGATGATGTAGATGTTCTCGTCCGAGCCATCGAGGTCACCCCCGACGCTCGTCACGTACAATTTCTTCTCTCCCGGCACCTCTGCGATGCTGAAGAGGAAGGAGAGGCCGAACTCGCCGACGGGGATCGTCAGGACGACCTCGTCGGAGTCGGTACGGAAGACGGTGACATCGGCGGTCGATGAGTTCACGACGTAACCGAGATCTCCGCCGGAACGGATCACGATGTCCTCCGGGTTGATCCCGGTGGGGATGCTCCCGATCTGGGCAAGCGTCGCGGTATCCAGGACCCGGACGGTCTTTCCAGGATTCGGGCCGAAACCGAAGACGTCGCCGAACTGGCTCACGTAGAGCTTGCTCCCGTCGGAGCTGAGGGCCATTCCGAACGGTCCGGAGCCGGTGTCGGCGAGATCAATCACCTCTATGTCTTGCGCGAAGGCGGTAGAAAGCGGTAGTCCTAGAATGATGGCAAGTATGAACATGCGATGCATGTCGTGTTCCCCCTTTCGGAGACTGGTGCGAATTGAAAGATCCAATGTCCCGCGCAACGCCGGAGATTCCCGTCCGGCAGCGGGGCTCGCTCGGGTCCGCAGCCCGGGAGACGGCACCCCCCTTCTCTCTCCACGGACCCGATGAAAAAGGCCCCGCCGCGGGGCAGGGCCTGTCGTCCTGTCGGACGAACCACCCTCTCAGTCCACGGAGAGTACGGCGATCCGGACGCGGATAGGTCTTCTGGCTCCCGGATCAACCTACTGGCCGCGCCTTCCCACCTTGTCCGAAGGCAGTGGCGGGGTGCGGTGTTCGTCCCCGGTTACAGCGGCGGGTCCGCAATGGTCTTGCACCATTTTCCCTGGCTCCGCCGTCAGGCGGAGCGCGACCCGCGTCCTGGTCATGGTCAAATTGTCGGCCGGGGAGGATACCGGAGGGGTACGACAGTGTCAATCGTAAGTCAGGACCGACACGATCTCGCGTCCGGGCAGCTTCTCACGGCCACCGAGTGCGGCAAGCTCGATCAGGAAGAGGCAGGCGACGACGACGCCTCCGGCCGTCTCGACCAGCCGGCAGCAGGCCTCCATCGTGCCGCCGGTGGCGAGAACATCGTCGACGAGCAGGACCTTCTCACCCTTGGCGAGGGCGTCCTGACGGATCTCGAGAGAGTCGGTTCCGTATTCGAGGCTGTAACTCACCGTGTGGGTCTGGGGCGGAAGCTTGCCTGGCTTCCGTACCGGGGCGAACCCGATGCCGAGCCGATACGAAAGAGCGGCGCCGAAGATGAACCCACGCGCCTCCGCCGAGCATATCGTCTCGAGGTCACGTCCTTCGAACGGGGCGGCCATCGCGTCCACCGCCTTCCGGAAGGCGTGACCGTCTTGCAAGAGAGGTGTGATGTCCTTGAAGGCGATGCCCTTCTTGGGGAAGTCGGGGACCTCCCGGATCCGGGAACGGATCAGCTCCAGATCGGTCTCGCCAGGTCCCACGTTGCCCCCCTTCCTGGATATCTTCTAAAGAAAAAGGACCCCCGGATGGGGGCCCTTTCAGTGACTCTCGAACTCTCTGCCGCTCGGCTTCCCCCCCCTACGGCCTCGCTGCCTTGCGGGTATGTCGCCTGCGCCTCTTGCCGTTCCGTTCGGCCAGCTGCCGGGAGTGATCCGTCTCTCTACCCGGGTCCAGATCCGCACCGATATGGCTCTTGTGGGTGAGGATATGGTTCAGCTTCCGAAGCGCATCGCACTCGATCTGCCTCACTCTTTCGCGAGAGAGGTTGATCTTCTCGCCGATCTCCTTGAGTGTCATCGGCTCGCCGTTCCGGAGCCCGTAGCGCATCCGAAGGATATCGGCGTCCCTCGTGTCGATCGTGTCGAGCAGGCGCTCGATCGTCTCGACCTCGAAGGCATCGAAGAGGACGACATCGGGAGGCTTGGCGTTCTTGTCCGCCCACATGTCGCTGACCGAGAGCATCCCATCGAGGCTGACCATGTGGTGCGCCGTGTTGGCCGCCCGGAGGGCCTTCCTGATGATGTGGATGTTGTCGATGGGGATATCCATGACCTTGGCGATCTCGACAAAGGACGGCGGACGGCCGAGCTTGTAGGTCAGCTCGTTGGCCGCGTGCTTCCATTTGGAGATGATCTCCACCATGTAGGAAGGGAGCCTCACCGTCTTCACCGTGTCGATCAGCGCCCGCTTGATGGACTGCTTGATCCACCAGGTGGCGTAGGTGCTGAAACGACACCCCAGCTCCGGATCGAACTTCTCGACGGCCTTGAGAAGGCCGATGTTTCCTTCCTCGATCAAGTCGAGGAGCGTGAGGCCGCGATCGATGTAGTTCTTGGCGATGCTGACGACCAGGCGAAGGTTCGCCTTTATCATCTGCTCCCGCGCCGCCATATCTCCTTTATGGAGAGCGCGAGAGAGAGATTTTTCCTGATCGGCCGTCAGGAGTGAGATTTTGTTGATGTCCCGGAAGTAAGTTTCGACCCCTATTTCACGCGCGATGGTAGGACCTCCTATGGTACCCCCCGGAGGCTGTTAAGCGGCCCCTACTATAAGTCAATGTTCACGAATGTGCAAGACTAAAATCGTGTAAATCCGCGAGTTTTTTTCAGGGTCGAAATGGGGGTTCAAGCGGCCGGCCGGGAGGGGCCCGAGATGCATTTCCTGGGGACTATATGGCGATTCGAGCGTGATCAGGAACCAGCGGCAGGGGAAGAGAGTGCCCGTCGGTCGGAGGGCTCGGCCCATTTCGAGCCTAAAATCGAGGTGGCCGGAATTCGGCCCGAGAACGACCAACGGGAAGCCCCTGCCAAGGGCCTCCGAGGGGTACAGTGGGGCGCCATCAGCCGACCTCGGGCTTCAGTATCGTGAGGGCGATGGCGAGATACAGCGTGAGGGCGGTCAGGTCGTTGAGCGTGGTGACGAACGGTCCCGCGGCGAGGGCAGGGTCCAGGCCCAGTTTTTCGCAGGCGAGCGGAACGACCGCTCCCATCAGAGATGCGACCGTCAGACCGGAGACCATTCCCAGACCCACGGCATAGCCGAGGTCGGAGTCCGCTCCGAGCAGCGAAGATCCCCAGGCGGCTAGAGCGCCGCAGATGAACCCGAACAGGATTCCGAGCGTGGCGCCGACCAGGACCTCCCTCCTGAGGACGGAACCGAAACGGCCGGGCTGGATCTCTCCGGTCGCTACTCCCCGCACCATGATGGTCGAGGCCTGGATTCCGACGTTTCCCGCCATGCCGATGATGGCAGGGATGAAGAAGACGATGGCCATCATCGATTCGAGGGCGTGCCCGTACTGAGCCTGGACGAGCACGATCGCGAGCCCTCCAGCCAGGGTGATCAGCAGGAACCGGAAGCGATCCAGGACCTGGCGATGGAACTTTTGAGTCGTCGGGCGATCGGGAGATGTCCCCGCCAGGTGGTACATGTCCTCGGAGGCCTCGGATTGGATCACGTCGATCACGTCGTCCACCGTGACGATGCCGAGGAGTCTTCCGTCCTGCCTCACGATGGGAAGGGCCGCGAGATTGTACTTCTGCACGAGGCCGGCCACGTCCTCCTGATCCATCTCCGGCGGCGCCGAGATGACATCGGAGACCATGATCTCCTGGATGGGCGCGTCGGGGCGGCTGGCGATCAACTCCCGGATCGATAGCACTCCTCGCAGTCGGTGCTCGCCGTTCACGACGAAGATGTAGTTGACCGTCTCCGCGCCGATCGAACCCTGGATCGCCCGCATCGCGCCCCCGGCAGTCTCATTCTCTCCGACCGAAACATATTCGGTGGTCATCTTGCCGCCGGCCGTCTCGGAGTCGTAGGCGAGAAGGGGTCTGACGTGATCCGCGAGCAGGGGGGAGAGTCGCAGGAGAGGGTCCCGCCGCTCGGGCGGGAGGCTGGTGACGATGTCGGCAGCCTCATCGGGCGGCATGCGGTCGAAGAGTGGCGCGAGCTTGTCGAGGCGGGCGTGCTCGAGGATCTCGTCGCGTGAGCGGGGATCCGTCTCGAAGAGGACCTCCGCGGCAGAATCGCTATCGAGATGATCGAAGATCTTCGCCTTGTCTTCCGGGTCGAAGTGGAGGAGGAGGGGGGCGAGATCGAGGGGTCGAATCTCCCGGAGCAATTTGATCAACTCGAGGGAGCGGAGATCCTCCTCGGAGAGGATCGCCTGCAGATTCTCGATGGGCCTATCCTGGGTCACTTCGTCCCTCCGATCGAGTCGGCGGAGGATACTTTTGACCTCTGGGGGTGTCAAGGATCGGGAGAGGCCTTGTGGGAGTGCAATAGAAATGTCCGCCCATCGGGCCCGATTGCTGCATGCCGGTAGCGTGGCTCCCCTCTGGCTGCCAGTTCGACAGTGCCTCCGGGAGCGCTCGCCAGGCTGGTGTCAGTCTGGCAGGAGGCCCCGCACGGCCGAGCCGGGTACGGCTACAAGTCGTGCAAGTGGAAGGGGATCGGAGTCCCCGTTATCTCCCCATTGGTATGGGGTTTGCGCCTCTGGGACTCATCTGAGGTCCTAGTCGATGAAAACGGTTGCGCGATTAACAGTCCTCATTGCCGACGACGATGAGGAGTTCCTCTACACCGTCAAGGGGATTGTGGAGGCAGAAGGGCTGACGGCGCACCTCGCCGGGTGCGGGCTGGATGCCCTGGAGATCGTACGGAAGATCCCGCTGCACCTTTCCATCCTGGACATCCAGATGCCGGATATTTCGGGGCTCGAGACGTATCGACGGATGCGGCGGATCATCACGCCGATCCCCTGCATCTTCGTGACGGGAGAGTTCAACGAGGAGATCCGCCAGGAGGCGATTTCGACCGGGGCCTTCTCGATTCTGGAGAAGCCGGTCGACGTGCAGGTGCTGAGGACAACGGTTCACGAGGCGATTACGAAGGCACAGTAGCTCGGCCGGGAGGATCTCTCCCGAACCGATGCATCCATCGAAGGAGGGTTGACCATGGCGAAGTTGAGGCCCCTCAACGACAAGATCGTCGTCAAGAGGCTCGAGGCAGAGGAAAAGACCAAGGGGGGGATCGTCCTGCCGGACACGGCGAAGGAAAAGCCGAAGGAGGGCAAGGTGATCAGCCTCGGTGATGGGAAGCTCCTCGACAACGGGAACCGAGTTCCCTTCCAGGTAAAGAAGAACGATCGAATCCTCTTCAGCTCCTACGCGGGGACCGAGGTCAAGATCGACGGGAATGAGTACGTCATCATGCAGGAGGAGGATGTCCTGGCGATCCTCGAGTAGACCAAGGGTAGACCGAGAGTAGGCCGAACACCGGCTGGGAGTAGCCCGGACCGCCGTCCGAATCACACGGCAGGAGGAATTTGATGGCAGCGAAGAAGATTGCCTTCGACCAGGAGGCTAGAGAAGCGATCCGCCGGGGCGTGAAGAAGCTCGCCCGGGCGGTGAAGGTGACGCTCGGCCCCAAAGGCCGGAACGTCATCCTCGAGAAGTCGTTCGGCTCCCCGACCGTGACGAAGGACGGTGTCACGGTCGCCAAGGAGATCGAGCTGGAAGACGCCTACGAGAACATGGGCGCACAGATGGTGAGGGAAGTCGCCTCGAAGACCTCCGACGTGGCCGGGGACGGGACCACCACCGCCACCGTGCTTGCCGAGGGCATCTACGAGGAAGGCCTCAAGAATGTCGCGGCCGGCACCAGCCCGATCAGCATCCAGAGGGGAATCCAGAAGGCGGTCCACGTCGTCGTCAAGCAGCTCAACAAGATGAGCAAGAAGATCGGGAAGGACAAGACCGAGGTGGCTCAGGTCGCCGCAATCGCCGCCAACAGTGACTGGACCATCGGGAACATGATCGCCGAGGCGATGGACAAGGTTGGCAAGGACGGCGTGATCACGGTGGAAGAGGGCAAGGCGCTCGAAACCACCGTCGACTGGGTCGAGGGGATGCAGTTCGACAAGGGTTACCTCTCTCCCCACTTCGTGACGAATGTGGACGAGATGGAGGTGGTTCTGGACAACCCTTACATCCTGATCCACGAGAAGAAGATCTCATCTGTCAAGGATCTGATCCCCTTGCTCGAGCAGGTTCACAAGGCGGGCAAGCCCGTTCTCGTCATTGCCGAGGACATCGAAGGGGAGGCCCTCGCCACGCTGGTGGTGAACAAGCTACGCGGCACCGTCCAGTGCTGCGCCGTCAAGGCGCCGGGATTCGGCGACAGGCGCAAGGCGATGCTGGAGGACCTCGCCGTCCTCACCGGCGGAGAGGCGATCTTCGAGGCGCTGGGGATCCAGCTCGAGAACGTGGCGCTGGCCAAGCTGGGGCGCGCGAAGAAGGTCGTCGTGGACAAGGAAAACACGACGATCATCGAGGGCGGCGGCAAGACGGCGGCCATTCAGGGCCGCATCGCCCAGATCAAGGCGGAGATCGAGGATTCGAGCTCCGAGTACGACAAGGAGAAGCTCCAGGAGCGCCTGGCGAAGCTCTCCGGTGGCGTCGCGCAGATCAACGTAGGCGCCGCCACCGAGGTCGAGATGAAGGAGAAGAAGGCTCGTGTGGAAGATGCTCTGCACGCCACGCAGGCGGCCCTCGAAGAGGGAATCCTCCCCGGCGGGGGCGTCGCTCTGATTCGCGCGCTCAAGGCTCTCGAGAAGGCAGACGTCAAGGGCGACGAGAAGGTCGGCATCGGTATCGTCCGCCGGGCCCTGGAAGCTCCGCTCAAGCAGATCGCCGAAAACGCCGGTTTCGACGGGGCGATCGTGACGGAGAAGGTCAGCCAGGGCAAGGACTCGTGGGGCTTCGACGCTTCCACGGGTAAGTATGTGGACATGATCAAGGCTGGCATTATCGACCCGACCAAGGTGACACGGTGCGCCGTCGAGAACGCGGCGAGCATCGCGTCGCTCCTGCTCACCACGAACGCCCTCGTCAGCGAGATCCCCGAAGAGAAGGGGAACGGTAAGGGAGGGCCCCCCGGAGGGATGCCGCCGGGAATGTACTAGAAAGGGGGGCAGTCCCTGTAGGGCTGCGTGTCCCCAGAACTTGAGCCGACATATTGCATGTAAAGGGGCGGCCCGAAAGGGTCGCCCCTTTTTCGATCGCGTCGACGAGGACCATCTTTGGGGGGGCCGGACACAGATGAGCGCCGTTCCCCCTCCCGGTTTGAATACTCGAGCACCCGATGCTAAGATCCCGCTCCTTCTGGGATTACGGCAGGGATGGAGGGCACCTTGAAGATCTGCGTGATTGGGGCCGGGTACGTCGGGCTCGTGACAGCGACCTGCCTTGCCGACATCGGCAACGATTGCATATGTGTCGACAAGGACGAGCGGAAGATCGCCAGCCTCGAGAAGGGCGAGATTCCGATCTACGAGCCGGGGCTCTCGGAGCTGGTCGAGCGGAGCCGCCGCGAGGGAAGGCTCAGCTTCACCACGAGCCTTCCTGATGCGGTCCAGGCTTCCAATGTGGTCTTCATTGCGGTGGGGACGCCATCGCTGCCCAACGGCGGGCCGGATCTGAGCGCTATCTTCTCGGTGGCCGAAGAGATCGCACCGGCGATCAATAGCTACAAGATCATTGTGATGAAGAGCACGGTTCCTCCCGGCACCACGGAGCGGGTCAGCGCCGCGATCGCCCATCTCACGAAAGAGAGATTCGACGCCGTCTCCAACCCGGAGTTCCTGAAGGAAGGGACCGCGGTGGATGACTTCATGATGCCGGATCGGGTGATCATCGGAGCGGAAAACGGGGAGGCGGCGGACGTAATGAAGGAGCTGTACACCCCTTTCGTAAGGACGGGACGTCCGATCATCGTGATGGATTCCAAGAGTGCGGAGATGACCAAGTACGTATCCAACGGTCTCCTCGCCACTCGTATCTCGTTCATCAACGAGATGGCCAACCTTTGCGAGAGGTTCGGCGCCGATGTGAACCAGGTTCGCCAGGGCGTCGGGGCGGACTCCCGGATCGGGTACAAGTTCCTCTTCCCCGGGGTCGGGTACGGAGGTTCGTGCTTCCCCAAGGACGTTCGGGCGCTGATCAACGCGGCGAACGAGCTGGGATGCCCCGTGCCGATCCTGGAGGCTGCGGATTCGGTCAATCGGAACCAACCCCAGATTCTGGTGACGAAGATACTCCGCCACCATAACGGTGACCTCTCCGAGAAGCGGTTGGGCATCTGGGGTCTCTCGTTCAAGCCGAAAACGGATGACATGCGTGAGGCTCCGTCGATTCCGATCATCGAGGAGCTCCTGAAAGCCGGGGCGAAGGTCCATGCCTACGACCCCGTTGCGATCGACCAGGCGAAGCATATCTTCGGCGAGCGGATCACGTATGCCGCCACGAATTACGACGCGATCGATGGCGCCGACGGTCTCGTGCTCATAACGGAGTGGAACGAATTTCGTCGGCCGGACTTCGATCGCATCAAGAAACTGCTTCGAACTCCCGTCATCTTCGATGGGCGCAACATCTATGACCCCCGGCAAGTGCGTGAGCAGGGGTTCACCTATTACGGGATCGGCGTCTGATCGGAACGGAACATCCGGGATGAGCCCGGGGGGGGATGGAATGCCAAGGACGGTGATCACGGGAGGCGCGGGCTTCCTCGGGTCGCATCTCTGTGACCGGTTCCTGGCGGAGGGGCACGACGTCATCTGTGTGGACAATCTGGTCACCGGTCGCCGCGGGAACATCGCCCACCTGTTCGACAACCCGAAATTCTCCTACCTGGAGCAGGACGTGACCGAGTACATCGAGATCGATGGTCCGGTCGATACCATCCTGCACTTCGCCTCCCCTGCCAGTCCGATCGACTACGCCCGTCTTCCGATCCAGACCCTGAAGGTCGGCTCGCTCGGGACGCACAAGGCCCTCGGCGTCGCCCGAAAGACTGGAGCGAGGTTTCTTCTCGCCTCGACCTCGGAGGTCTACGGCGACCCCCTGGAGCACCCGCAGAAGGAGGACTACTGGGGCAACGTCAACCCGATCGGACTGAGGGGGGTCTACGATGAGGCGAAGCGGTTCGCCGAAGCGATGACGATGGCCTACCATCGCTCTCATGGAATGGAGACGAGAATCGCTCGGATCTTCAACACGTACGGGCCGCGGATGCGCGTCAATGACGGCCGGGCGGTGGCGACGTTCCTCGCCCAGGCGATCCGGGGAGAGGAGATCACCGTCTTCGGGGATGGAAAGCAGACCCGGTCGTTCTGCTACGTGTCGGATCTGGTCGAAGGGCTCGTGCGTCTCCTGAAATCGGATCAGACGGAGCCGGTCAACGTCGGCAACCCGGTAGAGATTCCGGTGCTGCAGCTTGCGGAAGAGATCGACAAGCTGGCGGGGGGCAAGAGCCAGATCGTCTTCCGGCCCCTTCCGGAGGACGATCCCAAGGTGAGGCGGCCCGACATCTCTCGCGCTCGAGAGATCCTGGGCTGGGAGCCCGAGATAAGCCGGGAAGAGGGATTGAAGCGAACCCACGCCGACTTTGTCGAGAGATTGAGGGAGGGTGGAGAATGAGTGAGCCAAAGTACATCGACGGGGTAATGATCAAGCCGCTCAAGGTGATCCCCGACGAGCGAGGGCGGTTGATGGAGATGCTACGGTCGGACGACGAGATCTTCATGAAGTTCGGCCAAGCCTACATCACCACCGCCTACCCCGGGGTCGTCAAGGCGTGGCACTACCACAAGGTGCAGGTAGATCACTGGGTGGTCATCAAAGGGATGGCCAAGGTCGTGCTCTACGACTCGCGGGAGGACTCCTCGACCAAGGGAGCGGTCAACGAATTCTTTATGGGGGAGAAGAATCAGATCCTCCTTCGTATTCCGGCGGGGGTCTATCATGGATACAAATGTATCGGCGAGGAGGAGGTGTTCATCATCAACTTTCCCACCGAGGTGTATCGCTACGATCAGCCGGACGAATACCGGACGCCCGCCCACGACAATGACTTCCCCTACGACTGGACCCGCAAGGATCGCTAGATGAAAATCCTCGTGACCGGCGGCGCCGGGTTCATTGGCTCCAACTTCGTCCGGCATGTCCTCCGGGAGAAGACGGACTGGGAGGTCGTCAACTACGATGTCCTCACCTACGCGGGGAATCTGGAGAACCTCCAGGACGTCGAGGAGGATCCACGCTACACCTTCGTCAAAGGGGACATCGCGGACCGGAAAACCGTGGTGGAGGTCCTCCGCTCGGAGAGGTGTGACCGGATCATCAACTTCGCCGCCGAGACCCACGTCGATCGAAGCATCCTCGATCCCGGTCCCTTTCTCAGGACGAACGTGGAGGGGACGCAGTCCCTTCTCGAGGCGGCGCGCGACGTAGGCGTCGAGCGATTCATTCAAGTTGGAACTGATGAGGCGTACGGGAGTCTCGGGGAGGAGGGGTATTTCGTCGAGGACAGCCCCCTCCAGCCGAGCAGCCCGTACTCGGCGAGCAAGACGGCGGCCGATCTCCTCGCCCTCGCGTATCACAAGACGTATCGACTCCCGGTGGTCGTCACGCGCGGCACCAACAATTACGGGCCCTACCAGTTCCCGGAGAAGCTGATACCCCTGGCGATCGCCAACGCCATGAGAGACAAGCCGGTCCCGATCTACGGCGACGGGCTCTACCGCCGGGATTGGATCCACGTGGAGGATCACTGCCGGGGCCTCCTTGCCATCCTGGAGAATGGAGCGATCGGTGAGATCTACAACATCGGGGCAGACTGCGAGAAGACGAATCTCGATGTGATCCGGACGATCCTCAAGACCTTGGGCAAGCCGGAGAGCCTGATGCGTCATGTGGAGGACCGACCCGGTCACGACCGGCGTTACGCGACGCAGGCGGCGAAGCTGAGGAGCGAGCTCGGCTTCGAGCCGGAGTGGAGCTTCGACAGGGGTATCTCGGAGACAATCCGCTGGTACCAGGAGCACCGCTCCTGGTGGGAGCGGATCATCCAGGGAGACTATCGGCGCTACTACGATGACCAGTACAAAGGGCGGCTGGAGGGTGGTGGTGCTCGGCGCGAGGGGGATGCTGGGTAAGGACCTCGTGTCCCTTCTGGGGAAGCACGGCGAGGTCATCCCGCTCGGTCGAGATCAGGCGGACATCACGGATCCGCCGGGCGTCCGAAAGATACTCTCGGATCTTCAGCCCGTGGATTGGGTCCTGAACTCGGCGGCGTACACCGACGTGGACGGGGCCGAAAGTCACCCCGACGAGGCGTTCGCCGTGAACCGGGACGGGGCGGCCGCCGTGGCCTCGGCGGCCTCGGAGATGGGGGCCCGGCTGATCCACTTCAGCACAGACTTCGTCTTCGATGGAACGAAGGACTCCCCGTACACCGAGAAAGACACTGCCAGACCTCTCGGTGTGTACGGACGATCGAAGTGGGAGGGCGAGAAACTCCTCAGAAAGATTCACAAGGAGGCGATCATCATCAGGACCTCCTGGACCTTCGGAGGGGGGCGATCCAATTTCGTGGATAAGATTCTCACCCTCGCCTCGAAGAGCAAGGAGCTCAAAGTCGTCTCCGATCAGAGGGGGTCCCCCACCTACACAGCCGATCTGGCCGGGATGGTCCTCGAGTTCATCTCGCAGCGTCTCCCCGGGGGGATCTATCACGTGACGAATCGAGGGGCCTGCACCCGGGCGGAGCAGGCGGAAAAGATCCTGGAGCTAGCGGGGAGCGACGGTGTGCGGGTCGTCCCGGTCTTATCCGCCGAGTTCCCCACGCCGGCGGCCAGGCCGAACAACTCCGTCCTGGATAACGCGGTCCTGGAGACACGAGGCATGCCCCTTCTCCGCCCGTGGGAGGAGGCCCTCGCCGCCTACCTCACCTCCCGAGTTTCATGACGCGCACCAAACTCCCAATCTCAGCGAGAGTTTCATGACGCGCACCAAACTCTCAATCTCAGCGAAGGTTTCATGACGCGCACCAAACTCTCAGATTTCAACGATTAAGGAGGGGAGGATGCCAGATCGAAGGCTAGAAGTCGTGTTCCTGGTGACCCGGGAGGTGGATGCGCTCGTCCGCTTCTATCGAGATACAGTGGGGCTGCCGGTGACGCGGTATGCAGAGAGCGAATCGGCGTGGTTCGACGCGGGGGATGTCCAGCTCGCGATTCACCGGCCGGAAACAAGGAAGGGCGACGCCGATTACACGCCGGAAGCGGAGACGATCCTCTGGTTCCGACCCACGGAAGGCGTGCGCCAGGCGGCAAAGTCGATCGAGAAGGCGGGTGTCCCCCTGATTCGCCCCGACCCCGCCGAGAATTTCGTCTATTTCAGGGATCCGGAAGGCCGCGTCCTCGGTTTCCACGAACGGGCCTAGTTTGGTGCGCGTCATGAAACTCCCGTGGAATCCGAGAGTTTGGTGCGCGTCATGAAACTCGGGGATCGAAGAGGTGGGCCTGGACTCGATAGAGGACCGAGAAGGTCTCGTCGGCCGTCCGCTCCAGGAGTTTGGCGTGCTCGGCGTCGAATCGAGCGACTTCTTCGGGTGAAAGCGAGGCCCCTACCCCCCGGCAGGCTCGAAGCCGACCCCTCCACGTCTCCCTCGTGAACTGGATCCCGGCGTCATAACGGAAGAAGGCCCGTAGCCTGAATCGCTCCATCGACCACTCGGGGAGGGGAGGGATCTCGCCGTCCCAGTCGGCCGCGCTCCACTTGGGGTTGTGCTTCAGTACGAGCGCCTCGGATCGTCGGGCGATCGGATCCAGGCGCGGCAGCCAGGAAAAATGCGACACGACGAGCTGGCCCTCTTTCGCCAGCAGTCGCACCACCTCGGGAATCACCTCGGCCTTGTCGAAATAGAGCCACGCCTGATTGGCGGTGATCGCATCGAAGGAGGCATCGGCGAACGGCGTCCGCTCGGCCGGCGCCACGTGGAAGTCTATCCGCAGCCCCTCCTCATCGGCCTGGCCGCGCGCCGCCTCGATCTGCTCGGCGGAGATGTCGATCGCGCTGACCTGGGCTCCCTGTCGAGCGAAGTTTCGGGCGAGAAATCCGGTTCCGGTGGCGAGATCGAGGATTCGCTGCCCCTCGAGACCTACTCCCAGGGCAACAAGACGCGCGTAGTAGCTTTCGGGAGGTCCGGGCCGGTAGGCGACGTAGTCGGCGGACGTCTTCCCCCAATCGATGCACCGACCGTCGTCGATCTTCTTCTTTCCGTACAAGACTTGCGCCGGCGCACGGCCGGTGTGCCCCTAGACTCCTCAGGTGCCCCCGAAGCCGATCGTGACCTTTCCACCATCCACGATGACGGGGACTTCCCGGACGCCGCCGGAGAATTTCAACATCCGCTCCAGGTCGTCTTTATCCTCTTCGACATTCAAGTAGTCGAAGGGAACCTTTCTGGTCGAGTAGTCCTCCCGGGCACTCTCGGTGTAAGGTCAGTGCTCTTTGCCGAAGATCAGGACCTTTTCGGCCATGATGGCACCTCTCCTTGACTCTTCATAAATCTCTTCACAAATCTCTTCACAAATCTCTCCCAAAGTCGGGCAAACTCGGACCGGGGCGCAGTATACGGCCATCGACCTCCGAGGACAAGGCGCTCGCAGGGCAGTTGCCCGACGCCACGTCGAGTCGCTAGAATCAGTCCCCGTGCGGTGCCTTCGGATCCTTCGCCTGATCACGCGTCTGAACGTCGGCGGGCCTTCCTTTCAGGCGGTCCTCCTGTCGCATGCGCTCGAGACGAGGGGATTCCGTACGCTGCTGGCGGCGGGGGAGCCGGATCTCCTGGAGGGGGACTTGCGTGGTAGCGCCCGCGCACGCGGAGTCCGGATCGAGAGCATCCGGGCGATGGGGCGGCGGGTATCCCCGGGATGGGATGCGCTCGCCTTCCTCCGGATCCTGAGCCTGATCAAGCGCTGGAGGCCCGACATCGTTCACACCCATCTGGCCAAGGCGGGCCTTCTCGGCCGGCTGGCCGCCGCGGCGTCCAGAGTGCCGGTCAGGGTCCACACGTTTCATGGGCACGTCTTTTCCGGGTATTTTTCCCCCGGCGTATCTGCTGGAATCATCCGGACGGAGCGGGTCCTGTCGCGCATGACGGACAGAATCGTCACGGTCGGGGCCAGCGTGAAGGACGAGATCTGCAACCGGTACCGGATCGCCCCGGCCGATCGGGTCGATGTGATTCCCATCGGTGTCCCGATGGCGGAGAGCGTGAGCCGGAGCGATCACCCGCCCACGGTGGGCTTCGTCGGGAGACTCGTCCCCGTAAAAGACCCGATCCTCTCTGTCCGTGTCTGCTCCCTGTTGCAGCGGGAGCACCCTGGCCTGATCTTGCGGGTTGCGGGAGACGGTCCGCTCCGGGGACGGATGAGGGCGACGGCCGAGCAGCTAGGACTGGGCGGCGCCCTCGAACTGTCCGGATGGATCGGATCGATGACGCCCTTCTACAACGGGATAGACCTCCTGATCCTCACCTCCGTGAACGAGGGGACTCCACGGTCCATCGTCGAGGCTCAGGCGGCGGGCATTCCGATCGTGGCGATCGATGTCGGTGGCGTGAGAGATCTGTTCCGTATCGAGCGTGAGGAGGGCGATCTGGAGATTTGCGAAGAGGGCATCCTGGTTCGCTCACGAGACCCGCACCGGCTCGCGGAGGCAGCGAGACGGATCATGGGTGAACCCCGAGTCCAGCGCCGGATGGGCGCGGCCGGAAGGAGGAGGGTCGCCCGCGTGCATTCGGAAGAACGACTCATCGTGGAGACGGAACGCCTTTACAGGGATCTCCTGGCCCGTCGAGGGAGAGACTGATCGATGGATCACATCGGCAAGGCGGCCGGCCTATCGCTGGCCCTCGCGATCCTCTTCTCCCCTCTCGCGGGGATCCTGGCGCGGAGGTACGGGGCGATGGCGCGCCCACGTCCCGATCGCCACTCCGAGCGACCGACTCCGTTGCTCGGCGGCATGGTCATCCTCCTCGCCGCGTTTCCCCCTCTTTACTGGTTCCACGAAATTCCTCGCGAGCTCTGGGGCCTCCTCGCCGGAGGCTTCGTGATCTTCGGTGTGGGGCTCGTCGACGATCTCCGCGGCCTCTCTCCCCCGCAGAAGCTCGTCGGCCAGTTCCTGGCCGCCTGCACCCTCGTCGCGGTCGAGGTGCTGGTCGGGGGATACGCCTGGGGGCCGCTCTCCATCCCCATCTTTCTTCTCTGGCTCGTGATCATCACCAACGCCTTCAACCTGCTCGACAACATGGATGGACTCGCCGGGGGCGTGGCGGTCATCACGGCGGGCATCATCCTCATCTTCACCTGGGGGCATGGGGTCTCGCACGTCTCGCTCGGCGCCGCATGCATCGGCGCAGCCTCTCTCGGTTTCGTCCTCTTCAACGTCCCCCCTGCTCGACTCTTTCTCGGGGACAACGGAAGTCTCTTCCTGGGCCTCGTCCTTGCTTCTCTCGCGGCAAAGACGGGAGGTGGTGAGACCGCCTCCTCCTGGATCATCCCGGTCCTCCTCCTCGGCGTGCCGCTGTTCGATACGATCTTCGTGGTCGCCGGGCGGACCCGGGCCGGCCGCCCCATCACGGAGGGCGGAACGGATCATCTGTCTCATCGCCTCCTCGACTTCGGGCTCTCCCCGCGAAAGACCTTGATGGTGCTTTACCTCCTCTCCGCGGGGATGGGCGGTCTGATACTCTTCGTGGGGAAATCCTTCCCCCTTACCCTGGTCATCGTCGGCGCGGTCTTCGCCATCGCCCTTCTCGGACTGGGAGGATTCCTGTCCAGACCTCTCGGGCGTTTCACCGATCCCTCGCGGCCTGCCGCATCCCTCGTCGTGTTCGACCTGATCGCCTTCTCCGTCGCCTTCATCGCCGCCTACCTGATTCGCTTCGACGGGGAAATCCCGGAGCCGTACCTCGGAATCGTGACGAAGTCTCTGCCCCTCTTCCTGGGCGCGAAGTTCCTCGCCTTCGCCGCCTTCGGTCTCTACGGTCCGGGGGCCTGGAGCGGGGCGCGGGGAGCGACCCGGATCCTCAACGCGTCGATCGTGGGCAGCCTCCTCGCCGTCTTCATCGCCACGATGGCATGGCGGTTCGAGGAGTACTCTCGCGCCGTCTTCGTGATCGACGGGATGATCACCTTCCTGCTCGTCTGGGGGATGCGAACCGCGACGGCCCTGGTCGGCGAGACTCTCGCCCAGGTTGCCGGGTCGGATCTCCGGGTCGCTCTCGTCGGCACGGCCGAGGCCCTCGCGGTCGTCGGGTCCACCCTGGCGGAGACGGAGGGTAAGCGGGCCCGGGTGGTGGGGGCTCTGAGGATCAGCGAAGATGGCGCCGGGACCGGAGGGCTCGATGACCTGGGACCGATAACGGATATTGCCGCGGCGACGAAGAAGCACGGCCTCCGGATGATCTGGCTGATCGGTCTCGGGTTGCAGGAGGATCAGAGGGCCGATATCGCCGAGGCCTGTGTGCGGGAGGGGCTCATCGTCCGGGAAATCTCCATACGACTGGAATGAGCGCTCCTGCCACCCCGTAGATCGGTCGGGGCCATCATCTATAATGTTGTGTCTCTTCGGGCGGCCAGCGGGCGGGCAAGACCATGTCCCAAAAAAAGATAGTCCTCATCACGGGCATCACCGGCCAGGATGGCTCCTACCTGGCGGACTTCCTGCTCTCGAAAGACTACGAGGTTCATGGGATGATCCGCCGCTCCAGCACGGAGAGGTACGAGCGGATCGAACACCTCAAGGGAAAGGTGGAGCTGCACCAGGCCGATCTCCTGGATCAGCACTCGATCACGAATCTCGTGGATCGCCTCCGGCCGGATGAACTGTACAACCTTGCCGCCCAGTCGTTTGTTCCCACGTCCTGGGATCAGCCGCTGCTCACCGCCGAATACACCGCGCTGGGGGTCACGCGCATCCTCGAGGCTATTCGCCTGCTCAAGCCCGACACGAAGTTCTACCAGGCCTCATCGAGCGAGATGTTCGGCAAGGTGAAGATCTACCCACAGAACGAAGACACCCCCTTCTATCCGAGAAGCCCTTACGGTGTCTCGAAGGTCTACGGCCACTGGATCACTGTCAACTATCGCGAGTCGTACGACCTCTTCGCATGCTCGGGGATCCTGTTTAACCACGAGAGTAAAAGAAGAGGCATCGAGTTCGTTACGCGAAAGATCACTCTCGCGGCGGCGAAAGCGAAGCTGGATCCGTCGAGGAAGCTGAAGCTGGGCAACCTCGAAGCTCGACGGGATTGGGGATTCGCGGGCGACTACGTCCGGGCGATGTGGATGATGCTGCAGCAGGAAAAGGCGGACGATTACGTGATCGCCACGGGAGTGATGCACACCGTTCAGGACGTGGCGGAGCTGGCCTACGCGCACGTCGGACTCGACTGGAAGGATCATGTCGTGGTGGATCAGGGTCTCTTCCGGCCGGCCGAAGTGGATCAGCTGATGGGAGACGCGAGCAAGGCGAAGAAGGAGCTCGGCTGGGAGCCCGAGGTCTCGTTCGAAGAGCTGATCCGTACGATGGTCGACGCGGACCTCGAGAGGGTGAAGGCCGAGAAGAAATAGGATGAAGGCCTTCCTCACCGGCATAGACGGGTTCGCCGGCTCCCATCTCGCCGATCGCCTCGTGGAGGATGGAGAAGAAGTCTCCGGCCTCGTCGTCTCGGTGGTAGGGGAGGGACCCCGAGAGAGGCTCTCCCGGATCATCGATCGGGTTCGCCTCGAGCCCGGCGACATCCGCGATCAGAAGCTTCTCGCCGCACTTTTCCGCGAGATCAAACCGGACGTCGTTTATCACCTCGCCGCAGTCGCCTCGGTACAGGAAGCGAGCGGCGCCCCGGACGAGGCCTTCTCCGTGAACTTCCACGGCACGGCCAGCGTCTGTGGAGCCCTTCTCGACTCTGGCTCGGAGGCGGAGATCCTCGTCGTCACCTCCGGCGAGGTTTACGGAGATCAGCCGGGTCCCCATAGAGAGACGGCTCCGCTCCGTCCCGCCAACCCCTACTCGGTCAGCAAGGCCGCCGCCGACCTCCTCGCGTTCCAGCAGTTCTACCACCGAGGTCTCCGCGCGGTCCGCCTCCGCCCTTTCAACCACGTCGGCCCGCGGCAGGCCCCTTCGTTCGTCTGTTCGGACTTTGCCCGACAGATCGCCGAGATCGAGGCTGGACGACGACCCCCTGCCATCTCCGTCGGAAGCCTCGACTCCGTGCGGGACTTTCTCTCTGTACGTGACGTGGTGGAGGCGTATCGTCTCGCGCCCGGGCGTCTGGAGCACGGGGAGGCCTACAACGTGGCGTCGGGGACGGGTCGGTCGATCGCCGAGATCCTGGATCTGCTGCTCGGAATGACAGAGATCGAGATCGAGGTGAAGCAGGAGTCGAGCCGACGCAGGCGAGGCGATGTGCCCGAGATGGTAGGCGACTCCACCCGGTTCCGGGAAGCCACGGGCTGGGAGCCGTTGCATCCGCTGGAAGAGGCCATCGCCGCCCTCCTCGACGAGTGGCGAACCAGGATGAAACGCCCCTAGGTTCGCGTGGCCGGTACACGCCGGATCGACCTTTGATCTGGATTCTCCGGTCACGATGGATACAATTGCAAGAGTGTGTCGGCCCGGGGGTTAGGGACTCCCGTCGCACGGTCTCCGGGTCCCGCCAGTTCCATCCCGCCGACTAGACAGAGAGATCCCGATGCGATTTGCGCTACTACTTTCACTGTTGCTGCTCTCGCCCGAAGACTCGTCCGATGATCCGATCCGGAAGGGCGCGCTGTCCAAGGAAGGTCAAAGCATGCTGTTGACCCTGAAGGAATCTCTCCTCAGGGTCGAGCAGTCCTTCTATTCCCTGAAGAAAGCGGAGAGCGATCTTGCGCTGACTCTCGAGCTGCTAGACGATGGAATCTACACGAACCAGGACCGAGAGGTCGTCCGGACACAGAAGGCGTTCGACGACGCCAGCTACCAGATGGACAAGTCCAAGATCGACTTCGACAAGAGGAAGCTCGAGTTCTTCCAGGACGCGGCCCACATCACGATCGTCTCGGCCATAAAGTCGAGCACGGTGGATGACAAGAGGCTCGTGGACATCCTGCTGCAGAATACATCCGACCTCGATCTGGTCCTCCTCTCCGAGCATCTGGCGCACGAGCTGGTGAAGGACCTGGGTGCACGGCTGAGCCAGAAGGGTGAAGTGCCGGAAGGGGTTCTACCGGATCCGAGCCTCCACACCGAGGACGAGCTGATCGCCCTTCTCCGGATCGAGAACATCTACGTCTCGCTCCTGAAGGGGGGCGTCAATATCGGCCGGCCCTACGAGCGCAAGATTCCCAGGCTCCGACACCATCAGGAGATCGAGATAGGGTTCGAGATCCAGCAGGACGTGGACGATCTGGCCGTCTCCTTCGATTTTCTCAAGAAGCAGATCTCCAGGAATATCTTCCTCCAGACGGAATCGAAGGAAGATGTCGTCACCGTCACATCGCAGCAGTTTGCCCAGGAGGGCGAGTTGGGCACCCAGGTCTCGTTCGACCTCTCTCTGGAGCGGCTCTCCGAGGGAGAGCGGCAGTTCGAGCTGGTGACGATCGGGCTTCCGGAGAAGTATCACACCCGCTTCATCGAGGATCAGCGGCGAAGGGCGGCCATCCGTAGGGTCAAGTTCACGCGCCGGCTCCACCGGCAGAATCTCTCCCTCGAGGTCGACATCCCCAAGGAGTTGCCGGCGGAAGAGCTTCTCAAGCCGATCAAGTTTTTCGCCCTCGTTGCGGATTCCGCAGGCATGCGAGCCATCCGGCCCTACCGGCGAGGCAAGGAGTTGCCGACCCCTGCATTCCTGATGGAGGCTAAGGTCGGCTTCGAGGAGCTCGAGCTGGTCCCGAGGGGGGTCGGTGAGATGGAGCTCACGGCCCCTTCACAGGGGTACTACTACCGAACCAAGCCGGAGGAGGATGTTCGCATACGGTTCTTCCTCGAGAACACGGGGACGAGCGCCCTCGCCGACGTTCGATTCGAGATCAATTCCCCATCGCCTGCCTGGAATATCTCGCTCGATCCCGAGAAGGTGGACTGGATCAAGCCGGGCCAAAAGAAGGAGATCACCCTGACATTGACCTCGGACGAACCGATGGAGATCGGGGAATACTCCGTGAAGATCGAGGCAACCTGCGAGCTATCTGGAAAACCCATCCTGGCCGAGCAGAATTTCCGAGTGAACGTCCAAGGGCAGACCGACGTGGTTCTGGCGGCGATCATCATGGGGGTCTTGCTGCTCATCATCGTCGGCATCGCTGTCGTGGGCATTCGGATTAGCCGGCGCTGACCTCATCTCGGAGTGCTCTCCCCCCTCGGGCCTTCCCGCGGATGCGGCGGCGTCTTTCCTCGAACGAATCCGATACTGGTAGGAGGTGTGGATATGAAGGTTCGCGTATGGATCGCAGGCCTGGCCATGGCAGCTTCCCTGTTCGGGGTAAGCGCTGCGCAGGCCGGGGGGCGTGTCGGATTGGAAGATTCGCTCACTTTGCCGGAGTGCATGACGATGGCCCTCACCCACAACCGAGACGTGAAGCGCGCTCGGTTGGAGCTGAAGAAGGTCGGAGGTGATCGAGTCATCGAGAAGGCCCGCTTCCTTCCCCATCTGGATCTTCTGGGGGGATACGACAGGACGCAGAGCAATTCGGACGCGAACGTCATTCGCGACAAGTCCGCCTCTGCGCGGCTGACGCAGCGCATTTTCGAGTTTGGCCGTGACGCCTCGAGCCTCGTCGCACTCAGGCAGGACCAGAGGGACGCCTTCTTTGCCCTGGAGAACATTGCGGCCTCCACGCTACGTCGTGTGCGCGAGAGTTTCTTTTCGATCCTGCTCCGCCAGGAGCAGATCCGGTCCCGTCAGGCGAATCTCGTGCGGTTCCGTAATTCGTTGGAGAGGGAGAGGAAACTGTACGAGAAGAGGGAGAGCCAGCGGACGGATGTCCTGACGGCCGAGCTGACGGTGAGCCAGGAGGAGCTCCGGATCAACCGGCAGCAGAGGGGCCTCCTCCGCGAGAGAATGGACTTGATGCAGCTTCTCGGGCGGCCGATCGCCGCTACGACGGAGTTCACCGGTCAACTGGAGACCTTCGACCTGAGGGAGGATCAAAGCGTCGCCATCGCCCTCGTCAATAGCACCTCTGTCGCGCTGGCGAAGGAGGAGCTTGGTGAACAAAGGCGTGTCGCGAGCGAGGTGGCGACGAGCTACTATCCGGACCTGAACCTCAGCGCGGGCGTGGAGAACAAGAGTGACGTTTTCAGCCTCAACCTCGGCCGCACGGGATCCAGCGACACCTGGGCGCTGGACGCCACAGCGGAGCACTTTTTCATCCGTCCCAACTCGCGGTTCACGAGGTTCCAGGGGGATGGGTTCGAGGATGTGGGAAACGAATACGTCTGGTTTCTCAATTTCGACGTGGTCATGCCGGTTTTTCGAGGATTCGAGCGAAAGGGCAAGCTCGTCAAGGAGAGGGCGCGACTCAGGCAGCTCGCCATCGACCTTGACAACAGCCGGGCTATCGTGGAGTTGAATGTCCGGCAGACCTATCAGAGGTTCCTGGAGCAGGTGGAGGCGGTTCGCCTTCAGGAGGAGTCGCTGAGAATCACCCGCGAGCAGCTCGACATCGTGAAGAAGCTGCGCAAGTACGGCCGCGCATCGGAGGACGAGCTGGAGAACTTCCGCCAGCGTCTGTTCCAGGAGCAGGACCAGCTCTTCGTCGCACAGGATCGCCTGATCAGAGAACAGGAAAACCTGCGCGAGCAGATGCGGCACTTCAAGTAACCATGATCGAAGCAGATCATCTACGGAAGGAATACCCCGGCGGCGTGATCGCCGTCGAAGACCTCACCCTCACCGTCAACGAGGGCGAGGTCTTCGCCATGCTCGGGGCGAACGGGGCGGGCAAGACGACGACCTTGATGATGCTCCTGGGATTTACCGAGCCGACGAGCGGTCAGGCCCGGATCGCGGGGCACGATGTCGTGAAGAAGCCGCTCGATGCCAAGAAGCACGTCGCCTACGTCTCGGAAAACGTCCAGCTGTACGGCAATCTATCCGCCAGGCAGAATCTCGAGTTTTTCACTCGTCTCTCCGGCCAGCGGCTCAGTGACGATGAGCTTCTCGCCACCGTTCGCCGGGTGGGGCTCCCGGACGAGGCGTTTCGCAGGCGGGTAAAGACCTTCTCCAAGGGAATGCGCCAGAGGCTCGGCATCGGCATCGCCATCCTGCGCGACACCCCGGCGATCCTTCTCGACGAGCCGACGTCGGGTCTCGATCCGAAGGGAGGCGTGGAATTCCTCTCCCTGCTGGATGAGCTCCGTCGCGAGGGGAAAGCGATCTGGATGACCACGCATGA
>JAPUJT010000156.1 GCA_027296055.1 Planctomycetota bacterium | reverse complement strand
CAGCGGCGACGCGGTCAGGTGGCCCTCTGGCCCCAGCTTACGGGCAGCCATCAGCCGGGCCAGCTCCGGATCGAGGCGGAGATTCCGCATCCGGTCAACTTGAATACCGCCCACCGGCGGGTGATCCGGGCCCTCCTCGTGGGACTCCAGGGCAACCCGACGGTCTTTCCGCCCCCGGAGGACTCCCAGGATGACTTCGTGACGCTCGCCGAGGCGGAGGTCCTGGCGGAGCGGATTCTCGCCGCCTCCCTGAAGGGGCTCGACGATCTCCTGGATCTCCTGAACACCGCCGTCGATGACGAGGTGATCTCCGAGCAGGATCGAAACGTGATCCTCAAGAACGCCCTCAACCCGAACGACCCGACGCTGATCGTGAGCTCCCTGCCCTTCTGCTATCGGTCGTACGATGTCTACACGGTCGAGGCGACGGCGATCCTCAACTCGGAGGCGGGTACCGAGCTGGCGAGGCATGGCCTGCGACAGATCGTCGAGGTGGCCCCTCCGTCGAAGCTCGAATGGAGGATCGATTCGCAGCAGGATTTCACGACGGAGGTCCGCACAGTGGCGCCGGCGGGGGATCCGGAAGAGGACATGAGCACGATGTTGGCGCCGGATGACTTCAACCGGAATCGTGACCGCATCCGAAGGCTGGATCGACACTCCAACAAGATGATCACCTACCCGGATCCGATCTTCCGAGACTCCTGGAAGTTCGGCGATCCGTCACATGATGTGCTCGATGGCGAGCTGCGCCTCGAGACCGGTTCGGCAGACGACTCGGGGACCTCCGGCTCCGGGAACTTCACGTTCACCGGGGGGGGAGGAGGCGGTGGACAGCAGTTCCGCATGGCCATGCAGGCGATGCGCGGGTCGGGACGGTACTACAAGCATCACTTCTGGCAGACGACGGAGGGTCTGGAGATCGAGGACGGGGGCCTCGGAGCCGCCGCGTTCGGGGATTCCGAGAGAGGAATCCCCAAGGACGACCTGGTCAGCTCCCAGCCGGAGTACAGCGATGCCGGGACCGAGATGACCGGACCCGGCTCGGTGAGCATGTGGATCAAGCCGAGTTCGGCCGGCTCGAACTACACCCTCTTCGATATGCAGGATCAGCCCACTCTGAATCGAATACACTTCTTCGTCGAGGGAGGGGAGATCATCTTCCAGATTGCGGACGGCGCCCGCGACGAAACGGAGGGAGGGAGTCTGGGTCTGCCGGAGGGCAGACGGTCCGCCGAGGTCCGGGCGTCCATTCCCATGAAGAAGGACACCTGGTACCACCTCGCCGCCACGTGGAAAGGCCCCAAGCCGGGCGAGCAGTCGATCATCCTGGATGGAAGATCCGTGGGGAGGGCCAGCTTCACCACGCAGCTCGCCTCCCCGCTCTCCAAGGTCTCGGAACCGACCGGCGCCGACCCTTATCTGTATGAAAATGTCTTCGTCGATGACAATAGCCAGGCGAACGGATTTCCCGAGGAGGGTACGATCCTCATCGGGAACGAGGCGATGGAGTATTACCGCCTCGACGGGAATGCCTTCCGGGTGCGCGTCCGGCTCACCTTCGATCCAGAGACAAGCCAGACGGTCCCCTACCGCTCCCTCCCGGGGAGCACGCCGGAGGACCATGAGATCGGGTCGGTGGTCACCATCTTCGGTTATACGAACTATGGAGGATCCACTGCGGCGGACGGCGCCACGCGCCGGTGGGACCTGCCGGAGGGCGGGTCGAACGGAAACTGGGGGACGCTGATCCATGAAGTTCCCCCTACGATGCCGAGCTACTCCGTCAATGTGTTCACGATAAACAACATCAAGAAGGCGCAGATCATCCTCCGCACTGACCGCGGCTCCACCATCGATGAGCTGCCGGCCTACGGCTACATCACGGTGCAGGCGACCCTGGGGGGCGGCCCGGGTCCCCGGCCCGGAGGCACACAGGCGGTGGCCTCCGAGTTGATGTTCTACACCCGGTCCGGGAACACTCTCACTTGCTGGCGAAACGCGGAGGGCTGGAGTACGGGGGTGATCGAGTTCGTCGACGGGAATACGGTGATCCTTTCTTCTGTCCAGATCTCAGGCGCGACGGTGAAAGACTACTTCCCCTCGGAAGACGTGCCCAAGACACTTCCTCCATTCCTGGACGAGGAGAAGGAAGGTTACTTGCAGCTCTGGCTGGCGGACAAGGGGCAGATGCAGGGCCAGGCGAACCTGGACGATTACGACCAGCAACCCCCGTGTGAGTGGATCTACGTGGAGCGGCCGGGTGGTGGGAACGACCTCTCCTATCTCGAGGACATCAAGGCCGTCACGGGCAATGATCTGCTGAACATGGGCGTCTTCATCGTGCCGTTCGGTGGAAGGAAGGCCTATCTCTCGACATCCACGGGCAACCCCCGGATATTCCAGAGGGAGGGATTATCGAGAAGGATGGGTCGGACGGAAGCGTACCTTCACGGCGTCGGGACGACGGTCCAGCCGGTCTACCAGTTCCAGCGGCAGGAGATAGGTCAGCGGGACTACGTCACCGTCTTCGACAACCAGTCTCGCGCGAGCGAGAAGGTCGAGAAGCAGATCGTCCATGCGATGACCTTTTACGAGCGCCACTACGACAAGAGCCCGAACGAGAAGGACTACCTGACGGGAAGATCCTGGTCCTACGCCTCCTTCGGCGATCCCGGGTGGACGCAGTCGAGCGGACCTCCGAAGACACTGCCCAGGCGGTACGAGGCTCGCTACGGGGCCCGGATCGCCAAGTGGCCATCCGACGAGCTGCCGATCACGCGGGACCATCATTTCGTCACATACTGCGAGCAGAATGACCAGTCCGGCCTGTTGTCAGGCACGGTGGACGAGATCCAGGTTCGGTCCGCCGACACGCGGATCCGGCCGGATGAGAGGGTCGCCCTCGCCGAGAAGCTGGACGACTCCATGACGGAATTCTTCGTCGATGCCCCGAATCCGTCGAACGTTGCTCAGTACCTCGCGAACGGTGGCGCGATCAAGATCGAAGATGAGGTGATCGGCGTGGCCAACGCCTCCGCCACCGACGACCAGGTGCGCCTGACCGGGTGCGTCCGAGGTCTCCTCGGCACGGAGCCGATGGCGCACGCTCCGGGCATCTCGGCCAACATGCAGTCGTATCCGTCCGTCTCGGCCTTCGAACGCCTCGAAGAGCGGAGGATGATCGTGAAGTCGACAGCTGGGTTCCCGCGGGAGGGGTACGTCGCCTTCGATCGAGGTCCCGCCTTCGACGTCGACATATGGGCGTACCGTAGGGTGAGGGGAAACGGCCGGCTCGATCTCTGCGAGGACGTTCGCGGCGATCCGACCTTCCTCGGCGGCATGTACGGGACACGCCCCACGGCCCCTTCCCAGGGCGACATCGTCGTGGCCATGCCGTACCGCTACTTCGATCGGTACGCCCCGCGGGTCGATTCGGCGCGGGCCGCATACTTCGAGACGTCGCGCCGGGTTCCCGGGGCGATCTGGCGCGGGATTCGTTGGGACGGGACCACTCCGCCGGGAACGGAGATCCGCGTCCTCGCCCGCGTGGATGGAAAGCCGGACTGGTCGGCGGAGCCGGGCAAGCCGGTGGATGGCCACACCTTGTATCTCTTCAACGACCCCGGCGCACCGAACCGGATCGACGAGATGGGAGATCAGGTCGAGATTCGTATCCACTTCACCTACAAGGACGGGGCCTTCACGAGGAATCTCGGCCAACAGTCCGACGAATGGAAGGATACGCCCACGCTCCGTTCCCTCACCGTCGAGTACCACCGGCCGGTGAGAGTCCTCCACCGTGAGGAAATGGTCTTTTGATCTCCTGGAGGACCGTTCGATGCGTCCAGCCTTCCGCTTCCCCCCGCGAGCTTGCCGCGGATTCACCGTCATGGAGATCGTCGTGGCGATGGGCATCTTCATCGTCCTCGGGGCGGCCCTGATCACGATCCTCAGGCAAGGGCTGGCCCTCTGGCGTACGGGGGAAGCGAAGAAGAACGCTCACGAGAAGGCTAACTTCATCCTTTCCTACCTCCGGGAAGACCTCGCCAACACCTACTCGAAAGTGGGCGGCTCGATGCCGATCCGGTTCCTCTGCGATCTCGAGCCGGAGAGCGAAGAGCGGGGAGCGCAGCGGCAAAGACTCCGATTCGTCCGGACCCGTCGGGGAGAGTCTCAGCACCCGATCGGTTCGCAAGGGGGACGGGTGCTCGAGTCGAACCAGTACTTCGATCACTTCGGGGATGTCGAGGAGGCGAGGTCGGGGTACCTGCGGGCGGGGGCTGGGCTTCAGGAAGTTCTTTACTCGCTCGACCCGGACCCGGACAGCACGACCCTCTGGCGCGGAGTCCGATCTCCGCCCGGCGGAGCAGGTTCGCTGATGGCGCCCGGCTGGGACTCGAGCTGGGTCGAGGAAAGTTGCCGCGAGCTGGCCTCGGGGATCCTCCACCTCGAGTTCCGGTTCTGGACGCAGTACACGAGCACCTGGGAAGAGGAGGACTTTCCCTACCCTTTTCCCCATGATGAGGAGCGCCGGAGCGGCCCCGCCTTCATCTGGGACTCGACGCGGGGACTGTTCCCGCCCGAGGACGACATGCCGGACGACGCCTTCCGGATGTATCGGGGCCCGGATTCGATGGAGGATTCCTCGGACGATATCTTTCCCCGCCAGGTGCTGGTGATCCTCGTGATGGAGACTCCGATCCAGGTAACCCTCTCCAGCGGGATCTCGGCAGAGACGTCGCGTATTCCGATCCGGGGGGCGGCCAAGTTGCCTGGCGATGGCCCGGGATACGTCCGGATCGACAGGGAATGGATACGGTACGTAAAGGTGGAGAAGGGACGGCTGGTCCTCGAGAGCAGCTTCAGGGGCCGTGGGGCCCGCTGGACGATGGCGGCCAGCCACAAGAAGGGGACCGACGTGCGAGTGGGGCGGACTTTCAGGATGACGGTCAGGATAGCCGCATCCCGCGATCACTGGGACGAGGGCGTCCTGAACCGAGGCCATTAGATTTTGGGCGCAAACCTTGAGAATTGACGTAACGAGGGTGTTGCCCTACAATTCCGGTAACCGCTGCCCGGGGGGGCCTGGCGGGTTCACCCTGACCGAAGTGCTGGTTGCCATGGGTGTTCTCGCCGTCGGGGCGGTGGCGGCGCTCTCTCTCTTCGCCGCGGCCGCCGCGACGCAGAAGAAAGCGGTCGACCGGGTGACGTCCGCCCGCCTGGCGGAAGAGGTCATCGCCCTCGTGGAATCCCGGTTGGCCGGTGACGCCGATGTCGCGGATCTCGAGGTCCTGGGGGGACGGAGAGAGAGCTTTTCCGGATATACCTACGATGTCCACCTGACTCCGCAGGACGATCCTCCTCTGGAGATCCTCGTCGAGGTGAGGGTTCGGTGGAAGAACGAGGGACGGGACCGAGATGCGGTCTATCGGACCATTCTCCTCCGGTCCCTCGGAGAGCGAGATATTCTGGGGGGAGGGGAGTAGCCCGGCCGACAGGCCGCCGAGCAGCTATCGATCTTGGAGGAGATGATGAAGATACGGCTGAACCTTTTGCCCGTCGCCCTGGTCTTGGGGATCCTCGCGGCCTCCATCGGGTGCAAGAATGACGACGACGAGGAACCGCCTCCGCCGCCGCCACCGCCGGTGAACAACATCGTGATCGCCCTGGTGAGCGACCCCGGCAGCCCCCAGCAGAACGAAGTGGAGATCCGGTACTCCCTGATCGATGCCGACAGCAACATCGCCTCCGTCCTCGTCGAGTACAGCACGAACGGGGGAATCACCTTCCTGGTGAACACTCCCACGGAATTCACTGGCGTGGGCAGCAGTGGCACGTTCCCCCTTGCTACGTCCCCCTTCCCTGGTGTGTCGCACAAGTTCGTCTGGGATACATGGGCCGATCTGGGGGCCGCTTCGGGCACGCAGTACATGGTGCGTATCACGCCATCCGATTCGGAGCTCGGCGTGGACGGCCAGACTCCGGAGTTCACCATCGACAACAGCATCAAGGCCCCTCCGGTGGCCGTGATCAACTCGTCGTCACCGCCTCCCCCGCCCGCGATCCTGGCCGGAGATGTCCGTGTCGATTATCAGCTCTTCGACAACCTCTCCTGGCCAGCAACCGTCGTGGTCGATGTCTCCACCAATGGGGGAGCCAGCTACCAGACCGCCTCGGAGGCGACGGGGACGGTGAGTCAGGGGCTCTTCAACCTCACGACATCTCCTACAGGAGCTCCGCACGTTTTCGTCTGGGACAGCGTTCAGGACGTGGTTGGGTTCGCGTCCGTCGTCACGTGCCTCATCCGGATCACGCCATCCGACGCGCAGGCGGTCGGGTCTCCAGGGCTCTCGGGTCTCTTCGACGTGGACAACCGGACGAACACCGTGCCCACAGCGGTCTTACAGACCCCCCCGACACCCCCGGCGGTTACGGGAAACGTCAATATCGACTACGACCTGATAGACGACGACTCGGATCGGATCTCCATCACGGTCCGGTTCTCTACCAACGGCGGTACGACCTGGGCCCCGGCATCCAGGGGGAGCGGAAGCGATCCGCTGGCAAACCTCATTTCATCGCCCTTCCCCGGGACGCCTCACCTGTTCGTCTGGAACTCCTTGGCCAACCTGGGCGCGACGCAGCAGACCGCCTGCCGGATCCGGATCACGCCGAGTGACGGCGTTTTGGGTGTCTTCGATGAGACTGCTAACTTCGAAGTCAACAATCTGGACATGACGCGGCCACAGCTCACCATCATCAGCAGTGTGAGCCTGGTCTCTACCGAGCAGCGGATCGTGATGACCTTCAATGATTCCCTGGACCCGGCGAGCGTCATTCTCGGCGTGTCGGCCCCTGCGACGATCGCGGTGGTGCAGGACAACGACACGACCCTGGGCGGCGACCCCTGCATGGGGCTCGGTGCCGGCCTCGACTTCTCCGAGCTGCCGGGGACGCTTACTTTCGAGCTGCCGCACCGTCGTGTGATCTACTACCCCAACCAGGCGTTCGCGGGTGATCAGCAGATCCGCCTCCTCCTGACTGAAGGCATCACGGATGTCGCGGGGAACCCGCTCCTGCAGGACTCGCCCCCGATCGTCCCCTCGGACACGCTCTCGCTCGGCTGCCTGCTCACCGCGCCGGCCGAGTTCGAGCAGCGCTGGGTGCCGCCGCCTCTGCCCGAGTGCGACAAGTACCTGGCCGACCCGAATTCCGATATCTGGTTCTACGACTTCGACACATTCGGGACATTCGACAGCGAGCTGGGGGCCCTGGGTCTGCGCGGCTCGGACGCGCCGGTGAACGCGGTCGCCCGGGACAGGGTGATGGCGCAGGTCCTCTACACCCTCTCCGACAAGTACGGGCGTGAGCCGACGGACGGATCGGCCATCTCAGGCGCCTACAGGATCTCGTTCGTTTGCCGTCAACCCCTCGGCACGGTGGAGGTGGACTACAATCGCATGTGCGTCGGCCTGGACCGGGGCGGTATTCTCGGCACGGCCTGGCTCGACTCAGTGAACAACGGCCGCAAAGAGGATGATTGTTCGACATCCGTCCCCCTCGGTGTCTTCTCCGGGGGGATCAACGGCTCGAACTCGCGGCCGGGGGACGCCATCAGTCCCGCCGTCGGAACGGCGGATCTACGGTTCCTGGATGGGAGCTACTCACAGGGGACGGGGACGCCGCAGGATGACCTTCGGCACATGGCGATCAACGATCTGATCTGGGATTGGGGAAACGCTCTGGGTATCGTAGGCAGCCACGAGACGGGCCACTCGGTCGGCCTGCAGCATGATGACACCAACAGTCTGAATATCATGAGGCCATCCGCCAGCCCGTCGTTCCTCTCGAGCACGAACACCAGGTTCAGCTCGGGGAGCCGTGCCGTCCTGGATGGCGGCCTCGGCCTCGTTCCTTAAGATGTTCACCGGTATCGTCGAGGGGACGGCGGAGGTCCGAGAATTCGCGAGGGTCCCGGAGGGAGCCCGGCTCTCCGTGGATCTGGGGCCCCTATCCTCGGGCGTCATGCCAGGCGACTCGATCCTCGTCGACGGCTGCTGCCTCACCGCCGAGAGTATTGACGGTTCGATCGCTCGTTTCTCTGCCGTATCCGAAACCCTATCCCTCACAACCCTCGGTGGCCTCCAGGCCGGCCGGTCGGTCAACGTGGAGAGGTCCCTTCGCGTGGGGGATCGTCTGGGGGGACACTTCGTCTACGGGCACATAGATGGGGTGGGGGAGGTGCTGAAGGTGACGGAAGCGCCTGCGTCACTGAAGGTGCGGGTGCCCGCCGCGTTATCGAGATACCTGGTTCCGAAGGGGTCTATCGCGGTCGATGGAGTCAGTCTCACGCTTGCCGAGGTGGAAGGGGATGTCTTCTCCGTCGCCCTCGTCCCTTTCACCCTCGAGCGGACCACACTCAGGAAGCGCCGCGCCGGAGACCAGGTCAACATCGAGACCGACTATCTCGCCCGCATCGTCCTCCACGATTCCCGTAATTCATGACGCGCACCAATTTCCAGTTTCCACTGAATTGGCCTATTTCGCGCCAAAACCCCACCCCGGGGCGAGGGATTCCACTGATCAGGGGTCTATTCTGCGATTTTGGCGGATTGGACGGTGTTGTGGGTGGCGGCGGCCAGGCGGGCGCGCGCCCAGATGATGCCCTGCTCCTTGTCTTTCCCTTCCATCCCCTTCGCCTCGGCGAGGGCCCTCTTCGCTTCTTCCGGATCGATTCCCGCGCCGGCCTCCGCCCGGGTGGTGAGCACGGTCACGACGTTCTTGTGGACGCGGGTGAAGCCTCCGGATAGGGCATAGGAGATCGTGCCTTCGGGAGTCTTGAGACGGCAGGCACCGACGCCCAGGGCCAGGACCATCGGAGCGTGTCCAGCCAGGATGCCGACCTCGCCGTCCGATCCGGGGAGGACGGCCATCTCGACCTCTCCGTCGAGGAGTTCCGCGTCGGGGGTTCGCACGATGCAGCGCACGTCGTCTACTCTCCCTGCTCCTTCTTTTCCTTCTCGTACTTCTCCACCGCTTCTTCGATGGCCCCGACATAGAGGAAGCAGTGCTCGGGAAGGTGGTCCCACTTCCCCTCGACCAGCTCCTTGAAGGACCGGACGGTGTCCGCAACCTTGACGTAGCGGCCCTCTATCCCCAGGAAGTGGCCCGCCACGAAAAACGGCTGCGAGAAGAACCGCTCGATCCGTCGGGCCCGTCGAACGATCACCTTGTCCTTGTCGGACAGCTCCTCCATCCCGAGGATCGCGATGATGTCCTGCAGGTCCTTGTGCCTCTGGAGAATCCTCTGTACCTCCTGGGCGACGTCGTAGTGCTCGTCGCCGACGACGTCCCGGGCGAGGATCCGGCTCGAGGACTTCAGCGGATCGATGGCGGGGTAGATCCCCTTCTCGGTGATCGATCGCTCGAGCACCGTCACGGCGTCGAGATGGGCGAAGGCCGTCGCGGGTGCCGGGTCCGTCAAGTCGTCCGCCGGGACGTAGATCGCCTGCACGCTGGTGATCGAGCCGTTTTTCGTCGAGGTGATCCGGTCCTGCAGCTCGCCCATCTCCGTGGCGAGGGTCGGCTGGTATCCCACGGCGGACGGCATACGCCCCAGAAGGGCCGACACTTCGGCTCCCGCCTGGGAGAACCGGAAGATGTTGTCGATGAAGAGGAGGACGTCCGCTCCGGTGCTGTCCCTGAAGTATTCGGCCATCGTCAGGGCCGACAGTCCCACCCGAAGCCTCGCCCCGGGGGGCTCGTTCATCTGCCCGAAGACCATCACCGTCTTGTCGATGACCCCGCTCTCCTTCATCTCCAGCCAGAGGTCGTTTCCCTCGCGCGTCCTCTCGCCGACCCCGGCGAAGACGGAGTAGCCCCCGTGCTCCTTGGCCACGTTGTGGATCAGCTCCTGGATCAAGACAGTCTTGCCGAGACCCGCTCCGCCGAAGAGGCCGGTCTTTCCGCCCTTGGAGTAGGGAGTGAGAAGGTCGATCACCTTGATGCCCGTCTCGAAGACGATCGTCTTCGGCTCCAGCTGGTCGAATGCCGGAGGATCGCGGTGGATCGGACGGTGCTCCTTCGCCTCCACGGGAGGACCCAGGTCGATCGGGTCGCCCGTCAGGTTGAAGACGCGGCCCAGCGTCTCTATGCCCACCGGCACGGCAATCGCCCTGCCCGTGTCGATCACCTCCATGTCCCGAACGATCCCGTCGGTGGAGGATAGGGCCACGGCCCGGACGCGGTTCCCGCCGAGGTGCATCTGCACCTCCGACATCATCTGGATCCGGTTTCCGTCGATCTCGGAATCGATCTTCAGGGCGTTGTGGATTTCCGGCAGGTGCCCCTTCTCGAATTCTGCATCGATGGTGGCTCCGATCACCTGAACGATACGTCCCTTGTTCATCTCTTCCTCCAGGGGATCACGCCAGGGCCTCGGCCCCACCCATGATCTCGGATAGCTCTTGCGTAATTTGAGACTGACGGGCCCGGTTGTAATTCCGCGTCAGGAACCGAAGTAGCTCGTCGGCGTTGTCGGTGGCCAGTTTCATGGCCACGCGCCGGGCGATCTGCTCGCATCCGGTCGCCTCGGCGAGCGCCTGCAGGAAGGCGACGCTGACCGATAGGGGAAGGAGCCCATCCAGGATCGATTTCGGGTCCGGCTCGTAAATGTAGTTCTCCCGGACGCCGCTGGACTCATCTCCCCCCTTCTTCTCGAGAGGGAGGAGGACGACCTCGCCCGGCTTCTGCACTCCCGAGGAGTGGTAGCGGCAGGAGACAAGGATCACGCGGTCGATGTCTTCCGCGAGGTACCTGTCCCTCCACGGTCCCGCGAGGGCGTCCGCTTCCTCGAAGGTCACCCGGTCCTCGAAATGGGTGTAGGTCTTTGCCATCGTCACCTTCCGGCGCTGGAAGAATCCAATACCCTTCTTGCCCGAGACGACCAGTTCCACCTCGCAGCCCGCTTCCTGCTCCCTGGTGAGGACCTCGCGGGCCAGGTTGATGATGTTCGTGTTGTATCCCCCGCACAGTCCCCGGTTCGATGAGAGGACCATCAAGACGACCTTCCGGATCTCGTCTCGGGGCTGCAGGAGCGGGTGGGGAACCGTACCGACGAGGCCCGCCGTCATTTCGGCCAGCCCATCGGCGTAGGGGAGGAGCGTCCTCAGGCGGTTCTGGGTCACCTTGGCCTTGGCCGTGGCGATCATCTCCATCGTGCGCGTGATCTTCTGCGTGCTGCTCACGCCTTTGATCCGCCGCTTGATCTCTCGCGCTTTGGCCATGGTTCGTTAACTCTTCTCTTCGGATTCGACCTTGTTCTTTTCAGCGCGCGGGTCCGGCGTCTTTCCTGCGAGATAGTGCTCCTTGAAGTCGTCGAGGACCGACTTGAGCTTCTTCCTCGTCTCATCGCTCAGCTTCCCCTCCTCGATGATCGCCTTCGGGATCTCGCTGTGAGTATGTTCCATGTAGAAGAGGAGTCGTTCCTCGAAGTCGGCCACCTTCGCGAGCGGCAGGTCGTCGAGATAACCCTGCGTGCCCGTGTAGATCATGATGACCTGGTGCTGCACCGGCATCGGGCTGTACTGTTTCTGCTTCAGCAGCTCGACCATCCGCCGGCCCCGCTCGAGCTTCGCCATCGTCGCCTTGTCCAGATCGGTGCCGAGCTGCGCGAAGGCCTCCAGCTCCCGGAAGGCGGCGAGGTCGAGGCGCAATCCTCCGGCGATGGACTTCATCGCCGGTATCTGAGCCTTGCCGCCGACTCGGGAGACGGAGATCCCGACGTCGATCGCGGGCCGGACACCGGCGAAGAAGAGGTCGGGGACGAGATAGATCTGGCCGTCGGTGATCGAGATCACGTTCGTTGGGATGTACGCGGAGACCTCGCCTTCCTGCGTCTCGATGATCGGCAGAGCGGTGAGCGAGCCTCCGCCGTCGGCGTCCAGGATCCGGGCCGACCGCTCCAGAAGGCGGGAGTGGAGATAGAAGACATCCCCCGGGTACGCCTCGCGGCCGGGGGGGCGGCGGAGGAGGAGCGAGAGCTGACGGTACGCCTGCGCCTGCTTGGTGAGATCGTCGTAGACACAGAGGGTGTCCTTGCCATCCTCGTACATGAAGTGTTCGGCCATCGCGCAGCCCGAATAGGGCGCGATGTATTGCATCGGCGCCGGGTCGCTCGCGCTGGCGGCGACCACGATGGTGTAGTCCATCGCCCCGGTCTCGCGGAGACGATCGACGACGGCTGCGATCGTGGACGACTTCTGGCCGATCGCACCGTAGACGCAGATGACGTCCTGCCCCTTCTGGTTGATGATCGTGTCGATGGCGATCGCCGTCTTGCCGGTTCCGCGATCCCCGATGATCAGCTCTCTCTGGCCTCTTCCGATCGGGATCATCGAGTCGACGGACTTCAGCCCTGTCTGCAGCGGGGTTTCAACGGGCTGTCTTCCGGCGATCCCGGGCGCGTCGCTCTCGACGGGGCGGGTCTTGTCCGTGGCGATCGGGCCCTTGCCGTCGATCGGATGTCCGAGGGCATTGACGACGCGGCCGATCATCGCCGGCCCGACGGGGACCGAGACGACCTGCTTGGTTCGCTTCGCCCAGTCTCCCTCCTTCAGGTCGGTGTACTCACCGAGAATCACAGCCCCGATGCTGGCCTCCTCCAGGTTGAAGGCGAGGCCGAACGATCCGTTCTGAAACTCGAGCATCTCGCCCGCCATCGCCTGCCGGAGGCCATAGATCCTCGCGATCCCGTCACTGACTTCGATGACGGTGCCGAGGTCCTCGACGGCGAGCTCCGAGCGGAACTCCTCGATTTCCTTCTTGATGACGCTGGCAATCTCTTCCGACCTAATCTTCATACATTCCCTCCCCATCCATGCGGGCGTCTCGCATCTTCCGGCTGAGCTCGTCCAGTCGGTGTTTCAGGCTGCCGTCCACCACGGTGTCCCCCACGTGGAGGACGATGCCGCCGAACAGGCCCGGGTCCACCTCGGTCTCCATGTGGATCTTCTTCCCCAGGATCTCCGATAGGCGGTTGGTGAGGGCGAGCTTCTTGACTTCGGTCATTTTGACGGCCGTGGACATTCGCACTCCGATCCGGCCTGTCCTCTCGTCATACAATTCGATGAAGGCCTCGATGATCTCCTGGACGTGGAGCTGCCTCCCTTTTTCGACCAGGAGTTCCAGGAACGAGACGATCAGGTCGTCCAGCTTCCCGTCGAACGCATTTCGCAGGACCCTCCGCTTCACCTCCCGGTCGATCCGGGGCGATTCGAAGAACACGAGGAACTCCGGATCCTCCCGGAGGTACTTCAAGAAGAAATCGAGGTCCTCCCGGAACTCATCCAGGAGGCCATTTTCCGCCGCGATCTCCACGAGGGCCTCGGCGTAGGGACGGGCTATCGGTGTCTGCACGGCTATCTCCCCTCCGCCTCCATATCCCGGACGGCCCGGTCATACCCCTCGAGGGCTTCTTCGACCAGCCGCTCGTGATCCTCCCCGCTGACCTCGCGAGCGAGGACTTTCGAGGCGATCTCGATAGCGAGAGTCTTGGCCTCCAGGCGGATCTCCTCCAGGGCCTTCCCCTTGGCCAGGTCGATCTCGTTGATCGCCCTTTGCTTCAGGGCCTCCCCCTCGGCTCGCTGCTCCTGCTCGTACTTGTCCTTCACCTTCAGGGCGTCGTCTCGCCCCTCCTTGATGATCGCCTCCGCCTCGGCCCGCGCCTTTTCCAGCCTCTCCTCGAACTCCTCCTGGAGCCTCTTGGATTCCTTTTGCGCCTTCTCCGCGTCGGCGATGGCGTCGCGGATCCGCTTCTCCCTCAGGGCCGCCTGCTCGAGGATGGGACCCCAGGCGAACATCCGGAGCACCACGGCGACGATGATGAAGGTGACCACCGTCCAGAACATCACGCCCGGGCTGAAGGCTATCAGGCCTCCCTCCTCGGCGGCAGAGGCGGCCGCGGGGGAAAATCCGAGGATGAACGCCGTCAGGATCGAAGCCAGTCTCATGCGCGAACTCCTTCTCGCGAGGAATCTTCCGGCGAGGATTATTACTCGAGCGTTTTCTGCAGTATGGCCGCCACGGCGCCCAAGGGACCTCCGGCTGCTGTCTGAGCCAGAAGGCAGACAACGACGGCGAAGAGGGCCACGCCTTCGATCAGCGCTGCCGTGAGGATCATCGCCCCGCGGATATCCCCCGCCGCCTCCGGCTGTCGAGCGATGCTCTCCACCGAGGCGGCGGCGATCCGGCTGATTCCGAATCCCGCACCGAAGACGGCGAGACCTGCTCCAATTGACGCGCCGAGAAGCGCGATGCCCATGCCGCCGATGCTCGGCAAGTCCTTGATCATGTTCATCCACTGCTGATCCATCCTCGTGAATCCTCCCCTTTTTTCGCGGGTTTCCTCAAGAACCAGAGTCAGTGTTGAGGATGAACCGCCATGCCCAAGAAAACCGTCATCAAGAAAGTGAAGACGAATGCCTGCAGGAACGCGACGAATATCTCCAGTACGTACATGAAAACCGCGCCACCGATCGAGACGGGGGCCACCCAGATGGAAGCCGTGGCGAATCCCAGGATCACGGAGAGCACGATGTGTCCGGCGATCATGTTGGCGAAGAGGCGGACAGCCAGTGCGAACGGCTTGGCGGCGTGTCCGACGACCTCGACGATCAGCATGACCGGCCAGATCCAGAAAGGGATTCCGCCGGGGACGATGCCCTTCAGGTAGGGGATGAGCCCCTGATTCTGTATTCCCATGGCGTGGTAGAAGATGAAGGCCATGCCGGCAAGGGTCGCGGTCACGCTGATGTTTCCCGTGGCCGCGGCGGCGGTCGGGATCAATCCGAGCAGATTGCAGAACAAGATGAAGAAGAAGAACGTCCAGATAACCGGAAGAAACCTGTCACTGTCCTTGCCTAGATTGGGGCGGACGACTTCATCCCGAAGGTAGAAGAGGACCGCCTCCATCATGTTTCGCAGGCCTGTCGGAACGGGGCCTCTCGCCCGCCCGACCCAGATGCCCAACATGCATAGTGAGAGCCCCGCGATCCAGAGCATGAGGACATGCTTTGTTACGCCGATGCTCGCAAGTGTCGCCCCCAGGCTGGTCCCCGGGTAGAGGGCGTGATCCTTGACGTGAGCGGTCGGATCGTCGTGATCGCCGCCTCCATGGTCGGCGGCAGCGGCCTCGTGTTGATCATCTGGGGCCGCCGGGTGCGCCTCATGATCCTGTGGCGCAGCCCACAGCGCGGCCGGGAGCGAGAGACAAAGGATCGTCGCCATCGTCACCCAGAGTCTTTTCATCGTCCTGTCGCCGACCAGCAAACTTTTGCCTCGTAGAAGAGCAAAGTCAGGTAGAACATCACCAGGGAGACTACGGACGCCATCCTGGGCAGATCCGTTCCGTACCACAGGACCAGGAGAGCAGCAATCGTCGGGCCGAATCGGACCATCCAACCGAGGAGAATCGCGTAATACTGTGCGCCCTGAGATCGCCGAAGAGAGAGGAGGAACAGGCCGTAAGTGATCCAGATAAGGACCACCTCCAGACAGGCTCCGATCCCGAGGAGCAGGAGTCCTCTCTTTCCCTCCCAGCGGTAGAACGGGTAGGCCGCCGCCACGAACACCAGGGCGGTGAGCAGGGTCACGCGAAGAATAAAGGCGATCCAGCCCGGAGGTCCCCCCGCCGGCGAGGCCGTCATCGGCCCCTCTTTTCCCCGTAGACTTCCTGATACAAGTTGTAGAACGCAGCCCCGAAACCAAGGGCGAAACCCACGATCAGAAACCAGGGTTGCGTGTCTAGGCGCCCGTCGATCCAGTTCCCACCGAGGGCTAGGACACCGATGGTGATGACGAACTGTGGCCCGAGATGAAAATACCGGCCATACGCCCGTACGGAACGCCCGAGGCCCGGCTCGTTCTCCATACCCCCGCCTCGCCGCTAATGGCAGAGGCCGTCTAATCACCGAAAGGCGGAAAGAATAGCAACCTTCCGGGATCGTGTCAACCTGAGTCCAATTTGGGGTTTGCGGCCGCGAAACTTACAAAATTGCCCGCTTTATGCAGTCGTAAATGAGCGTCTGAAGGTCCTGCAGGCGGGCTTCGAGCTTGCGGTCATCCGGATTGGCCATCTTTGCCCTCTCGACGACATCTCGAGCGTCCTCGAAGAGGGCCCGCGCCTTTTTCAACTCATCCGCCGCGTGGGCCATTCCAGGCCACGACTTCCGGTAGTGGACCAGGGCCCTCTGATAGAGTCGCTCCGCTTCGGGGAGGCTGTCTCCCCGCGAAACCGCGGACGCCGGACCCGCCGGCTCCACGCCGGGGCGTGTCAGCCCCTCCCATCGCGCCAGGAGGCGACCCGCGTCATCCCCACCGAGGGTCTCGATCACCATGGGGAAGCCGTCCGCCTGGGAGGATTTCATCAGAAGGTCCGCGGCCCGATCCCCCAGACCGGTCCGGATACAGAAGTACGCCGCCTGGAAGTAGTCGAGCGCGGCAGGAAGCTCATCCCCGACCTTCTCCAGCCGCCGCCGAAGCTCCACCTCGTTCTTGGCCCTCCAGGTCGCCGTCTCGACCCGTCGCACGGATTCGACCTGGCCAGGAGAGAACGTGGCGGAGATCCCCTGATCGGTCTTCAAGGTCACGTTTCCCAGGACGTCGGTCGTCACCTGTCCGATCAGGACCCGATCGTTCGTCAGGGTCACTTCCTGAGGCGCGTCGGCAGGCAACCTTCGGGGCACGTTGCGGGTCGCCCGATCGAAGATCTCCGACAGGATCTCGAGATGTCGAGCCCCTCTCCTGGCTTCCCCGTCGGTCACGCGCGCGATCTCTGCGTAGGCGGCTCGCGCGCCGGCAAAATCGAGATCCTCGAACAGGGCGCCAGCGGCGAGCAAGGGAACCTGATGGGGAATCTGACCGACCTGAGGGATCTGACCAATCATGGGTGTGAGAATCTCGCCCTGAGGTGGACGAGGATCAGCTACATGAGGGGGAGCGCCGGGAGATCGCTTCCAGAATTTGGGCGAACCCGCCCGGCTCCAGCCGTAGGCCGCGCCCAGGCTGATGCTCAACAGAACGAGAAAGTAGGGAAACGTCCTTCCCATTCCGCTCAATTCTACCATGATGGAGATCGAGTTTCATGACCTCCACCAAATTCGAGGCATGATGGAGATTCGAGATCCCTTCTGGCTGTGGCTCGTCCTACCCGTCGGGGCCGCCTTCCTGGTGTGGAGAGGGCGAGCCACGGGAGCGTGGGGACGCCCCGTCCTGCAGGCAGCCATCCTCCTATCTTGTCTCGCCGCCCTGGCAGACGTCTCCATCCCTTCGGACGCGGGATCGATGCACAGGGTCTATGTGCTGGACACTTCCCGCAGCTTCGAGCGGAACGAGGCGCGCGCTCGCGAAATGATGGAGGAGCAGGCGCGCACGTTGGGCCCTCACGATCGTGTGGCTCTGGTCACGTTCTCCGCTCAGGCGTCCGTGCCCGTTCCTTCCGGCCCTCCGGATAGGCTGCTGGATCTGCCCTCCTTGCCGTCTCCCGGCTCCCGGACCGCAACCAACATCGAGGCGGGTCTCCGGCAGGCTCTGCTCGAGGATCCGCATGCCGATATCGTGCTCTTCTCGGATGGGAGAGAGACGACCGGCCGCGCCATCGATGCGGTTGCTGCGGCTCGCTCCGCGGGCGTTCGCATCTTTCCAGTCGATCTGGGGATCGCCGACCTGCCCGACCTGAGGGTGGATGGCCTGCGCTGCCCGGCCGAAGTGAGCGCCGGCGAGCCGTTCGGGATCGAGGGAATAGTGGTTTCCGCTCACGGGGGCGGGACATCGGTGCGTCTCGTCCGGACGGGGTCTGTTCCGCAGGAACGCTTCGTCGTTCTCCGGCCCGGCATACCGAGGCGGATCCGTTTCGAGGATCGAATCCCGAAGACGGGGACCTACGGATACAAGCTCACCCTGGGGGGCCTGCCCGCCGAGGCGAATCTGGAGAACAACACGGGTCAGGCCCGCGTGCGAGTGGGGGAGGGGATCGAGGTCCTCGCCCTGACCAGATCCCCCGCCCGGGTCCTACCGATCGGAGGACTGCCCGGCGTGCGCCTCACGGTCCGGACGCCGGAAGAGGTCGGTCCGGTGAGATTCGCGGACCTGATCCTGCTCGACAACTTGAGCCGCGATGAGCTGGGCGAGAGACGGATCGACGAGATCGCCATGGCCGTCAAGGAGGGAGGAGCAGGGATCTTCGTCCTGGGAGGAAAGCGATCGTTCGGTCCAGGAGGCTACGCCGGATCCGTCCTCGACGACCTGCTCCCCCTCGCCAGCGATCCCCAGGAGAGTAGCTCGCGCGAGATCTCGCTCGCCATCGTGCTGGACGCGTCAGGGAGCATGGCCAGCACGGTCCAGGGCGAGTCGAAATTCCGGAGGGCGGTGACATCGATCCTTCCCATCCCGGCCCTCGGGGAGAACGACCGTCTCGAAGTGATCACCTTTCGAGACGACGTGACCGTGGCGGTCCCTCTCGGACCCGTCCGTTCACAGTCTGCGATCCGGGAGGCCCTTCTTCGCACAAGCCCCGGGGGGGGGACGCGACTCTTTCCGCCCCTGGCGCGCGCCGTCAAGGATCTGGCGGGGGAGGGGGACCGGGTGCGTCATGTCATCGTCCTCTCCGATGGCCGGTCGGATGAGTCAGACGAAACCTGGGAGGAGTGGGAAGAGATCTGCCGGGCCGATCCCGATGTAACGGTGAGTGTGATTGCCGTCGGTCACGATGTCGACGAGCCGCGCCTCGCCGAGATCGCGCGCGTCGGACGCGGGAGGTACCGGCGGATCCTGGGGATTTCGGATGCGGTGGCCGAGTTCTTCCGCCAGGAGGTAAGTCTCGCCCGAGGCCGGCTTACCCGGGAAGGCCGAGTGGAGGTGGAGCTAGTGGGCGGAGGCGGACCGGTTTCCGGCCTGTCCCCTCCTCCACCTCTCGAGGGCTTCGTGGCCACTGCGGCCCGGGAGGGCGCCACCATCTACATGCAGGCGGGGGCCTACCCGATCCTCGGCGGCTGGCGTGTCGGCGCCGGGAGGGCCCTCGCGTTCCCATCCGCTCTTCACACCCGTTGGGGTCTTCCCTGGAGGTCCTGGGCGGATCTGTCCACCTTTCTCTCCCAGGGGATCCGCTGGGCCGCGAGGCCGTCAGACCTGGGCGGGCTCGAGTTCAGGCTCGAACTGAAGGGCGACGGCGTCTATCTCGAGGTCGAGGAGGACGATTCCGCTGCGGGGAAATCTATGAGGAAGCTGTGGGTCTCGATCGGACGTGAGGACCCGATCTCGCTGCGGCCGATCGGGGCGCGGACCTACGGGGCGCGATTCTCCCCCCCCTCATCGGCGGTCCACTTGCTTCTCGAAGAGGATGTCCCCGGCGGACGGAAGATGCTGGGCATGATTCCCTGGTCCCTGGGAGGCGGCCTGGAGATGCGCGACCTGAGCCCGCACCGCAGCCTGCTCGAACGGATCGCTGCAATGACCGGGGGAGTCTACGGCCCGGCCCACGGCGCGATCGCAGGGAGATCGCGAGCAACCGACCGGCCGCTACGCCCGTGGCTTCTCGGGTCCGCACTCGTCCTTCTGATCCTCGAGCTCGGTCTCGGCTTGACTCGGATCGGAAGGCGACCTATGGTGAGGTCCGCCGCCCGACAGGACGCCAGAGTACCGTGATCGAACACAACTCATGAACTCCATCTTCAAGGCATATGACATCCGAGGGGAGTACGGCTCCCAGATCACCGAGGAGATCGCTCGGAAGATCGGGAACGCGTTCGGGTCGTTCATCGGGAGCTCACCCATCGTCCTGGGGCGGGACGTGCGCGTCTCATCCCCTTCCCTGTGCAGGGAGATCCAGGAGGGAATCCAGGATGCGGGGATCGATGTGATCACGGTGGGACCCGTGACGACGCCGGCGCTCTACTATGCCACGGGGGCGCTGGAGGCGGCCGGGGGACTGATGGTCACCGCCAGCCACAATCCGGGGAAGGACAACGGCTTCAAGCTCTGCGGGAGAGAGGCGAGACCGATAGGGAGCGACTCCGGTCTGAAGGAGATCCAGTCGCTCGTCGAGTCGGGTCGCTACGAACGGGCGGGTCGCTCGGGGACAAGCTCCGTGAACGACATCCGTAAACGATATGTCGAGCATATCCTCTCCTTCGCCAAGGATGTCGGCCCGCTGCGAATCGCCACGGATACGGCCAATGGGATGGTAGGGACGTTCCTGCCCGATCTGCTGCGAGGTCTGCCGTTGGTGGAAGCGAAGAGCCTCTTCATGGAGCCGGACGGCAGCTTTCCCAACCACGAGCCGAATCCCCTGGTCCCCGCGAATCTTGACCCTCTCCGGGAGGCGGTGCGCTCCATGGGGGCGGACCTCGGGTTCGCCTTCGACGGGGACGGTGATCGATGCGCCGTCGTCGACGAGGAAGGGACAACCGTGGCCGGGGACCTGCTGACCGCCCTGATCGCCCGCGAGATGCTCCAGCGCCATCCGGGCTCTCCGATCGTCTACGACCTTCGATCCAGCCAGGTCGTAGCGGATGAGATCCGCGCTGCCGGCGGGGAGCCGGTGACAGAGAGGACGGGACACTCGTTCATCAAGGCCAAGATGCGGTCCCTCGATTCCCCGTTCGGAGGCGAGCTTTCCGGCCACTTCTACTTCCGCGACAACTACTACGCCGATTCCGGGCTGATCGCCATGGTGGAGATTATGGTCCTGGCCACCAAGATGAAGGGGCCGTTCTCGGAGATCGTCCAGCCACTCCGACGTTTTCACACGACCGGAGAGATCAACTTCCGCATCCAGGATCCGGACGCCGTGATGGCGCAGGTCGAGGAGGCCTTCCGCCAGGAATCGATTACGAGACTGGATGGAATCACGGTCCGCATGGAAGGGTGGTGGTTCAATCTCCGCAAGTCCAACACGGAGCCGTTGGTCCGGTTGAACGTCGAGGGCGGCACTCTCCAGGCCATGGAGCAGGGGCTGGAGCGGCTTCAGAAAATGCTGGGAACGCCGATCTGATCGGTGGGGGCGGATGCACCCGGCTTCGGGTCTGTACGGACAAACGCCTGCCGCCGTCCTGCCGCGTCAGTTCAGAAAGACGTTGTCGATCCTGACGGGGCCGCCGGAAGAACGCCCGCCCACAGTTATGCTGCTGAGGTTGTATAGCGTGCTCAGGGAAGTCGTGCTCGAGTAAACCAGGACACCATCCACGTAGTAGTCCACCAAGCGGCATCGACCGATATAGATCTCCACCCTGTGCCAGCCCGTCGTCAACGCTGCGTCGCTGAAGACGACGGTACCGTTGAGACCGAAGCTCCTTGCACTCGCAGCAGCCGAGAACATTATGAAGGCTCCCGAGTCGAGTCCGGGAGCACCGCCGTCGCATCCCACATTCTTCAGGCCAATCCAGGCGTCCACGAAATTGGTGCCGAGCGAGGGAATGTAGAAGTCGGCCGCGATATACCCCCCTGACCCTGTGTCAAAATCGAGAGTCTGGAGAACCGTGACTGCCTCGCCGTTGTCCCCGCTGGAACCGCCCACGTCGAGAGAAGGTGCCGGGTTTCCGAAGGAGCTGTCGATAGAGGAAACCGGCCCGCCAAACGTGCTGCAGGTATCCCATTCCGAAATGCCATTGCTGAAGTTGTCCCCCCACCCGAAGCGGGGGGGAGGGACGAGGAAAGTAATAAGGATTGAGAGCTGTCGGGTATCGGTCTGCGGACCCGGACTGGTGCACGAGTCCGTGACCTGGACCGTGACGGGGTAGGTTCCCGCCGAACAGACAGCGGGCGTCCCCGTGATGCACCCCGCGGCAGCGTCCAGCGTGAGACCTGCCGGGAGAGTCCCGGAAATGATCGACCAGGCGTAGGGTACAACCCCACCCGACACGGGGATGCACAGGTCATACGGATCGCCCTCGAAGGGATCCTCTGGCCCCTCGATATCCGCCTGAATGTTGACCGGCACTCCGGGGCACCCCCCGGGTGGAGGCGGGGCCTTCTTGTCGTGGCCTCTATTGCAGCCGACGGCAAAAACCACCAGGAAAGCGACGAACTCGATCAGAAGCGCTCGCATAATCAGGACTTCAGGATAAGCGTCGGCGCCCTCACAAGCAAGCCTCGGCGCTTCAGTTGTAGGAGCCTAGAGAGAAATGTCGCATCATCGGGCTAATCCGTTGTGGTAGAGGATGATTGTGATAATCTGTGGCCCCTCTGGTCGTGGGTCCAATCAGCCGATATTCCGGGGGGATTCGCCGATCGGGGGCGGGCTGGGAGAGCTATGCCTGTCGGGCCCAAGGGATTAGGGCCAGGGGGCCGAGCCGGAAAAGCGTCGACGCTCCTTGACATGTGGGGCAGGCGTCTTAATATTCCTAATGGGGTAGGACTCCCGGGCCCAGGATAATAGTCCGCGTCCAAGGAACTCATCAGTTGGCCGATAATTCCGCAGACATTCCGAAGATTGTCGTGACCGAGGGCAAGGCAGCGGGGAAGGAGTTCGTCCTCAGCGGCCGCGCCATCTTCGAGATCGGCCGGGCGACCAGCTCCAATATCGAGATCCCTGACACTGGCGTGGCGATGAACCACTGTCGGATCTACAAGGAGCGGGGGGACTTCACCCTCTACGACCTCAACACCACGAAGGGCACCTTCATCAACGGGGAGCGTATCACCAAGGATCTCCTCAGTGACGGGGACACGATCCAGATCGGTCCCGTCGTCATGGTCTTCCGGAATCCGGAGGCCGCCGGCCGCAAGGAGCCAACCCAGGACATCGAGATCGACTTCGAGCCCCCGCCCTGGGAGCAGCCCGTCAAGAGGGAGGACAAGGACACCGGTCCGATCAAGGATCGGGAGCCCGCCTCCCGGGAGGAGCCGGACGATGCGGATGTGGATCCGGACACGGTGGTCGTGGAGCCTCTGGAGGCTCCCACCGCTGGGGCGGCCCGGCTCACGGTCCTGGAGGGTCCGATCGCGGGCACCGTTTTCGAGTTGGCGGGGAAGAGCGAGTTCTCCATCGGCCGGGCTTCCGAGGCGGACATCAAGATCATGGACATCAAGATCTCCCGCCACCATACGCGAATCATGAAGGATGGCGCCCAGTGGTACGCGATCGATCGGGACAGCCGGAACGGGACCTTCGTCAACGGTGAGCAGATCAGCAAGCACACCCTGAAGGAGGGGGATCACATCAAGGTCGGTTTCTCGATCATGCAGTTCAATCTCGTGGGCAGCCCCGAACCGGCCAAGCCGCCGAAGGCGCCCGAACCGGACCTTGCGGAGGAAGCCCCCCCCCCTCCGAAAAAGAAGAAGAAGAAGCCGTCGAAGAGGGCGAAGGAGAAACCAGCCGCCTCGCCGGAGGCCAAGACCGCCACGCGTCGGAGGGCAAAGCCAAAGCCGGCGCCGGCCGCCAAGCCGGACGGTGAGATCACCTGCGACCTCTGCTCGCGCGTACTCTCTCGAGATGACCTCGAGAGTGGGCTCGCTGTTGCTTCTCAGGATAAGTTCTACTGCCTCACCTGCGTGAGAAAGCTGGGGAATCTGGCGAGCGGCGCCACGAAGCCGTCGCCCGACGCCCCGGATGCCAAGGACAGCCTCGACGACGAAGACATCGATCTTCTCCTGAAGGAAGACGTCCAGGCGGAAGACGAGGAACTCTTCCCCTAACTCGAATGTCACCATGGCCGAACCGGCCGCCCTTCTTCAGACCTCTCTTGTAGAACCGTATCCGTTGCCCGCCCGTCTCGTCGGCGTACTGGGCTTGATCGTCCTGCTCGGGATCGCCTGGCTGATCTCCGGACGACGGAAGCCCATCCCGTGGCGGATGATCGCCTCCGGACTTCTCCTGCAGATCCTCTTCGCCTTCATCATCCTGCGGACCGACCTGGGGTTGCTGATCTTCGGCGGAGCCCGCCAGGCGGTGGATATCGTGCTCGACTTCACCCAGCGGGGGGCGGGATTCATCTTCGGCTCCCTGGCAGAAAAGAGTGGTCCCGTGGGCTTTGTATTCGCCTTTCAGGTGCTGCCCACGATCATCTTCTTCTCGGCCCTCGTGTCGGTGCTCTATCACCTGGGCGTGATGCAGAAGTTCGTCTCGGGTCTCGCCTGGATGATGCGTCGCACCATGAGGACCAGCGGGGCCGAATCCCTGTCGGTGGCGGCCAATGTCTTTGTCGGGATGACCGAGGCTCCCCTCGTCGTTCGCCCCTACATCAAGGGGATGACATCCAGCGAGTTGATGACGTTGATGACCGGTGGATTCGCGACGATCGCAGGGTCGGTCTACGTGGCCTACGTCCAGTTCGGCATCGATGCGGGTCATCTTCTGGCCGCGAGCCTGATGTCCGCACCGGCGGCGCTCCTGATCTCCAAGATCCTGATGCCCGAGACGGAGACGCCGGCGACCGTCGGGGACGCGGGCGTGCCCCCGGAGCGAAAGACGGTAAATCTGATCGACGCGGCAGCGACGGGCGCCGGTGAGGGGCTGAGGCTAGCCCTCAACGTGGGGGCGATGCTTCTCGCTTTCGTCGCCCTGATCGCGTTTGCAGACTACCTCATCGCCAAGGTCAATTTCGCCGTCGACGAGTTCTACCTCGGGCGAAAGCTCGGGTCGGACCTGCGCATCTGCCCGGACGACCTTGCGGGCATCTTCGGATTCCTGTTCGGTCCCGTCGCATGGCTGATGGGGGTGCCTGCCAAGGACGCGACGTCGGTGGGAAACCTCCTCGGCCAGAAGATCGCGATCAACGAGTTCGTAGCCTACCTCTCCCTGGCGCGAGAGATGGAGTCCGGCTCTCTCGACTCCCGTTCGATCATCATCGCCACCTACGCCCTGTGCGGATTCGCCAATTTCGGATCTGTCGCCATCCAGATCGGCGGGATCGGAGGGATCGCTCCGGACCGCAGGCGGGACCTGGCCAGGTTTGGCCTGCGGGCCATGGCAGGGGGCGCGATCGCCTCGTTCATGACGGCCACGATCGCCGGCATTTTCCTCTGAGAGGACGCGGGTATGTCGGAGTGGCAAAAAATCCAGCGCGCCATCGCAGCTATCCGGCGGCGGGGGAAGAGGCGTATCGCGCCCAAGTTCGGCGTGGTCCTGGGGTCGGGTCTCGCCTCCGCCCTTCCCCTCGACCGACCCGGGGTGGCGATCCCATATTCCGCGATCCCTGGCTTCCCTCGCGCCAAGGTCGAGGGGCACGGGGGACGTCTGCGGATCGGGGCGATAGCGGGCCGTCCGGCCGCCGTCCTGGAGGGCCGGGTCCACCTCTATGAGGGGCATTCTTTCGAGAGCATTGTCCTCCCCGTCCGCTCTCTCATCGCCTGGGGCGTCGAGACATTGATCATCACGAACGCCGCAGGGGGGATCAGGCCGAGCCTGCGTGCGGGGCAGATCATGGGCATCCAGGACCATCTCAACCTTCAGGCGACCGGCCCCTCTGGCCCCTTCGAGCCGCGTCTTGGCCCGCGGTTCATACCGATGAGAGATGCCTATGACCCCGCCCTCCTACGCCAGGCCGCGTCCGCGGCTCGCCAGGAGAGTGTCCCCTTTCGGAAGGGAGTCTACGCCGGGGTGCGAGGACCCGCCTACGAGAGCCCGGCCGAGCTCCGGATGCTGCGCGCTCTCGGGGCCGACGCGGTCGGAATGTCGACCGTCCCCGAGGTGATCGCTGCCCGACAGATGGGGGCGCGCTGCCTCGGCCTCTCCCTGATCACGAATTCGGCGGCCGGCCATCACGCTGGCAAGGTCACCCACGACGAGGTCCTCTCTTCGGGGGAGCTGCACGGCAAGCGCCTCGGCCGCCTGATCGCCCGCCTGATCGATAGCGACCCGGATTGACCGGCTCTCCCGACGGATCTTTGGCCAGGTCCTTGACCGTGCAGCAAACCGGTCTATGATGTCAGTATCTCCTCATCGGCTCCGCAAGTCGCTTCCTGAGGGGGAGCGCACGCCACGATGAACCGATGATCTGGCTAGCACTTCTCACGATCACTCTCCTCCCGCAGACGGACGATCTCGACCTTCTGAAGAGTCGGCTCCGATCCGACAGATCCGATGTGAGGGCCGCGGCGATTCGACGGCTAGGAGAGATGAATCGACTGGAGGCGACACAACTCCTCCCCGATCTCCTCCTGGATCCGAACGCCTATGTTCGAGACACCTGCTTCGTGACCCTGGGGAAGATCGATGACGGCCCCGCCGTCGACTACCTGATCAACGAGGGAATGAGACGGGGTGAGAGTCAGATCAAGGTCAGCCTGGCGGAGTGGGCCGACACCACCCGGCCGCCTGGCGGCGCCCCAGGCCTGCTCCGCCTCCTGAAGGATCGTTCCCCTGCGGTCCGCCTCGCCGCAGCGGAGGCCCTGGCGCGCATCGGGGATCCGTCTGTGGCGGCGGATCTGGAGAAGGCGCTGCGGGAGAAGGACGGGGGGGTACGGGCTCGCATGCTGCTCGCCTTCGCCCGGCTGGCGCCGGAGATGGCGTCGAAGAGGGTTCGCAAGGGGTTGTCGCATCGGCACTGGCAGATCCGGGTTGCCGCCGTGATCGCCGCGGGCAATTGTCTGGAAGGGGCGGAGGCGGTCGAGGCGGGACGGGATGCGTTGAGAGACAAGGCCTGGCCCGTTCGGGCGGCCGCGATCGAGCTCTTGCGGGACTCGAAGAATCGGAGCGCCGTGGAGCCGCTCATCGCCGCTCTGGAGATGAAGGGGAGGCTAGGGGAGGATGCCTACCAGGCGCTGATGCGGCTCACGGGAATGGACCTTCCGCCCGAGGCGGATCTGTGGCTGCGATGGTGGGCCCTGCAGGAGGACTCGTTCCGACCGGCGGAGTCCGGCCCGAAAGGGGACAGCCCGCGCAAGACCCGAACCGCCCTCCGGTATCACGGAGTGCCCGTGGTCTCGCGCCGGATCGCGTTCATCCTCGATCGCTCCGGGAGCATGCGCGACCCCCTCGAGAAGGGAGGCAGGGGGACCAAGTTCGAGTTTGCCCGAAAGGAGCTGTCTCGAGTCATCGACGAGCTTCCGGAGAAGGCCCTCTTCAACATCTACTTTTACAGCGACGAGGTATCTTCCTGGAAGAAGCGGGCGACGCCCGCTCACCGACAAAGCCGCCTCGAGGCGAGGTCGTTCCTCGACAGGCAGAGGGCGAAAGGGTACACGAACCTCTACGGTGCCCTCGTCGCCGGCCTCGACGATCTCGAGGTGGACACGATCTACCTTCTCTCGGATGGAGGGCCGAGCCGGGGGGATGTGATCTTCACCGAACGCATCCTTCACCGGGTGGGACGCCGAAACCGGATCCGACGGGTCGTGATTCACACGATAGACACCGGCTCATCCAGGTGGCATCAGGCCTATCTGCTGAAGGAGCTGGCGAAGGGATCGGGAGGACGGTACTTCAGGCTCCACGAGGAGTGATGCAAGAGCCCCAGCTCACACCGCTTTTTTCCCCGGACGAGATCGCATCCAAGGTCCGGGAGATCGGCGCGGAGATCGCACGGGACTTCCAGGGACAGGAGCCGGTCCTGATATGCGTCCTTCAGGGGGCGTTCGTCTTCTTTGCCGACCTGGTGCGCGAGCTGTCTCTCCCTGTCCACTGCGATTTCATACAAGCCTCCTTGTACGAGGGAGGGGTGGAGGGAAGCGAGAGGGTGGAGATCGTCCGGGACCTGGGATCGGAGATCGGCGGCCGTCCGGTGATCATCGTGGAGGACATCGTCGATTCCGGCAGGACCGCGCGAACCCTCCTCGACAGGTTCGCGGCGAGGAATCCCAAGGAGCTACATCTTTGTTCGCTGCTCGATAAGCCGCTCCGGAGGAAAATCGAGGTCCCGATCCGTTACCGGGGCTTCGTGGTTCCCGATCGTTTCATCGTGGGGTATGGACTCGACCTGGGGGGGTACTACCGGAATCGACCGGGGCTCTGGAGCCTGGACGATCCGACTACTTCGGACCGTCCCGTCCCAGCACACCCTCCACCACCTCGATGATCCTGCCCCAGAGATCGGGCTTGAATTCGGCAAGGGCAATCGAGCCGGCGGAAGCGAGGATCAGGCCGAGCAAGAGGCCGAGGATGAGGCGAAGTCCGCCGCCCGAACGCTCTTCAGGGAGCTTTGCCCCGATGAGGTCGCGCTCCAGGTTGGATCGGTGACCGTCGAGGATTCGCTTCCTCAGGGTGTCCGTGCACTTCCCGCAGTATCCTTCGATCTCGGAGGCATACGAGTAGTGGATCGGGACATTGCACTTGGCGCAGGCCCTGCCATAGAAGGATGTCGCTGCGGCGCGATCTTCGGGCAGTTCCTCCTCGAACTCATCCGGGACTTCGCTCATGGGAGTCATTGTCCCGCCTCTCCACACCAGATCAAGCCCTTACCTTGAAGGGGGTCGGATGGATGACTAGGATGCCGGGGCATGGCGAATCCATTTCGAGAGAAAAAGCTGCTGAAGCGACTTGGACGGGGCTCGCGAGCCTCCAGGCTGGTTGCTGCGCGGGCGATCGGCCGCGAATCATCCTTCGGCGTCCTGCCAAGGCTTCTCGAGATGGGGGTAGGCGGCGATGGGGGAATCGTCGAGGCCCCCTATGTGGCGGCCCGCCTTCTCCTCAGTCGCTTTACCGTGCCGGAACTCTGCAAGCGACTGACCGATCGGCGTCTCCCCGTCCGTGTCCGATTCTCGATCTTGGAAGAAGTGCGAATTCGAGGGGAGCGCCGTGCGGCGAAGCTCCTCCTCCCCGTCATGATCGCGGCAGAGCCCGAGGTCAGCTTCCGAGCGAGCCAGGTGATGGGAAGCGTGGGGGACGGCTCCATGGTGCCGGTGCTGGCCAGGGCGCTTTCGCAGCCGCAAGCGCAGGCCCGCGAGGCCACCGCCCTGGCCCTCGGCCTGATCGGGAGCGTGAAGGCGGTGATTCCGCTGATGCCGCTCCTCGGCGATACGGAGCCGAAGGTCGGGTTCACCGCGGCCCTTGCGCTGGGGATGATCGCCCGGGAAAACAGCCGGAGGGCGCGGGAAGTCTGGTACGAAGAGATCGGTGGACGGGAGGCCCTCACCTGGATCATCGACTGCACTCGCACCAAGGAGCCCTCTCTGAGGGCCATGGCGTGCTTCACGCTGGGCGAGATCGGCGTGGACCGAGAGACGATCATCGAAGCGGTGACGAACCGCCTACGGGATGGAGACGCCACGGTGAGACAGTGGGCCGCTTACGCCTGTGGGAGGCTGGGCGCCGAGAGCGTCATCGAGAAGCTGCAGGAACTTTCGAAAGACGGCCGCAGCATGGTTCGAGGCGCTGCGATACGAGCCCTGGGGAGCCTGGGAAAACGGAGTGCCGTCCCCTTCGCCCTTCGACTCCTCACCGATCGAAATAGCCGGGTCCGCAATGAAGCCGAAGAGGCGTTGGAGCGGCTGACATATCACGTCTACGAGCGCACCGGCGACAGGCCGGATGCCCCGGTCATCCACTGGCGTCGGTGGTGGCAGGAGAACGGCAAGGGGACCAGGGACGCCTGGCTCAAGCTGAGGATCCAGGCGGCGATCGTGGAGCTGGAAAGCTCCAAGCTCGTGCTGAGGCAGCGCGCGGTCGAGTTCCTCAACGAAAAGACGAAGCAACGCCACGGCTTTCATGCGGATGATTCGCGGGACGTGAGGGAAGAAGCGGTCCGGACCTGGAAGGTCTGGTGGCATCGGAGCCGCGAGAAGCATCCGGTGCAGTGGCTGATCGATTCTCTGCGGTCATCCGACGATCACCGCCGTCAGGCGGCCTACCTCCAGCTGAAGCAGGTGACGAAGGGGCTGTTCGTTTTCGACGCCTACGGAACGATCACTCGCCGGAACGAGTCGCTGCGCAACATTGACGCCTGGTGGGAGAAGAACAAGAAAATGTTCATCGACCGCGATGTGCCCCTCTGAGAATCCCGACACCGAGATACGTCACCTCACCTCGAGGAGGTGGGTGGCGACCCTCCTCGGGCTAGCGGTCCTCCTTGTGGCGACCCTCCTTGTCGGCGCGTTTCTCGGATCCGAACCGATCAGCCTGCTCGACCAGTTCCGGGCTGCCAGGACCGGAGGGTGGGAGGCGGTCCACCCGGTCTTCCGCGAAGTGAGGTTCCCTCGCCTGATCCTCTCGGCCCTCGTGGGAGGCGCCCTGGCACTATCCGGGGCCGTCTACCAGGCTGTCTTGAGGAATCCCCTTGCCGAACCGTACCTACTGGGCATTTCGAGCGGAGCGTCGGCGGGTGCGATCCTTCCGGGATTCCTGGGGATAGCGGCTGCCTACTGGGCCGGTCCCATCTTCGCCTTCGGCGGCGCGATTCTCGCCCTCGCGCTGCTTCTGGGGCTCACCCGGCTTCAGGGCGGCCTCCGAACCTTCAACCTGATCCTGACCGGTGTCATCCTGGCCTCCTTCTTCTCCGCCGGGATCCTGCTGGCCATCTCCGTCTCCGAGGCCCTCGCGGCGAAGGGGATCATCCTGCGAATCATCGGGGGACTTGCCGCACCGACCTGGCGGGAAGTGGGCATCCTCGCGGGCTCAATGACCCTGGCCGCTGCGGCGATCTTCCCGATGGCGCGTAGCCTGAATCTGCTCACCCTCGGAGAAGAGCAGGCGGCCAGTCTGGGAGTGAGAGTGGATAGAACGAAGCTTGTAGCGCTCATCCTCTCATCGCTTCTCACCGGCGTCGCTGTCTCGATCTGCGGGCCCATCGGGTTTGTCGGCCTGATCGTCCCTCACTCGGTTCGAATCCTCTTCGGCCCGGATCATCGACTACTCCTCCCGGCGGCCACGCTGGCCGGCGGAATCTTCCTGGTGGCCACCGATACGGTGGCCCGGATCGTGATCGCCCCGGGCGAGATTCCAGTGGGCGTGATCACCGCCCTCTTCGGGGGCCCCTTCTTCATCGGCCTTCTCGTCCGGCGGAAGGTGAGACCGGAGCTGGCGACGTCATGATTCGAGCGGAAGGCATCCAGTTCTCCTACGGTCGCGCGCCCGCAATCGACGGGCTCAGCCTTTCGATCCGTAGGGGGGAGTTCGTGGGGATCGTGGGACCGAACGGTTCGGGGAAGTCCACCCTGCTCCGGCTCCTCCTCGGTCTGCTTCAGCCGGCGAAGGGAGAGGTGCGCCTCGAAGATCGTCCGATGGGTGAATGGCGTACCCGAGATGTCGCGCGCACCGTCGCCCTCGTCCCACAGAGTACGGAGGTTACCTTCGAGTTCACGGTCGGGGAGGTCGTCCTCCTGGGAAGGGCGCCGCACCTCTGGGGAATGGGCTTCGAGGGGGAGGAGGACCTGCGAATTGCGCGGGAATCGCTCGAGCAGGTGGATGCGCTCTCCTTGGCCTCGCGTCCGATCACCGCGATCTCGGGCGGCGAGAGGCAGCGGGCCTTCATCGCGCGGGCCCTGGCCCAGAAGACGCCCGCGCTGCTGCTCGACGAGCCGACGGCCCACCTCGACCTGCGCCACCAGATCGAGATCTACGAGATGCTCCGGAGGAAGAACCGTGACGACGGCGTAACCATCGTCCTCGTCTCCCACGATCTGAACCTGCCCGGCCGCTTCTGCGAGCGAATCGTGGCGTTGAAGGAGGGACGGGTGGCGGCGGACGGCCCTCCCGCCGAGGTCATCACCGAAGCTGAAATCGCACGGATCTTTGGAGCGAACGTCAGGGTCATCCAGGACGGGGGACCGATCGTGGTCCCACGGACCTCGGAGGAGGAATCATGAAGCGTATGTTGCTTGTTCTCCTCATCGCCGCCTGGGGATGCCCCGGACCGAAGCCGCTGGAGATCCCCCGGACGAAGGCGAGGCGGATCGTGTCCCTGCTGCCGTCCTTCACCGAAATCCTGATCACGATCGGATGCAAGGAGCGTCTCGTGGGAGTCACTTCGTTCGCGCCGCCGGGAGCGAGCGATATCCGGAGGGTAGGGGGGCTCGTGGACCCGAACCTCGAGGCGATCTTCTCTTCCGAACCCGACCTCGTCCTCGGCATGAGATCACACTCCACGGCTCATATCGAGAAGAAGCTGGGCGACGGCGGACTCATCGCCTTGTTTCTCCGGAACGAGACGCTGGACGAGGCGATGGCCGCGATTGTGGTCATCGGCCAGGTGACCGGTCAAGGGAAAGAGGCGTCGGCGCTACGGCGCAAGATCGAGCGAGAGCTTGCGGAGCTGGAAGCTAAGGTGCAGGGAGCCCCTCGCCCGCGTGTGGCCGTGGCGGTCAATCACGATCCCCTGATCCTCGCCGGCCAGGGATCCTTCCTCCACGAGCTGATGGAGCTCGCCGGGGGGGCGAACATCGCTTCGGACAGCAAGACCCCTCACCCGCAGTTCAGCGCCGAATCGCTCATCGCGAGGGCCCCCGAGGTGATCATCGATGTATCGGAGGCGTTCAGCCGTGGGGCGAGCGATCGGATGGTGATCCTCAAGTGGGACAAGCTGCCGTCCACGCCCGCCCGCAAGAACAGAAAGATCTATCCCCTGGAGCGAGGCATCCCGATCGACCCGGGCCCCCGCGTCGCCCTGCTCCTCCGCTTCATGGCAAGAAAATTCCACCCCGATCGCTTCTAGTAATTAAGGGGACACTCACTTAATTCGATCGAGATAAGTGTGTGTCCCCGTAATTCCTACTTTTTGCCCTGGATCGCCACGGGACGCCACAGGGGAGCGGATCTCGTCCCCTTGACGTTGCCCAGGTACCAGGTCTTTCCCTCGAGGCTGTCGATCATCATCACAGTCGCCCAGACCTGTGCGGGCCCTCCACCCGTTTGATAGGTGATTAGCCGGAATCGGCCTTCTGCAGGGCCCCTCTGGGTTGCCCCAAGAAGTAGAAAGACCGCCAACACAACGGCAAAGAGCCAACCAGTACTTGTGCGCCGCATAGAAACCTCCTCGAATAATTAAGGGGACACTCACTCAATTGGATCGAGATAAGTGTGTGTCCCCATATCTAAGGTTGGACTGCCTCCAGCGGCCTGTCATCGCCCGCTATATCCACCCCGAACCAGCCGAGGAGGAAATCCACGAACTCGCCGGGGCTGAAGCCGGCCCTCGCGTAGACCATCCCGGCGTAGACACTCGCCTCGATGTCGAAGGCGTGGATGTGGGCGCGGCGATTCAAGCGCAACGCCCTGCCACTCCACATTATCGGGTGCTCGCGCCAGTGAAGCGGCTTGATCGAGCTGGGGGCCTCGTCGGTGCCGTCGGGTGACCAGGCCTCCGGATCGACCTCCCCGGAGCGCCAGTCGTCCGATCGCTCCGGGCTGGCCCGGCTCGGTTGTCCCGCATCCGATCGTGGTCCCACTCGCGAGAGAAACACAGGCAGGAACGAATAGCAGGCGTGTTGGGCGTAGCTGGGGCTGAGCGTGGCGTGCGGATGCCCGTCTATCTGCCAGTGGAAACCCGGCATCCTGTATCCCCGCGACGGGTCATGCGCACCGGCGCTATGTGATCCGGCTCCGCTTGCGGCCGCGATGAAGACGCCAACCCACATCCCGAGCGAGTAGTCCACTACACCGTCCCAACCGTTTCCGCCTGGACCCAAAGGTCCGAGATTTCCCTCTCCGTAGACCCAGCCGACCCCGAGGCTGCGGGGCACGGCTGCGACAGCCAAGCCCAGGTGAAGATTGCCCCCGGCGCTGGCGCTTGCCCCGACTCCAGGCCCGAAGCCCACCTGCAAGCGAAAGCAATCCCCGAGGTCTCGACCGCGGTTGCCGAGGTAGTTCCCCACCGTCGTCTGGCAGCTGGTGCCGAGACTGAGCAGCGCGAGGAGGCCCAGAGCTGGTAGGAGGGGAGGTTTGGCGATCATCTGCACCTGGTCAGGGCGACGGCCGTCCAGGCTACATCGCCTAGCAAGAGGATGCCAAGGGAAGATCCATTCAAGGGGACACCCACTTGATTGGACTGAGATAAGTGTATATCTCCCCAATCCATTGCGTTAATTGCGCGTGAGTTCCCAGACGATGATCTGGCCGGCCCCGGGACCGGGACCGAAGATCGGAGCGTCGCTGAAGGTGGGGCCAGCGAGGCCGGGCCGAGAGTCGACGAGCTTGACCCCTTCGGCGGCCGACCAGGTCGCTTCGGAGACCTCATAGCGATCGGCGTTGAACGTGGCGGCGCCCCAGGGAAGATTGATCACGGAGAGATCGACTCGCGTCTGGTTGCCTGCGCCAGGATCGTCCCCGACGTAGACGACGACAACCTTCGTCCCCCCCGCGTCCGATCCAGCCATCATGTAGGTCCCGCTGGGCGCGGTGATCGAGAGGGCCTGCGGGGTCACGTTCAACTGCTGGAGCGCCAGGTAGCAGTCGGAGGCCGGCTTGGGGGCCGGAGGGCCGGTGAAGATGAGACCAAGAAAATCGGAACCAGGGATCGGATTCCTCAGGAGGGCCTCGTGGGCATGCGTCACGCCGAAGAGCTGCATCAGGATCATAACCCGGGCGCGGAAGATCCCGTGCTCGATCCGATCGTAGACAGGATCGGCGCCATCGAGAGCGCGGCCCCATTCCCCGTTGATGATCTCGAGAGAGAGGCCGAGGCCGGTCAGGATCCCGGCGAGGCGAGACAGCGACACGAAGTGCTGCGCGGGGTCGTCGTCGTAGGAATGGTAGGAGACGAAGTCGATCCGGCTCCCGCGGAGGGTGACGTCCACGAGGAAGTCCTGGAGAAAGGTCGGGCTTGGCTCCCCCGGCTGGAAGGCGAAAGATCCGCCGCCCAGGCGCACCTGCCCCGAGATGCTCGGATCGGCGTCGATCTCACTGGCAATGGCGGCGTACATGATCAGCCAGTCGGCGTGTGTCCCCGTCCAGAAGTAGCGGAGAGGATCTCCTGTGGCGTCCACCAGGTCGGGCTCGTTGCCGATCTCGATGTAGGTGATGCCGAAATCCGTCGTCCCGGCGAAGAGCCCACGGATATGGCGCACCACATTTCGTACGACCCTTGCATAGACTGCCGGGTCGGCCGGAGGCGCCGTGCGAATACCGTTGGAGTAGGAAAGCTGGGGGTCCGAGAGGCCGAGGTTATAGGGGTTGAGGGGATTCTGCTCCGAGCTGAGTGTGAACGGCATGGAATCGAAACAGAGGAAAGGCTCGGCCCCCACGAGCGCTATGTCGGAGAGTTGCGTGTCCAGATAGGTGAAATCGTAATTGGCGGGGTCGTCCGCGCCTGCCATCGAGTTCGGGCCGCGATAATACTCCCTCTCCACCGTCATCAGGACGGCGGGGTCGGTGCTGTCCCCGCCGGTCGGCGGCGGAAAGCCGACTTCCCATCTCCCGACGGAGCACCGCCAGGACCGCGGCTGAAGCGCCTGGACCAGAGGGATGAAACCCGCCTCCCCGGCATAGTTCATGTGAGTGAAGGAGAGGTCGTAGTGGTCGCCCCATAAGGGACTCAGGCTCCCGGCGACCGATCCGGCATCGACGGAGACGGAGACGGCCGTGACGATCGGGGGGGGTGGCGGCGGAGTCTTCTCATCGTGATCACTGCCCCCTCCGCATGCGGAGAGGAGGAGGAACGCGATGGACGAAGCGATCGGCCGGCGAGTCATTGACGAGGGCATCGATGGGCCTCCTTGCTCGTGAACCCCAAGGAGTATAGCCCATGGAGTGCGGATGGGCTCAAGCCCGGTGGGTGGGGGAGAGGTCGCGCTGTGACAGGGGTTCGCAGCCGTCCTCGGTGATCAGGAAGACGTCCTCGATGCGCACGCCGAACTCTCCTGGGAGGTAAATTCCCGGCTCGATCGTCATCGTCATGCCGGGCTCGAGTCGCGAGACGTTCCCCTCCACGAGGAAGGGAGGCTCGTGGCCCTGCAGGCCGATCCCGTGGCCCGTTCGATGGGTGAAAAATCGCTCGTAGCCTGCCTGGGCGATCGAGGCGCGGGCGGCCCGATCCACCTCCTGGGCCTGGACGCCGGGCCCCGCCTTACGGAACGCCGCGGTCTGCGCATCGGCGACGATCCGATGGATCTCGTTCGCCTTCTCGTTTCCGGCGCGGATGAACGTCCGCGTGATGTCCGACCAGTATCCGCGGACGCGTTCTCCGGCATCGATGAGGATCGAGTCCTCCGCGGTGAGCTTTCGTTTCCCCGCCACACCATGGGGAAGGGCGCCGTTCTCGCTGAAGAGGACTATTCCACCGTCGAGACTGCGGGCGATCTCCGCTTCCATCACGCCGTCCCGCGCCGTCCTCGCCGCGTCGAAGATCCGTTCCCGTGTCCTTTCGAGAGCCTCCCGCTGCGCAGCCACCTCCTCGGGCCCCTTGACCATCCTTAACGGGGCGATGATCGGATCGGCGCTGGCGAGATCCGCAGCCGGCAACGCTCGTCGAATCCTGTCGACGAAGAAGAACGGCATCGCCGCGCCGAGGCAGATCGAGCCGTGGACCTCTCCGTCTCTGGCCAGGATCTCGAAGGGGTCATCCTGCTCCCGCCAGGGCAGCGTCTTTTCGATCACCCCGCCCTCGAGGATGCGCCCCTCTTCGAAGGCGGGACAGACGATTCGAGCCTCGCCTCGCTCTGGAAGGAGGAGGGCGATGAGCCGCTCGCTCGGGTGGACGTCGAGCCCCGTCAGGTACTCCAGATCCGCTGAAGGATGGATGATTGCACAGGAACGTTCGGCGGCCGCCAGGCCGGCGCGCGCCCTCTCCATACGCTCGATGTAGACCGCCCGGTCGAAATGGGGCAAGATTCCCTCCTGACGAGATTTTGATGAGACGACGGAGACCCCGGCGATCCTAACCGCCTGCGCCCCGCGTTCCAGCCGTTTGTTTGCCTCGCGTCGTCGGGGTGGGTGACGGAAGGAAGTGCAGCCCCATGGCCTCCACACCCGAGACGTCCGTGCTCATTCCGACCTACGATCAGCCCGCCCTGCTGATCGAGACCCTCGAATCCGTCTTCGCCCAGACCTACACCGATTACGAGATCGTGATCGTGGACGACGGCTCCCCACCGAGCACCCGCGACGCCCTGAGGCCGTTCCTGGACCGCCTCGTCTACGTCCGGAAGGAACGGGGCGGGATCGGGTCCGCGAAGAACGCCGGATTGGCCCGCTGCAAGGGGCGCTTCGTGGCGTTCCTGGACCATGACGATATCTGGGCGCGCGAGAAGCTGCTCGTGCAGATCGGGGCTCTGAAGGAGGAGCCGAAATACCGGGTCTCCTACTGCCGCTACGAGGTCACGGGCACGCGTGATCGCCCGGCTCGGACTCGCCCCCGGAAAGGGTACTCCGGGATGATCCTGGATCGTCTGATGGAGCGGACGCTCGTCCGCACGTCTTCTTGCCTGGTGGTCGAGCGCGAGATCCTGCGAAACATCGGTCCCTTCCGGGAGGATCTGCGCGTGGCGGATGACTACGAGATGCTCCTCCGGCTCGCCGCCCGACACCCCTTCCTTTTCGTCGACCGGGTTCTGCTCTCTTACCGGCAGCATGCCGGGGCGGCAAGCGCCGACGAGGTCGCCAAGGCCCGGGACATGGCGGAGATTCTCCGGGAATGGGATGACGCACCGGAGCTTTCCCCGGCCGGTCGGTCCGCCCTCCGACGCCGCCTCGGCCTTCACCTGGCGCGACTCGGACAAATGGAGATTCGCAGGGGGAGCTTGCTCGCCGCTCTCCGACTCGTGGGTGAGGGGATCCGGCTCCGACCGACCCGGGCACCCGCGTTCCTGGTCGACCTGTTTCGCTTTTGACCCCCGGTACCCTGGCCGGTACCCTGGTTGATTGAATACTCTCCCGTCGCCCCTGGGGAAGAGAACATGCCTCGGATCCGATTGCCGCTGAAGCGGCTCCATCTGGAGCTCACGTCCCACTGCAATTTTTCGTGCAGTTACTGCCCGGACGGGATCATGAACAGGCACCGTGGCTTCATGGATCTGGATCTTGCGCGCCGCACGATCGACGAAGTAGCGGACGACGGGATCGCCGAGTGGATCTTCTGCCATCTGATGGGCGAGCCCCTCCTGCATCCTCACCTGGCCGAGGTGGTCGGACACGCCCGCCACAGGGGACTGCAGGTCTGCGTGACGACGAACGGCTCGCTGCTGTCTCCCGAGATAGCGGGCGCCCTCAGCGAACAGGGTCTCTCCCGGCTCGTCATCTCGCTCCAGCATCCGCAGTCGGAGGAGTTCAAGAACAAGGAGGGGAGGAAGGGATCGTACGCCGACTATGTCGTGAGCGTGGCGGGCGCGGCCCGGGAGATATTGCGGAACACCGGCCGCACGATTCTACACCTCAGCATCTTGACGACACCTTTCAGGAAGGTGCTCTTCCCCGAGAACGGAGTGAATACCCACTCCTCCACGAAAGAGCTCCGCCGGGAGGTCGCGTTCTGGCTCAACCAGATCCTCGGCGAGGCCGATCCGAAGCACCTTCATCGGTTCCGGACCTGGGGATGGACGATCCACCCCATCTCGCCCCGCTTTCTGATCGAGGCGAAGCCAGCCGGTGACTGGGCGGGACCTTTCCGTGGCAACGGGGAGACCGTCCCGGCAAAGTTTGGATCCTGCCACGGTCTCACGGAGCAGATGGGAGTCCTCTGGAACGGGAGCATCGTTTTCTGCTGCGCCGACTACGAGGGGAAGACCTCCACGAGCAAAATAGGCGAGGTCCGTTTGCTGGAGTTTCTCCGCAGCCGGGGCGCCGAGGAGGTCGCAGACGGATTCCGCCGGATGCGCGTCGTCCATCCCCACTGCCAGACCTGTCGGGGAGGCAAGACTCTGGCGACCTCCGTGGGCCACCAGCTCGGATCGATCGTCTACTTCAAGCTGATCCGCCGACTGATCGATCACGAGAAACGATACGACTTCTCGTAGTTCACTTCGCCTGTTCCATCTCGAACGGATAGCGTCCCGCAGAGCCTGTCGGAGGGGTGGGGTAGGATCAGACGGTTCAACGCCTCCGCTCCGAGAGAAAACTATTCATGGGGAAGGTGAGCGGTATGACTCTCTTCCCTCCCGGGGAGAGACCGCGCGAAAGGCTCCTCGGGCAGGGCGTCGAGGTCCTCACGGATGGTGAGTTGCTCGCCATCGCCCTGCAGTCCGGAGTGCAGGGGCAAAGCTCTCTCGATCTCGCCCGCCAGTTGCTAGGCGTTTTTGGTGGGGTGCAGGGGCTCGCTCGAGCCACCTGGCGGGAGATCGCTCGTCTACGCGGGGTCGGTCCGGCAAAGGCGGCGCGGATTCAGGCGGCGATCGCCCTCGGGTTCAGGGTCCAGGCCGCGCGAGGCCAGCGGCCTGGGCCATATCTCTCCGCTCGAGATGTCTATGAACGGCTCGGTCCTGCACTCTCCGTGACGGAGAAGGAAAGCTTTTACGCCCTCCTCCTCGACAGCAAGAACCGCCTGATCAGGGAGGAGTCGATCTCCACCGGAACGTTGACGGCGTCCCTCGTCCACC
>JAPUJT010000155.1 GCA_027296055.1 Planctomycetota bacterium | reverse complement strand
GGGCTCGATTCCGCTCCGGATTGGCGCCTATGCCCTAATGCGGCTAGATCGCCACTCAGATACTCATCCGCCCTCTCTGAATCCTAGAGTCCGGCCCCCATTCAGAGCGCTGGATCCAAATCCAGGGACCCACAATTCCCTTCTCGGGCCAAAATCACGGTTCCGAAGGCGATCTCCGCCGGGCAGTCATCTCTATAGGACGAGGTTGAGGAGCTTGTCATCCGCTGGCCCCAAGATGCTCCGGACCATCGTCACTGCAGCCCCAGCAGCCGCGCCATTTCTTCGGAGTCCCATCACAGCCCTCGCGACGGCATTTGATGTTCCGGTTGCAAGCCGAGCAGCGATGGAAGTGCATCGCGGGCGTGGTTGGCTCTTGTACCGGCCGGCTCATGCTGCGTCTCCTACACAATCCGTCGGCTCGACAGGCCGCTGTGTTGCCCGTCCAATAGAGACACTCTCTGGTCTCGATTCCGCTCCACATTGGCCACTAGGCACCGAACATGGCAAGATCGCCACTCAAGAACTCATGCGCCCCCTTCGAGTCCTGGGATCTGCCCATCATCCGGAGCGATGGATCCAAATTCAGCCGTCCAAGATGCCCATCTCCGACTAATATCATCGGATCCAAGGGCGATCTCGGCCTGGCGAGCATCTTCATGGAACGGGATCGCTGTTCTCGACATCAGCGACAGAATCGGCTTCGGTTTCGGCGCCTCCATCACCGCCAGCCCGGCGGGCGCGACGCGCGTCAAGCTTCTTCTGCGCCTTTTTCTGCTTGCGCAGTTCCCTCTGCCGCTTCTCATAGGTAACAATCCGCTTCTTAGCCACGCCACCTCCTGGGACCGGGTTCTGTAAGGTGCAGGGGCCCCGCGAGATTGAGCGCGACCTGCCGCCACTCTAACGATCCTGTAGCTACGAGGTTACCAACTCCGCAAATCGATGACACGAATATCTTCATGGAGGCTGGAGTGCACCGGAAACCTCCTGTCCGCCCGGAATAATTCGTCCGGCTTGGAATCTAAGGGGTGTGGTGGTTCATCGGAACCTTCAACCGCTCGTCCTCGCTCTAATCGTTTCCAGATCAAGATGCTAGGATCTCCGTGAAGGAATGATAGCGGATCCTTCACGGAGGCTGCGGTGGTTCATCGAATCCTTCAGGCCAGATCGAGGGCTATGATGCGTGACCTTACCCCCGAACAAGTGCTCCGCAACTCCAAGTCTATCTGGTACAGTTTTCGGGGGAAGGGTCAATTCTGAAGGTATCCCCATCTTAGGTCCAAACCGAAGGCGAGTTTTTTCCGTTCACGACGCTCCCACCGGCTCCTTCGGCCGAGGCGCAGCCGAGGCCGAAGAACGTGCCGCGGCGGCGAATTCCAGGGGCGTCTGATTCCCCAGGGAGCTGTTGACCAGACCCCCGGGCATCATACCACGATTTATCTCGTAACTAGGGCCATGGCTGACAAGCGGAGGGGCCTAGCCCCGGGGCCAGGCTGCAATGGTTCAAAGGTCTCAGGTGCGGAAGGCCAGACGAACTTGATCGGACCTGAAGATCTCCGAGGCGATCATCAGATCCGATAGGACACACCAGAGAGCATGGGCCTTTCCCCGGCCGGGCCGCTCGCCTATGCTTGGGACCCGATGGGCGCGAAGGAGATCCGATTCGAGCCGAAGGACATCCCCCTCAAGGATGACGTGCGCGTCCTGGGAGAGATCCTCGGCGAGGTCCTCAAGGTGCAGGGAGGAGAGGCCCTGTTCGAGGCTGTCGAGTCGGTCCGGAGCTGCGCCCGTCGGCGCCGCGAGGGCGACCTCCGGGCCGAGGAGGATCTTCGCACCTTTCTCGGCACCCTGCCGATCAATCTGGCAGAGGAGGTCGTGCGTGCCTTTTCCGCCTACTTCTCCCTGACGAACATGGCGGAGCGGGTGCATCGGATCCGGCGCCGCCTGGCCTACCTGCGGCCGGGGTCGCCGCCGCAGGCGGGGGGGTTCCTCGCCGTCCTGCAGCGGCTGAAGGACCGCGGCGTCGGAATCGACGCCGTCCGCGATCTCCTCTCCCGGATGCAGGTGATCCCCGTCTTCACCGCCCATCCCACCGAATCGATCCGGCGGACGATCCTCGTCAAGGAGCAGAGGATCGCCCGCGCTCTGGTGGACCGCATCGACCCGGCCGCGATCCTCCCGACGGAAGATGCCGCCGCCCTCGCCCGCATCCGGGAGGAGATCGCCGCCGGGTGGCAAACGGAGGAGCACAGGGGGGTGCGGCCGGATGTCACCGACGAGGCCGAGCATGTGATCTTCTACCTCCTGAACGTCATCTACCGTGTGGTCCCTCCCTTTTACGAGCAGCTCGCCGATGCGCTCCGAGCGGTCTACGGGGGAGGGGCGAATGAGGGGCTACCCTGCCCGATCGTCCGGTTCGGATCCTGGGTGGGCGGGGACATGGACGGCAACCCGAACGCGGGACCGGAGACGATCCGGGAGACCCTGCGGCGGCAGAGGGAGGCGATCCTCGACCGATACCGGGGCGAGGTTCTCGAGATGGCGCATCACCTCACGCAGTCCAGCTCCCGGGTAGAGATCGATGCCACCATCGGAGAGCGGATCGAGGCCTACCGGAAACAATTCGCCTCGGCGTACGAGGCCATCCCCGCCGCGCATCGGGAGATGCCCTACCGCTGCCTCCTGCACCTGATCGCCGCCCGCCTCGAGGCGACGGAGAGGCGGGATGGGGCCGGGTACCCGGGCCCGGGGGACTTCACCTCCGACCTGGAGGCGATTGCCGAAAGCCTCGGGGCGCACCGAGGGACGCAGGCCGGCCTCTTCCGGGTCGAGCGGCTCCTCCGCCGCGTCCTCACCTTCGGCTTCCATCTGGCGACACTGGACGTTCGGGAGGATGCGCGGGTCCACCGGGCGGTCGTGGGGAAGCTGCTCGGCCGGCGGGACTTCCCGTCCCTCCCTCCCGCGGACCGCGCCCGGCGGATCGCCGAGGCCCTCGACCGCGGGGGCGGCCTGCGGAATGCCGGAGACGATCCGGAAGTCGAGCGGACCCTGGAGAGTCTCCGGGCCGTCGGCCAGTGCCTCACCGCCCACGGCAAGGAAGCGATCGGGCCCTACATCATCAGCATGGCGCAAGGGAAGGACGACGCTCTCGCCATCCTCCTCCTCGCCCGCTGGGCGGGGCTTGCGGACGAGCGGGGAGCCGTCCCGCTGGACATCGCCCCCCTCTTCGAGACGGTCGCCGACATGGAGGCGGCGCCGGAAACGATCCGTGAGATGCTCCAGGACCCCCGGTACCGGGCGCACCTGGAAGGGCGCGGGGGGCGGCAGATCGTCATGCTCGGCTACTCGGACAGCGGTAAGGAGTCGGGGATCGCGGCCTCCCGCTGGGCCCTCTACGAGTCGCAGCTTGCCATCGAGCGGGTCACCCGCGAGGAGGGGGCCGAGCTGCGGCTCTTCCACGGCCGCGGCGGAACGATCTCCCGGGGCGGGTCGAAGCCCCGCGAGGCGATCCTCGCCAATCCGCCGGGGGAGAGCGACGAGTGTCTCCGACTCACCGAACAGGGGGAGATGATCTTTGCCAAGTACGGCCTGCGCGGGATCGCAACGCGGACGCTCGAGCTTCTCTGCGGCGGGGTGCTCGAAGCCGTCCTCGCCCCCGAGGGGCGCCTCGCTTCCGACCCCGGCTGGTCGGAGGCGATGGGGCGGATCGCCGCGGAGGGCCGCGCCGCATACCGGGCCCTCATCTATGAGGACCCGGATTTCTTTACGTACTTCCGAAAGGCGACCCCGATCGACGTGATCGAGAGGCTCCGGATCGGCTCCCGCCCCCCCTCCCGGCGGGCCAGCCGCGGTATCGAGGACCTCCGGGCTATCCCCTGGGTGTTCGCCTGGATCCAGAGCCGCCACCTCCTGCCCGGCTGGTACGGCGTCGGCTCCGGGCTGGAGGCGGCCGTCGAAAAGTTCGGGATCGACGTCCTCCGCGCGATGCGGCTGGGCTGGCGGTTCTTCGCCACCCTCCTCTCCGACGTGGAGTTCGTCCTGGCGAGCGCCGACATGCCGATCGCCCGGGCGTACGCGGACCTCGCCGGCGACGTCGCGGAGAGGACCTTCCGGCGGATCGAAACGGAGTTCGCCCTCACCCGCCGATGGGTCCTGGAGATCCGCGACGGGAAGGAGCTACTCGATGCCGAGCCGGTGCTGCAGCGGTCGATCCGCCTCCGGAACCCCTACGTCGACCCGATGAGCTTCCTCCAGGTCGAGCTTCTCCGGCGCTGGCGCGATGGGGGCCGGCGGGACCCCGCGCTGGAGCAGGCCCTCTTCAGCACCGTCAAGGGAATCGCCCGCGGCATGCAGCACACCGGATAGGCCGGTCGAGATTGCGGAAGACAGCGGTGGTTTACTGTGCAAAGAGGCCGTCTGTGAGAGTCGCCCATGGGAATTCTTGCTGGCCCGCCTACCCGAGGATGTTCCGGGCGCAGATCCGCTGCGAGCGACTCATGCACGCCCGTCCCCCTCACCCCGACAGCTGCTCAGGCTGGTTTGGCCGCGGAGCCATCGCGGTAGACCGATATCGCCTTCATGCCGAGGCGCCAGGCCTCCAGGAAGGCGGACGAGAAGGTGTCTGGGGTCGCGCTCACCGGTAGGTTGATGGTCTTCGAGATTCCCTCGTTCAGCTCGAACTCGACGTGTGCGGCCAGGTGCACGGCAACCGTGAAGCGCCGAGCTGGGGGTCTGGTCATGTACACAATCCCCCACCCCGGAGGTCGCCGGTTCGAATCCTGCCCCCCCCCTATGACAGATCAGAGACGGCCCTGGGGATCGACGCCCCAAGGCTGTTGTCTTTTGAGAGTCAGGGGGCGGCACGACTCTATTACTTTCCGAGTGAGCAATTTTGACAGTTACCTCGAACAATTGAAGCAAAGGGATCTCACTCCAAACAAATCAACCGAAGATCAGGAGGGTCGGTTTGCATCGTTTGTAGATCCGGAAGGAAATAATATCTCGATCTGGGGCAGTTGACGATGAGGGCACGGTCTTACCTTTCGACTACCAACCCCATCAAGATGCTCATACACCTCGAGACGGCCGACGATCCACACCCAGGCGAAAGACTCGGCTACATCACGGCCTGAGAGCCTACCCTGCCGGCTCGTGAGTCCCCGTCCCATCACGTCTCCCTGAGTCTACGATTCGGCCGAGGATTGACGCGCAGGTGCCGCACGCGGAAGGGGACGATCATGCAGAGAGGTATGCCAGAAGGAAGAAGACCAGAGCCGAGGCTCCACCCAGGACGGGAATGGAAAAGAAGCACACGGTTGCGATGATCAGGAAGGTCAGGGTGAGCGCGATATCGACCGCGTAGATCAGGCGGCGCCTGGCCCGCGAGGCAGGGTCGTGGACCATGAGAAGGTTCAGCGTGCCGAGACCAAGAAGGGATACGCCGAACCAAACGCTCATGCCGTAGAATAAGAGGTAGATGTTTGTCCGGCCGGGAAGGGGAAAACTAACGCCCGAATCACGCATAAGGTCCAATGCCTTTGGATCGATGTCGTAGAGGTAGATGCCGAAAACGAGTGGAAGGATGTCGATCGTGATCAGGTGTCCGATTCCCCAGAAAATAAGGACCCAGCTTGCCAGGGAAGCCATTCTCCGCTCCATGCGCAGCGTCGCAAATCCTGTCGCACTCTTGGAATCGTGTTCGCTGCGCATCGTTCCCCGCTGATCCGTTCGGCCCCTCTCGGATCCCGTTGACCTCCTCCACTCGCCCTAGCCATCACGCACGTCAGTTCCATCGCGACACAGAGGAGGCGTGGATGCAGTCATTATAGACAAAGAAGGGAATTCGGCCTGACCCCTCCGGCGACGGGACCATCCCCCCGAATCCTGGTCCATCCCGAATGCGAGTAATTTGGTAGTCTGAGGCATTCGGGAGGGTCCGTTTTATGAAGAGGAAGCACTACTCGGAGGAGCAGATTGCGTACACGCTGCGCGATCCCGGGCCGTCGATGGGATTCGCCGCATCTGGCCTACAAGACCCACGTATAGAGGAGGATTGCCATGGACGCTCTGGCCGACATGCTACGTCCCTATGTTGAAAACCCTTGGATTCAGTCCTTGGGGATCTTCATCCTTTCCCTGGTGCTGACCGTCGTCGCGCGCTGGAGCCTACGATTTGTCTTACTCGGGTTGGCCGAAAAGACCAAGACCGAGGTGGATGATATCCTGATACGGGCGGTCAAGAAGGTCGTGACCTATTCGCTCCCGGTCATTGGCCTGATGGTGGCTCTCACGCCTCTTGCTCTGCAGACCACCGTTCCCCATCGGATACTGTTCTCCTTGCTTGCTGTGCTGCTAATGGGCGGTGCAATCGGCCTGCTTGACGACATGTCCAAATGGCTGGAAAGGAACTGGGTGAAACGAACCGCGTCTACCCTGGACGAAGATCTGCTGCCTCTCTTGCGCAAGGCTGTAAAGACGAGCGTTGCCATTGTTGGTCTTCTGATCATCCTGGGGAAGTGGGAAGTCGAAATCGCCCCCCTATTGGGCGCCCTGGGTATTGGGGGACTGGCTATCGCCTTGGCCTTGAACAGCACCCTGTCCAATGTCTTTTCCGGCATTCAGCTCATATTGGATCGTTCTGTCAATGTGGGTGACAAGGTCCAACTCGAGAGCGGGGAAGTGGGAGTGCTGCTGGATATTGGCCTTCGTACCACCATGATGCGGACCTACGACAACGAAGTGATCTCCCTTCCCAATTCGCAACTCGCCAATGCACGGGTCAAGAACTACACCAAACACGACGCGACCATCCGGTCCACGGTGAATTTTGCGGTGGCCTACGGCAGTGATGTGGCGCAGGTCAAACGGGTTGTCTTGGATGCGATCAGCGAGCTGGACGACATCTTGCAGGAGCCTGGACCCCAGGTCCTCTTCTTGAATATGGGCGATTTCGCCCTAGACATGTCTGCCCGGGTGTGGGTGGATGATTATGGGAAGCAATTTGCCAGGAAGTTGGAAATGATGGAACTGGTCTACAATACCCTGAATAAAAATGACATCGAGATCCCGTTCCCAACTCGCACGGTGCATATGAAGCAATAGCGGAAACGATCATCGCCGGCCGTTCCCTTGACCGCACGCTGGCCTGAACTTCGTGCTCCCACCTCAGTTGGTGGTCGGGAACGTGCGGTGGGCTGTCGAACGTCTCCGACATCAGTTGCGGCGCGAAGCACCGTCCGCTGCATGCCGTTGTTCGGCGGCTACCGCTTCACTGACTCCCAGACACCGGGGACAAGTCGTTTGGTCCGCGCCCTGTCCTCCAGATACTCATCCGCCCTTTTGATTCCCAAGATCCGTCCCTCGTTCAGAGCGCTGAATCCAAATCCAGAGGACCAAGATTCCCTTCGCGGTCCAGAATCATGAGTTTCAGGGCTGACTACCCTGGGAGGGTCATTTTGATAGGACGGCTTTGTCAGGCCGCAACCCTTAGAGAACGACGCCACGCGCTCGAAGGATCTCGCGCAGCCGTTCGACGCGCCGTCGATTTACACCCAGGTCGGAATAGCCAACGCGAGATGCCGAACGGACCGCAACAAGGTTTTCCGACGCGCGAAGATGAAGCTCCAGGTCGTCGACGAAGCCGAACAGAGCGCTAGCGCATTCGGCGTGGAAATAGTTCGCGGTCTCCTCGACCACAGTCGTCCGAGGGAGACTCGCGACCTCCTCTCTGAGCACACGCCAGGCAGCGTCCGGAGAAGCGCAGAGCGCAAACGCTTCGACGCGGTGTGCCGCATCAGATGAATCGCTCGATACGCAGTTGGGGGACGAGGGGCAAGAAGCCAGCCTGGCGTCTGAGATCCCGAGATTCGAAGGACGCTTCCCGCTGTAGGAGAGAAAAGGCATGACGTAGATTGGTCAAAAAGCGAGTACCCGGCTTCGCGTGATATGAACTCTCCTGTTGCGACCTACCGTCTCGCCGCTCAGCCGACGGCGGCGCCCCTTCTATTCAACGGTCCCGCTCACTCCCACGTCAACGCCGCCGATCCCATACCCTGCCGGGCCATAGAACGTCAGGCCCATCGCCCGCGATTCGGGCTGTCTGAGTTTCTTGACCCCACGAGGATGGGCTCCGTGCAGGCACCCTTCATTCGGGGTGTTGCCACAAGAACGAACCTATCCGTTGGCCTGCGGAGAGTTCGCGCGCAAGGTCGCTGGACAACCACACCAGCACATTCTGGGAAGGTATCGCTCCGTCGTCCCCAGCGGGTCGACGTTGTCGGCGGTGCCTCCCGTGAGCAGGACCCTCCCGTCCAGGAGACGGACGGAGGCGTGCCGCGCCCGGAGGGTCGTTCATCGAAAGCCAGGAATGTCGGAGTCACGCCTGGCGGTCTAGAACACGGACGCTCCCCCGGTTGCGCACCTTCTTGAGGAAGAACCACCGGCCCACACGATGCATGAGCTTTCGCACCCAGGTGTTGCTCCGGGACGGGAACAGGGCGGTATCGACGTGCGCCATCGATTCGCCGAGAAAGTGAGACATCACCGGAATCTCCTCGCCGATGTCGAGGGCGTCGGCGGCTCCGGAACCGACGTTGAGCCAGCCGTCATAGCGAGTGAGATCCCCGACTACCTCGAAGGGCCGTTCCCCAAAGGCGTCTTTCGCAAGCTTGTAGAAGCGAGTGTCCTTCTGCGGATCGAGACCCATCTTGGTCATGCCTGTGTGTTCCACTGCAAGATAGTCGCGGCCACCGATCACGGTCTCGGTGTGGTGGATATTCCCCTCGCAGATGACGTTACCCTCCGCGTCCTTCAGCACGTCGAAGCCCTCCTTGTAGCCGAGGGGGCCATCGAGAGACCATGTGGCGTCGATGGCCCCGAAGTGGATGGGAAAGTGCTTCAGGGCCTGAATGGTGCACTCGTCCACCTCTCGCTTCCGGTGATACTCGGAGAACTTGTTTTTTGCCGGCAGGCACCCGTAGGTGTTCTTGAGGACCAGAGTGCAGCGGCTGACGTCATGGGTCTTGTTCTTGGCGAACGAGATCCGGAAGTCCGCGTCCCGCCAGGTCTCTCCCACGAAGTGCTGTCCGAGGATGCCGCCGTAGTCGAACGGGAACTGTTCGTTGGTGAGGTCGCGGACCTCGTAGCCGTGGCCTTTCAGACCAATCACTCGCGCCACGTGATTGACCGAGCGGTTCTTGTACCACAGTGAATAGACGTTTTGCGCCTCGACGACGCACACTCTCGGATACCCCGCCTCGGCCAACTTCGCGATCCAGCGCTCAACCAGGACCGGATCGGTGTAGACCACTGGCGGATCTTCGATGCGGATGGTCATCATGAAGTTGGGCTTGAGCGCGATGAGGAAGTCCTCCTTGCTCTTCCCCGACTTCCGCCGCACGGCCTCCACCGTCTCGAAAAACTGACCTACCTCGAGCATCTCATCGAAGGCCTCAAGCTTGTCCGGGTTGCGCACGACCGCAACGACACTCGGAAGATTCAGATCACGAACATCCTCGGCCATGGCTACCTCTCATTTCCTGCTCTTCGCTGGCTTCTCCACAATACCTCCGGCGCGTTGAAGGTCATACCGTCCACTCCCATGCGAATGAGTCGGGCGGCAAGCTTCTCGTCACTTCCGACCCCCCACGCGCGGACGATGAAACCGCGATCATGAAAAAAGCGTATCATGCGTGGGGTGATCGTCGAAGCTTTCGGCGACACGGTTGTCGCCCCCAGAGCCTCCAACCGACGACCTATGTGCCGTTTCCACCATCCCCAGTCCATGAACCAGGCGACAAATCCGGTCTGCATGGACGGCTCACGGCTCTTGATTCCCTTCAGGATCGGGCCGATCCGCGAGGACACCATGGTCTTGTCGACAACCTTGTGGGCTCGCGCGAGCTCTACGATTCGGTGTTCGATGCCGACGTTGCGTTGCTTACAATCCAGAACCACTTGGATGCGCGGAACGATCTGCTCAAAAACCTCTTCGAGGGTGGGAACTATCTCCCCTGCGAATTGGCCTCCGAACCAGGTGCCGGCATCGAGTGATCGGATCTGTTCGAGAGTCATGCCAGAGACATGGCCCTTGCCGTTTGATGTTCGATCAACCGTAGAGTCATGCATCACGACGATCTGACCGTCGCTGGTGACGCGTAGATCCATCTCGATGGCCGTCGCCTCCCCTATGATCGCCGCTTCAAACGCCGCGACGGTATTCTCCGGCGCGAGCGCCGAGGCTCCGCGGTGCGCAATGTTCAAGAAGGCGACAGGCGGACCCGATGGCTTTTCCACAGGGTACAGAATACCAAAGGTGGCGCGCCCGGTCGTGATCTGGAACGGACTTCCGAAGATCAATTCATGCGCCGACAACCCAAGATCAATTGTATGTTGGAAGGCCGTCCTAAAAAAATGCTCTTTGGGCTCGAATCCGCTCCAGATTGGCCTCTATGCGCCGAATCTGGCAAGATCGCCCCACAGAAACTCAACCGCCCCCTTTGGACCCTAGGATCGGCCCGTCATTCGGAGAGCCGGATCCAAATCCAGGTGCCCACGATGCCCTTCACCGGCCGGAAACATGGGTTCCAGGCTACCGAAGGTCATCGAATCACCGGATCCAGCCGCGAATCGGGCTGTCGGAGTTTCTTGACCCCACGAGCTCTCCTTCTATCTTTTCACGAACTGGCAGACCACGCTCCCGGACCGTCCGGCTGGGGTGACGGCGATGACGACTTATACAACGGCAGCGATCACGGGCAACCAGGGACGAATATATGGCTAGAGGTAGCCAGGCGGGGTCGGTTCGGGAGTCCATCCTCGGCCTCGATCTGGCCTGAAGGATCCGATGAACCAGCACACCTGCTCCTCCAAGTAGCGTTTCCTCTTCATGGAATTGGCCCTCCTGCAGGCTCAAAATCTACCAAATTACTCGCCTTCAGGTTGGACTAAGATCTGGGGGGATGGCCCATCTTCATAGGACGGGCTTACGGCTCGAAATCACGGGAGCCGTAACTCCTGGCGCACCAGGGTGGACGAGTTGATCGCATCGACAAGCGCCGGTCAGCGCCCGAAGCGAATCCGCTCGTCGGACGGGATATCCGGACCGACCTTCAGCTCGATCTGCCGCTCGGAGAGACCGATTCCAAGCGCCCGGCGGAACCGTGAGCGGGCCTTGTTGTACTCCGTGATGGCCTGCGTCTCCTCGCGCTGGGATATCGCCAGTCGATCCTGCCGGGAGAACTTTAGGGCGAGGAACTCGGGCGTGAGCGCCGTCAGGGTCTCCTCCCGGGCGAGAAGCGTCCGAAGGTTCTCCGTCTGGGCGATCCGGAAGGCCCGGCTCGCCTCGATCAGCTCGTAGCTCGTTTGCACCTCTCGCAGCGCCACTTTCACATCCAGCACAACGTCCTGGATCGCCTGCTCCAGGCCGATCATCGCCCGGCGCCTCGCACGTCGGGCCTGATCGGCGCGGGCGGAGGCGGCCCGGTTGCCGATCGGCACTTCGAGGTTCACCCCGACGAGGTAGTCCACGAACGTCGAGCCGTCGATCTCCGAGATCGCACCACCGGCGTTCCCGTCCAGCCCCGAGTAGAAAATGCCGCCCCGCAGGGACAGGCCGGGCAGCAGGAGGTTCTTCGCCACCGTCTCCCGGATCTCTGCGTCGTCGATCCGGAGGAGGGAGGCCCTCACCTCAGGGCGCTCCATGAGAGCCCTTCGCACCGCCTCGGCCAGGTCGATCGGCACCGCCGCCTCGTCGAGGGGGTCGGCTGGATCGAGAACCGTCTCCCCCAGGAGGGGGACGTCCGGGTCGTTCAGGATTGCCTTGAGGCGGTCGGACGCGACCTTGGCGATCCGCTGGGCCCGGATGCGGTCCGCCTCACGCTGCTTCACGGTGGCAAGCGCGTCGGTGTACTGCGCCGGCTCGGTGTCGAAGACCTGCCTTTTCTCGAGAACGTCTTTCACCTGCCTCCCCCGGTCGAGGAGCGATTGCTGAATCAAGACGTTGCGCCGCGCCCGGACGAGGTCGAAGTACGCCTGCTCGGTCCGGGCGACGACGTCGAGGATCGCTACCCGCAGCTGCTCCACGGATCGCTTGAGCCCCGTCTCGCCGAGGTCGATCTCCGCCCGGTTCACGTTCAAGCCGAAGCCACGGAGCAGATTTTGCGTGACGGAGAGCCCCACGCGAGCCTGCCAGGCGGGGTCGGGATCGAAGTCGAAGCCCGGGGTGCGGTTCTCGAACCGGGTGAGGCCGCTCTCGAGAGCGATGGTGGTCCCGGTGACGAGTGGCTGCCGGAGGGCGAGCCTCAATTCCTGCGTCTCCCCGGCGAGCACCGACACGCCGAGGGGGGTGTTGTTGAGCAAGGGCACCCGAGCGGGCTGGTCGATTTTCTCGAACTCGTACCTTCCGAGGAAGGTGGGATCGAACCGGGCCCGGGCGAAGTTGATCTCGTTGGAGGCGTCGGCAGGGCCGAGCCGGGCCGCCCGCAGGCCGAGGTTGTGCTCGATCGCCGAGAGGATCGCCTCCTGCAAGCCGATCCGGCGCACTTCCGGCTCCCCTCCGGAGAGGTCAAGCCCGTAGTCCGGGACCTCCCCATCGAAGGATTTCGGGCCGGCCATCTCGTCGAGCTCGTCGACGCGGTCGCGGAGGGCATCGTCCACCTCGCTCCCCTTCGGGGAGGCCTGCCAGCCCGATCCGTCTCCTTCCGCCAGGGCGACCTCCCGATCGACCGCGCGGGAGAAATACCGGCGTGAGTCGTCATCGGCCTCGGCCCCGGAGCTGCGGCAACCTGCGCCACCGATCCCCGCGAGCCCCAGGGTGGCGAGGATCAGGACCGCGCCGGCCGTCGGGCCTGTCGGAGGGGCTTCCGGCCCGTCGGCGCCCCCGGGCGTCGGGGTGTCGACCGTCTTGTCGCCGGGTTTCTCATCAGGACCCGGCCGGGGCTTCGCCGTCCGACGGAAGAAGCCCTGCAAGTCGAGGACGAGGCTGAGGAGAAGAGGGACGAGCACCAGCGTAAACACTGTCGAGACGAGCAGCCCGCCTATCACGACGCTGCCCAGGCCGCGGTAGAGCTCAGAGCCCGAACCGGGCATCAGCACCAGAGGTGCCATGCCGCCGATCGATGTGAGGGTGCTCATGAAGATCGGGCGGACCCGGGTTCGCACCGCCTCAGCGATGGCCTTGCGGGGAGGGAGCGGGTCGCGGCGGCCCTCGGCCGTCTCGCCGAGACCCTCCATGAAGTTCCCCGCCTGGTGCACGATCAGGATCGCGTTGTTCACGACGATCCCGATCAGGATCACGAAGCCGAGCATCGTGAGGACGTCCAGGTTCTGCACGGGAAGGTACGGGTCGGCCACGCTCCAGAGATAGACGGCGTAGAGCGCGGCGAAGCCCCCGAGGGTAGCGAGGGGCACGCTGAACATTATCACGAGCGGCCGGAGGAAGCTCTGGAAGAGAACGCACAGCAGGAGGTAGACGACCACCAGTGCGAGGAAGAGGGAGCTTCCGATCAGACCGAGCACGGTGCCGTCCCCGAGGAGGGCCGTCCGGACCGCCTCGAGCTTGCTCGCCGAGCCGGTGTATGAAGTGACCACGTTCGGTGGGATCGAGCCGGACTGGCGGGCGCCGTCGAGGAGGCCCTTCACGTCGGCGATTGCCTGCTCCAGCGGTAGGCCCGGCGGTGGGGTGAACTGGAGCGTCACCGAGCGCTGCCGGCCGTTGCGGTTGATCTGTGGCGAGGCGTTCGTGCGGACGAGCCGGGCCAGGCTTGCCAAGCTCGTGACGCCGCCGACCGGCGTGGCAATGGGGATGTCCTCGAAGGCGGTGATCGCCCCTGGCTCGGATGCCCCACGGGCAACCACCTTGAGGTCGATCGACTCCCCTCCGATCCGGTACTCGCCGATGATCGCCCCGTCGCCGAAGGCCTGGACCGTGCGTCCGAGGTCGGAGGGCGACATGCCCACCTCGCTGAGGCGGACGAGGTCGGGCAGGACCTGCAATTCGGGGGCGGCCAGGTTGAAGTTCGGAGGATCGGGTTGCACCGACATCGGGCCGTACTTCCCTATGATCTGGAGAAAGACGGCGAGGGCGGAGCGGGAGATCTGGTCGAGGTCATCCCCGGAGAAGTTAATCTTCACCGCCGAGCCGGTGAATCCGCCGAGCTGGAAGAGCGGGACTTGGAAGCCGAAGGCGAGCACGCCGGGCGTCTGCTCCGCCCGGGTGGCGTGCGAGAAGAGATGCAGAAGGTCCACCGCCCGCTCTGGATCGGCGCTGATCCCGCCGTGGAACATCATTCCCTCGAAGCTGACGAGGAAGTAATTCTCGAGCGGCGGAGGCACAATCGGCTCGCCCGGCCGCATCGTCATCATGTTGAACGTGGGCACCGCCGGGAGGGCCGCCTCGGCCGCGGCGCGCTCCGGGGAGCCCCGCTCCAAGGCGCCCGCCTCGTAGAACGGGGCAATCGTCTCGTCGATCCGTGCGCCAAGCTCCTCCTGCTGCTCCATGTTGTAGCCCGGAGGCGACACCAACATGCCGAAGATGAGGTTCCGGTTGCCGCTGGGGAGGTAGTCTGCCGGAGGCATCAGGGCAAGGGTGCCCACGGCGGAGATCAGGGTCAGCAACGCCACGACACCGACCCGGGCGAGGACGCTCCCGGTGAGAGCGTAGATCCGGTCCCCGACCCAGCGGGAGAACCGGCCGCCGCCCCCCCCGGTCTCCGGCGGTCCGTAACGTCGCCGGTCCGGCCGCCTGAGGAGGCGAGCGGCGCTCGCCGGAATCACAGTGATCGAGACGATCAGGCTCAGGAACACGGCCGCGACGATCGCCAGGGCGATGTCCCTGAAGAGCTGCCCGGCCTCTTCCTGCACCAGGAGGATGGGAATGAAGACTAGCATCGTGGTGAGGGTGGAGGCGAGGATCGCCCCGTAGACCTCCTGCGTCCCGTCGACGGCGGCCTTCCCTGCCGACTTGCCCATCTCGAGATGACGGTGGATGTTCTCTAGGACGACGATCGCATTGTCCACGACCATGCCCACGGCGAAGGCCATGCCCGCGAGGCTGATCACGTTCACCGTGCGGCCCATCGCCACCATCGCGACCACCGCCCCGATCACGGAGATCGGGATCGCCAGAGCGACAATTCCCGCCGATCGGATCGACCGGAGGAAGAGGAGCAGCACCATCATTGCCAGGCCCCCGCCGAGCCAGATGTTTCGCTCGACCAGGGCGAGGGCGTCGTCAATGTAAACCGTCTGGTCGTAAACCTGCGTGAGGATCAGGTCGCCTTTCAAGCCCCGCTCTCGCTCCAGGATGTCGAGAGGCCCCCCCTCGGCGTTCGCCTGGGCGATCGCTTCTCGGAGGCCGGCCATCACCTGCATTACATTCGTTCCCACCTCGTTCATCGCGTTGATCGCTATCACCGACTCGCCGCGCGAGCGGACGAAAGTAAAGGGCTCCTTGTACGTCTCGACCACCTCGGCGAGGTCTCGGACGAGGACCTTTCCCTCGGGGGACTCACGGACGACCGTGCGGGCCACCTGGTCGACGCTTGTGTACTGGCTGACGAACCGGACGCGGATGTCCGACTTCGCCTCGGGGACCGTCCCGGCGGAGACGTTGAGGTTCGTCTGCTGCAGCGCGGCGATGAGCTCCGGAACAGTTATCCCTCGCTCGGCGAGGCGGAGCGGGTCGAATCGAACCTGCACTTCTCGCTCGCGCCCGCCGAGGACATTCACCTCCGCCATTCCAGGAACGCGCTCGAGGATGGGTTTGATCCGGTCATCGACGAAGTCCTGCAGTGTTCTCACGTCCAGGTCCGGGTCGGTCGTCTCAAGGACGATCCAGGCGATGAAATCCCGGGACTCCGGGTCCGAGGCTTCGATGAAGGGCTCGTCCACGTTCTCCGGATAGTCAGGAACCTCGCGGAGCTTGTCGCTCACCTCGCGCAGGGCGAGCTCCTTCGACGTCCCCACACCGAACTCCAGTTTGATCCGCCCCTGTCCCTGGATCGACCGGCTCGTCATCGACCGGAGCCCGGGGATGCCCTGCAGCTGCTCCTCCTGCTTATCGACGACGTCCTGCTCGATCTCATCGGGGCTCGCTCCCTCCCAGAAGGTCGTCACGGCGATGACAGTGTCCTGCACATTTGGGGTGAGCTGGATCGGGATCCGGCGGAGCGAGATGAGCCCGGTGAGGATGATCAGGATTACGCCCACGGCCACGGTGACCGGCTGTCGGACAGCGACGCGAATAAAGCTCATCGGGAGCCGCCCTTCTCGTCGGTCTCGTCAGCCTCATTCGCCTCTTCTTCGAGAGGAACGATCGCCGCCATCGGGAACAGCCTCTCGTTCCCCTCCCGGACCACTTGCATCCCCGGCCGGAGGGCTCCGCGCCGGAGGACGGCCCGGTCCCCCACCCCGAAGAGGATCTCGACGGGCATCGGGGATGCTGCCTTCCCGCCGCCGCCCGGGGCGTCGATCACGGTGTAGACGAACGAGCCTGTGTCGCTCCGGAGGATCGCGTCCCGGGAGACGGTGATGTGCTCGCCTTCCTGGCCCGTCGGGACCCAGGCCGTGACCGACATGCCGGGGGCGACGCCGGCGGTCTTCGGGACCTCGGCGACGAGCGGGAAGCCGCGGGTCCTGAGAGCCACGTCGCGCACGAGCCGGAAGCGAGCCACTTCAACTTCGTCCTCGCTCCCGCCGAAGCGCAGTCGGATCGGACCTCGGTGATGCTCGATAGCGGCGAGATGAGCCTGGGGGACGTCGAGCCAGGCTTCGAGGTCGTCGAGGGAGACTAACTCGACGATCGCGTCGCCCCGGCCGAGCCATTGACCCCGCTCGGTGTGTCGGGCGGTCACCAGCCCGGCGAACGGGGCCCGGATCTCCGTGTCGGCTCGGCGCTGCTCCAGCAGGGCGAGCCTCTCCTCGATGATACCGATCTGCTCCTTCCCCTGTTCGACGCGGGCCTGAGCGATCTGCCAGGCCGACTCGGCGTCGGCCAGCTCCCTGGGGTTGGTCGCGTCCCGGTCCGACAGATCGCGAAGGGCGTCGAGGTCGGCCTTCTTTCGCCCGGCGTCGGCATTCCTCTCGGCGAGGACCGCTCCGGCCAGTTTCTTCTCCGCCTGCATCGTGCGGATCTGGATCTCGAGGCGTGTCGCGTCGATGCGACAGAGGACCACCCCCTCCTCCACCTCGTCGCCCTCCTTTACCACGAGCTCCAGGACGAGACCTTCCTCCCGCGTGGCCACGCGGGAACGTCGCGCGGATCGGATGCTGCCGGTCACGAGGCGCCGCTCCTGTACGTTCTCCATCCGCACCGACTCCGTCCGGACGTGTGCGGGAGGGACCTCCTGCCCCAGGGCAATGCCCGGAACGGCGAGGGCGGCTAGCAGGAAGATGGAACGGGAAGCGGCCCGGCCTCGGCTGAGGAGGCTCCCCGGGGGAATCCGATCCGGTCGGCGATGCATGGCGGTCTCCAATTAGTGCTGCGTGAAGACGCGGCGGCCAGGCCCCCAGAGCGTGGCGTGGCGATATCGGAAGCGCAGCAGGCACCCTGCGTAGGGGAAAGTGGCGCGCTCTGTCTGCGATGGAGCGGTCTAGGGTATCGATCGGTCGCGCCGGCGACCACCCCATTCACCCGCCCGGAATGGGGAGGTGTCGCGAAGGCCCTGGGGACGGGCCGCCTGTGTACTCTTGCTCATGGAATCCCGTGTGCCCCCATATCGATTGCCGCGTCCACGGTCGCTCACCCAGGAGGTCACATCGTGCCGGCATTGTGTCAGGAAGAACATCGAGCCTGTCACGAATGGCACTTCTGAACTCGAATTCCGCGACCAAAATATCTTGAAAACGATCGGGCCATCTCGTACACTGTGTCACAGTAAGTACTTATGATATATACGGTTACATCATCATAACCCGGAGGTCTCAGGTTCGGATCCTGCCCCTGCTACCAGGACAATAGGACGACTGTGCGGCATGAGGCCGCAGAGTCGTTTTTCATTTGGACACAGGGCGACGCCCTGGGCCGTCCCCCTACCGAGGTCAGCGATGTTCGCGGCATCGTGGCGTCTCTGGATAATTACCAAGCGCCGAATAATCAAGACGACAGGCGTCCCGGGGCCGCCTAGCCGTCCAAAATCCTCAGAGTGTTGCGGACGGATGACGGAACGCGGGACGCGCGCATGAGGTATTTCGCCATTCGAGCCGCCGGGGTGTGTGAGCAGGAGTCCCACCGGGGGGATGAGCATCGAACTCCGACATCCCATACAATCCGGGTCGCAAGTTCGTGGAGAAGAAGCGGAATGGGTGAAACCAAGGAGAGCGTTCCGGTCGTTCTTATCGAGCAGAAGTATCTCCTGGCGCAGGTCGGCCAGGTGGCCGTGCTCGAGGATGATCACATCGTGCGGGTGATGGGGGTCGAGAAGATCAAGGAGGCGCCGTACGGGAAGGCGGTCCTTGAGACGATTCCCATCCCGGACGTGAACGAGGTCCAGTACCGCTCCATCTTCGGCGCTGCCGGGTTTCTTGGGGGACTCTTGTCGCTCCTGGTGGGGACGGGACTGATCACCGCGATGGTGGCGGGGGGATTCATCAGCCCTTGGATGATCGGGGCGGCGCCGGTTCTCGCTCTCGCGGGACTGGCGCTCATCATCGGCTGCCGCCGTCGCAGGCTGATCTTTTCGTGCAAAGATCGCGAGATCTCCTGGACGTCTGGCGCGCTGGAGTTCAAGGACAGCGCATACACGATCGTGGCCGTCCTGAAGTGGGCCGAGCAGCGGCAGGTCACGGCGATCAACTTTCCAGACGTGATGGAGCTCCTGCGCAAGCGCCTGGGGATGTAGGCCTCGAATCAGGAATCGAGGATCGAAAAGCAGACGATCACGGACGCCGTGACGAGGATGGTCTGCGGGTCCAGCACTTCGGCCTCGTCGTTCCCTTCGCCGGCGCTGGTGTTGGGCATGTCATACCTGCGATAGCGCGCCTCCTGGGGATGGGCTACTTCAATGTGGGTGACGGGGCCGATCTTCACGCCCGCGGCTTCGGCGAGCGCGCGGGTGTCCATGCGAATAACCTGTCCACCTTCGCGCACAACGAGTCACGCTACCCTCGATTCCGACCTACGAACAGCAATCCTGCCGCAATGATCCCGACCAAACTCCTTTTCGACCGGTTTGGCGGGACGCTCGTCTGGTCAGAGTGCTGAGTAGACTGGGCTCCATGATAGTACTTCACGTCATGTTGGACTCGCCGCGACGTATGACAGCCGGAGGAGCGGGAGCGAAACTGTGTGCCCCGTCCGACGAGGCGGGCCTTCTGGAAGCTACCTTCATGCGGCACAATGCGGCGCCATGAGAGACGCTTCGCGCGAGGTGCTCCGCGCCATCTTTGGATTCGACACCTTCCGTACAGGGCAGGAGGCCGTGATCTCCGAGATCGTGTCGGGGGGCGACGCGCTGGTCCTGATGCCCACCGGTGGCGGCAAGTCTCTTTGCTACCAGATTCCGGCCATCGTCCGGCCCGGGACGGGAATCGTCGTCTCGCCCCTGATCGCCCTGATGAAGGACCAGGTGGATGCCCTACGTCAGGCGGGTGTGCGAGCCGCATTTCTCAACTCTACGCTCGAGCCGCATGAGGCACGTCAGGTAGAACGAAAGCTGCTGGACGGCGAGCTGGACCTCCTGTACGCGGCACCCGAGCGATTGCTGATGGACCGCACGCTATCCCTCCTCGATAGGATCCAAATTGCGCTGTTCGCAATCGATGAGGCGCACTGTGTTTCGCAGTGGGGCCACGACTTCAGACCCGAATACCTGAGGCTGTCAGCTCTCCACGAGCGCTACCCGGACGTGCCGCGCATCGCTCTCACCGCCACCGCCGACGCGCCGACCCGGAGCGAGATCGTCGAGCGCCTGGCCCTGGGCGGAGCGCGGATCCACATCGGTGCCTTCGACCGCCCGAACATCCGTTACCGCGTCAGCGACAAGCAAAAGGGCCGGGAGCAACTGCTACGTTTTCTTGAAGACGAGCACCGCGGGGACGCAGGTATCGTCTACTGCCTGTCGCGTCGCAAGGTCGAGAGTATCGCCAAGTGGCTGCGCTCGAAGGGCTGGACGGCTCTACCCTACCACGCCGGCATGACGAAGGAGGAGCGCGAGAGCAACCAGCGGCGCTTCATCCGGGACGACGGCGTCGTCGTGGTGGCGACGATCGCCTTCGGCATGGGGATCGACAAGCCCGACGTCCGTTTCGTCGCCCATCTGGATCTCCCTCGAAGCCTCGAGGCCTACTATCAAGAGACGGGCCGGGCGGGGCGGGACGGATTGAGCGCGAACGCCTGGATGGTATACGGCCTCCAGGACGTCATCCTACTGCGGCGAATGCTCGAGGAATCGCAGGCAGACGAGACCCACAAGCGCATCGAACGGCACAAACTGGAGGGCATTCTTGGCTACTGCGAGGTGACGACCTGCCGGCGCGAGGTGTTGCTGGCGCACTTCGGCGACACACTTGCCGAGCCCTGCGGCAACTGCGACACCTGCCTGGAGCCGGTCGAGATCTGGGACGGAACGGAGGCGGCGCAGAAAGCGCTGTCTTGCGTCTACCGAACCGGTCAGCGCTTCGGCGTGAACTATCTGATCGGGGTGTTGCTGGGCAAGGAAGACGAGCGCATTCTCCGTTTCGGCCACCACCGGCTGAAGACTTACGGCGTCGGGCAGGAGCTGGACCAGTCGCAATGGCGCGCCGTATTTCGCCAGCTCGTAGCGCGCGGGCTGCTGACGGTGGACATCGAGGGCCACGGCTCGCTCAAGCTGACACAAACCGCGGAGCCAGTATTGTCGGGGGAGCGGCGCCTGGAACTGCGCCGGCTTCGGCAACGCACGCGCGAGCGCAAGCCGAAGAGGCAAACGGGCGCCTTCGAAGGTGACCGATCCTCTCCGCTCTGGCATACCCTGCGTCAGCTGCGCAAGGAATTAGCGAACAAGCAAGGTGTTCCCCCCTACGTGATCTTCCACGACTCTACATTGGCGCAGATGGTGGACAAGCAGCCGCTGACCCGCGATTCCTTCGCGAGCCTGTCGGGAGTGGGACACACGAAGCTCAGCCGCTACGCGAACGCTTTTCTGGATGTGATCCGTGGCTACGCCGAGGCGGGGGGCAACTGAAGAGTAGGCTGACCCTGACGTGAACAAGGGCATGCGCAAGGAGCGGATCGCCAACTGCGGACCAAAACATAATCCACGCCTTCAGGCTGGTACCGTTTTCGGGGTGATGGTCCGGTCCAGAATAGTACTATTCCCTCTGGACCGGTTTCAAAGGGGAACGTCAACACTCTCTCCGCACTACCGGCACTTGATCGCCTCCAGCTTGATGTACTCGGCGCAGTACGGGCACTTCTTGTGATCTCCACCGGTGCCCTCCGAATCATCGACGACCTTATGTCGCGCCGGCAACACGGCCGCTATCAGCACTCCGAACAAGCCCAGTAAGCAGCCAAGGGCCTGACCCTCACCTTTGCTACGGCCCTTTCCCTCCGCTATCTGACCTGCGGCCCAAGCGCAAACCATCCAGATAATGAATACGAAGATCCACTCCACTTTGGTCTGCCCTCCACAGTCAAAACCCTCCACGGCAACCTACTTGGCTCGCGAGATGGAAGCAAGATGGATGAGGGGCGTGACGGCACACGAGTTGGTCATTTCGGTGGCGGCTGTCCATCCGACACACCCGACTACCTTGGTACGCAACGACTTACGAACGCCTTGATCCCGGCTGGCTGCCCGCAAGGACCAGATCGAGCGCGAGAAGAGCCCAAACCCAGACTTCACCATCGCTACGAGCGAGTCGCTGTTTGATCCGGGATTGAGCTTCCGCGTTCAGTTCCCGATCCGATGGGATCCTGCGCTCCCGCAAAATTCCTGCCTGCACGGAGCCGCTTCCCGGACGCATCGGCGCGGTATGGGAAGGGAGAAGACATGGCCGAAGAGATCGCTGGACCTGGAAGTCGGGCCTACTCATCATGTGGATCGACTTTTTCGCACGGACAGGAGCTATCATGCGAGCACCCGATTTCTTGATCGTCGGAGCGATGAAAGCGGGCACTTCGACGCTCTCGCATTTCCTGTCCAGAAATCCCCGCATTTACATGGCCCGCCGCGAGCTTCACTTCTTCGACAGAGACGAGAACTTCGAGAAGGGCATGGGGTGGTACTCGCGCCACTTCGAGTCGGCAGAGTCGGAGCAGCTGGTGGGAGAAAAGACGCCCACGTATAGCTTTCTTCCTCTCGCAGCAGAACGGATCGCAGAGGTTGTCCCGGATGCGAAACTCATCTGGATCTTTAGGGAACCCGTCGTTCGCGCGTATTCGAACTACTGGCATGCCGTGAAGAACGGCGCGGAGCCGTATTCCTTCGAGAGGGCCGTCGAACTCGAAAGGCAGGGGCAGGAACGCTCACTCTGGAACTACTACCTGAAACGCAGCAGGTATGCCGAACAGATCCGACGATTCTGCAAATGGTTCTCGCTGGATCAGATGCTGTTCTTGCAGTTCGAGCGCCTGGTCTCGGATCCGCACCAGGAGGTTCGTCGCGTCTGTTCCTTCCTCGGGGTGGAGGAGGGGGATGCCCCGGAGTCGCCCGGGAAAAACAGGACCTACGTTCCGCGCAGCCGGAAACTTGCTCGGTTCGTTCGTGTGTCGTTCGGACGCGGGAAAATTTTTCGCCTTGTCGCTCGATTCAATCGAAGGGCCGAACCAGGGTATCCAGCCATGGATGCTTCGCTACGGGAGTCGCTGAAGCGGGATTTCGAGAAGCCCAATCTCGAGCTAGCTGAATTGACGGGATTGGACCTGACGAACTGGCAGTGACGGCCCCTCCCATCAGAGAGACACCTGCCCCAGGACACCGGCCAGCCGCGGCTCTCCTCGAGCCTCATAACCCCGGGCCGATGTCCCCGGAGCCCTCCAACTGGCTTCGCTTGATGTGGGACTCGAGGGTTCCAAGGAAGATCCTCATTGGATCGGGAACGGGTCCCTCCTTCACCTCCCGGATCGCCTCCCTGGCCTCCTCCAATCGTCCCGATCGGAAGAGGGCGGATGCGAGTACCACCCGCGCCTGGAGGACGATGTTCTCCGGGGGGTCCGACGGGACGAGCCGGCTGAGGTAGCCGACTGCCGCTTCCTGATCTTTCTCCACCCGGCTGTGGCGGGCGAGGAGATAAAGGGCGTACTTCCCCCACGGCGTGTCGATAAAGTCGCTGACGAGCCTGACCGGCCCCCAATAGTGGTACCAAATCCTATGTTACTCCGACAGGACTTCGAGCCATGGCCGAGGAGCGGAGGGGTGGAACCCCGAAGCCTAGAGGCCATGGCAGAAGCGCTTCCGGTGCCGGAGGTCGGTATCCCAA